>NZ_JADYVG010000004.1:0-512225 GCF_020193585.1 Bradyrhizobium sp. IC3195 | reverse complement strand
CAGCCGCTGTCCAGGATGCCATCGGCACCGGCGTAGCCGGCGCGAAGCGTCCTGGACAGCGGTGAGCACTGCGCTACTCTGTTGCATTAAGGCATGAAACCTCTTGACCAAGGCTAGGAGGTCCTACGGCACCGTCTTTTGCGTAAACATTTAACCCTACCGCGAACAATCCTCACGGTCCTCGCCCTGCTGCGCTACGAAACCGCTGCGGACACCTCCCGCGTCCGCCGGAGGACGCGTCATGAACCTCAATCGCCGTCATCTCATCGGGGCTTCGACCGCGGGCATTGCCGGTGCGCTGGCCATGCCGGCCGATGCCGCTCGCGCCGCGCCGCTGACGTCGCTGCTCGGCCGCGATGTCACGCAATATGGTGTGCGGCCCGGCAGCAGCGAGGACCAGACCCGCGCGCTGCAGCGTGCAATCGACGAGGCCGCGCGGGCGCAATTGCCGCTCGCCTTGCCACCCGGCGTGTACCGGACCGGTCTGTTGCGGCTGCCGAACGGCGCGCAGCTGATCGGCGTGCGCGGCGCGACCAAGCTCGTCTTCACCGGCGGCGCCTCGGCGATCCAGAGCGACGGCTCCGATGCGATCGGCCTCACCGGCATCACTTTCGACGGCGGCGGTATCCCGCTGCCGACACGGCGCGGCCTGATCCACGCCCTCGGCGGGCGCGACGTCCGCATCAGCGAATGCGCTATCACGAGCTCGGGCGGCAGCGGCATCTGGCTCGAGCAGGTCGCGGGCGACATCTCCGGCAATATCTTCACCGACATCGCGGTGACAGCGGTCGTGTCGTTCGACGCCAGGGGCCTCAGCGTCTGCCGCAACACGATTCTCGGCACCAACGACAACGGGATCGAGATCCTGCGCACCTCGATCGGGGATGACGGCACGCTGGTCGTCGACAACCGCATCGAGAACATCAAGGCCGGCCCCGGCGGCTCGGGCCAGTACGGCAACGCCATCAACGCCTTTCGCGCCAGCAACGTGATCGTGCGCGGCAACCGTATCAGGAATTGCGACTATTCGGCGGTGCGCGGCAACTCGGCTTCGAACATCCACATCAGTGGCAACAGCGTCAGCGACGTGCGCGAGGTCGCGCTCTATTCCGAGTTCGCATTCGAGGCCGCGGTGATCGCCAACAACATCGTGGACGGCGCGGCCGTCGGCGTCTCGGTCTGCAATTTCAACGAGGGCGGCCGCATCGCGGTGGTCCAGGGCAACATCATCCGCAACCTGATCCCGAAGCGGCCGATCGGCACCGTGCCCGACGATGATGCCGGCGTCGGCATCTACATCGAGGCGGATTCTTCGGTGACCGGCAACGTGATCGAGAACGCGCCGTCCTACGGCATCGTCGCCGGCTGGGGCAGATATCTGCGCGACGTCGCGATCACGGGCAACGTGATCCGCAAGGCGCTGGCCGGCGTCGGCGTCTCCGTACTGCCGGGCGCCGGCACCGCGCTCGTCAACAACAACATGATCTCCGAGACGCCGCGCGGCGCCGTGGTCGGCCTCGATCACGCCCGCGCGGTGACGTCGGATCTATCGGCCGACGGCGCACAACGTTTTGCGCAGCTGGTGGTCGGCGGCAATGCGGTGCGGCGCTAGAAGGCGTTCCGCAGCAGCGGGTACTTCGCTTCCAGGCCGTCGAGGCTGAAAGTGAATTCCACGACGCGCTCGGGGGCGGCGACGATTTCCTCGGGGGGCGGGGCGAACTGCGGCAGGAGCGCCGCCATCGCTGCGGGCGCGGTCTTCGGCGGCTTCGTGGCAGGCACCGGCGGCCTCACTTCCGGCGCGGCGAATGGCCGTGTTGCGGCCGGCTCCGCGAGCGGCGATCTCACGGCAGGCGCAGTGAACGGTGCCTTTGCAGCGGGTGCCCTCAGCGGCGGCATCTCGGCAGGCGCGGTGAACGACGGCCAAGCTACGGGCATAGCAAGCGGCGCGATCGGGGCTTCGGTGATCTCCGCGAGCACGTCGGGCTTCGGATCGAGCCTCACCGGCATGACGGTCTCGGGAGCGATGTGAACGGCCTTGGGCTGCATCGTTTGCGCCTGCTGCTCGCGCGGCGCCATGCGAGGCATCGTCGCCGGCGACCAACCGAATGCCGGCGTCACGCTCGCAGCCGCCTCGGCGACGTCCGCCCCCGTCGCAAGGGCGCGCCAAGTCTGGACGGCGCGCTTGGCTTCCTGGATGTTTTCGAGGAAGGCGATCTCGGAATGATAGCGGCGCCAGCGGCCGGTCTCAAACATCTCGGAGAGATGTTGCAGGCGCTGCTCGGCGAGAGCGCACCAGCGTGCCGCGATTTGGCGGCTGCCGGCCGCGTCGCGAACGAACTCTTCGCGAGCAAATTCTTGGCGATGTGTCATGAACCAGCCCGTCAGGAGAAAACACGGACGCGGGGGACGCAACGCACACGAATCAATTTAGACGCGACATGAATATTTTGTGGAAAAGTTTTGACTTGTCCAGCAACGACGCGGCATTCGTCGTCAAACACCGTAGTCGTGCGGTGATTTTCCGTGTTTTCGAGTCAAGCTTCGCACAAGCATGACGGAGTTGCGGCGGGACTCGCTCGCGACGGCGACCGAGGCCACGGCGACCTTCAACTGCAAGCTGAACGGATGCGAAGCTTCGAAAAATCGGACGCCAGAATCTTGTCTTGACGCGTTTTCTTCACGCGAACCGGCACCCGCTTCGCTCGAAAACGCTCTGAAAAGAAGAGACCCGTCCGGGGGGACAACCGGACGGGTCGAGCCATATGGGCGCTTGGGGTGGATGGGCGCTCGCGCCTGATATGACTGATGGGGAGGGATGACCGCTCCCACATCAGTTGGTCGGGGCAGCGGGCTGAACGTTCAATCCGGGGGTTCGCTTTTTTGACGCCGTCCCGTCGCGCAGATTTGTCGCGACCGCTATCGCGCCGCCGGCCTATCTGCCTGAGAAACCGCGGATTTATCCTCCGCGCTCGACAACGAAGGCTGCTCGATCGCGCGTATGCCCGGCTCGTCGCGACGCTTCGGAGCATCTTCACGTTTTGTTGTACCGGGGGCAGCAGCGACCGGCGTCGCGCTGTCGGCAGGAACAGCCATGACGGCGGCAAACGCGTCCGCCTGGCCGTCACCGAAGAGGTCGTCACGCCCGGGCGAGCCGAGGTCGCGTGCGGTCTTGACCAGCGTCATGCGCAGCGCTTCCGGCTTGAGTGTGTGGTTGCGCTCGAGCAGCAGCGCCGCGACGCCTGAGACATAGGCGGCCGAGAACGAGGTTCCCGACGTCACCTGGTATTTGCCGTCGGGTGCCGGCAGGAAGATGTCGACGCCGGGGGCCGCGACGGCGATGTAGTTGCCGCGGTTGGAGGCGGAGAACAGCCTGTCCTGCCGATCCGTCGCACTGACCGCAATCACGTTGGGGTTGGCCGCCGGATAGAGCGGGGGCGATTTCGCGCCCGCATTGCCGGCCGCTGCGATCAGCACGAGACCACGCGCGGCCGTCGCCGCGATCGCGCGCTCGATCACCGCGTCCTTCGGACCGGCAAAGCTCATGTTGACGATCTGCGCGCCGTGCTCGGCGGCGTAATTCAGGGAACGCAGGATGATATAGGACGAGCTCTCCGCACCGCCATTGGCACCGCCGAAGGCGCGGATGGCGATGATACGGGCCTCGGGGGCGCTTCCCATCAGACGGGCATGGGCCGCGATCGCCCCGGCGATGCCGGTGCCATGGACGTGCGGCCCTTCGGCACTGCCGAGCGCGTCGAAATTGTCGGCGACGGAATTGGCGAGCTCGGGATGCCGGGCGTCGATGCCGGAATCGATTACGGCGATCGTGACGTTGGCCCCGTGCGCCAACGTATGCGCCTGCGGCAGGCGCAGCTTTGCCAACGCGTATTGCGCAGGATCGCCCTCGGTGGCGGCCGACGATTTCTGGTCCTGGAGCACGTAGCGGAAGTTCGGCTGCAGCGAGCGCACGCTGCCGTCGGCCGCGAATTCGCGCCGCACGGTCTCATAGGGCCGGCCGTCGGCGATGCGGAACAGGCCGAACGTGGCTCCGATCAGCGGGAAATTCTCGGAAGCGAGGCGGGTCAGGCCGTGGCGACGCGCCAGCTCGTCGGCCTCGGCCGTCGACAGCGCGCCGTCGATCTCGGCGACGAATTCGCCTGCGAAGCTGCGCGAGGTCAGCACCACCGGCGTGTTGTTCCCACGCCCTTTGCCGGCGCTCTTCTTGCCGGATTTTCCGGTGCCCTCGCCGCCCGCGTTCGGCTGCGCCAGACATTCGCCGTCGGCACTGCGATAGGCTGCGGTGCAGGCCGGATAGAGATTCGGCGAGTAACGCGCATGGGGCAGCACCGGCGTCGTCGGCCGGATGCGCGACGTCGTGGGAATGCTCGCCATCGTCCGCGTGCCGCGGCCAACGCTCACCGCGCGCGCAGCGATGTTCGGGCTGACCCGCGGGGTGATGTTTGGAGAGACGGTCGGCGTGCGCGAGGGAACGCTGATCGTCGGCGTGCGCATGATCGCCTGCGCCTGCGCAAGCTCCACGCCGAAACAGAAGGCGACCAGAAGCGCAACGCCGACGGATGAAGCGCGGGCCCCAGTGCGCACCCTGCTCTCGGATTTGCCCGTCATCGGCTCGGCGGCGCGCCTAGGGCGCCGCGACGGCGAGGTTGACGAACTTCTCGCGCTGCATCCTGCCGAGCAGCGAAGCGAGCTCGTCCTGGCTCATCGCCTTGTCGAACTGGAGGCGGAACATGCCGCCCTTGGCATCGCCGATGATCGAAGCCTGGTAGCTGTCGAGCAGCGCGGTGATGTCGGCGACGCGCGCCTCGGGGGTGAAGCGCACCAGCGCGCGCGCCGGCGCGGCGGCGCTACCAAGCTCGCGCGTGATCGGTGCGCTGGTCGAGAGCGAAGCGGTCTGGAAGGTCGCCGGCTGGTTCTTCATCAGCACGGCGCCGATGATGCCGGCCTGCAGCACGAGCGCGACGGCACCGAGGCTCGCCGACCACGCCAGCGTGCGCGGCGACAAGCTCGCGAAGAAGGTCGAGATACGCGCCGACAGCGGCAGCGAGCCGCTCGCCCTCGCCGGCTCGGCATCGATCGCGGCGAACAGCTTCTGCATCGCGCGCGCCGACGGAGCGCCCAGGCTCTCGTTCAGATGAATGGTCTCTTCGTACTCGCCGCGGATCGCCGCATATTGCTTCGCCAGGTCCGGATCGCGCGCCAGCGCTTCCTCGACACGGCGCGCATCGCGCGCGTTCAGCGTGCCGGCAGCGTGCCAGGGCAGCAGCAGTTCAATTTCACTGGGCTCTTGCTCCAGCATCTTCTTGCTCAAAGCCATCATGGCCAGCCTCGCTCGACGCCGGCTGCCTTCAGCAGTTCGGCCAGTTTCTTGCGCGCATAGAACAAGCGCGTCTTCACAGTGTTCTCTGGTATCCCGACGATTTCGGCCACCTCTTCCACGGACTTCTCGTGGTAGTAGACGAGATCGACGATTTCCCGATGATCCGGCGAGAGGCCCGTCAGACACTCCCGCAACGCCTCACTGGTATCCTTCTTCTGCACCACCGTTTCCGGATCGTCGGACGTATCCTCGATCGCGTTGGCGGCGTCTTCGTCCAGCTCGAAATCCTTCCTGCGCCGGAGCGCAGACAGGGCCTTGAATCGGGTGATTGCCAGCAGCCAGGTGGAAACGGCAGATCGGCCCTCGAATTTGCCCGCTTGACGCCAGACGTCGAGAAACACCTCGCTGATGAGGTCTTCCGCCGCCTGCTCGTCCCGCACGAGCCTCAGCCCGAACCGGTAAACCCTGACATGGTGCCGCCCGTACAGCACCTGCATGGCGAGCCGGTCACCTTGAGCGATCCTGGCGATCAGGATCTCGTCTGAAGCCGCCTGTGTCGCGCTCAATGGCCGTCTCGCAAGGTTGGTCGGGTCGATGCGGTGGCCGGTTCGATGTGGGGGGCAATATTGTTGAACCTACCGCAGTCATACGGGGGCTTGTGTGAGCTACCCCACATCCGGGCATTTTTCTTGTCCCACCCGTGGTGGTCAGCGTCGCTCATCCGAATCGGTACCATAATACTGCGATATTCCCTGCGGAATGCCTGCCCGGACATAGGCAGCCCGGCCTCATCCGGTTCCATAGCAGCCCCGCACCACCTTTGTCGCGCCAAGCCTCGCTTCGGCTCGACCGCAGCGCACACGATGCGTGATCATCGGTAAAATTCTCACGCTAGATGATCGCCTTGTTCCCTGCTGCACGGTTCGGATTCGATTTCAAAGGATACCAAACCTAAAGGCTTGCCACGTAGGTTTTTACGCTGACATCCACCATTGGCGGGACCATGGGTACGGCCGCGACGTCCTTTCCAGAGAGGAATGCCGCAGAGGTCGCGGATCTCGTCCTTGCGCCCGAGACGACGGCGCCCGAGGTCAGGGCGCGCCGCGTCTGGCAGCGTCGCCAGATGTATATCGGCCAGGTCGCGAGCTACTCGCTGGGCGGCGCGGTCCTGCTGCTCTACGCCTATGACGGCGCGGTCTCCATGGCCGTTCCGACGCTGTTCTGGCTCGGCGGCCTTCTGATCATCGGGACTTTCACGGTGCTGTCGGAGGCCGGTTTCGGCGACCGTTTCGACGATCATTACCTCACCGTCTATCAGATCTCGCTGCATATGGCGCTGCAACTGGTGTTCCTGCTCGCGGTGCCCACCATCGGGGTCGCGTTCCTTGCCGTATTGTTTCTGATCTTCGCGTTCGGCACGCTGCGGATGACGTCGAGCCAGGCCATGCTCACCTGGGGCCTCGCCACCTGCGGGCTCACCGTGGTTTTCCTGGGATCGGACCTGCCGATCGGACTGCCGGTCGCGACCCGGCTGCAGCGGACCGCCTCGATGCTCTGCTTCGTGCTGGTGATCGGGCAGTGCGCCTTCCTCGGCCTGTTCGGCGCCACGTTACGCAAGATCCTGTACAAGCGCAGCATCGAATTGAAGGCCGCCTATCGACGCATCGAGGAACTGGCCGAGCTCGACGAGCTCACCGGCTCCTACAACCGCCGCTGCATCATGCGGCTTCTCGACACCGAGATCGAAAAGTCGCGGCGGGCATCCACGCCCTTCGCGATCGCGCTGATCGATCTCGACTGGTTCAAGCGCATCAACGACGCTTACGGCCATCCCATTGGCGATGAGGTGCTGCGCACCTTCGCGATCACCATTTTCGCCAACATCCGCCCGGCCGACAGTTTCGGCCGCTACGGCGGCGAGGAATTCCTGCTGCTGCTGCCGGATACGTCGGGCGACGTCGCGCTCCGCACGCTCGAGCGCCTGCGCGGCATCGTCGCCGATCTCGACTGGGGCGCGTTCTCCCCCAGCATGCGGGTGACCATTTCCGCGGGCGTCGTGACGCTGCGCGACGTCGATACTGCCGACACGTTTCTCGCGCGCGCCGACAGCGCGCTCTATTCCGCCAAGGCGCAAGGGCGCAACTGCATTGCAGCGAGCTGACCGATCCTTTTTGCTCCGGCGCGACAGAAGCCGCTGCCGGACCGACCGCTCCAGGACAGAGCAATGAGATCCAATTCCGCAAGACCATCCGAAAGCCTGCTCGAGGAGTTGCAGGCTGCCCTCTCGCACGGCACCGTCGCACGCCGGGTGGAGACGCTCCGCCGCGTCACCGATCTCTTCGTGGGCAACGCGGTCGACTATTCCGACGACCATATCCGCGTGTTCGACGACGTGTTCCAGTGCCTGATCGAGCAGATCGAGACGTCGGCCAAGGCGCTGCTCGCCGAGCGGCTCGCGCCGATCGCGGCTGCGCCGCCGCAGATCATCCGCACGCTCGCGCTCGACGAGGTGATCGAAGTCTCCGGCCCCGTGCTGTCGAAGTCGGAGCGGCTGGATGAGGCAACATTGGTCGAGATTGCGCGCACCAGGGACCAGGCGCATCTCAAGGCGATCTCGCTGCGGCGGACGCTGTCGGAAGCGCTGACCGACGTGCTGGTGGCGCGGGGCAATGAGGACGTGGTGCAGTCGACGGCCGGCAATCCGGGCGCGCGGTTCTCGGAGGAGAGTCTCGCCGACCTCGTCGTCCGCGCCGAGCGCGACGACGACCTCGCCGGCTGCATCGGCCTGCGGCCCGACCTGCCGCGCCATCACTATCTGAGGCTGGTCGCCAAGGCATCCTCGAGCGTGCGCAGGAAGCTCGCGACTGCGCATCCCGAGCTCGCGGACGAGGTGTCGAGGGCCGTCGAGGAAGCGGCCCAACGGGTTCGCGCCGTCGCCAGGACGAAACAGACGGAGATGGCTCGCGCGCTGGTGAAGTCGCTGCACGAGGACGGCCGCCTCAACGAGCTCCAGGTCGCCACCTTCGCCGAGCAGGGCAAGTTCGACGAGACGAACGCGGCGCTGGCCGCGCTCGCGGGGATC
Source organism: Bradyrhizobium sp. IC3195 (assembly GCF_020193585.1). Classification (NCBI taxonomy): domain Bacteria; kingdom Pseudomonadati; phylum Pseudomonadota; class Alphaproteobacteria; order Hyphomicrobiales; family Nitrobacteraceae; genus Bradyrhizobium; species Bradyrhizobium sp. IC3195. The sequence goes on along the minus strand of NZ_JADYVG010000004.1, from coordinate 503,805 downwards.
GCGGTCGAGACGGCGGAGACCATGATGATCGAGAGCCGCACCGAAGGCGTGATGATCCTCGCCAAGGCCGCGGGCATGCAATGGTCGAGCGTGCGCGCCATCATCGCCTTGCGCGAGAAGCTCTCCGGCGGGTCGCAGACCGACATGCTGAAGCTGCGCGACACCTATGAGGCGCTGCGCTCATCGACCGCGCAACAGGTGCTGCGCTTCCACCGCATGCAGTTGCACGCGACGCCGGCGGCATGAAGCCGGCGCGACTAAAGCGCGATGAGATTTCGATGGATCGTCATCGCGCTTTAGGTTGTTGGTTGCGCGTGATCTTTCCGGAAAACCGCTTCGCACTTTTCCGGATCATGCTTTAATACCGCAACACCCTCGATCCCACCGCCGCGCCGATCGCCGTCACCAGCGCGGTCGCGAGCGTGTACCAGGTCGCGACGAACAGCGGGGAATCGTCGGTGCAGTGCGAGGCATAGAGGGTCGCCGCAAGTCCCGCCGACACCAGCCCTGCGAGCGCTCCGGCGAGCGCGGGACGAGACGGCGCGCCGTGGCGCAGGCCGAACAGCGCCCCCGCAAGCAGCGGCAGCGCCATTGCGGGGATCGCGACCATGCAGACCCTGGAGTTCTTACCCACCAGGCGCATCGTCATCGGCATCGCCGGCGCCATCATCGCCTCGCTGCCAATCGCCACGGCGAGCAGCCCGACGGGAAGCAGCAGCAGCCAGCCCCAGCCGCGCAGCAGGGCTTCGGGACGCGACAAATGAAGGCTGACGATGATGGCGGGGATCGCGAGCGACAACGTCACCGCGAACTTCATGTCGAAGAACGGGTTGCGCATGGCGCTCATGACGTCGGCGCGCACGCCGAAGAACGTCACAAAGATCAGGATCGACAGCGGCGCAGCCACCAGCAGCGCCATGCTCAGCACGGCGCCGACGCGGGGCGCGCGATGCGGATTGTCGGCGGCGAGCGAGCGAATGAGTTGATCGGTGTCCATGATCAATGGTCCCGCAATTTGGCGGTCAGCGCCGCAAGTCCGCGATGCAGCGCGACCCGGACCGCACCCTCGCTCATCGACAACCTTGCCGCCGTATCCTTGATCGAGGCGGCCTCGACCGCGATCGATTGCAGCACGTCGCGCTGACGCTGCGGCAGGGTTCCGAGCTGGGCGGCGACCTCGCCGGCTGAAGCGGTGTCCTGCGGCGCCTCGCCCGGCAGCGTCTCGGCGAAATCGTCGATGTTGACGAACACGCGCCTGCCGCGCCGCCGGAGCGCATCGATCAGCTTGTTGCGGCCGATCGCAAACAGCCAGGGCGCGAAGGGGGCTTCGCTGTCCCAGGTATGCCGCTTCAGATGTACCGCCAACAGAATCTCCTGCACGATATCCTCGGCCTGGTCGGGCGGCTGACCCGCCCGCGCCAAGCCACGCCTCGCGGCGGCCCGCAGCACCGGCGCGACTGCCTTCAACAGACGATGATACGCCGCATCATCGCCAGCCATGGCCGACCGCATCAGGCCGGTCCACTCGTCCTCACGTCCGCGCACGCGCGCCCCTCACCATGCAATTCGGCCGCTCTTTCAATTTGTTACGCGGGCGCCAAACATATCACGAATTCGTGATCAAGATCCGGACCGCGCGACCGATGCGGCCGCAAACATCTGCGACGGCTCTTAACACCGATCGGTGCGTCCTGCATCGGGCGGGCGGCTGCGGGAGGGGGTCTGCCGCGTTTTTGCCCAGTGTAGCCCGAAGATTCCCATTTTCTGCCCCGCTGTCGTCACGCCCCGGGGTCTCTGTTCGCTGCCGGGACGGGCGGAATTGGGGAGATCGTCGACATGATGAAAACCAGCGCGCGCGCGGCCCTGATCGTTTTGGCCGGGCTTGTCTTGCTGTCCGGGGGCCTCGCACAGGCGGCGCCGAACTCGGCCGCAGGCAACAAATCGGAGAGCGCCGACAAAGGGGCCGATACGGCCAAGCACCGGCGCCAAGACTCGCGCCGCACCGACAGCAGGAAGACGGGGCAGAAATCCGAGGACAAGGCCGACAAGAAGGACACGGCGGCCAAGCCCGACGAGGCCAAGAACGACAAGACCGACAGTCAGGTCCCGGCCTCAAGCCAGCTGGCCCCGGAGGTCGCCAACGCCAATGCGCAGCTCGCCGCCGACACGCCGACTGCCGCGGCAGCCTCCGCGATGACGAACCGCGCCAACGACAACGTCCAGGCAGCCGCCGATAATACCAGCACCGAGAACCCTCAAAGCCAGGTCGTCGCGCCCGATCAACTCAACGACATCGATCGGGCCTTGCAGGAGACCCCGCCGCCGCAGAAGGCGGTGATCGCCGCAACCGAGGCGCAGCCGCGGCCGGCGCCGGTGATGGCCAGCAGCCAGCAGAGCTCGGCCTGGGACCAGAGCTCCCTGATCGGCAAGATCTTCATCGGCGTCGGCACATTGCTGACCCTGGCCTCCGCCGCGCGCATGTTCATGGCCTGATGGCCGGTTCCGCCGGGACGCGACCCCCCGCGCGCGTCCCGCGTCCGGCCCCCTTGAAGGCATCCGCGCCAGCGGGCACATTGCCCGCTCAATCGAAAGCGTGGGTGGAGCATGAGCACGTTCGAACACATCATCGTCGAGAGCGTCGGCGCGGTCGGCATCGTCAAGCTGAACCGGCCGAAGATGCTCAACGCGCTCTCGTTCGGCGTCTTCCGCGAGATCGCAGCTGCGGTCGACGATCTCGAGGCCGATGACGCCATCGGCTGCATCGTCGTGACCGGCAACGAGAAGGCCTTTGCCGCCGGCGCCGACATCAAGGAGATGCAGCCCAAGGGCTTCATCGACATGTTCTCGGAGGATTTCGCCGCGATCGGGGGCGACCGCATCGCGCGCTGTCGCAAGCCAACCATCGCCGCGGTCGCCGGCTACGCGCTCGGCGGCGGCTGCGAGCTCGCCATGATGTGCGATTTCATCATCGCCGCCGACACCGCGAAGTTCGGCCAGCCCGAGATCACGCTCGGCACCATTCCCGGCATCGGCGGCACCCAGCGGCTGACGCGCGCGATCGGCAAGTCCAAGGCCATGGACCTCTGCCTCACCGGCCGGATGATGGACGCCGCCGAAGCCGAGCGCTCCGGCCTGGTCAGCCGTATCGTACCCGCCGACAAGCTGATGGACGAGGTCATGGCGGCCGCCGAGAAGATCGCCGCGATGTCGCGCCCTGCGGCCGCGATGGCCAAGGAAGCGGTGAACCGCGCCTTCGAGACCACGCTCTCCGAAGGCATGAGCGTCGAACGCAACCTGTTCCATTCGACCTTCGCGCTCGAGGACCGCTCGGAGGGCATGGCGGCGTTCATCGAGAAGCGAAAGCCTGTGAACAAGAACCGGTAGCGCACGAGCCGGTCAGGCCGGTGTAAGGCTCTGGCGCTTTCCCGCGCACAGCCTGTGACGCGCCTGCAACAAGCACGGAATACATGGGAGTTTTGCCCGCGGCAGTTTGCCTGCGGGACCTCGGCTGGCTAAACAGTTAAGAGGCCATCGTCGGCGGGGGCGGACAGCCGGGGTTAAGCGAGATTACATGATTGGGCGTACCGCCAGAGCTGGTCGCGGGGTGACGCGACGTCGATCCAGCGCGGGTCATGCGCTTGCGACATGGACCACGCTGGCGTTCTCGTGCGCCCTTCCCTCCGCGGCATGGGCCGAAGCCCTGCCGGACGCCTTGGCAAAAGCCTATCAGACCAATCCGCAGCTCAATGCCGAGCGTGCGCGCCAGCGCGCCACCGACGAGAACGTGCCGCAGGCGCTGGCCGGCTACCGGCCGCAGATCGTGGCGAGCCTCAGCGCCGGCCTGCAATCGGTGCGCAATCTGTTGCCTGATAACACCATCCAGACCGGCAATCTGAAGCCCTGGATCATCGGTGTCACCGTGACGCAGAGCCTGTTCAACGGCTTCCGCACCGCCAACGGCGTGCGGGCCGCCGAGCTCCAGGTGCAGTCGGGCCGCGAAGCGCTGCGCAATGTCGGCCAAGGCGTGCTGCTCGATGCGGTCACCGCCTACACGAACGTTCTCGCCAACCAGTCGCTGGTCGAGGCGCAGCGCTCCAACGTCGCCTTCCTGCGCGAGACGCTCTCCGTCACCCAGCGCCGGCTCAATGCCGGTGACGTCACGCCGACCGACACCGCGCAGGCCGAGGCCCGCCTCAATCGTGGCCTTGCCGATCTCAACGCGGCCGAGGTCGCGCTTGCGGTCAGCCAGGCCACCTATGCGCAGGTGATCGGCAATGCGCCCTCGCAGCTCAGGCCTGCCGAGGCCGTCGACCGCTATCTGCCGAAGAGCCGCGAGGATGCCATGACGATGGCGATCCGCCAGCATCCGGCGGTGATGGCCGCCAGCTTCGACGTCGATGTCGCCTCCACCAACATCCGCATCGCCGAAGGCACGCTGCTGCCGAGCGCGACGATCCAGGGCAGCGCCAGCAAGAGCCGCAACAACGACCCGACCCTCGGTACCTTCGCCGAAGATCAGGCCTCGATCGTCGCCAATGTCACCGCGCCGATCTACGACGGCGGGCAGGCCGCGGCGCAGACCCGGCAAGCCAAGGAGATCACGGCGCAAAGCCGCCTCGTTCTCGACCAGGTGCGCAACCAGGCGCGCACGGCGGCGGTCAGCGCCTGGGTGGCCAATGAAGGCGCCAAGGTCACGGTCTCGGCCTCCGAATCCGAGGTGAAGGCGGCCACTGTCGCGCTTCAGGGCGTGCAGCGCGAGGCGGCAGGCGGCCAGCGCACGACGGTAGACGTTCTGAACTCGCAGGCCGACCTGATCCAGGCCAAGGCCCGCCTGATCGGCGCGCAGCGCGACCGCGTGATCGCCTCCTACACGCTGCTCAGCGCCATCGGCCATCTCGACGTCAAGACGCTGAACTTGAACACGCCGGATTACCTGCCCGAGGTGCACTACCACCAGGTCCGCGACGCTTGGCACGGCCTGCGCACGCCGTCGGGGCAGTAGCCTCAAATCTCTCTGGTGGAGGCCGATGAAAAGCCGCCGCATCCATCTGATGGGAGCCTCGGGCTGCGGCGTGACCACGATCGGTCGTGCGCTCGCCGGGCAGCTTGCGCTGCCGCATCACGACAGCGACGACTATTTCTGGCTGCCCACCGTGCCGCCCTATCGGACGACCCGCCCGGCCGCCGACCGCCTGCGCCTGATGCACGAGATGTTCTTGCCGCGTCTCGACTGGGTGCTGAGCGGGTCCGTCACCGGCTGGGGCGAAGAGCTCGTTTCGTACTTCGACCTGGTCGTCTTCGTGAGCGTGCCGCGCGAGATCCGGATGATGCGACTGCGCGCCCGCGAGGCCGCCCATTTCGGCGCTGATGCCGTCGCGCCGGGCGGCTGGCGCCATGGCGAGACCGAAGACTTCGTCGAATGGGCCTCCCATTACGAAGCCGGCGATCGCGAAGGCCGCAGTCTCGCCAAGCACGAAGCGTGGCTCTCGGGCCTGCCCTGCCCGGTCGTGCGCGTGGACGGCTCACGTCCGCTTGCGGAGCTTGTCGAGCAGCTATGCAGCGAAGCGGAGCGGTTGCCCGGTTGATGTGATATTCTCCTCCCACTCGCCGATAAAAAAACAAACCGGGAGAGAAACCGTGCTCAGCCGACGCAGCGTCCTGCTTGCCTCCCTTGCGGCCGGAGTAGCCATGACCAGCAAAGCCCATGCCCGCGCGGCGCAGCCTGCGACGCCGATCAATTTCGATTTGCCGGCGCATGCCTGCGACTGCCACACCCACATTCATGGCGATGTCGAAAAGTTTCCGTTCTTCACGGGCCGCGTCTATACGCCGGAGCCGGCTTCGCCGGAAGAAATGGCGGCGCTGCACAAGGCGCTGCATATCGAGCGCGTGGTGATCGTGACGCCGAGCGTCTACGGCACCGACAATTCGTCCACACTGTTCGGCATGAAGGCGCGCGGCGAGACCGCGCGCGGCGTCGCCGTAATCGACGACAAGACGCCGGAGAGCGCGCTCGATACAATGCACCAGGACGGCTTCCGCGGCATCCGCCTCAATCTGGCGACCGGCGGCGTCAATGACCCCAATATCGGCCGGCCGCGCTTCACCGCCGCCGTCGAGCGCATGAAGGCGCGCGGCTGGCACGTGCAGCTCTACACCACGCTGGCCATGATCTCCGCGATCAAGGACCTCGTCGAGACGGCGCCGGTGCCGGTCGTGTTCGACCATTTCGGCGGCCTTCACGCTTCGCTCGGGCTGGAGCAGCCGGGCTTCTCCGACCTCGTCGCGCTGGTGAAGTCCGGCAAGGCCTATGTGAAGATCTCGGGCGCCTATCGCTCGTCGAAGCTGGCGCCCGACTATCAGGACATGGTGCCCTATGCCCGCGCGCTGATCGCGGCCAATGCGGACCGCATCGTCTGGGGCACCGACTGGCCGCATCCGGATTCGAGCCGCGTCGAGGGCCGCAAGCCCACCGACATCGCGCCGCTCTATCAGATCGACGACGGCCGCCTGCTCAACCAGCTTCCGGTGTGGGCGCCGGATGCCGAGGTGCGCAAGAAGATCCTGGTCGACAATCCGGCGCGGCTCTACGGGTTCTGACGGTCAGCGCGCGCGGCGGGAGAAGAAGGAGATCAGCACCGGCAAGGTCACCAGAATCACGACCGGCGCCAGCATCATGCCGGTGACGACGACGACCGCGAGCGGCTTCTGCACCTGCGACCCGATGCCTTCCGACAGCGCTGCCGGCAGGAGGCCGACGCCCGCGACCACACAGGTCATCAGCACGGGCCGGAGCTGCAGCTCGCCGGTGCGCACCACCGCGCTCATGCGGTCCATGCCCTCTTCGATCAGCTGGTTGAACTGCGACAGGATGATGATGCCGTCCATCACCGCGATGCCGAACAGCGCGATGAAGCCGATAGCCGCGGAGACGCTGAACGCGGTGCCCGAGATCAAGAGGCCGAGCACGCCGCCGAAGATCGCCATCGGAATCACGCTCATCGCGAGCAGTGTGTCGGTCATCGAGCCGAAATTAAACCAGAGCAGCACGCCGATCAGCGCCAGCGAGATCGGCACCACGATCGAGAGCCGCCGGATCGCGTCCTGGAGGTTGCCGAACTCGCCGACCCATTCCATGTGCGAGCCCGGCGGCAGCTGCACCTGCGCGGCGATTTTGTCCTGCGCCTCGCGGATCGCGCTGCCGAGATCGCGTTCGCGCACCGAGAACTTGATCGGCAGATAACGCTCCTGCTGCTCGCGATAGATGTAGGCCGCACCCGAGACGAGGCTGATGGTCGCGACCTCGCTTAAGGGGATCTGCGTGACGGAGCCGTTCGGCCCAGGCGCACCGATCCGCAAATTCTGGATCGCCTCGGCGCTGCGGCGGTATTCCGGCGCGAGGCGCACGATAATCGGGAAGTGGCGGTCGCTGCCGGGCTCGTAAAGATCTCCGGCGCTGTCGCCGCCGATCGCGACCTTGATGGTCGCGTTGATGTCGCCAGGGGCTAGGCCGTAGCGCGCAGCCTTGGCACGGTCGATGTCGATCTGGACGGTCGGTTGGCCCAGCGAAGTGAACACAGCAAGGTCGGTGACGCCCTGCACGGTGGCGAGCACGGACTTGATCTTGTTGGCGGTGTCGGTCAACGCCTGAAGGTCGCTGCCGAACAGCTTGATCGAGTTCTCGCCCTTCACGCCGGAGACGGCTTCGGAGACGTTGTCCTGGAGATATTGCGAGAAGTTGAACTCGACGCCGGGGAAGCGATCGTCGAGCTGCTTGAGCAGCTGCGCGGTCAGCTCTTCCTTGTCGCGGGTACCGGGCCACTGGCTCACGGGCTTCAGCGGCGCGAAGAACTCGGCGTTGAAGAAGCCGGCGGCGTCGGTACCGTCGTCGGGACGGCCGTGTTGCGACACGACGGATTCGACCTCGGGCCGGGCGCGGATCACCTTGCGCATCTCGTTGACGTAGCTGTTGCCTTCCTGCAGCGAGATGGTCGGCGGCAGCGTGGCGCGGATCCAGAGGTTACCCTCCTCCAGCTTCGGCAGGAATTCGAGGCCGAGCAGCCGGGCGAGCGCGACCGTCATCAGCACCAAACCGACCGCGGCGCCGAGAACAATGTTACGGTTGGCGACCGCCCAATTCAGCACGGGCATGTAGAGCCGGTGCAGGATCAGCATCACCTTCGTCTCGGTCTCCTCGACATGCGCCGGCAGGATGATCGCGGACAGCGCGGGAGTCACGGTGAAGGTGGCAAGCAGGCCGCCGGCCAGCGCATAGGCATAGGTCCGCGCCATCGGTCCGAAGATGTTGCCCTCGACGCCCGAGAGTGTGAACAGCGGCAGGAACGCCGCGATGATGATCGCCGCGGCAAAGAAGATCGATCGGGAGACGTCGGCGGCCGCGCTGAGGATGGCATGGCTCTTCATGCCGAACAGCGTCTCGGGCGACATATGCTCGGATTCCGACATCGGTGAGGTTTGCGTCAGGCGGCGGAAGATCGCCTCCACCATGATCACGGTGGCATCGACGATGAGACCGAAATCGATCGCACCGACCGACAGGAGGTTGGCCGATTCCCCGCGCAGCACCAGGATGATGACCGCAAAAAAAAGCGCGAACGGGATGGTGGCGCCGACGATCAGCGCGCTCCGGAGATCGCCGAGGAAGATCCACTGCAACAGCACGATCAGCAGGATGCCCACCACCATGTTGTGCAGCACGGTGTGGGTGGTGAGCTCGATCAGGTCGCCGCGGTCGTAGATGCGCTCGATGCGCACGCCGGGCGGCAGGATGCTGGAGTTGTTGATGGATTGAACGAGCTCGTGGACGCGCCTGATGGTCGGCGAGCTCTGCTCGCCGCGCCGCATCAGGACGATGCCCTGCACGATGTCGTCGGAATCGTCGAGGCCGGCAATGCCGAGACGTGGCTTCTGACCGACGGTGACGGTGGCGACGTCCTTCACCAGCACCGGATTGCCGCCGGTCTGCGCCACCATGGTGTTGGCGAGGTCGTCGATCGAGCGGATCAGGCCGACGCCGCGTACCACCGCCGATTGCTGGCCGATATCAACGGTGTTACCGCCGACATTGACGTTGGAATTGCCGACCGCCTGCAGCAGTTGCGGCAACGTCAACCCGTTAGCGACCAGCTTGTTGAAGTCGACCTGGATCTCGTAGGTCTTGCTCTTGCCGCCCCAGCCGGTGACGTCGATGACTCCCGGCACGGCGCGGAAGCGGCGCTGCAGGATCCAGTCCTGAATGGTCTTGAGGTCGAGCACGCTGTAGTTCGGCGGCCCGACGAGACGGTAGCGGAATATCTCGCCGATCGGGCTGAGCGGCGAGATCTGCGGCTGCACGTTGCCGGGCAGCGGCGCAAGCTGAGCCAGGCGGTTCAAGACCTGCTGCAACGCCTCGTCATAGGTGTAGGCGAAGGAGAACTGGATCTTGACGTCGGAGAGGCCGTAGAGCGAGATGGTACGGATGGTCGTGACGTTCTTCAGACCGGCAACCTGGGTCTCGATCGGGATCGTGATGTAGCGCTCGATCTCTTCCGCCGACAGGCCCGGGCTCTGCGTCACGATGTCGACCATCGGCGGAGTCGGATCGGGATAGGCTTCGATGTTGAGCCGGTTGAACGCGATCAAGCCGCCGATCAGCACGGCGACGAACATGCCGACCATCAGGAAACGCCGGTTGACGGCAAGGGCAACGAGACGATCCATTCAGGTCTTCAATTTTCTTGGGTCGTCGATCAGCTGCCGGACGCCGCGCGGTCGATGAACAAACTGCCTTTGGTGACGATCTGCTCGCCGGGTTTCAGATTGCTGGTGACCTCGACGAGGTTGCCGTTGATGAGACCGATCTTGATCTGGCGCAGCTCGACCGACTTGTCCTCGCGCGCGACCCAGAGGCGGACCTTGTCGGCCTCGTAGATCAGCGCATGCTTCGGCACCGCCGGCGCGGCGCGGTCGCCGGCCGAATAGATCGTGACGTTCGCGAACATTTCCGGCTTGAGCAGCCCGTCCTTGTTGTCGATCGTGGCGCGGACCTGCAGGCGGCGGGTGGCGGGGTCGATCGCGGCAGCAACGTAGTTGATCTTGGCGCTGAACGGACGGCCCGGCAGCGCCATCACATTGACGGTGATGTCCTGCCCGATGCACACCGCGGCCGCATCGCTCTCGCGCACGAAGGCCGTGAGCCAGACCGTGGAGAGGTCGCCGACCACGAAGACCGGATCGCTGGCGCCGGAATTGACGTATTGGCCCGGGCCGATCTTGCGTTGCACGACCGTGCCGGAGATCGGCGAGTAGATCGTGATCTCCCGATCGATGACGCCCTTTTCCTGGAACGTCTTGGTGGCTTCGTCGGTGAAGCCGAGGATGCGCAGCTTGTTGCGCGCGGCTTCCAGCGCCGCCACCGAGGAGCGCATGTCGTTTTGCGCCTGCACCTGGGCCGCTTCCGCCTGCTGGTAATCCTTGAGCGGAATGGCATGGCCCTCGTAGAGGTCCTTGGCGCGCTTGAACTGGATGTCGGAAAGCTCGAGCGCCGACTTCGCCTTGTTCTGCGAGGTCATCGCCGCGATGAAATCGTTCTGGGCCTGCACGGTGTCGGCGGCCTCGATCGTAAACAGCGGTTGCCCTTGCTTCAGCGTCTCGCCGGGCTTGGCGAGCAGCTTGGTGACACGGCCTGCATAAGGCGAGAACACCGGCGTCGAACGATCCTCGTCGACCGCGACCTTGCCCTCGGTGACATACTCGGCCCGGAAGCTCCTGGCGGCGACCGGTTCAATCGTCAGCGTCGCCCATTCGGACGGTGTCGGTGTGAAGGTCTGCGCGTTCCTGCGCGACTGGCTGGAGATCTCGGAGTGCTTTTTTGCCTTCGGGCCCGAAGAGAACAAGCCGTACGCTCCGACACCGGCGCCGGCGACAGCTAGTAAAACTACGGATGCGATCACCCGTTGTTTTGCAATCACGTGCAATCGCTTGGTAATCTCAACTGCCATGGGGCCCGGTCGTGTCTGCGACGATCTCGGCAAATGATTGCCGCATCGGTCGCGCTAATAGTGCCGAATTGGGATTTCAAACAACCTAAAAAACGCGTCGGCCCTTTCCGTCTGCGTTAAAATTTTGCGACATGTCAGCTTCATGTCAGCTTCGGCCCGGCCATTGTGCCGGATGACTGCCGAGCGGCATCGCCGGACGACTCCATTGCGCCGGCGTCTTCGACAGCCAAACGGAATGCTGCACCGCCTTCAACGTGCCGAAGCCAGATTGCATGTGCTCTATGAACGCAGAATGTACGGCCTCTCCCGTAACATCCGGGGTATTCAATCCGCCCTCGAGCCGACCGAGATTCCGCAGCCAGAATGTCGGCGGGGCTTTGCATGGCTGCTTCTCTCCCCGCTCATTTGCTGTACTTTTCGCGACCGTGTCATGATCGCAGAAAGGATTGCAATGGCCGCCATCGATCCCCTCATCGCAGGTGCCGTGTTCATCGCGACGGCGGCCACCGACGCCGTCTATGTCATGTTCACCTCGGCCGTGATCGCGCGCAAGCGCATCCCGGCGGCGAACTGGAGCGCGGTCTGGTACCTGCTCTCCTCTTACGCCGTGATCAGCTACACCGAGAACGTCTTCTACGTTGCCTTTGCCGCAATCGGCTCCTGGGCCGGCGCCTATGCCTCGTTGACCTTCCTGCACCGCCCGCCCGGCGGCCCGCCGGTGGGAGCGGCGCCGGAGTGAAGTCTCTCCGCGTCATTGCGAGGAGCCCTTGCGACGAAGCAATCCAGGATCCTTCCGCGGATGCATTTCTGGATTGCTTCGCGGAGCCTGTCATCGGGCCGCGCTTTGCGCGGACCCGGTGGCTCGCAATGACGACGTGGAGGCTTCTGGGCGCCTCGCGAAACAGCTACACTCGCAGCACCAACAAAAAGGAGCCAACAATGGATCTCGGTCTCAAAGGCAAGAACGCTGTGGTGCTCGGCGGCACGCGTGGCATCGGGCGGGCGATTGCAGCGACGCTGGCCGGCGAAGGTGCCAATGTCGCGGTGTGCGCGCGCAACGCCGATCAGGTTGCGGACACCGTCGGGGAGTTGAAGGCGAGCGGCATCCGCGCCACCGGCGGCGCGGTCGACGTCACCGACGGCGCGGCGCTCAAAAGCTGGATCGAGACGGCTGCGCAAGAGCTCGGCGGCATCAACATGCTGTTCTCCAATGCCGGCGCAATGGCGCAAGGGCACGATCCCGCATCCTGGGAGCAGAACTTTCGGCTCGATGTGCTCGGCGCCGTGCACGCCTTCGACGCCGCCCGACCGTTCCTCGAGACAAGCGGCGCCAGCAGTGGTGATGCGGCCTTCGTGATCATCTCGTCGATCTCCGCGGCGCAGGCGGACACGGCGAGCTCCTACGGCCCGATCAAGGCCGCGCTGATTCACATGGCCAAGGGACTGGCGCGGCAATACGCGAAGAAGAAAATCCGCGTGAATGTCGTGTCGCCCGGCACCGTCTATTTCAAAGGCGGCGTCTGGGAGATGATCGAGAAGAACATGCCGGAGCGGTACCAGGACGCGATGAAGCGCAACCCGACCGGCCGCATGGCAACGCCGCAGGACATCGCGAGCGCGGCGGTGTTTCTGGCCAGCCCGGTGTCGGGATTCACGACGGGTTCGAATTTCGTCGTGGACGGCGCGATCTCGAACAGGGTGAATTTTTGAGGGCAGCTTGCCGAGCTCTCTCTCTCCTCCGTCATGGCCGGGCTTGACCCGGCCATCCACGCACTGCTGCACACTCCGAAAGACGTGGATGCCCGGGTCAAGCCCGGGCATGACGACTGAGAATGAGGCGCAATCATCGCAATAAACGTCGGCAGTAGCCCGCGCTCGCTCAATGAAAATCCCGCGAGGGCGGCAGGATACGGACGTTGCGGGGGTGACGGATTTTTTGCGCGGGCATGTCCGTAAGCGCGCGAGGGTCTTCGTTCAGCGGTTCGACCACGGTGGCGCCTGCGGGCAGCGGATGCTTGCGGCCGAGCGCATCGTTGGCCAATCCGACCAGATCGTGCGAGCGATCGATCATGCGCTGGGCGATGAGATGCGTCACCTTCTCCGGGCTGCTCTGGATGTAGCCTTCGACCAGGATGAGGCGCGCGCCCATCACTTCTTTCCGGTACTGCTCCATGATCTTGGGCCACACCACGACATTGGCGATGCCGGTTTCGTCCTCCAGCGTCATGAACACGACGCCGCTGGCGCTGCCCGGCCGCTGCCGCACTAGCACTACGCCGGCGCAGCGGACGCGGCGCCGCTCATTCTCATGGCTGATCTCCTTGCAGGCGACGATACGCTCGCGCGTAAACATCTGGCGCAGGAATTCCATCGGATGGCCCTTCAGCGACAGGCGGATGGTCTGGTAGTCCGCGACCACCTGCTCGGCGCGCGGCATCGCCGGCAGCGGTTTTGCGCCTTCGTCCGGCTGCTCGCGCGCGGTCGCCGCCTCGAACAGCGGTAGCGGCACGTCGTCGGGCAGCCGCCGCACCTGCCACAGCGCTTCGCGGCGGTCGAGCCCGAGCGAGCGGAACGCATCGGCATCCGCCAAGAGGATCAGCGCGCGCTTGGGCAGACCGGTGTCGCGGGCGAAATCCTCCAGCGAGGTGAAGGGACGGCGGTTGCGCGCGGCAATGATGCGGTCGGCCCAGTCCTGGGCTTTCTCGACACCGTCATTCCGGGGCGACGCGTCAGCGTCGAGCCCGGAATTCATTCCTCCGCCAGGCGTATGCGGCGCGATGGATTCCGGGTTCGCGCTACGCGCGCCCCGGAATGACGACTGAGAGCGCTTCAGGCGCTCCTCATCCTCGTCCAGCCAGTGGAATCCATCGATCTGGCGAAAGCCGAGGCGCACGGCGCAATACTGACCGCTCCCCTCCTCCAGCGTGTTCTGTGCAAAGCTGTAGGACACGTCGATGTCGCGCACCTCGACGCCGTTCTTGCGGGCGTCGCTGACGATCTGCGCCGGCGCATAAAAGCCCATCGGCTGCGAATTCAACAGACCGCAGCAGAAGGCGTCGGGATGGTAGTGTTTCAGCCACGACGAAATGTAGACCAGCTGTGCAAAGCTCGCGGCATGGCTCTCCGGAAAGCCGTAGGAGCCAAATCCCTTGATCTGGTCAAAGCAGCTTTTGGCGAAGTTGGGATCGTAGCCGCGCGCCACCATGTTGCCGATCAGCTTCTCCTCGTATTGACCGATGGTGCCGACATTGCGGAAGGTCGCCATCGAGCGGCGCAGGCCGTTGGCTTCCTCGGAGGTGAAATGTGCGGCCTCGATCGCAATGCGCATCGCCTGCTCCTGGAACAACGGGACACCGAGCGTCTTGTGCAGCACCTTGTAGAGTTCGTCCTTGTCGCCATGCTCCGGTGACGGCGAGGGATAGCTCACCTTCTCGAGTCCGTTCCGCCGCCGCAAGTAAGGATGCACCATGTCGCCCTGGATCGGCCCGGGGCGCACGATCGCGACCTCGATGACGAGATCGTAGAAGGTGCGCGGCTTCAGCCGCGGCAGCATGTTCATCTGGGCGCGGCTCTCGACCTGGAACACGCCGAGCGATTCCCCGCGGCACAGCATGTCGTAAACCCTGGGGTCGTCCTGCGGGACGCTCGCCAGCATAAAACGCTCGCCCTTGTGCTGGTCGATCAGATCGAAACATTTCCTGATGCAGGTCAGCATGCCCAGCGCCAGCACGTCGACCTTCATCATGCTCAGTGCATCGACGTCGTCCTTGTCCCATTCGATGAAGGTGCGGTCGTCCATCGCGGCATTGCCGATCGGCACATAGGTGTCGAGCCGGTCCTGGGTCAGCACATAGCCGCCGACATGCTGGGACAGATGGCGCGGGAATTCGATCAACTCGGTCGCAAGCTCGACCGCGAGGTTGATCATGGGATTGCCGGGATCGAGTCCGGCCTGCCGGACCTGCATGTCGTTGAGGCCCTTGCCCCAGCTGCCCCAGACGGTGTCGGCGAGCGCGGCGGTGACGTCCTCGGTCAGGCCGAGCGCCTTGCCGACGTCGCGGATGGCGCTGCGCGGGCGATAATGAATGACGGTGGCGATGATCGCGGCGCGGTGGCGGCCGTAGCGGCGATAGACATATTGCATCACCTCCTCGCGGCGCGAATGCTCGAAATCGACGTCGATGTCGGGCGGCTCCAGCCGCTCCTTGGAGATGAAGCGCTCGAACAACAGGTCCACCTTGGTCGGGTCGACCGAGGTGATGCCGAGCACGTAGCACACGGCCGAGTTCGCCGCCGAGCCGCGGCCCTGGCACAAAATGTTCTGGCTGCGCGCGTAGTGGACGATATCGTGCACGGTGAGAAAGTAATGCGCGTATTTCAGCTCGGCGAGCAGCGCGAGCTCCTTCTTCAGGGTCGCGCGCAGCTTGTCGTCGATCTTGCCGCCGAAATATTTGTCGACGCCCGCCCAGGTCAGGTCCTCCAGATGCCCCTGCGCGGTCTTGCCCGGCGGTACCGGCTCGTCGGGATATTGATACTTCAGCTGATCGAGCGAGAACTCGATTGCGTCCGCAAAGCGCATGGTCTGCGCAATCGCCTCGGGAAAATCGCGGAACAGCCGCGCCATTTCACGCGGCGTCTTCAGGAAGCGCTCGGCATTGGCCTCTAACTTCCGCCCAATCGCCTCGATCGTGGTCTTTTCCCGGATGCAGGTCAGCACGTCCTGAAGCGGACGGCGGCCGGGATCGTGATACAGCACCTCATTGGTCGCGAGCAGCGGCACCTTTGCCTTTGCGGCGAGGTCATCGAGCCGCAAGAGGCGACGCTTGTCGTCGCCGCGATAGAGCAGGCTCGCCGCCAGCCACACGCCCTCGGCACGGCTCGCCTTCAGCTTTGCGAGGACATCCAGCGCCTGCGCCGGCTCGAGACGATGCGGCAGCGTCAACACCAGGAGCTGGCCTTCCGAGAATTCCAGGAGATCGTCAAGCCTGAGATGACACTCGCCCTTTTCGATCCGCGTGATGTCATCGCCACGCTTGCCCCTCGTGAGGAGCTGGCACAGCCGGCCATAGGCCGCGCGATCGCGTGGATAGACCAGGATGTCGGGCGTGCCGTCAATGAAGACGATGCGAGCGCCGATCAACAGTTTCGGCTTGTGCAGCACCTCGTCATTGTCAAGCTCCTGGTAGGCGCGCACCACGCCGGCAAGCGTGTTGTGGTCGGCAATGCCGATCGCGGGAATCCCGAGCTTGCTCGCCTGATGCACATAGGCGCGCGGATCCGAGCCGCCGCGCAGAAAGGAGAAGTTTGTGGTGATGCCGATCTCGGCATAGCTAAGGGTATTCATGCGAAGAGACCGTGCACATACCAGCCGGGAGACGCCGGCTTGCCGTCACCGTCGAACACCTCGCCTTCATAGAGACCGTCGCGAAAGATCCAGAAGCGCAGGCCTTCGGCATCCTCGATGCGGAAATAATCCCGCGTCAGCTGCTTGCCGTCCTGCCGCCACCATTCCATCGCGATGCGCTCGGGCCCCTCTACCCGCACCACCGCATGCAGCGCGCGCCGCCAGGTGAATTGATGCGGCGGACCGTCTGGCACGGTCGCGAACGGCACCTTGATCGGCTCCGGCTTGTCGAACAGCCGCAAGGGACGCAGCGGCGGCTCGCTCGCGACGCGCGCCGGCCATTCGGCCTGCATGGCAGCAGCGAGATGATGCTGCGCCGATGCGGCCAGCACCGCGCTTTCGGGGATGTGCGTATCCTGCGGCAGGTGCACGACGACACGCCTGCCGCCGATCCGCGCGGCGATGCGGTCGATCAGCGCCGCGAGTTCGTCATTGTCGTGGACATGGGCATCGAGATCGCGCTGCTCCTGCACCACGATCTCGGTGCGGCTCGCCGACAATCGCACCATGTCGAAGCCGAAACCGGGATCGAGGGGATCGGCGAGGGCATCGAGCCGCTCGCGGAACAAGCGGTCGACCACGGCGCTTCGCGTCACCGGACGCCCGGTCTCGACCGTAATCGTACGCACCACACCATCGGTGCGGAAGAACGCCGCTTCAAGCCGCCGCGCGCCTTTGCCCTGCTTCTCCATGGACGCGATCAACGTGTCGGCGAGCCGCGACAGCGTCATCGCGATCATGGTGTCGGTCGCGATCGGCTCGGCAAAGCGCTTCTCGACGATGTAATCGGGCAGCGGTTTGCGCGGGCTGATCGGCGCATCACCCTGCCCCAGCGCATGGGCGAGCAGCGTGGAGAAGCGCGCGCCGAACCGCGCCGTGATCTCGGAGGCGCTGCGCGAGGCGACGTCGCCGATGGTCTTCAGCCCGGCACGGCGCAGGCCGGTGGTGATGGCTTCACCCGCACCGAGCGCGGAGACTGGAAACGACCTGATCGCCTCCGCCTCGCCGCCATCGGCCACAATGGTGCCGGATACCTGCCGCGTCAGCGTGCGGGCGCAGACCGAGGTGCCCGCGATCGCCGCGCTGACGGCAAAGCCTTGCCGGTCGAGCGCCCGGACCAATGTCCTCAACAGCGCGGCCTCGCCGCCGAACAAATGCGCACAGCCGGTGATGTCCAGGAACAGCCCGTGCGGCGGATCGAGCGCCACCAACGGCGTGAAGCGGTCACACCAATCGGCGATATCGCTGAGCGTCTTCGCATCGGCCACGGTATCGGCGTCGAACACACGCAAGTCCGGGCACATCGCCCTCGCATTGGCCAGCGGTTGGCCGATATACAGGCCGAGGCGCTCGGCGGCCTCGTCCAGCGCATGGATCACCAGCGCATTGTTGTCCTTGATGACGACAATGCTCGGCTCATGGTTGGTTTTACCCAGCCCGGCGCTGCCAAGGAACCGCTGGATCCTGTCGATGGGCAGGCGCGGCAGCCACAGGCTGAGGATACGTCGAGGGTTCACTGAACTGGCACTCATCACAATTCCATTCCATGATCCACCGGCCGCAGGGGCCATGACGATTGCGCAAGAGCTCGGCATCGAACACCGGCGCGCCCCAGGCACTCCACATCGAGTCCGGCGGCGAATGCGCCGCACGCAGCATCCATCGTGTCTCCGCGGTCGAGGGCAGCGGCTGCGCGGCCATCCGCAGCAAGAGGCCGGTCACGCCCGAGCCTTGCGCGGCCAGCGTCAGCTTGCGGCTCGCCACCAGATCGAACTGCCTGGTCTCGCCCCAGAGCTCGAGCACGACGGCGCCCAGCGCATCGCAGGCGAGCGCGTCGGCCGAGGTGCGTAGCGCGCTCTCGACATCGGCGGCGCGCACCATCACCACACAGCGCGGATCGAGGCCGAGCTCGGATAGCCCGCTCATCGACAGCGCGCCGGTTTCGAGCTCCGAAAAATCCTGCCGCACCCACAATAGCGGCCGGCGTGCGCTCACGCGTCCCGCAAGGCCCATGACAAACCCCGTCGCGGCCGCGCCCTGTCGCCCCTCGCAAAACACCTCGTGGATCGCCGCGCGCGCGAGCCCGCCCTTCAGCGCGGCGTCGGCCGCGCCATGGCCGAGTACGATGCGATCGCGCGGATGCACGACTTCCGCCGTCTCGATGCGCTCGATCTGGCCGCGCAGGATCGCAAGCGCGCTCATACGTGCGCCGCTCATGCTCGCCGCTCCTCAGAGGTGATTGCCGATGGCTCTCAAAAAGAGAACCAGCGGCTGGCTCATTTGTTCATGATATGTTCTAATATAAAGCTAACGGCGCCGGCAGAGTCAATCGAATTGGCGCATCCAAAGATTCATGAGCGGAATCAAAGAGATTCAAACATGGACGTACAACGCAAGCTGGAGATTCTGGCGGATGCCGCCAAATACGACGCATCCTGCGCCTCCAGCGGTACCGAGAAGCGGGATTCCAGCGACGGCAAGGGCATGGGCTCGACCGCGCCGGGCATGGGCATCTGCCATTCCTACGCGCCGGACGGACGCTGCATCTCCCTGCTCAAGGTGCTGCTGACCAACGCCTGCAATTACGATTGCCTTTATTGCGTCAACCGCGCCTCCTCGAATGTCCCACGCGCCCGCTTCACCATCGACGAATTGGTCAAGCTCACGCTCGACTTCTACCGGCGCAATTACATCGAGGGCCTGTTCCTCTCCTCCGGCATCATCCGCAGCCCTGATTACACGATGGAGCAAGTGGTGAGCGTCGCGCGAAAACTGCGCGAGGAGCATCATTTCCGCGGCTACATCCATCTGAAGACCATTCCCGAGGCCGACGACGCGCTGATCGCCGAGGCCGGCAAATATGCCGATCGTCTTTCGATCAACATCGAGATGCCTGAGGAGACGAGCCTGCAGCAATTCGCGCCGGAGAAGGACGTGCGGGCGATCCGCCGCACCATGGGCAGGCTGCGGCTGAAGCTGGACGAGGCCGAGGAGAGCCGCAGCGCCAAGACGAAGGCCAAACCGCAGCGCTTCGCGCCCGCCGGACAAAGTACGCAGATGATCGTCGGCGCAGATAGCGCCTCCGATCACACCATTCTCCACACCAGCGCCAATCTCTACGGCGCCTACCGGCTGCGGCGCGTCTATTACTCCGCCTTCAGCCCGATCCCCGATGCCAGCCGCGCGCTGCCCCTGCGCGCGCCGCCGCTGCTGCGCGAGCACCGGCTCTACCAGGCCGACTGGCTGATGCGGTTCTACGGCTTCGATGTCGGCGAGATCGTCGACGACAGCGCGATGCTGCCGCTCGACATCGATCCCAAGCTGGCCTGGGCGCTGCGCCACCGCGACCGCTTCCCGCTCGACGTCAACCGCGCCAGCCGCGAGGAGCTGCTGCGCGTTCCGGGCTTCGGCACCAGGACGGTCGAACGCATCCTCGCAACGCGGCGCACCACCACGATCCGCCTCGCCGATCTCGCGCGGCTGCATGTGCCCCGCAACAAGGCGCTGCCGTTCATCGTCCTCAGCGATCACCGTCCCTCACCGCATCGTCTCGATGCCGCCGGGTTGATCGAACGGTTCAAGCCGAAAGCAACGCAACTGGGATTTGGCTTCTGATGCAGTACATCATGCTCGACACCGAAACCGATTTCGACGGCTGGCGCAAAGCCGCGCGCAGCCTCGTGCTCCATCACGTGCCGCCCGGCGCGGTCACCTGGACCGTGCAGGGCCGCGAAGCGGACTTGTTCGCACCGCCCGCGCCCTCTCCGATCCTCGAGATGAACGAGGGCACCTTCAACGTACCAGGCAAATTCGTCGAGCTCGCCAAGGCGGCGATCCTGCATCGCGACGGCGAGCGCTTTGCGATCCTCTATCGCCTGCTGTTCCGGCTGAAGGACAATCACGATCTCATTGAGGTCGCGACCGACCCCGATGTCGCGCTTGTCACGGCCATGGCGAAAGCGGTCTATCGCGACGAGCACAAGATGCATGCCTTCGTGCGCTTCCGCGAGATCGGCCGGGAACGCGAGGCGCATTACGTCGCCTGGTTCGAGCCGGAGCATCACGTCGTCGAGCTCGCCGCGCCCTTCTTTGCCAAGCGCTTTTCCGACATGCCCTGGTCGATCCTGACGCCGGACCTCTGCGCGCATTGGGACGGCCATGCGCTCTCGTTCACGCCGGGCGTCAGCAAGAGCGAGGCGCCGGGCGAAGACCGGCTCGAGGAAACCTGGCGGCGCTACTATGCCAGCATCTTCAATCCGGCCCGGCTCAAGGTGAAGGCGATGCAGGCCGAGATGCCGAAGAAGTATTGGAGGAACCTGCCCGAGGCTTCGATCATTAAGCCCTTGATCGAGGACGCCGAGCGCATGACCGGCGCCATGATCGCCAATGCCGCAACCGATCCGCACAAGCCTCAGAAGCGGCCGGAGGCTCCGATGAAACGCAAGTCAACTGCCGACGATCTCGAAACGCTCCGCGAGGAGGCCGCGCATTGCCGCGCCTGCCATCTCTACAAGGACGCGACACAGACCGTGTTCGGCGAAGGGCCTGAGAATGCCAACATCATGCTGGTCGGCGAGCAGCCCGGCGACAAGGAAGACCTCGCCGGCCATCCCTTCGTCGGCCCGGCCGGGCAAATGCTCGATCGCGCACTGGAGGAGGCCGGCGTCGACCGCAAGAAGGTCTATGTCACCAACGCGGTGAAGCACTTCAAATTCGTGCCGCGCGGAAAGATCCGCCTGCACCAGAAGCCGAACACACCTGAAATCCGGGCGTGCCGGCAATGGTATGAGCGGGAAGTTTCGACAATCCAACCGGATCTCATCGTGGCGATGGGCGCCACCGCCGCGCAAAGCGTGTTCGGCAAGATCACCCCCATCGGGAAGAACCGCGGCCGGTTGATCGATCTTCCCGAAGGCCGCAAAGCGCTCGTGACGGTGCATCCGTCCTATCTGCTGCGGCTGCCGGATCCCGAAGCCAAGGTTCTGGAATATCGGCGCTTCGTCGAGGATCTGAAGATCGCCGCCGGCCTGCAGAAGAAGGCCGCACGGGCTGCGTGAATACAGCGGGAAGTGGCTTCACGCCGTTGTTGACGATCCGATCTCTCAAATAGACAAGTGCCTGTGGAATGCACGGGCCCTTTCATCTGTGCTTCGGACCCGGTCCTACGACGCCGCGAGCTGCTCCTCGACCAGCTTCACCCAATAGGACGTGCCGTAGACGATCGCCTCGTCGTTGAAATTGTAGGCGGGATGATGCAGGCCGGCGCTGTCGCCGTTGCCGCAGAAGATGAAGGCGCCGGGCCGCGCTTCCAGCATGTAGGCGAAATCCTCGCCGCCCATCAGCGGCGCCATCTCGTGGACATGGGCCTCGCCCGCGACCTGCGTGGCGATGCGCCGTGCCACCTCGGTCTCCGCCGCATGATTGTTCACGACCGGATAATTGCGCTTGTAGTGCAGCTCGATCTTGGCGCCGGTGATCTGCGCCATGCCCGCCACGACTTCATGTACGCGCTTCTCGACCAGCTTGCGCACCTCCGGCGACAGCGTGCGGATAGTGCCTCTCAGGGTCGCAGTCTGCGGAATGACATTGCGGGCGTTGCCGGCGTGGAATTCGCAATCGATACGACCGCCGATTCCAGGGGATCGACGCTGCGCGAGACGATCGACTGCAGGGCCGTGATCACCTGCGCGCCGACCAGCACGGAATCGATGCATTTGTGTGGACGCGCGGCGTGGCCGCCGACGCCCTCGATCATGATGTCGACCTCGTCGGTCGCCGCCATGATGGGGCCTGGCCTGATCGCGAACGAGCCGACCGGGATGCCCGGGCCGTTGTGCATGCCATAGACCTGTTCGATGCCGAACCGCTCCATCAGGCCGTCCTTGACCATGGCCGCGCCGCCGGCGCCACCCTCCTCGGCGGGCTGGAAGATCACCACGGCATCGCCGGCGAAATTGCGCGTCTCGGCGAGATAGCGGGCCGCGCCGAGCAGCATCGCGGTGTGGCCGTCATGGCCGCAGGCGTGCATCTTGCCGGGGATCTTGGAGGCGTAAGGCAGATTGGTCTGCTCCTCGACCGGCAGCGCGTCCATGTCGGCACGCATGCCGATCACCTTGAGCCCCTCGCCGGTTGGCTTGTTGCCCTTGATTACGCCGACGACGCCGGTCTGGCCGAGACCGGTCACGACTTCGTCGCAGCCGAACTCCCGCAACCGGTCAGCAACGAATGCTGCGGTGCGGTGGACATCGTACAACAGCTCGGGGTGCTGATGGATGTCCCGCCGCCAGGCCTGGATATCGGGTTGAAGGTCGGCGACGCGGTTCACGATGGGCATGGAAGGTCTCGAACTGTTGGAAATGCAGGTCTGTCTACCATGCAAGCGTCGGTCCACCCAACCGCCGGCAATCGGGGTCTAGCCCTGTTCACCCGGCATGGCCGGGCTTGTCCCGGTCGGCTGCGTCTGCCTATTAACGGAAAGCAAAGAGACCATCCGGGTGGAAGCAGAATGCCGAGGCGACTTGAAGGTGAGTTTGACTACATTGTCGTCGGAGCCGGCACCGCGGGCTGCATCGCCGCCAACCGGCTGTCGGCTGTCCCAGGCAACCGCGTTCTCATCCTTGAAGCTGGTGGCGACGACAACTGGATCTGGTTCCATATCCCGGTCGGCTATCTCTTCGCGATCGGCAATCCGCGTTCGGACTGGATGTTCAAGACCGAGGCCGAGCCCGGCCTGAACGGCCGCTCGCTGGCCTATCCGCGCGGCAAGGTGATCGGCGGCTGCTCGGCGATCAACGCCATGATCTCGATGCGCGGACAGGCTGCCGACTACGATCATTGGCGCCAGCTTGGCCTGACCGGCTGGGGCTATGACGACGTGCTGCCGTTGTTCAAGCGCCTCGAGGACCACTTCCTCGGCGCCAGCGAGCATCACGGCGCCGGCGGTGGCTGGCGTATCGAAGCGCCGCGGCTGTCATGGGCCATTCTCGACGCGGTCGGTGACGCCGCCGAGGAGATGGGCATCAAGCGCATCCCGGATTTCAACACCGGCGACAACGAAGGCACCAGCTATTTCCACGTCAACCAGAAGCGCGGCCGGCGCTGGTCCTCGGCGCGCGGCTTCCTCAAGCCGGCCTTGAGGCGCCCCAATCTGCGGCTCGAGAAGCACGTGCTGGTCGACCGCCTCATCATCGAGCAGGGCCGCGCCGTCGGCGTGCGCTTCATCCAGAACGGCGAGATCATCGAGGCGCGCGCAAAGCGCGAGGTGGTGCTCTCGGCAGGCTCGATCGGCTCGGTGCAGGTGCTGCATCGCTCCGGCATTGGACCGGCCGACTGGCTGTCGCCGCTCGGCATCGACATCGTCATGGACAAGCCCGGCGTCGGGCGCAATCTGCAGGATCACCTGCAGCAGCGCGCGATCTACAAGGTCGAGGGCGTGCGCACGCTGAACGAGACCTATTACAATCTGTTGCGCCGCGGCCTGATGGGGCTCGACTACGCTGTCCGCCGCCGCGGCCCGCTCACCATGGCGCCGTCGCAGCTCGGCATCTTCACGCGCTCCGATGCGACGCGCGCCCGCGCCAACATCCAATTCCACGTGCAGCCGCTCTCGCTCGACAAGTTCGGCGATCCCCTGCACCGTTTCCCTGCGATCACGGTGAGCGCGTGCAATCTGCAACCGACCTCGCGCGGCACTGTGCGGTTGCGCGCGACAACGCCTGACGAGAAGCCGATCATCGCGCCAAATTACCTGTCGACCGACGACGACCGCCAGGTCGCCGCCGACGCCATTCGCACCACGCGGCGCCTGATGCAGCAGAAAGCGCTGGCCAAATATCGCCCCAGCGAATATCTGCCCGGCCCCTCCGTCGGCGACGACGATGCCTCCCTCGCAAAAGCCGCCGGCGACATCGGCACCACCATCTTCCATCCCGTCGGCACCGCGAAGATGGGCACGGCGAACGATCCAATGGCGGTGGTGGACGAGCGGTTGCGATTCTACGGCCTCGACGGCCTGCGCATCGTCGATGCCTCGATCATGCCGACGATCACCTCGGGCAACACCAACACGCCGACCGCGATGATCGCTGAGAAGGGCGCCACGATGATTCTGGAGGATGCGAAGTAGCATCCCATCGCTCATGATCGATCCGCACCGTTTCTCAATCGGTCCCGCCGACGCAGAGATCGCCATGCTGCAATGGGGCGAGAGCGGGAAGCCGCCTGCCCTGCTCGTACACGGCACCGGCTTCGTCGCCCACGTATGGCACGAGGTCGCGCGCGAGCTCGCATCGACCTACACCGTCTATGCCCTCGACCGACGCGGTCATGGCGCAAGCCACAAACCCGGCGCCTATCACTTCCTTGATTACGCCGACGACATCTGCCGGGTGGTCGATACGCTCGATCTCCGCGACATCTACGGGATCGGCCACAGCGCGGGTGCGACCGATCTCCTTCTCGCGGCGAAACTCCTGCCCGGTCGCTTCGCACGCCTGTTCGTGATGGAGCCGACCGTCATGGACCCGCGCGCGGCGCGCTCCGGAGGATTGAGCGAAGAATCGCTCGCCCGCGTGCAGGGCACGCTACGCCGACGCGCCGAGTTCGACAGTCCCGACGCAGTGTTCGAACGTTACCGCGCAGCACCGGCGTTTGCGGATTGGACCGAAACCTCGCTACGGACGTATGTGCGCCACGGCTTCGCGCCCCTGGATGACGGCCGTATCCGGCTCTGCTGCACGCCCGAAATCGAAGCCGCGATCTTGCTCCCCATCTACGAGGCGATGGAGCAGGTCTACATTGGGGATGCCCGCGGCAATCCGTTTGCCTCGCTCACCAAGCTCGACTGTCCGGTGCGCGTCACGACGGCGGCGAAGTCGGGTCCAATCTACAAGGAGATGGCGCGACGCGCTGTGTCGCTGATCCCGGGCGTGACCACGCGGGTTTTCGAGAATGCCGGCCACTGCGTCGCGCAGGAAGTGCCGGAGCACGTGGTGGAAGCCGTGCGCGAGTTTGCCGAGTAAGTTTCGGCCGCGGACCGAGGCGGCCTGAGCGAACGTCTCTAAGCCGACCTGCGCACCGCGTTGTCCACCAGCGTCTTGCCGAGCGACCAGATCGCACCGGGGACCTTGTGGCTGCCGGCGATGACGTCGTCGAAGGCGCGCTCGATCCAGGCGCAGTCTTCCTCGGTGATCGTGAGCGGCGGCAAGAGCTTGATGGTGTGGCTGCCGTGGCCGGCGACTTGCGTGAGGATCTTGTGATCCTTGAACAGCGGCACGGTGATGAGCTGGCAGAACAAGCCCTTGTTGGCGGTCTCCAGCACGTTCCAGGAGGCCCGCAGGCGCAGCGACTTCGGGGGGCCGAATTCGATACCGATCATCAAGCCCTTGCCGCGGACTTCCTTGAGCAGCTCGTAGCCTGGCACCATGCGCGTCAGCGCGAGGCGCAGCTCGGCGCCGCGCTTGGCGGCCGCATCGATCAGCTTCTCCGATTCCATGACGTCGAGCGTGGCTATGCCCGCGGCCATCGCGAGGTCGTTCTTGGAGAAGGTGGAGCCGTGCACCACCGCGCGGTCCATCTGGTTGAAGATCTTGTCGAAGATGCTCTTGCGCGTCAGCACGGCGCCGACCGGCACGTGGCCGCCCGACAGCGACTTCGACAGCAGCACCATGTCGGGCTCGACGTTCCAGTGCTCGACCGCGAGGAAGCGGCCGGTGCGGCCCATGCCGGTCTGGATCTCGTCGGCGACGAACAGCGTGCCGTATTTCTTGCAGAGCGCGGCCGCGCCGGGCAGGAACTCGTCAGTGGGCATGTTGACGCCCTTGCCCTGGATCGGCTCGACCACGAAGGCTGCGACCTCGCGCGAGGCCAGCGCCTTTTCCAGCGCCGCCAGGTCGTTGAACGGGATCGCGGTGCAGCCCGGCAGCAGCGGCTCGAAGCCGGTGCGGAAATTGGCATCGCCGGTCAGCGACAGCGCGCCGTAGGTCAGTCCGTGATAGCCGTGCGCGCAATAGACGATGCCGGGACGCCCCGTCGCGCCGCGCGCGAACTTGATCGCGGCCTCGACGCATTCGGCGCCGGAATTGGCGAAGAACGCCTTGTCGAGATAGGGAAGGTATTTCAGGAGGCGCTCAGCCAGCACACCTGCGAGCGTCGAGACGTCGAATTGGACGAGGTTGGGCAGGTCGGCATCGAGCACGCTCTTGAGCGCCTCGCGCATGACCGGATGATTGCGCCCGATCGCAAACACGCCGAAGCCGGACAACAGGTCGAGATAGCGCGCGCCCTCACGGTCGTAGAGATACTGCCCATGCCCCTTCTGAAAGCCGACATCGTAGCCGATGGTCTTGAGAACCCGGACGAACTGCTCGTTCAGATACCGGTTATGCAGGGTGCTGCGCTGGGCCTGACGGTCCGCGAATAGCTGAGACATGTCTGGATTTGGGCTGTGCATCCGCTACATACTTCGGTTGAGGGCCGTCTCGTCAACTGAAAACGGACCGTTACTGAAAACGGTCTGTGCGGCCTTTTGCCCTTTTTCGGACCATCTTCGCAAGCACAGCTTTAGACCATGTTGCACTGCCAAGGAACACACATGCGTTTGGCCCTTTACACCGGACTAATACTGGCTGGCGGTTACGCCGGCCTGACGCCCGCGCTCGCCGCGGATCCGACCGGCGACTGGCGGGTCGCCGACGGCGTTGCCAACATTCGCGTCGCCCAATGCTATGGCAGCATGTGGGGCGCGGTTTCCTGGGAAAAACAGCCCGGCGGACGCGACGAGAACAATCCGGACGCCTCGAAAAAGAACAGGCCGACGCTCGGCATGGCAACCCTGATCGACATGAAGAAGAAGCCCGGCGTCGATCAGTGGGAAGGACAGGTCTACAACGCCAAGGACGGCCAGCTCTACAGCGCGACCATCACGCCGGCCGGTCCCGACCAGCTCGAGATCAAGGGCTGCGTCATGGGCTTCCTCTGCGGCGGCGAAACCTGGACCCGGGTCGGCCCGCCGATCCCTTCGAGCCCTGCCAACGCAATGGCCAAGGGCGCAGCGAAATCCAGCGGCACTGCGCCGAAGCCCCAAGGGGGGCAAGCGGGGCAAGGGCCCCAAGCAGCCCAAGCCGGGAGCGGCACCACCACGCCTGCGCCCGCAGCTCCGAAGGCCGCCGGCGCAGCCAAGCCCGGTCAGAAGGGCGCCGCCGACCCGGTCGGCGACATCTGCCTACTCGCTGAGATTGCGGGGTTTGCCCATTAGGGCCGGCTGGAACAGCAGCACGGCGGCGAGCGTCGTCACCAGCGACAGTGCCAGCAGCTTGCCCATGCTGGACGTGCCGGGATGGCTCGACAGCCACAGGCTGCCGAACGCGGTCGCGGTCGTCAGCGCGCTGAAAAAGATCGCGCGCGTCAGGCTGGTCTGGAGCAGGTTCGTCCTGCCCGAGCGCCAGGCCACGACATAATAGATCTTGAAGGCGACGCCGACGCCGAGCAGCAGCGGAAGCGCGACGATGTTGGCGAAGTTGAGCGGCAGGCCGATCAACACGCAGATCTCGAGCGTCACCGCGCCGGCAACCAGCAGCGGCACCAGCGTCATCAGCACGTCGACGAAGCGGCGCAGCGTGATCCACAGCAGCAGCCCGATCACCAGCAGCGCATAGATGCCGGCGTGGATGAACGCCTTCACAACGGTGTCACCGGATTTCAGGATCGAGACCGGACCGCCGATCGCAGTCGGCTCGGCCTGGAGAACCGCCGCCGCGAATTTGCGCAGCGTATCGTTGTCGTTGGGATCGCCCTTGGGCAGCGCCTCGACGCGGATGATGCCGTCCTTGCTCTTCCAGGCGCTGACGAGATCGGGCGGCAGCGAGCTCAGGGTAACGGGACCTGCCTGCATCGCGTTCCTGAGCTGGTCGAACACGATCTTCAATGGCGCGACGAACACGTCCTGCGCCTTGTTGCGCGTGGCCTCGTCGCCGTTGGCGAGCTTCTCGAGCGCGTCGGCAAGACGGCGCGA
Organism: Bradyrhizobium sp. IC3195; assembly: GCF_020193585.1. Taxonomy (NCBI): domain Bacteria; kingdom Pseudomonadati; phylum Pseudomonadota; class Alphaproteobacteria; order Hyphomicrobiales; family Nitrobacteraceae; genus Bradyrhizobium; species Bradyrhizobium sp. IC3195. The sequence continues at coordinate 475,391 of NZ_JADYVG010000004.1, read as the reverse complement.
GGCAACAGCGCCCGGGCCCTTCGCGTCGCCCGCGGTCCGGCGCAGATTGTCGACCGACGATTTCAGCGATTCGACATTCTCCTGGTCCGTCGGCGCCGCGTCGATCTGATCGGGGTTGAGCGCCGGATTCAGCACCTTGGCGCCCTGCGCGATGAGCTTCAGCTTCGGCGGCTGGTCCTGCGGCACGAAGCTGTCGAGCGACATCACCCTGAGCACCTCGGGCACCTTCTCCAGCTTCGCCTCGACCTGCCTTGCCTGCTCCTCGGACGTGGTCATCACGTTGATGGCATTGGCACCAGTATTGGGGTCCTTGCGCAGATCGAGGAAGGTGGCGATCGACTCGGCGTGCGGATTGCGCAGGTTCATCGGGTTGAAGTCGAACTTCATGAAGTAGAGCAGCGGCAGGCCGCCGAGCGCGAGCAGCAGCGTGCCGCCGACGATCAGCACCCGATGCTTTTCCAGGAAGTGATCGAGCGGCGCCAGGAAGGCGTACCCGACAGGCTCCGGCTCGCCGGGCGGGTTCAAAAGCTTGAGCAGCGCCGGCAACACGGTGATCGACGAGATGAACGCCACCAGCATGCCGACGCCGGCGATCTGGCCGAGCTCTGCGATGCCCTTGTAGTCGGTCGGCATGAAGCAAAGGAAGCCCGCGGCCGTCGCCATCGCCGCCAGCGACAGCGGCACCGCCGAGCGCTTGGCTGCCAGCACCAGCGCGCCCGCGAGATCATCGTGCTTGTAGCGCTCCGAGCGGTAGCGGACGCTGTACTGGATGCCGAAGTCGACCCCTAAGCCGACGAACAGCACCGCGAACGCGATCGACAGCAGGTTGAACGATCCGACCATCATCAGGCCGGCCGCTGTCGTGATCGCCAGACCGACGAACAGATTGACGAACACCGCGAAGATGATCTTCGACGAATGCAGCGCGAGCCATAGGATGACCAGCACGACGAGAATCGTGCCGACGGCGTTGACGACCGCGCCCTCCTGAACGGTCGCGTATTCCTCGTTGGCGATCGGCACCGGACCGGTCAGCCGCACCCGCGCTTGGTATTTGCCGGCAAAATCCAGATCCGCCGCCGCTTTCCGGATCGCGTCGGTCGCATCCTTGCCGGGCTCCAGCGCGTTGTAGTCGAGAATCGGCTTGAACTCGATAAAGGTGCGCTTGTCGGAATCCTTGAGCGGCTCGTCGCTGACGAGTTCGCGCCAGGAGAAGCTGGCGTTGCCCTTGTTGAGCACGGTCTCGACCGTCTGCGCGATCAGGTTGAAGGGCCGCTCGGTGCTATCGAGCTTGACCTGGCCCCGCTTGACGCCGGCAAGGCCGGTCTCCAGCGCCCCGGTCAGGCCGCGGATCGAGGGATCGCCGGCCATGATCTCGATCAGCGGCGCGGCGGCTTCGAACTGGCCGGTGATCTTGCCGACCTCCTCGGTCGGCAGGAACAACAGGCCGTTCCGCTCGAAGAACGCGCCGCTGCCGAGCTGCTGCATCGAGTGGAAGTTGGTCCTGTCGTCCTTCAGCCTGGCATAGAGCGCGTCTGCCGCGGCGCTCGCCATTTCCGGCGTCCTGGCCTCGACCACAGCGAGGATCATTTCGTTCTGATCGAACGCCTTGTCGAATTGCTGGTCACGCTGCCGCCAGTCCAGATTTTGGGCTATCAGCGAGTTGATATCGGTGTTGATGGCGAAGTGGCGCGCAGCGTAATAGCCCGCCCCCACCGACAGCAGGAGCCCGAGAACGACGACGAGGGAGGCAAACCGGGTGCAGGCCCTGACGATGGCAACGACGACGCTTTGCAGCACTTCTTTTCTTTCTGCGGTTAACAGCTTGCCGGAAACGCCCGCTGTTTATCGGAGTTCCCGGCCGAAACCTATTGCTGTTTTGGGTGGTTCTCGCCGCCAGAAGGTTCGAGGTAAACGGCGGGAGACCGTGGCAAAATCATGCGGGGCGGCCGGTATAGGCAGGGAGTTGAGGCGGGAACGTGACGAAGGACTATGCAGGGATGTCGCGCACGCAGGCTACCGCAATCCCTACTAAAATACCTCACAGACGCCTCCCTCAGCGGTCCCACCTTCCCCTACCGCCGATTTTTTGACACAAAGTATTGCGCCTCCATGCGCCGGAGCCGTCCACAGGGGTGGGTGGCTACCGCAGGCGCGAACCAATGGTGCGGATATTGCAACTCATTGGTCAGTATCGGAGTGCCGCTTGGGGACTGCAAAGAGCGGATTGGTGCAACTTGCGTGATGGGCGTCCAATGGAAGTTTATCTGGCGCAACCGCGCGGCTTCTGCGCGGGGGTGGTACGAGCAATCGAAATCGTGGAGCGGGCGCTGGAGAAGTACGGCCCGCCCGTCTACGTGCGCCATGAGATCGTGCACAACAAATACGTCGTCGAGAGCCTGAAGGCCAAAGGAGCCATCTTCGTCGAGGAACTCTCCGAGGTACCGCCGAAGGCGGTGACGGTGTTCAGCGCGCATGGCGTCGCCCGCAGCGTTGAGGAAGAGGCCGTCGCGCGCGACCTTCCGGTGCTCAATGCCACCTGCCCCCTGGTCACGAAAGTTCACAATCAGGGGAAGCGCTACATCGGCAAGGGCCGCACCCTGATCCTGATCGGCCACGCCGGCCATCCCGAGGTCGAGGGCACGATGGGCCAGGTCCCGGGGCCGGTGCAGCTTGTCCAGAGCGTTGAAGAGGTTAAGGCGCTGACCCTGCCGGCGGATACGCCAGTGGCCTACATCACCCAGACCACCCTGTCGGTCGACGACACCAAGGACATCATCGCGGCCCTTCAGGCCCGCTTTACAGACATTCAAGGTCCGGATATCCGGGATATCTGCTATGCGACACAGAACCGCCAATCTGCGGTAAGGGACTTGAGCAAGCTGGTCGACGTGATCTTGGTGGTGGGCGCTGCCAACAGCTCGAACTCGAACCGGCTCCGCGAAATCGGCACTGAGGCCGGCGTCGCGAGTTATTTGATTGCCGACGGCAGCGAGCTCAATCCGGAGTGGTTGAAGGATGCCAGGACCGTCGGCGTCACGGCCGGCGCTTCGGCGCCCGAGGTACTCGTGGATGACGTGATCGAAGCGATGCGGCGGATCGGACCGGTGAAGGTCTCGGTGTTGCCGGGCCGCGAGGAAAACATCGAATTCCGGCTTCCGGCCCAACTGGCCGCAAGCTGACCCACCCGAATTGAAAAGCCCAGAAAGAAACCTGTAATGGCTATCCCGTTCTTCAAGGAAATGCGTATCGGCGGCTATTTGCTCAAGCAGAAACTGCTTGGCCGCAAGCGCTATCCGCTCGTGCTGATGCTGGAGCCGCTGTTCCGCTGCAACCTCGCCTGCGTCGGCTGCGGCAAGATCGATTATCCCGATGCGATCCTCAACCGCCGCATGACGGCGCAGGAGTGCTGGGACGCCGCCGACGAGTGCGGCGCGCCGATGGTCGCCATTCCCGGCGGCGAGCCGCTGATCCACAAGGAGATCGGCGAGATCGTGCGCGGCCTCGTCGCGCGCAAGAAGTTCGTCTCGCTCTGCACCAACGCGCTGCTGCTGGAGAAGAAGCTCGATCTGTTCGAGCCCTCGCCCTATCTGTTCTTCTCGGTGCATCTCGACGGCCTGCGCGACCACCACGACAAGGCCGTGTCGCAGAAGGGCGTGTTCGACCGCGCGGTGTCGGCGATCAAGGCGGCCAAGGCGCGCGGCTTCACCGTCAACGTCAACGCCACCATCTTCGACGGCCACCCGGCCGAGGAGATCGCCAAATTCCTCGACCTCACCACCGAGCTCGGCGTCGGCGTCTCGATGTCCCCGGGCTACGCCTATGAGCGCGCGCCGGACCAGGAGCACTTCCTCAACCGCACCAAGACCAAGAAGCTATTCCGCGACGTCTTTGCGATGGGCAAGGGCAAGAAGTGGAATTTCATGCATTCCGGACTGTTCCTGGACTTCCTCGCCGGCAACCAGGAATACGAATGCACCCCGTGGGGCATGCCCGCGCGCAACATCTTCGGCTGGCAGAAGCCCTGCTACCTGCTCGGTGAAGGCTACGCGAAGACCTTCAAGGAGCTGATGGAGACCACCGACTGGGATTCCTACGGCACCGGCAAGTACGAGAAGTGTGCCGACTGCATGGCCCATTGCGGCTACGAGCCCACGGCTGCGACCGCAGCGCTCAACAACCCGCTGAAGGCGATGTGGGTGGCGCTGCGCGGCGTGCGGACGAGCGGCCCGATGGCGCCGGAGATCGACCTCTCCAAGCAGCGCCCGGCGCAGTACATCTTCTCCGAGCAGGTCCAGAAGAAGCTGTCGGAGATCCGCAAGGACGAAGCCGCTGCCGCACAGGCAAAGGCCGCGCAAAAGGCTTCGACGGCGGCGTAAAGCGCAGAGCCCGTAGCCCGGATGGAGCGCAAGCGAAATCCGGGATGGTCTCTCCAAGGCCCCGGATTACGCTTCGCTCCGTCCGGGCTACGAACGTCGAAACAAAAAGGCCCGGACGCCAATGGCGACCGGGCCCTTTCTTATTCTCAGATCGAAGCCCCCGCTCACGCCGCCTTCGACACCAAGGCCTCGCTCTCGACGAACTCCGTCCCGATCAGATAATCGCGGCAGCCGCGCAACGACCGCAGGGCGCGGTTGAAGTCGATGCCGGTCGAGACCAGGGCATGCAGCGTTGCCGGATTGCGCACGATGCCGCGCAGCACGGCTCCGAGGTCGATCTGGCCGTTCGGCTTGATCGCCGCGCGGGCGAGCGCCGGCAGCGCGCGGTGGGCGGGGTCGCTGATGACGCGGACGGCGGCGAAGGGCAGCCCGGCCTCGGCGGCGTATGCCGCAGCGATGTGGCTTTCCATGTCGACCGCGGCGGCCCCGGTCTCGGAGTGCAGGGCCGCCTTGCAGGCGCGCTTCGTGACCACTTCCTCGGCACCGGCGAGGCTGCCGCGCACCACGCGGCGGCGACCGGAGGTCAGGCGCTCGATCAGGTCGTCGCCGAGCGACAGGCCAGCGGCCCAGCGTGTGTCGCCGGAGAGCACCTCGGTCGCCAGCACGACGTCGCCGGAGCGCAAGCTCGGGTCGAGCCCGCCGGCCACGCCGAACGAGATCACACCGCGAATCGTCTCAGGATCCACCACCGTCAGAAGCGCCCGCAACTGGGTCGGGCTGCTGGATGAACAGATGACCGCCATTCCGGGCCCAGCCGCGATGCGGGCCTCCTGAACCAATCCGGTCACGATCAGTATCGGCCGCGGGTCGATGGCCTGACCCGCGGTAACATAGTCCCCCGTCCCCAAAGTCACATTCCGACCCCTACCACCCTGCTGTTGGTGTTCCGCAAGTTCCGATACCGCGCCAACGCCCACAGCGGAAAGAACTTTGGGTAACCATGATAACGTAGATAGAACACGCGGGGGAAGCCTGTGGCGGTGTACCGCTGCTCGTCCCACAGTCCTTTTTTGTCTTGTGTTGCAATCAGGTACTCCACCCCGCGGGCAACGGCCGGGTGATCAACCTCGCCTGCCGCCATCAGGGCAAGCAAGGCCCATGCCGTTTGCGAGGCGGTCGAGGGAGCGGCCTCCCAGCCCTTGTAGTCGAGCCGGTAGCTGACGGCGTCCTCGCCCCAGCCGCCGTCGTCGTTCTGGATCGAGGTCAGCCATGCCGCCGCCTTGCGGATCATGGGGTCCTTGTGGTCGACGCCGGCCATGTTGAGGGCGCACAGCACCGACCAGGTTCCATAGATGAAGTTCATACCCCAGCGGCCGTACCAGGACCCCTCCGGGTGCTGGGTCTTCCGCAGATAGGCGACCCCGGCGGCCACCTGCTTGCTGGTCTTGGCGGTCTCACCGAGCTGGGCCAGCATCGAGATGCATCGCGCCGTGACGTCCTCAGTCGGCGGATCGAGCAGCGCGCCATGGTCCGAGAACGGGATGTTGTTGAGGTAATATTCGAGGTTGTTGACGTCGAAGGCGGCCCAGCCACCGTCGTCGCTCTGCATGCCCTCGATCCACTCCCGGCCGCGGGCGATCGCATCGTCATAGCCGGTCGCGCCGTGCTCCCGGCGCATGCGGTCCATCGACATCACCACCACGGCGGTGTCGTCGAGATCGGGGTAATGGGCATTGTTGTACTGGAAGGCCCAGCCGCCCGGGCGCACGTCGGGCCGCTTCACCGCCCAGTCGCCCTTCACCTCGAGCTCCTGCCTCGGGATCAGCCAGTCGAGGCCCTGCTTGGCGGCCGGCACCGCCTTGTCACCGCCGGCCTCCAGCAGCGCATGCGCGGTGAGCGTCGTGTCCCACACCGGAGAGACGCAGGGCTGGCAATAAGCTTCGTCGTCCTTGATGACGAGCAACTTGTCGATGCCCCGGCGCGTGATCGCGCGTGGCGGGAAGTTCTCGTCCTTGCCGAGGGCGTCGTACATCATGACGATGTTGGCCATGGGCGGGTAGATCGCGCCCATGCCGTCCTCGCCGTTGAGCCGTTCCTCGGTGAAGGCGAGCGCGGCGTCGATCGCGCGCTTGCGCAGACTCTTCGGAAACAGCGGCTCGATCACGCGCAGGATCGCATCGAGCGAACGAAACAACAGAAACCAGGCCATGCTCTGGTGCGGCGCCTTGGCGGTCATGCCGATCGAGCGCGGATCCTGCAGGAACAATTCGTCGATGCCGACGCCCTTCGGATTCCTCGCGCGCGGCTTCAGCGCGGCGATCACCATCAGCGGCACCATCGTGGTGCGCGCCCAGTAGGAGATCTTGTTGAGGTGGAACGGCGACCAGAACGGCAGCAATACGATCTCGATCGGCAGCACCGGCACCGCGCGCCAGGTCACGACACCGAAGGTCGCGAGCAGGAAGCGGGTGAAGACGTTGCTGTTGATCGCGCCGCCGCGGGCATGGATTGCCTCGCGCGCCCGCACCATATGCGGCGCGTCGATGGAGTCGCCGATCATCTTCAGCGCGAAGTACGCCTTCACGCTGGCGCTCATGTCGAACTCGCCGTCATGCACCAGCGGCCAGCCGCCATGGGCGCCCTGGATGCGGCGCAGATAGTTACCGATCTTGGCTTCGAGCACGGTGTCGACGGGCTCGGCGAGATAGTGGCGCAGCAGAACGTATTCGGCCGGAATTGTGCAATCGGCCTCGAGCTCGAACACCCAATGGCCATCGGATTGCTGGAAGCCGAGGAGGCCCTGGGTCGCCGACGCAATGCTCGATTCCAAAGCTTCGCGGCTGGTCGCGGTCACGGAATCCATGTCGCTCGATTGCTCCGATAGTCGATTGAAAGTTGACCGGGAGAATTGCCCGTCGGGCCGCCTTTCAGGATCCTTTGGCGGCCAGAACCAGATCGGCGGCGCGGTCACCCGACCGGACCGATCCCTCGATGGTTGCTGGCAATCCCGTAGCAGTCCAGTCGCCGGCGAGGAACAGGTTTTTCAGCGCAGTGACCGGCCCGGGACGCAGGGCATTCTGGGCCGGAGTCGCCGCAAATGTGGCGCGGCGCTCGCGCACGATCTGCCAAGGAGGCAGCTCGCCGGAGACACCGCCCGCCTCGCAGACCTCGTTCCAGATCGTCTGCGCCAGTTCCTCGCGCGGCATGTCGACCAGGCGGTCGCCATTGCTGATGGTCACCGAGAGCCGGTTCGGGAACGCGAACAGCCATTCCACCACGCCGCCGATCACGCCGAGGATGGGCGCCGAGCCCGGCGGCGGTGTGATGCGGAAATGCGCATTGACGATGGCGCGGAATTCGGTCGGCGTCTTCAGCCCCGGCAGCAGGCTAGCGGCCGCGCGCGGCGGCACCGCCATCACGACGACATCGCGCGCACCGAGCTGGATCAAATCCTCGCCGCCGAAATTCAGCGCGGTCACCTTGCCGTCCGTGCTGACGAACGAGCGCAGCTCGTGGCCGAGCTGAACGCTGTGACCACGCTCCTGCAGAAACTTCACGGCGGGCTCGATCAGAACCGCGCTGAGACCGTCGCGCGCGATCAGCGGACGACAGGCCTGCCCGCCCGCAAGCAGCGTCTCCCGCACGATCGCGCCGGCGAGCCCGGCCGAGCCCTCGGGCGGATCGACGTTGAGAGCTGCCAGCAGCAGCGGCTGCACCAGGCGCTGATAGAGGATGCCCTCGGTCGGAATCGACTTGCCGACCAGCGTCTCCTCCGACGCCCAGATCAGCGGCGCCAGCTTGAGATAATCGGAAAGGCCGGTGTCGGGCACGCGGCGGCTTTCGTCGAGCACCCAGGTCGGCCACCGGCCATCGCCGAGATCGATCTGCCAGCGCTGCCCGGTCTTGACATCGACGAACGGAAATTGCGCCCGCTCGGGGCCGACCAGGCCCGCCTCGGTGCCGATCGCGCGCGCATAGGCGCGCGCATGGCTGTTGCCCGACAGCAGCAGATGATTGCCGTTGTCGATGATGAGATTGGTGGCGCCGTCGAAATAGGACCGGCAGCGGCCGCCGGCCTGGTGCGTCGCCTCGTGCACGGCGACCTTGAAGCCGGCATTGGCGAGCCGCACGGCGGCGGAGAGGCCGGAAATTCCAGCGCCGATGATGTGAGCTGTGTTTTGCATCAGATGAAAGCGTAACGGAGCAGGATCAGGATGCGCGTGATCTTCGACACACGCACCGGCTCGCGCGGCGCGGAGAAGCCGCGCGCGATGAGGAGGTCCAGAATGGAATGGTAGTATTTCGACATGATCCGCGGCGCGCGCACGGCGCGGCGCCTGTTGCGGTTCATGATCTCGTCCGACTTCTCGAAATGCACCTTGGCGCGCTGCGCCAGCGGCATGCAGACCTTCGGCAACGCGCGCTCGGCGATCACGCGGTTCGGATCATCAGAGGTGATGCCGGCATGCAGCAGCGCCTCGCGCGGCAGATAGAGCCGGCCAAGGCCGGCGTCCTCGTCGATGTCGCGCAGGATGTTGGTGAGCTGCAGCGCGCGGCCGAGGTGGTGCGCGAGCAGGATGCCGTCTTCCTCGGGCATGCCGAACACGCGCACCGACAGCCGCCCCACGGCGCTGGCGACGCGGTCGCAATACAGATCCAGCGTCGCCATGTCGGGCGCACGGATGTCCTGCGGCACGTCCATCTCCATGCCGTCGACGATGGCGAGGAAATCCTCGCGCTTGAGCCCGAAGGTCTTCACCGAGGCGACGTAGTCCTTCAGCCGCGGCGGCGGATGGCCCTGATAGAGCGCGTCGATATCGTTGCGCCATTCCTGAAGTGCGGCGAGCCGCTCGTCGCGCGGGCCGTCGGAATCGGCGATGTCGTCGACCTGGCGGCAGAAGCTGTAGATCTGAAACATCGCTTCGCGCTGATCACGCGGCAGGATGCGCATCGCGGCATAGAACGAGCTGCCGGATGCGGTCGAGCCGTAATTGGCGCCGGGCGTGGTCGCCTCAAGCGTCATGGGCAGTCCCCGGTCTGGAAATGGCCTTGCGACGGATCGCACGGCGGCCAACTTCGCCGATGATCCCGGCGAGGCTGAAGGCGAGCAGCTCGAATTTGTTCAGATGCACGCGCTCCCGCAAGGGATCGCGTACCTTGAGCAAGCGCACGATGCGGTCGGCATAGGCCTGGATGACGGAGACGTCGACGCCGAGACGGAAATCCCGGATCTCGGCTGCGAGCGACCTGCCCTCTCCGAGCAGCGCCTCGTTGCGTGCGGCGAGCGACTGCAGGCAGGCCAGCATCGCCGGCGGCGACTGCGCGAGACCGAGTTGCTCGACGGAGGCGCCGTGCGCTGCCAGCGCATCGCGCGGCAGATAGACGCGGTTGAGCTCGCGATAATCCTTGCCGCAATCCTGCAGGTGATTGTTGATCTGAAGGCCCGCGCAGAGCGCGTCCGAGGCGGCCCATGTCGAGGTGCTCTCGCCGTGAACGTCGAGCATAAAGCGGCCGACCGGCATCGCCGAGTAGCGGCAATAATGGATGACCTCGTCCCAGGTCTCATAGCGCAGCTTGGTCACGTCCATGCGGAAGGCGATCAGCACGTCGAGCGCATGACGTGGCGCCATGCCGCGCTCGGCCAGCGCGCGGCGCAAGCTGACGGCCTCAGGCTGGGTGTCACCCTTGCCGAGCAGTTCCGCCTCGAGCAGATCGAGATAAGCGAGCTTCTGGTCGGGGGGGAGCGTGGCGTGATCGGCGATGTCGTCCGCGGTGCGGACGAAATTGTAATAGGCCAGGATCAGGGCGCGATGACGCGGATGAATGATCCAGGACGCGACGGGAAAATTCTCGTCGCGGTCACCCTTGCCGGATCGCAATTCGCTCGCAGAGGTCATCGAGGGCTGGTTTACAATCGTTTGGACAGGAAGGGCTTTTTCGCTCGGGCGGGCTCACGCCGGCGACGCCGCCGCGGCCCCCATATAGGGGAATACGGCCGCAAAACCAATCCTGTCCGTCGATGGCTGCCCCTTCGAATTGGGCCCGGAAAAGCGGCCGAGGGCCGCCTTTCTAGGCCAATGGCCGAGTTTATTGATTGTGGTTCTTCAGCACCTGGTCGCAGGCCTGCGAGATCTTGGCCCGGTTCTCCTTGAGGCAGGCCAGGATGGTGAAATCGCCCTGGTCGATGACCGGGCGGCAGAACTTCTGCACATCGCGGGTGCAGGCCTTCTGCTCGGCGTCCGTGCCACGCCCTTGTTGGGCGAACGCTGCCGTCGAAAGGGAGGCCGACAGCAGGGTGAGAGCGACGAGAAGATTGCGCATTGTATTCCTTCATTCTGACGGCAGAATCGCACCGATCCCGGACTGCGCAGGGCGGATGGCCGGAACGGATTGGTTCTGATGGCAAGTCGCCGCTTGTAGCGGCCTCAGGGAAGGCACAAGCACTGGCAAATGCGGCCAAATTGGCGCCGCCCCCGCCGAATCAGGTCTTCCCCGCGCCTTCATTGACAGATGTAAGGGATTGATACTACATCATAATTCGGGAGCATTGCGCTTTAATGCAGACCTGTTGCCGCGCTGCATCTCTTCGCCCGTCCTCGGCTGCCGGAAACATGACGAAGCGCGGCAAATCGCGGCCCCTGGAAGCACGGCGCGGCCGCGTGAACCGCCGTCTCTGGCCGCCGGGCTTTGAACCTGCGACTTGCTCGGAGCACTAAACTTTCGATGTGGCGAGACGTTCTCGATCGAAGCGAACGTCGTTCCAAAGCGGGATATTCGAGATGACATTCTTTTGGCGATCTGGACTGGCAATCAGGGCGGCCGGCATCGGGGTGGCGCTGCTCTTCTCGGCATCGGCAAGCCACGCACAGTCGTCCGGACCGTTTGCCGGCTTCGACGGCGCGTGGACCGGAACCGGCACGGTGTCGCTGTCCGACGGCTCCACCGAGCGCATTCGCTGCAAAGCGGACTATAAGGTCGCCGGCAGCGGCCTCAACCTGAAGCAGGCGCTGAGCTGCGCCTCCGACAGCTACAAGTTCAACCTCACCAGCGACGTGACGAGCCAGGGCGACCGCATCTCCGGCAACTGGAGCGAGTCCAGCCGCAACATCTTCGGCAATCTCCAGGGCACCGCCGGCGGCGGCCAGATCGAGGTCTTCGTCGAGGCCAACGGCTTTGCCGCCAACCTGTCGCTGCGCACCAACGGCACCAAGCAGACGGTGCAGATCTCGTCCAAGGGCGAGATCCGCGGCGTCAACATCACGATGACGAAGGGCTGAAGGCCTTTCGCACGCAATGAGGAACATGCCCCCGGTTCTCGCGAGCCGGGGGCTTTTTGCTGACACGAACTGACCGGCTGGATTTGCTGAGATGGACCCGATCCGCAGACATCTGCTGAAGGCCGCCGGGCTCTTCGTGGCCAGCCGCGCCTTCGCCAGCGATCAGCAGGGAGCGAACATGCAGCCTTCGTCCGTGAAGCCGCGTCACGTGCTCTGCTTCCTCGGCAGGAATGAAAGCCTGCTGCATCCGCCCAAGGCGGTGGCGAAGACGATCGCCGATTTCGGCTTCGAGATCGACCGCACCTATTCGCAAGCCAAACCCGATCCGCACATGGAGCGCTCTTTCGGGGTGTGCTGGGACCGCGTCTTTCCGAAAGCGTGGTCCGAGGCGGACGAAATGGCCGTACTCAATCACAAAGCGGTCCTCTACGTGCTGAGCCCGCCGATGGAGCAGCACAAGACGGTCGCCTATTCAGCTGCCGCCTTGCGAATTGTCGAGGAGATGATCGAGGCCGGCGCCACGGCCGTGAAAGGAGAAAGCGCGGGCGTTGCCCACGGACTCACGCGATGGCGGCAACTGGCCCGCGAGTGCAAGGCCGCCGCAAACACGAACCAGGGCCTTACCGTCACGCCAGCGATGGGCCGATCCTGTCGCCTCGCCTTCGCCAAGCGTCCGCTTGCCGGCGACACCTACAACGAAAGCGTCGGCTTCCACCTCGTCGGACTGCCGGAAATCTATGTCGCGCGATCGCGCGGCAGCGACCGGAACGCAGCGAATCTGATGGACGAAATCGCGGACGCAATGGCCGAGCGCGGCATCGAGGCAACGCTGCGCGACCGCAAGCTCACGCTGTCGCGGGAGCAGGACTACGCCGAGGGCGACTTCAAGTTCAATCCTTACGGAATCGTTCGTATCGGCGCGTGAGGGCGGTCCGGCGCCGGCCCCTCAGATCGCCTGCTTGTCCGCGCCATGCAGCTTGGCGTGCAGATTGATCAGCCACATCGCCGTCGGCCGGAGGATGAAGAGATCAGCGACCAATGCCATCACCATCGAGAAGGCGCTGAGCCAGCCGAACAGACGCAGCGATGGCAGGTCGGAGAACACGGTGACGACGAGGCCGCAGGCGAGCACCACCGTGGTCAGGATCAGCGCAGGTCCCACCAGCACGGTGGCCCGCTCCACCGCGAGCGCCGAGCCGACACCCGGCTTGTTCTCCAGCCGCAGGCGGTTGAGGAAGTGGATGGTAGCGGAAAGGCCGAGGCCGAACGAGACCGTGAGCGCAACGACGCTGGCGAATTGCAGCCCCTCGCCCATCGCCCACAGCACCGTGCCCGACATCACCACCGGGAAGATGCCCGGCAGGATGCAGGCGAGTGTCACCACCCAGGAGCGGAAGGCGAGGCCGATGAAGATCGCGACCAGCGCGAATTCGATCGTGAGGCCGTGGTTCAGCTTCTCGATCATGTTGGCCGAGTTACGCGCGGCGATGGCGGCGAGACCCGTCACGGCGATCTCATAGCCCGGATGCTTCTTGCGGACGGCGTCGAGCTCCGAATCGAGCTTGTCGACGATCGGCAGGAGCTGGCTGGAATCCTTGTCCGGCACGCGGCCGGCCACCACGACAGCGTCCTGCTCGGCGTCGATGAAGCGGCGCACCAGGTGCTCGGGGATGACGCTGACATATTCCTTCAGCGTCGCGACGTCGGCACTGCCGGCCTTTTCCGCCAGCCAGCGGCGCAGCGTCTCCAGCGACCACACGTTGCCGACCCCTGCGGACTTCTCGACTGTCGCGTGCACCTCGGCGATGGTCTGGAGCGTCTGCGGCGAATAAAGCGATTCACCCTTCGGGAACACGATCAGCACGTTGACGGGATTGGCGCCGGTCAGCTTGGCGTCTAACCGGTCGCTGGCGGCAACCGCCTGGCGCTTGTCCGGCACCTGGTCGGCGAGCCGGTAGCGCGGCTCCAGATTGGCATAGATGACGCCGAGGCCGCCGACGAACAGCACCGCCAGCAGGCTGAACAGGCCGGGCCGGCCGACCATGCGCACCGCAATCCAGTAGCAGAAATTGCGCAGCGCCTGTACGCCGGCATCAGCGCCCTGGAACTTGACTGCAAAGACCTTCTCGTTGCGCACGAACAGCACGCCGAAGACAGGCACCAGCGACAGCACCGCGACCAGCGCGATGATGGTGGCGGCAAGGCCCGCCTCGCCGAACTTGCGGATCAGGTCGGAGTCGGAGAATTGCAGCGCGATGAAGGAGATGCCGGCGGTGCCATGCGTCAGCACGCAGGCCGGGCCCACCACCAGCACCGCGTTCTTGAACGCGGTGAACTTGTCCTGGCCCGCGATCAGCCGGTCGCGCGCGGCGAAGGTCAGCTGCATCGAGTCCGAGAAGCTGATGACCATGATGAGCGGCGTCATCACGTTCAGGAACATGTTGAGGTTGAAATTGGCCCAGCCGAGCGCGCCGAGCGCCAGCAGGATAGCGATCATCGGCGGGAATGCCGCCGCGATCATGAACGAGATCTTGCGGAAGAAGATGATGGCGATGATGCAGCCGGCGAGGATGCCGAGGATGTTGTAGGTCAGCCCGTCGCGCTCGACCGCGTTGCGGATCTCGAGCTGCATCACCGGGACGCCGGAGAGCTGCACGTTGAGGCCGGTGTCCCCGAGCGTCTCCTTCATCAGCGCACGGATGTCGGCGACGGTCTTGGTCAACTTGTTGGAAGCGACCACCTCCGGATCGAGCGACAGCACGACCAGCGCCAATGTGCCGTCCTCCGACAGCAGCTTGCCGCGGATGATCTCGTTGTTCTTGACGGTCTCGATGAACTTGTCATAGGCCGCGCCCTCCGGTAGCTCGGGCGGGAACAGGGCCGCCGGCAGCTTGCCGGGGGCCGGCGCCTGGCGCGCCGAGAACAGCGAGACCAGCCCGCGCGTGCCTTCGACCAGCTGCAGGTCGGTGACGAAGTCGCGCAGCTTCTCGAGGTTGCTGCGTTCCAGGAGGGTCTTGCCCTCGACCACGACGAGTACGTCGAACTCTTCGGCCGGGAACTTCTTGGTCACCTCTTCATATTGTTTGAATTCGCGGGTGTCGGAGCGGAACAGCTGCGACAGCGAATCGTCGATCTTGATCCGGTAGATGCCGAACACCGCGCCGACGATCAACGCGAGCAGGACGATGCAGGAGACGATCGGGGCCCGAACGGCGATCAGCCCGAGACGCTCCAGCCCGAAGGCGATGGAGGACGTAGATCCCTGCTCGACCTTGTCGACATGAACCTCACTCTCGCTGTGCTTTTCGAGCATGCCTTGTCCAGTTCCTAAATCGGCTCGGGCTGTGAGCTTATCGCGCCGCGCGACCGGCTTGAAAACGCCATACCAATGGGAGGCTTGCCCTTTGAAAATGCGCGGAAAATCGCCGGCAGCGGTTTAGCAGGTCAACAGGTCTTTTCGCAAGCAGGCCAAGCCCGGCCGAATCGATCGAAAAGCGGCGATCCGGGCCTGGAATGACCGTCATCCCGGCGAGGATGTGCCAATCTGGCGCGGCGCGCGGTCTGCGCTCTCGTCCTTCAGCGCCACGCCGGTGACCTCCCGGGCCAGGGCCTCGCGGATCAGCCAGGCGATCTTGAACGCCGCCTCGTCGTGGCTCAACCCGGCGTGGTGGATGTTGGAGACGCAATTGCGCTCGGCATCGGTGCGGCCGGGCCGGGGCGCGAAGGTCAGGTAGGCGCCGAGGCTGTCGGGCGCGGACAGGCCGGGCCGCTCGCCGATCAGCATCATGACCATGCGCGCGCCGAGAATGGCGCCGATCTCGTCGCCGAGCGCGACGCGCGCGCCCGATGCGACGACGACATGGCGAACCGCGACAGCATCCCCCTGCGCAAGCGATTGCAACAGGCGCCTTACCACGATCGCCGCATGGCTATGGACCGCCGCCGCGGACAGGCCGTCTCCGATCACGACCGCGAGCTGGCACGGCGCCGAGATGCTTCGTGCCAGACGCTGCGCCGAGCCGGGGTCGAGCTGTCGTCCCAGATCCGGCCGCCGCAGATAGTCGCCGCGATCGACCGCCCGGCTCCTGACCTCGGTCACCGCAACACCGAGTGCGTCGAGATCGGCGATGAGACGCGGCGTGTCGAAGGCCGCATGCACAGCATCGCGCGCGCGGGCATGGTCCAGCGTGAAATCGAGCAACGCTCTCGTCGGCAGGCTCGCGCCGCTGCGCCCCAGCGCGACGCGCGCAGGCGTAAACGAGCGCAAATCGAGGGTCGGACGGCGCGGCAGGGCCGGGTCAGACATGTGGCATCATTCGGCGGGCACGGCGGCCTCGCGCAGCCGGATCGAATAGTTCGAGGCGTTCTGCTTGCCGCTGGAGGCCGCGCGCGCAAAGGTGATGAGATGGTGCGCGACCAGCGTGCAGCCGATCAGGCCTTCGATGTCGCCGCGCTTGATGCGGCCCAGCGCGAACTTCCAGAACACGCGCCTATAGTCGCCGAGCACGCCGACCTTCCAGAAGATGTTGCGCAGTATGACGAGGCCGCGCCGGATGCTGCGCCAGGTCTTCATCTCGTCCGGCACCGGTACCTTGAGCCGGTTCACATAGACGTGGTCGCATTGGTGCTGATAGCGCGCGTAGACCTTGTCGGGCGCGTAAGCGACTGCCATGGCGTGCTTCCAGGACGCGACGACCTCGTCATAGGGCAGCAGGAAGTCGACGTTGGAATCGCGGCCATCGTCCTCGACCAGCCGCCCCTCGCGCTCAAGCCGGTCCCATAGCGGCGTCTTCGGCAGCGCCTGCAGCAGATTGATGGTGAGCAGCGGAATCCGGGACTCCTCGACGAAGGCGAGCAGCGCCTCCGAGGTGTTCGGCTTGTCGGTGTCGAGCCCCATGATGATGCCCGAGACCACCTCCATGCCGTAGGAGTTGATGGTACGCACGCCCTCCAGGATCGGGACCATCATGTTGTGGTCCTTCTGCATCGCCTTCAGCGCGTCGGGATCCGGCGTCTCGATGCCGCAGAAGATGGTGATGAAATAGGCCTCGCGCATCTTCTCGAGGATCTCGGGGCGTTTGGCGATGTTGAGCGTGGCCTCGCAAGCGAGCCGCACCACGTAGCCGGTCCGCTTCTGCCACTCGATCAGGTGCGGCAGCAGGTCCATGGCCGCCTTGCGGTTGCCGATGAAATTGTCGTCGACGAAATAGACCGTGTCGGTCATGCCGCATTCGCGCAGGCGGTCGAGCTCGGCGATGATCTGCTGCGGCGTCTTGATGCGCGGATTGCGGCCGTAAAGGCCGGGGATGTCGCAGAACTCGCACTGGTAGGGACAGCCGCTGGAATATTGGATGCTGCCGAGGAAGTACTTCTTCACGTCGGCGAGCTCGTAGGCCGGGATCGGAAACTCCGTCATCGGCACGCGGTCCTTGGTCGTGAGCACGACTTGGCTCTCCGGACGCGAGGTGTCGCGCGACAAGATCTCGATCAGCTGGTTGGTGGCGTCGCCGAGCTCGCCGACATGCAGATAATCGAAGGACGGGTAATAGTCGGGACAGGCGCTGACGGAAGGCCCGCCGAGCGCGACCGGCAGATCGAACTCATGGGCGCGGCGGCAGATGTCGTTCATCTGCTGGCGTTGGATGTGCATGCCGCTGACGAAGACGGCTTCCGCCCATTCGAACTCCTCCCTCGTCGTGCGGCGCAGGTTCTCGTCGACGAATTTGACCTGCCATTCCTTCGGAAGATAGGCGGAGATCAGCAGCAGGCCCTGCGGCGGCATGAAGGCGCGGACGCCATCGGTCAGGGGATAGGAATGCTCGAACGTGCCGAAGGACGAGGTGTAGCGCGGAAACACGCAGAGAATCCGCCGGGACGTTCCGTTACTTTCAGCTCGCATCAAAGCTCCCCCGCCACACTCAACCGATGGTGCGGAAATTGCCAGCCCGACACATAGCGTAATGCTGTCGGCGGAATTTCTCAATATTGTGGCGTAAGCATAATTCCGAGAGGCGCCGATGGTTTCCCAACCGAGTTGACCTTCCGCCTCATGCGATCAGCCGCGCGGCAAAATCGGGCAGCAGGCCTGCATCGCCAGCAATCCGGAAATCGGCACCTGCAATGCCCGAGCGCGCCAGCCAGTCGTCGAATTCCGGCGCGCGGCGCAGCGCGAAGACGTCCCTGACATAGAGCGCGTCGTGAAAAGACGTCGACTGGTAGTTCAGCATGACGTCGTCGGCACCGGGAACACCCATGATGAAGGTGACGCCGGCGGCGGCGAGCAGCGTCAGGAGATTGTCCATATCGTCCTGATCTGCCTCGGCGTGGTTGGTGTAGCAGATGTCGACCCCGAGCGGCAGGCCGAGCAGCTTGCCACAGAAATGATCCTCCAGCCCGGCGCGGATGATTTCCTTGCCGTCATAGAGGTATTCCGGGCCGATGAAGCCGACCACGCTGTTGACCAGCAGCGGAGCGAAGGCGCGGGCGACCGCATAGGCGCGCGCCTCGCAGGTCTGCTGGTCGACGCCGTGATGGGCGCCCGCCGACAGCGCCGAGCCCTGGCCGGTCTCGAAATACATCAGGTCCCGCCCGACCGTGCCGCGCGACTGCGACAGCCCGGCCTCTTGCGCCTCCTTCAACAGTGCGAGGTCGATGCCGAAGCTGCGGTTGGCGGCCTCGGTGCCCGCGACCGACTGGAAGACGAGGTCGACCGGCACGCCCTGCCCGATCAGCGACAGCGTCGTCGTGACATGGGTCAGGACGCAGCCTTGCGTCGGGATCTGCAGCCGCGCGATGATCTCGTCGAGCAGCCGCAGCAATTGCGCGATGACGGCGGGGTCGTCGCTGGCGGGATTGATGCCGATGCAGGCATCGCCCGCCCCCAGCAGGATGCCGTCGAGGATCGAGGCGGTGATGCCCCTTGCATCGTCGAAGGGATGGTTCGGCTGCAGGCGTGTGCTCATCCGCCCCCTCAGGCCGATAGTGTTGCGAAAGGCGGTGGTGACCTCGCATTTCCGCGCCGCCAGGATCAGATCCTGGTTGCGCATCAGCTTCGACACCGCGGCCGCCATCTCCGGCGTGATGCCGGGCGCCAGCTTGCGCAGGATCTCGGGCGTTGCGGCGTCCGACAGCAGCCAGTCGCGGAAGGCGCCGACCGTCAGCGATGCCACCGGCGCGAACGCCTTGGCGTCATGGCTGTCGATGACGAGGCGGGTGACCTCGTCGGCCTCGTAGGGAACGACGGCTTCCTGCAGGAACTGGCCGAGCGGCACATCGGCGAGCGCCATCCGCGCGGCGATCATCTGCTCGGAGCTGGCAGCGGCAATGCCGGCCAGCCGGTCGCCGGAGCGCGGGGGTGTCGCCTTGGCGAGCAGGTCGCGCAGGTCAGGGAAGTTGTAGGTCGTGGCGTCGATGCTGTGGCGGTAGACCAAGGGTCTCTCCGGGGTTGCTCGGCCAACGGCCGACTCCAAGACTATCCCAAAAGACTATCCTGAAACTAAACCTTCGGATCAAGACGCTGAAATGACTTACCTTTCCTTCGACCAAGGACGGAGGCGGCCAGGCCGCGCGTTAACGAGGCGTCCATCTTCGTTCTGCATAGTTTTGCAACAATTTGCCTGACCCCGTTCACCGGCCGGTCAGGCCAATCCGGGCTCCTTGAACATCATGACATCCGACCGATCTGGGAATGCCGCCAAGCCGGCAGGCCGCTTCACGCTTGCCAGCAAGCTCTATGCGATCTTCGCGCTGTTCGCGCTGCTCACGGCAGCGATCGCGATCTTGTCCGACTACAACAGCCGCCGCAGCGCGGACCTCGCAGTCGCGATTGAGACGGCCAATGCCGCCGCGCTGAACGTCGAGCGGGTCAACTCCCTCGTCTATGCGGTGGTGATGGAATCGCGCGGCATCTACATGTCGACCGACCCGGCCGTGGTGAAGAAATACGGCGACGGCCTGCTCAAGTTCAACGCCCAGATCCTCGACGTCGTGAAGCGCTGGGAGACCATCGTCAAGGCCGACGATGCCGAGCAGTTCGCGACCTTCAAGAAGCGCATCGAGCAGTTCGTCGAGTTCCGCAAGGAGCTGGTGCGGCGCGGCGTCGAGATCAACGCGGCAGCGGGCCGCGAATGGGGCGACAACGACGCCAACCGCAGCGTCCGCTCGGCGCTGAACAAGGACCTCGAGGCGCTGTCCAAGGTCTATGCCGAGCGCGGCAGGCAGATCGCGCAGCAGACCGAGATCGCCCGCACATTGTCGTTCATCCTCACCTGCCTCGGCGGCGTGGCGCTGGCCCTCGTCGTCGCTGGCATCGTCATCATTGCCCGCTCGATCGCCCGGCCGCTCGCCGCGATCACCGCAACCATCAAGCAGGTCGCCGACGGCGCCGCCGATGTCGTGGTCCCGCACTCCGACCGCGCCGACGAGATAGGCGCGCTGGCCCGCGCCATCCAGGTGTTCCAGGACTCGATGGGGCGCAACCGCAACCTCGCCTCGCAAGTGTCGCAAGACGCCGCCGCGCGCGAGGAGCGCGCCCGTCACGTCGAGCGGTCCGTCGAGCAATTTCGCGAGGCGATCGGCGCGATCATGCGCGGCCTCAGCGACAACGCCTCCGTCATGCGCGAGACGGCGCAGACCATCACGCGGGTCACAGCGGATGCGAGCAGCCGCGCCGGCACCGCGGCGAATGCCACCGAGCAGGCCTCGCACAACGTCACCGCGGTGGCGGGCGCGGCCGAGGAGCTTTCGGCCTCGGTGGTGGAGATCGGCCGCCAGGTGCGGCAGAGCGCCGGCGCGGTCGAGCAGACCGGCCAGCGCACCGAGAAGTCGATCTCCGAGATCGAGAGCCTCGCTGCAGCCACGCAACGCATCGACGGCGTGCTCAACCTGATCCAGGCGATCGCCGAGCAGACCAACCTGCTCGCGTTGAACGCCACCATCGAGGCGGCGCGCGCCGGCGATGCCGGCCGCGGCTTTGCCGTCGTCGCCCACGAGGTGAAGGCGCTCGCGGGCCAGACCGCCAAGGCCACGGCCGAGATCAGCGAGAACGTCGCGATGATCCAAGCCTCGACGCGGAACGCCGTCGACGCCGTGCGCGAGATCGGCGGGGCGGTGCGCGAGATCAACGAGGTCACGTCCGCGATTGCCGGCGCCGTCAGTCAGCAGGACCAGGCCACGCGCGAGATCTCCTCCAACGCGCAAAGCGCTGCCCAAGGCAACGAGACGCTGGTGGCGAACATCACCTCGCTGCGCGATGCCATCGGCGAGACCGATACTGCGGCGGCTTCGGTGTTCACCGCCGCCAGCAGCCTGACCGAGACGGCGCAGACGCTGTCGCGGGAGGTGGAGACGTTCTTCCAGAATCTGCGCGCGGGGTCGGCGGACGGTCGCATCGCCAAGGCGGGGTAGCGGCCCGCCTGGCGCCGCGAAAACGGTCGCTCCAGCAAAAACGGAAAAACAACCCCATGCACAGTAGACGGGGGTCAGCTTTTTCAATGGCTTGGCGGCCCGGCGCGAAGCCCTGCTGTTTTTACGGACCGATTTTGACTCGTCGGGCAAAACAGGGGCATGATGTCAGCATGCCGAGCGTGGCGCCTGTGCCGCGGCTGGCAACCGAACGGGGTTACCGCTCCGAACCCGATCGAGCGACCAAGATCCGGACGCGGCCGCCGGCATCCTCGAGCTCGCGGTAACGACTTAGTTCGGCCTGGAGCTCCGGATCGGACCTTGCCCAGGCCAGCCAGTCGAACGGGACCGCGCTGAGCAGCCGGGTATCCACGAGGATCACATCCGGACGACCGGCGCGCAGGTCCGCGAGCAAGTGCCGCCGCTCGAAATCGATGATGCTGTCCAGTCTTGCGCGCTCGCCTTCGGCATCGGACGTTTTCTCGCGCGAAAGCGATCTGTGCTCTTTCACCTGGGTGAACCCGCCATGGCGTGCAGGGTCACTCTCGGTCAGCAGTAGTTACTATGTACTACAGTGATCTGAGGCCATACTGGATCGCGGCCAAAGGACTTGCCCGTCGCGGCGCTTCGAAGCGCCGCCGATGCGCAATCCGGCCACGGACCACGGCGCTACCCCATCACCCCGCCGCGCCTGATCAGCTCCTTGCCGACGGCCGCGAGATGCACTTGGTCCGGCCCGTCGCCGATGCGGATGAAGCGGGCATAGACGTAAGCGCGCGCGAGGAACGTGTCCTGCGAGACCCCGGCGGCGCCGTGGATCTGAATGGCGCGGTCGATGACGCGGGCGGCCATGCTCGGGACCACGATCTTGGCCGCGGCGATCAGGTCGCGCGCGGCCTTGTTGCCCTCGCGGTCCATCTTGTCGGCGGCTTGCAAGGTGAGCAGGCGCGCCTGCGCAATCTCGCAGAAGGAGTGCGCGATGTCCTCGCGTACCGAGCCCTGCTCTGCGAGCGGCTTGCCGAAGGCGACGCGCGAGACCGCGCGCTGGCACATCAATTCCAGCGCCCGCTGGGCGCAGCCGATCAGGCGCATGCAGTGGTGAATGCGGCCGGGGCCGAGCCGGCCTTGCGCGATCTCGAAGCCGCGGCCCTCGCCGAGCAGAATGTTCTCGGCGGGGACGCGGACGTTGTCGTAGACGATCTCGGGATGGCCGACCGGCGCATCGTCATAGCCGTAGGTGAGCATGTCGCGGAGGATGCGCACCCCACGCGTATTCTTCGGCACCAGGATCATGGATTGCTGGCGATGGCGGTCGGGATGGTCGGGCGCGGTCTTGCCCATCACGATCAGGATCTCGCAATCCTCGTTCATCGCGCCCGAGGTGAACCATTTGCGGCCGTTGATCACGTAGTCGTCGCCGTCACGCCGGATCTCGCACTGGATGTTGGTGGCGTCGCTGGAGGCGACCTGCGGCTCCGTCATCGAGAAGCCGGAGCGGATGCGCCCCTCCAGGAGCGGCTTCAGCCAGCGCTCCTGCTGCGCCTTGGTGCCGTAGTTTGCGAGCACCTCCATGTTGCCGACATCGGGCGCGGAGCAGTTGAAGACCTCGGGCGCCCAGAGGATGCGGCCCATGATCTCCTTCACCGGCGCGTATTCGAGATTGGTCAGACCCGGCCCGTGCTCGCCGGACAGGAACAGGTTCCAGAGCCCCTGCTCGCGCGCCCGCCGCTTCAGATCCTGAAGGATTTGCGGAGTCTTGTAGCGTGAAGCTTCCGGCTTGACCTGCTCGTAGTAGAGCTCCTCGACCGGCTCGACATGGGCCTGCATGAACTGGCGAACGCGGTCCTGGAGCTCCAGCGAACGGGCGGAGTGGTGAAAGTCCATGGTGGTCTCCTGTTCGCCAAGTATATTGCGCTCGATGAGGGCGCTTCTTCCCTTCTCCCCTTGTGGGAGAAGGTGGCGCGAAGCGCCGGATGAGGGGTTGTCTCCGCAAGCACAACAGACAGCTTCGCACGCGGAGAGAAACCCCTCACCCGGCTGCGCTTCGCGCATCCACCCTCTCCCACAAGGGGAGAGGGTGCACCGCCGTGTGGCCGCTATTTCATGCCTCACGTTCCGCGCAACAGCTCGCTTGCCACCACCCAGTCGTTGCCGTCGAACTGGAGCATGTAGCCGTCCTTGATCGGGCGGAAATCCTGCGGCGTGGTGTTGAGGGTGATGCCGGGCATCAGGAGCGACAGCGGCACGTTCTTCAGATTCGCGGCCTGCGCCATGATGTTCTCGCGCGTCAGGTTGTCCTTGCACTGCTTCAGCAGCGCCACCAGCGCCTCGGCGACGGTGTAGCCGTAGAGGCCGGCGACGTTGTTGATGTCGGCATTGGGCAGGCGCTTCTTCATGAAGTCGATATAGGCCGTCATCGCCGGATCGTCCTTCGGCGCCTCGACGAACGGCTTGAGCGCGCCGAGCGACAGCACGCCCTTGCCGGCCTCCAGGCCAGCGGGCGCCATCACGGTGGCCTTGTTGGCGCAGCCAGAGGCCAGAAAGCGCGTCGGCTGCCAGCCGACCTCGTGCGCCTTGCGGATCGCCTGCGCGCAGGCTCGCGGCGTCACCGAATAGATCATGAAGACGTCGGCCTTGGTATTGGCGAGCGTCAGGACCTGGGAATCGACGGTGGGGTCGGCGACCTCGAAGCTCGAGGCCATCGCGATCGCCTTGTCGGCGTCGGCACCGAGCGCCTCCTTGACGCCGCGAAGATATTCCTTGCCGGCGTCGTCGTTCTGGTAGAGCACCGCAAAGCGCGCATTCGGGTTCCTGGCGCGGGCATAGGCGACGTCGATCGCGGCCTCGCTGGTGTAGTTCGGCGCCCAGGGCAGCGCGATCGACCAAGGCATGTTGGCGGGATCGTTCCACTTCGAGGCCGAGCTGATCAGGAAGATCTGCGGCACCTTGTTGCTGTTGAGATATTTTGCGATCGCCGAGCTCGGCGCCGTGCCCATGGTGGCGAAGATGAAGGCGACGCCGTCGCCTTCGACGAGGCGCCGCGCGGCTTCCATGGTCTTGGGCGGCGAGAAGGCATCGTCGAGCGAGATCAGATTGAGCTTGCGGCCGCCAACGCCGCCCTTCTCGTTGATCTCGTCGAAATAGGCGGAGATCACCCGTCCCGTGATGCTGAGCGGCGATGCCGGGCCGCTATAGGGCATGGTGTTGCCGATCTTGATCTCGGTGTCGCTGACTCCAGGACCGTAGGATTTTTGCGCGGAGACAGGGGCGGACAAGCAGGCGGCAGCCAGCGCTGCGGCCAGGGCCAAAGCGGCTTTCATGGTTTTCTCCCCAATGATTGTCGCCGCGGCGAAACGACCGCGCGGCGCGCTGCTTCTTGTCAGCGCGTCAGATCAGCGGAGTTCATCAAGATGGTCTTGCGTCGAGTTGCTGATGGCATCGCCTGAAGCGCGACGAGATTTTGATGAATCGTCATCGTGCGTCAGGTTGTTCTTGACGCATGAGCTTTCCGGAAAACCGCTTCGGCACTTTTCCGGATCATGCTTTAGCCGCGCCGCTTCAAGGCGAAGCCCAAGCTGACCCATCCGGCACCGGCCATGATCAGGTCGATGCCGAGGAACAGGCCGAGGATGTAGACGCTGTTCACCGGCCAGCGCACCAGGATCAGCAGCCCGAGCAGCAGCGTGACGACGGCCGACACCGCCACCCAGCCCCACGGGCTTTCGCGCTTCATGCTGAAGGCGAGAAACAGCCTGACCGCGCCGGAGGCCAGCAGCGAGGCGCCGAGGAACAGCGTGAGCAGAACCGCGGCGAAGAGCGGGTTCGCGAAGGTGAGGAAGCCGGCAACGATGTAGAGCACACCGAGCAAGGCCCAGATCAGGAACTTTCCCCAGCTCTTCATCTGGAATGCGCCGATCACCTCGGTGACGCCGGCGACGATCATCATTGCACCGACCACGATCACGCTCGCCACCGTTGCCATCACCATGCTGCCGAGCGCGACGAAGCCGGCAATCAGGTAGACGACGCCGAGCGCGACGATCCAGCCCCATTTGGCGTGTAGCGCAGCCATTCCCGAGCCGAGACCGGACGGATGAGACGTATCTGACGCAGTTGTCATGGGCCACTCCTGCATGCGAAGCCCCCGGGCACACGCCATGATAGCACGCACCCGACCGAGACAACACCCAGCAGAGCAGACCTCGCCTGCCGCAACCTTGACGCAAATCAAGATCGAATGCGGCGGGTCAGCGCCGAGCGCAGGTCAATCGTCCGAACTGGCGAGCCCCAGCAGTTCCTGGCGCGTCAGCGCATTGTCGCGGAACACACCCAGCATACGGCTGGTGACGAGATCGGTCCCGGGCTTGTGCGCGCCGCGCGTGGTCATGCAGTGATGTGTCGCCTTGATGATGACCCCGACGCCTTCAGGCTTGAGCACATCGTTGATGGTATTGGCGATCTGCGCGGTCATCTTCTCCTGGATCTGGAGCCGTTTTGCGTAGACGTCCACCACGCGTGCGAGCTTGGAGATGCCGACCACGCGCCCCTGCGGAATATAGGCGACCCAGGCGCGGCCGACGATCGGCGCCATGTGGTGCTCGCAATGGCTCTCGAAGCGAACGCCGCGCAGGACGATCATCTCGTCATAGCCCTCGATCTCCTCGAAGGTCTTTTGCAGGATCTCGGTCGGATCCTGCGCGTATCCGGAAAAATACTCTGCGAACGCGCGTGCAACGCGAGCAGGTGTCTCGCGCAAACCGTCGCGCGCGGGATCATCGCCGGCCCAGCGGATCATGGTCCGGATCGCCTGTTCGACCTCCGCCCTGTCAGGCCGATCGGTCGGCGTCTGCGCCACGGCGACACGTTCCAGCTTGCGCACTTGTGACTTCATCAAGCTTCTCCCCTGCAACGAGCCCGCATATGGAAGCGGGCCCACAGCTTGGACGGCCGCAATCGGAAAAGGTTCCCGAAAGTCGGGGAAATTTGGGGAACGGATGGATGGCCTAGTGCCGACCCGCCAATCCCCTCATGATGAGGTGCGCCGAGGGCGCCTCGGGGCCGCCTATGACGCAGCCGCTTTCCGCACGTCGATCACGGCCTGTGCCCATTCGGCCGGCCGCTCCTGCGGCAAATTGTGACCGGCATCGGTGAAGACGCGCCGCTCGAAAAATCCCTCGAACTTGCGCGCGTGGTGGGCGGTGCCGGAATTGACGCCGTCGCTGTCGCCGTCGATCGCGATCGTCGGGACGCGGATCGTCGGCTGCGCGGCGAGCTTTGCCTCGATGCCCGCATAGGCGGGATCGCCGGCCACCAGTGCGTAACGATGGCGGTAGGAATGGATCACGACGTCGACGAAATCGGGATTGTCGAACGACACGGCGCTTGTCTCGAACGTCGCGTCGTCGAAGGCCCATTTCGGCGACCACATCGTCCAGAGCTGACGGGCAAAGCCGCGGCGGTTGCGTTCCAGCGCGCGGCGGCCGCGCTCGTTGTGGAAGAGATACTGATACCAGAACGCCGCCTCCTCCGGCGGCGAGGCCGGCTCCATGGCGAGGGCGATGTTCTGGATGTTGTAGGAATTGCCGGAGACGAGACCGATCACGCGCTCCGGATAGAGCGCCGAGACCACGCAGGCGGCGCGCCCGCCCCAATCATAGCCGCCGACGATGGCCCGCCTGATCCCGAGCGCATCCATGAAGGCCAGGAGATCGGCACCTAACGCCGCCTGCTCGCCGGAGCGCAGCGTCTCGGCGAAGCGAAACCGCGTCGGCCCGTAGCCGCGCAGCCAGGGCACCAGCACGCGGGCGCCGGCCTCGGCGATAACAGGCGCGGTCTCGGCATAGGCGTTCGCGTCATAGGGAAAGCCATGCCCCATGATGCAGGGCCAGCCGTCCGGCGCACCGTATTCGCGATAAGCGACGTCGAGAATATCAGTGGTGATGGTTTTTTGTTGCATGATTTGCTCACGGATGATCTCGTTGCGCAGAGCTCTTGTAGCCCGCATGGAGCGAAGCGCAATGCGGGGACGCCTGTATCCGCGAATCCCGGATTTCGCTTACGCTCCATCCGGGCTACGAGGCTACAAGGGGCCTATTTCTGCGGACCGGACAGCGAGATGTCGCGTTCGGCGCGGAACACGTTGCTGTAGAGGTTGGCGATCCATTGCCGGCCGATCTCGGTCTTGTTGAGATAGCCGATCTCGGTCTGGATGTGCGGAGCAACGCTGTTCCAATAGAATTGCGGATAGCGGTTCACGATGTCGGCGGGCGAGTCGTAGCCGAGCTGGCGGTTGATGCCGACCTCCTCGAACTCGTAATAAAGCGCGTTGGCCTTGCGCAGATAGTTGGGATCGCCGAGCTGGCCGATGAAATCGGCCGCACGCAGGATCGAGGCTTCGTCGTCGTATTCCTGGCCTTCACGGGCGGGAAAGCGCGTCCCCTCGATGGCGCGGGCAACGCGCTCCGGATCGACTCCCGGGATATGCCGCAGCCGCCGCGTCACATACAGCTTCGAGCGGTCGACGTGATACATCATCAGGCTCGCGTCCGATGCACCGCGCGGCAGCGAGATCTTGTTGTCGGCGGCGTCGATGACGAAGCCGTCGGCGTCATCCTCCTCGAAGAGGCCGCGGACATAGCCGATGTCGTGGGCAAGGCAGGCGATCAGGACATGAACGTAATCTTCGGCCGAGAGATGGGTATGAAGGCTTCGGCCGCGGAGGATCGCCTGGGCGGCCAGGGTCACCAACATCGTATGCTCGATATTGTGGTAGAGCGCATCGCTGTTGCCGATGCATTCCATCGCGGTACGGGTTGCGCTTGCAACGATGCTTGCGGAAGTCTCATCGTACCGGCGGCGCATGAAGTTGCCGAGGAACTGCTCCAGCGATTCAGCTGCCAGTCTGGGTAAGGTTATCATGGACGCAGCCCCGTCCGCCGCTGGTATCCCATGCCATCTCCCGACGTCTCATTCTTGTCGTCGACGCAGCGGGGAGCATAGCCCATCTTGGGCCGGGTAACCAAACTTCGGGGACGGAAAATACGCAAATACCTTACCGTCCCGCTGCGCAACATCACGGTTGCCGTCACAGTTCAGCACAACCCAAAGCGGCGGGAAGGCGGCCGCCGCTCAGGGCGCGGCCAGGATATCGGCGCCGTCGGCCGGGCGCGAAAGGCTTCGGGCCAGGTAGAACAGCTCGACCAGCTTGCCGCGCTTGCCCGCCAGCGAGAAGATGTATTCGGGCGACTCCGCCTCGATTTCCGCGATCGCCACCTTCGCGATCCGGTCGATGCGGCTCGAGCCGTGCTCCCAGACGAAGCCGACGCCAAGCCGGTTGGCGACCGCCTCCAGCATCCCCTCGCGCGTATTGACGATGATCGCCGGACTGGCGCGCAGGTTGAGGGCGCGAAACGCCCGGTCGACGGCGCGCTGGGTCGCGGAATCCCGGGTCCGGAACACCAGCGGATATTGCATGAGGCCGGCGATGGACACGCGCGACTGGCGGCTGAGGTCGTGAACGGGATGGCAGATCGCAACGACGCGCTGCTGCACGCAGGGCTCGCGCCGGAAGCGGTTGTCATGCGGCACCTCCGGCAATACGGCGACGTCGACGCGCTGGTCGACCACCGCGGCCATGATCGCCGACCAGCTGCCGATCTCGATGTTGATCTGGATCTTCGGATAGAGGTTGCGGAACGCCGCGATCAACGCCATGCCGGGCATGGCGTTGCCGAGCCCGATGCGAAGCTCACCTCCCGTGAGCTCGTCGCGCTGCTGCAGGATGGCGAGCGCATCGGCTTCGACCGCCTGCATGCGGCTCGTCGCGGCATAGAGCCGCCGGCACAGCGATGTCGCGATCAGGGTCTGGCCGTGCCGGTCGAACAGCGCCACCCCGAACTCGGCCTCCAGATCCCGCACCAACTGCGCAACGGCCGGCTGCGACACCCCGAGCCGCCTTGCCGCAGCGGCAAAGCTGCCGGTCTCGAACACCGCATTGACCGCCCGAACGCGCGACGACGTCAACGCCACGACGACAACCCCAAGATGATATTCCCCGTCGGACGGGGCGAAAGCAAAACCTGGGATGACCATAAGGAAGGCCATTGACCGTTATGTGAATGTCAGACGCGCTTCCTACTCCTCGTGCGCCGCAAACGGACCAGCAGGGGATCAGCGCGCATGGCGCAAATCGAACTATCCGCAATCCGCAAGTCCTTTGACGGCACCGACGTCCTGAAAGGCATCGATTTCCGCATCGCCGACGGCGAGTTCATCTCGCTGGTCGGCCCGTCCGGCTGCGGCAAGTCGACCCTGCTTCGCATCATTGCCGGGCTCGAGCCGCAGAATTCCGGCGAGGTCCGCATCGACGGCCGCCCCGTGGACGGCATTCGCCCGAGCGCGCGTAACCTCGCGATGGTGTTCCAATCCTATGCGCTTTATCCGCATTTGAGCGCCTTCGACAACATCGCGGTGCCGCTGCGGATGCGGCGCCTCTCCGCGATCGAGCGACTGCCGCTACTGGGTGCGCTGCTGCCGGGCCGGCGCGCCAAGGAACGGCACATTCGCGCCGACATCGAAGGCATCGCCGAGCAGCTCGACATCAGCCCATTGCTGCGGCGCAAGCCCGGACAATTGTCCGGCGGACAGCGGCAACGCGTCGCGGTCGGACGCGCCATGGTGCGCGAGCCGGTGGCCTTCCTGTTCGACGAACCGCTCTCCAATCTCGACGCCAAGCTGCGCGTCCACATGCGCGCAGAGCTCGCCGAGCTGCATCGCCGCCTCAAGGCAACGTTCGTCTACGTCACGCACGACCAGGCCGAGGCGATGACGATGTCGAGCCGGATCGCCGTCATGATGGGCGGTGAGCTGATCCAGGCCGGCACGCCGGCCGAGATCTACAACGAGCCCGGCGACATCCGCGTTGCCGAATTCATCGGCAGCCCCAAGATCAACGTCCTCCCCGGCCGGATCCGCAAGGACGGCGGCGTCGATGTGCTGGGGACCGCCTTGAAACTTACGTGCAGTGCGGCGGCCGGCGATTGCCGCATCGGGGTCCGTCCGGAGCGGGTCGAGCTCGGCACCGGGCCGTTCTCCGGAACCGTCGTCCATCTGGAGAATCTCGGCGCCGAGGCCTTCGTGCATCTGGCGGTCGAAGGCACCGGGTCGCGCCTGATCGCGCGGCTCGCGGACGTCAAGCATTTGCCGGCGATGGCAAGCTCCGTCGCCTTCGGCTTCGCACCAGACGCGGTGCGGATGTTCGATCCGGCCGGGAAACGGATCGAGCTCAGAATGGAGCAGGCCGAGCGCATCCGTGAGCCCGCCCATGTCTGACGGCTCGATGACCATCGGCGCGGCCGGCGCTCCCGCGGGCACGACAAGGCGCACGCTGCCGGCCCATGGCAGCAGGCGGAGCCATGCCGCCTACGCGCTGGTGACGCCGGGCGCCGCGCTCATGCTGGTCATGCTGCTCGGTCCGCTCGCCGGCGTGATCGCCCTCTCCTTCACCGACTATCAGCTCGGCGCGCCGCATTTCTCCTGGATCGGGCTCGCCAACTACCAGGACCTGTTCGCCGACAAGGTGTTCTGGACCGCGCTGCGCAACACGCTGACTTACGTCGTGATCGTGGTGCCCGGCGCCGTGATCGCCGGCCTTGCGATCGCACTGCTGATCCAGAGCGGCACCAGCCTGCGCAGCCTCTACCGGACGATCTATTTCCTGCCAGTCATGGCGACCCTGATCGCGATGGCGGTGGTGTGGGAATTCATGCTGCATCCGCAATTCGGCCTGGTGAACGGGCTTCTCCGCGGCGCGGGCCTGCCGGCCTTCGCATGGCTCCAGGACCGCAGCACCGCCCTCTATGCGCTGTGCGCGATCGGCATCTGGCAGGCCGTCGGCTTCAACATGGTGCTGTTCCTCGCCGGCCTCGTCTCCATTCCCAAGCAGCTCTACGAGGCGGCCGAGATCGACGGCGCCTCGAGCGGCTGGGCACGCTTCCGCCTCGTGACCTGGCCGATGCTGGGGCCGGTCACGACCTTCGTCGTCGTGATCTCCGGCATCCGCTCGTTCCAGGTGTTCGACACCGTGCACGTCTTGACCAAGGGCGGCCCGTCGAAATCCACCGAGGTTCTGATCCACACGATGTACACGGAAGGCTTCGAATTCTTCCGCTCGGGCTATGCCGCGGCCATCACCGTCGTCTTCCTGGTCTTCGTCCTCGCGCTCACCCTGATCAAATCGAGGCTCGCCGATCGCGGCGTGCACTACACATGAGCAACGCGCATCCCATCCCAGTCCGGGCGATCCTCCGCCACGTGCTGCTGATCGCGGGCGCCGCGCTCATGCTGGCCCCCTTCATCTGGATGATCTCGACCGCATCCAAGCCGCAGACCGAGATCTTCTCCAGCGAATTGCACCTGATCCCGCACCAGTTCGCGCTTGTCGAGAATCTGCGCGAGGCCTTCGCCAAGGCCAATCTGCTGCGCTTCCTGCTCAACGGAATCATCGTCACGGTCTCGATCTTCGTGTTGCAGGTGATGGTGGCGCTGCCGGCGGCCTACGCGCTCGCAAAACTCCGCTTCCTCGGCCGCGAGACGCTGTTGGCGCTGGTGCTGTTCGGGATCCTGATCCCGCCGCAGGCGACCGCGATCCCGGTCTTCCTGCTGCTGCACAAGATCGGCCTGCTCGACAGCTATGCCGCGCTGGTGCTGCCCTTCACGATCTCGGTGTTCGGCATCTTCCTGATGCGCCAGTTCTTCAAGACCGTGCCCGACGATCTCGTCGACGCCGCGCGCATGGACGGCATCTCCGAATTCGGCATCGTCTGGCGGGTGATGCTGCCGGCCGCGATTCCCGCAGTGACCGCCTTCGGCATCTTCTCCGTGGTCGCGCATTGGAACGACTATTTCTGGCCGCTGATCGTGCTCAACAGCGAGCATTTGCGCACGCCGCCGCTCGCGGTCGCCCATTTCCGCAACAGCGAGGCCGGCACCAGCTACGGCCCGCTGATGGCGGCGGCGATGGTGATCATCGCGCCGCTCGTCATCGCTTTCCTCTTTGCCCAGCGCCGTTTCATCGAGGGCATCACCCTGACCGGGATCAAGTAGCCACGTCACCTCAAACAAGGAGTCTATCATGCTGAAGACCATCATCGCCGCGGCGGCTCTGTCGCTTGCGGCCGGATCTGCGCTCGCGCAGACAAAGACCGAGATCGTGATGCAATATCCCTATCCGGAGCTGTTCACCGAGACGCACAAGCGCATCGCCGAGGAATTCGCCAAGGTGCGCCCGGAGATCAAGGTCACGATGCGGGCGCCTTACGAATCCTACGAGGACGGCACCCAGAAGGTGCTGCGCGAGGCCGTGACCAATCAGATGCCTGACGTCTCGTTCCAGGGCTTGAACCGCATCCGCGTCCTGGTCGACAAGAACATCCCGGCCGAGCTCGACGGCTACATCGCCGCGGAGAAGGATTTCGACAAGCAGGGCTTCCACCAGGCGATGTTCGACATCGGCACCGCCAGCGGCAAGATCTACGCCCTGCCCTTCGCGATCTCGCTGCCGATCGTCTACGTCAACCTCGACCTGGTCAAGCAGGCCGGCGGCGACGTGAACAATCTGCCGAAGAGCTGGGACGAGCTGATCGCGCTGGCCAAGAAGATCAAGGCGCTCGGCAACGACACCAACGGCGTCACCTATGCCTGGGACATCACCGGCAACTGGCTGTGGCAGGCGCCGGTGTTCGCGCGCGGCGGCACCATGCTCAATGCCGACGAGACCAAGGTCGCGTTCGACGGAGCGGAAGGCAAGTTCGCCATCAATACGATCGCGCGGCTCGTCAACGAGGCCGGCATGCCCAATCTCGACCAGCCGTCGATGCGCGCGGCGTTCGCGGCCGGCAAGACCGGCTTCCACGTCACCTCGACCTCGGACCTCAACAAGGTCACGCAGATGACCGGCGGCAAGTTCACGCTGAAGACGATTCCGTTCCCGGACGTCGCCTCCACCAAGGGCAGGCTGCCGGCCGGCGGCAACGTCGTGCTGATCCTCGCCAAGGACAAGGCCAAGCGCGATGCCGCCTGGGAAGCGGTGAAATTCTGGACCGGCCCCAAGGGCGCCGCGATCATGGCGGAGACCACCGGTTACATGCCGCCGAACAAGGTCGCCAACGAGGTCTATCTGAAGGACTTCTACGTCAAGAACCCCAACAACTACACCGCGGTCAGCCAGCTCGCGCTGCTCACCAAATGGTACGCCTTCCCCGGCGACAACGGCCTGAAGATCACCGACGTGATCAAGGATCATCTCAATTCGATCATCTCGGGCGCCCGCGTCAAGGAGCCGGAGGCCGTCCTCGCCGACATGACCGCCGACGTGCAGAAGCTGCTGCCGAAGACGACAGGCGCGGCGCGCTGACCATCCTCACATCCCCCGGCACGGGACGCCCTCGGCGCCCCGTGCCGCCTCGATGACCGGAGCTGGCGATGAAACTGCTGCATCTGAGCGACATTCACCTGACGGCGCCCGGTGCGACCATCGGCGGCCGCGATCCGCGCGTCAATTTCGAGCGGGCGCTGGCGCATGCGCTGCACGATCATCACGACGCCGAATTGATGGTGATCACCGGCGACCTCTCGGATTGGGGCGATCTCGCCGATTATCAATGGCTCAAGCAGCGCCTCGACGCATATCCGCTGCCGGTGCGGCTGTGCATCGGCAACCACGACCGGCGCGCCGCCTTCCTGAGCGTGTTCCCCGACCTCGCCGACGAGAACGGCTTCGTCCAGGGCATCCACGATACGGCTGCCGGCCGCTGCCTGTTCCTCGACACCGCCCATCCGGAAACGCACGCCGGCCGCTATTGCGACGATCGTCTCGGCTGGCTCGAGGCCCGGCTTACCGAGCATGACGGGCCGTTTCTGCTGTTCATGCACCATAATCCCATGCCGGTGCATCTCGTCCCGTTCGACCAGATCGGCCTGATCGACGAAGCTCCTTTCCGCCATCTCGTCAGCCGTCATCGTGCGAAGATCCGCCACGTCTTCTTCGGGCATTGCCACTTGCCTCTCGCAGGCTCGATTGCAGGCGTCCCCGTCTCGTCGCTGCGGGGCACCAACCATGCAAGCTTTCCGCTGTTCTCCGAGACGAAGCTGCTGAGCGCCTGCGACCTGCCGCAATCCTACGGCGTCGCATTTTTCGGGAAGGACTATGTGACCGTGCACATGGTGGAATACGGCTACGACGGTCCGATCCGCATCCAAGGTTCGCCCGACTACAAGGCCTGGGATCGCGAGACCATGGTGCGGTGACGGCGAGCGCCGACCCTTTCCAGGGGCGCGTATTCATAAGCCCGCGCTGCACTCCTTGGAGAGTCCGCTCCACCTCGATAGCAGCGCGCTGGCGTCCTCGCCCGGGTCGGAGATGGGCCAGAAGCTGACATCCGATGTGAGGCTACAAGGATCGGCGGAAATTTCGCGGCGTCGTGCCGACAATTCTGCGGAAAGTCTGGGCGAAAGCCGACGGCGTTGAATATCCGACTGCGAGCGCAACTTCACTGATCGATAGATTTGGATCATTCAGCAGGCGTTGTGCAAGCAACATGCGTTGCCGAGTTAGCC
Organism: Bradyrhizobium sp. IC3195; assembly: GCF_020193585.1. Taxonomy (NCBI): domain Bacteria; kingdom Pseudomonadati; phylum Pseudomonadota; class Alphaproteobacteria; order Hyphomicrobiales; family Nitrobacteraceae; genus Bradyrhizobium; species Bradyrhizobium sp. IC3195. Next base: position 440,719 of record NZ_JADYVG010000004.1, on the reverse strand, counting down.
AGACATGCGGCGTCAATCCTGTCGAGAGACGGAACGCCGAGCAAAAATGATAGCGGCTGCGGCCGACCAGGGACGCTAGTTCGTCAAGGCCGATCGGCTTGTCGAGATGCGCCAGCATGTATTCGGTCACACGCCTGAGCTGCCAGCGCGCGAGCCCGCCGCGAGTATAAGCGAGGCTCTGCGGCAGCAGCACTATGCTGTGCGAACGCAATAGCTGGATGCAGAGTAGGTCAACCGCGCGATCGACCAGCAACTTTGCCGAAGGATCGACAATGACGTCGGGGTCGCTGAGGATTGCAAGAAGCTGTGAGGTCACAGCGTCTGCGCTGCCGACGCGTGGCGCCAGCTCTACCTTGCCTCGCCCACCGATGAGTGTTCGGCAATGCTCCAGTCGTTCGTTGGTGAGATAGACATGGGACACGTGGAGCGGTCCTTCAACTTCCCAATCTCCATCATGCCGGTCGGGAATCACAGTGATAGAATTCGGCCGCAGCGGGGCAGAGAGCCGCCGTCGCTCAACCGTCCACGCACTGTGCTGAGGCTCTCCATAGTAGGTGCCGACAAGGTGTCCGGGCATGCCTGGGGCATAGCCATAACGCGTGCCGCGAACAAAACGATGAGTAAGTTGTGTGCCGCAGTTTAACTGGATGGGTGCCAAAGGCGGCGGGGCTTCCCATAGCAGCCGGACCATCGTCTGAAAAGGATTTCGATCAGGCATCGCTTTGGTTATGTCATATTTGGCCGCACCCGCGACAGGCGCTTCATCGACATACCATGTTTCACGACATGGCGGGAATGGAAGCTGCGGTCGAAATGTCGCAATGTCTGGCTGATTGCACAAATAGTGCGCATGATTGACTTCGCGGTATCGAGACAACTCCGATGGCAAGTGGCACGTGGGTTGGGCTTGATCTCATTGCGCCCGGTCTACCACTCACAGCTGGGCTGCCTTGGCCGCGATGGGCGAGAAGCAGAGTCCACAGGCGCGGGCGCCACTTCGTCGCAAGATTGCGATAGTCGCCGCAATATCGGAACGGTGCGTCCGTCGGGATCATGGCCTACTGGGCCGGATCATCCGAGGGGATCCCGACCACCATGACAAACCAAGAACCGTTCGCCGCCGGCGCTGCTGAGACCGAAAGCACGCGGGGCGGAGTATCGCGCCGTTCGCTCCTGCTGACTGTCGGCGGAGCGGCTTCCATGGCGGTGGTGCCCCCGGTTACCGCGCAACCCGCATCCGAAAGCAAGCCCGCTGCATCGACGGCACGGGTTCGTCTGAACGTGAACGGAACGAGACAGGAGCTCGACTTGGATACGCGGCAATCCCTGCTCGACCTTCTGCGCGAAGATCTCGGTCTCACCGGTACGAAGAAGGGCTGCAATCAGGGCGCCTGCGGCGCTTGCACCATCCTTCTCAACGGCAGGCGGGTCGTGTCGTGTCTGACGCTGGCTGCGATGCATGACGGGGCCATTGTCGAGACGATCGAGGGTCTCGAGAAGAATGGTGAGCTTCATCCGCTCCAGAGCGCATTCGTCGAGCACGACGGCTTGCAGTGCGGCTTCTGTACCCCCGGGCAGATCATGTCGGCCGTCGGCTGCATCGCCGAAGGCCATGCGGGCTCGCCGGAGGACATTCGGTTCTGGATGAGCGGCAATATCTGTCGCTGCGGGGCGTATCCCGGGATCGTCGCCGCCGTTGCCGACGCCGCCAAGAGGGTCTGACCATGCTCCCGTTCACGATCGAGAAGGTGACCTCCATCGAGGCCGCCGTCGCCGCCGCATCCTCCGGAGGCCGCCTCATCGCCGGCGGCACGACATTGGTCGATCTCATGCGCGACGAGGTGGAGCAGCCACAGCAGCTCGTCGACATCAACGCGCTTCCGCTGTCCGGTATTCGCGTCGACCGGTCCGACCTCGTCATCGGCGCGCTCGCGCGGATGGCCGACATCGCCGCCCATTCCGATGTTCAGCGTCTTTACCCGCTGATCTCCGAGAGCCTGATCGAGGGCGCCTCGCCGCAACTGCGCAACATGGCCTCGATCGGCGGCAACCTGCTCCAGCGCGTGCGCTGCCCCTACTTTCGGATGCTCGACGCATCCTGCAACAAGCGCAGCCCTGGCTCGGGTTGCGCCGCACGCGACGGCCTGAATGCCGGTCACGCCATTCTCGGCACCAGCGATCACTGCGTGGCGACGCACCCCTCGGACGTTGCGGTCGCGCTGGTCGCGCTCGATGCCACTATGCGGGTCAGGGGGCCGAAGGGCGAGCGCACTTTCCCGGTCGAGGAGCTGTTTCGCTTGCCCGGCGACACTCCCCATCTCGAACACACGCTGCTGCCGGGCGAGCTCATCGTTGAAGTGCGGGTCCCCGGGGGGCCTGATAGCCGCCGGGCGCGCTATCTCAAGGTGCGCGACCGCGCGTCCTACGAATTTGCGCTGGTCTCCGCGGCAGCGGCGCTCGACGTCGTGGACGGCGTGATCCGCGGCGCGCGGCTCGCGGTTGGCGGGGTCGGCACCCGACCTTGGCGCATGCGCGCGGTGGAAGCGGCGCTGATCGGCAAGGTACCGGGCCGGCAGGTGTTTGAGGCGGCCGCCCGATCGGCGTTGGAAGGGGCCCGCCCGCTGTCCGGCAATCATTACAAACTCGAACTCCTGCCGCGGACGATCGTCCGCGCCTTCGAAATGACGGGAGGAATTGCATGACCATCAGCGTCATCGGACAGCCGCTGCCCCACGTGGATGGCCGTGCCAAGGTCACGGGCTCCGCGCGGTACGCGGCCGATTTTAATCAGCCCGGCCAGGCCTATGCCGTGATCGTCAGCGCCACAATAGGGCTTGGACGAGTGACCGGCGTGGACAGCGCGGCGGTCGAGAAGATGCCGGGCGTTCTCGCCGTCCTCTCGCATCTCAACGCGCCACGCCTGGCGTACCGCCCGCACAAGAGCTACATCGATCCGGCGACGGGCGAGCGGCTGCATGTGCTGCAGGACGACCATGTGCGCTTCCACGGACAGCCGGTGGCGCTCGTCGTTGCCGCAACCATTGCGCAGGCGGAGCGCGCCGCCGCGGCGCTGCGCCTCACCTACAAGGCCGAGCGGCCAATCATCGATTCCGCAGGTTCCGAAGCCCGTCCCATCGTGCCCGAGGCTGGCAAACAGCCGGACGCCCGGCTGCCCGCCGACAAGGCGCGCGGAAGTGCGGATAAGGCCCTGGCCGACGCGCCGGTGAAGGTCGATGAGACCTATGACATCGCGCGCGAGAACCACAATCCGATGGAGCCGCATGCGACGATCGCCAGCTGGAACGGCGACCGCCTGACGCTTTGGAGCAAGAGCCAGTTCGTCGTCAACGAGCAGGCCGAGATCGCGGCGATCTTCGGTCTGTCGCCCGAAAAAGTGACGGTCATCTGCCCGTTCATCGGCGGGGCCTTCGGGACCTCGCTCAGAACCTGGCCCCATGTGACGCTCGCGGCCATGGCCGCCCGGCACGTGGGGCGCCCGGTGAAGCTCGTCCTGACGCGTAAGCAGATGTTCTTCACCACCGGACATCGGCCGCGCACGGTGCAGAGGATCGCTCTCGGCGCCACGGCGGACGGAACGCTCATCAGCGTGGTGCACGAAGGCACGGGCGAGACCAGTCGCTACGAAGAATTCATGGAAGCTCTGACCTCGGTCACGACGTTCCTCTACTCCTCGCCCAACGTGCGGACGCGCTACCGTCTGGTCCCGCTCGATACCGGAACGCCAAACCACATGCGTGGCCCTGGCGAGGCCAGCGGCGTTTTCGCGCTCGAATGCGCCATGGACGAGTTGGCTTATAAGCTCCGCCTGGATCCGATCGATCTGCGGCGCCGGAACGAGCCGGAGATCGACGAGGGAGAAAACAAGCCCTTCTCCAGCCGATCGCTGATGAAATGCTACGATCTCGGGGCCGAACGGTTCGGCTGGTCGCGCCGTACGCCCGAACCGCGCTCGATGCGCGACGGCCGCCTGCTGATCGGGATGGGAGTAGCCTCGGCAAGCTATCCCGCCTTTCACGCACCGGCCACTGCGCGGGCGCGGCTGCTTCGCGACGGGACAGCCGAGGTCGAGATCGCGGCCAGCGACATGGGTCCGGGCACCTATACGTCGATGACGCAGGTCGCCGCCGAGACTCTCGGGCTCCCTGTCGAAAAGGTGCGCTTCAGCCTTGGTCGCTCGGATTATCCGCCTGCCCCATCCCACGGCGGCTCTTGGACCATGGCCTCGGTGGGCTCCGCGATCCGCGCTGCCTGCATCGCCGTGCGAGAACAGGCCGCGAAGAGCCGGAACGATCGGCCGATCGAAGCCACGGCGTCGTCTCAACGGGATCCCGAGGCTGCCGCCAGGTTCTCGATGCACTCGTTCGGCGCCGTCTTCGTCGAGGTCGCCGTCGATCCCGACGTCGGCACGATCCGCGTTCGCCGCGCGGTCGGCGCCTATGGCATCGGCCGCGTCGTCAACCCGCGTCTCGCCCACAGCCAATGCACCGGCGGCATGGTCGGCGGCATCGGTATGGCGCTGATGGAGCGCACCGTTCTCGACGCGCGCGACGGCCGGCCGGTCAACGCTCACATGGCCGACTACCTGATGCCCGTCAACCTGGACATTCCCCAGATCGAAGCGCACTTCGTCGAGGAGGCTGATCCGCACGTCAATGAACTCGGGGTCAAGGGTCTCGGCGAAATCGCCCTGGTCGGTATCGCCCCCGCGATCGCAAACGCCGTCTTTCATGCGACCGGCAAGCGCGTCCGCACCCTGCCGATCCGGATCGAAGACGTGCTGACCGCTTAGCGCTGTAAAGAGGGTGGCATACGCCACTCCTGGGCATGTGGTTGTGCTGCATCGAAGAGGCTGACGTACCCACCCTACTCCACCAGCAGCACGTCGACGGCGACGCCGAGCTTCTGCTTGGGCGAGCCGACGATGATGCCGTCGACCGGCGAGACGTCGGAAAAATCGCGTCCCATTGCGAGCACGATGTGATCGTTGCCGATGAGGAGATCGTTGGTCGGATCGAGATCGACCCAGCCAAGCTCGGCCCCGCACCAGAGAGACACCCAGGCATGGGTGGCGTCGGCCCCTTGCAGCCGCGGCTGGCCCGGCGGCGGAATGGTGCGCAGATAGCCGCTGACATAGGCCGCCGGCAGGCCGAGCCCGCGCAGCCCGGCAATCATGACATGGGCAAAGTCCTGGCAGACGCCGTGACGCTTGTCGAAGACTTCGTCGAGCGGCGTCGAGATCACGGTCGCCTTCGGATCGTAGCGGAATTCGCCGCGGATGCGTCGCATCAGGTCGACGGCGCCGGTGAGGATGCCCACGCCGGGCGGAAAGCTCACCCCGGCATAGGCGCTGACCGGGCGCAGCACCGGCACCAGGGGGCTGGCAAAGACATAACCGACCGGCGAGGACGGCCCGAGGCTGGTGGCTTCAAACGCGATGTCGCGGACGCTCTCCCAGGGCGGGCTGACCGCATCGCGCGCCGGCGGTCGGCGCGAGATCGAAACCCGGGAGCGCGAGTCGATGCGCAGATTGCGATGCGCGGCTTCGATCGTCACGCTCTCGGTCAGCGTGCCGAAGAAGTCGCGCCGCACATTGCGCTCGGCCGGGCGCGGTTGGATCTCGACCTCGTGCGAGATCAGCTCCTGGCCGACGCCGATTCTGGGCTCCAGCCGCAGCGTGCAGCGGGCGAAGCTGACGGGATTCTCGTACTCGTAGGTGGTGACGTGACGGATGTCGTAGATCACGCCAGCCCCGTCAACTTTTCCGGCCGGCTGGCATTGGGACCGTGCGGGAAGTAGTGCTGCCCGATCGCCTCGCCGAGGCTGAGCAGATCCTGCTCCAGGGCGAACAGCGTCTTGACCTCGAGCTTCTCGGCCTCGGCGGTCGCGAGCATCGCCTGCATCGCCACGGCGAGACGCTGCGGTTTCTCGATCAGGCCATGCTCCTTCAGGCTCGGCAGCGCCGCAATGTGCTCGTTCAGCGTCGTCACCTGAAACGCCACCGAACGCGGATTGTAGCCGTCGAGCACCGCGAGGTCGCGCACCGGGGCCAGAATGGGCGCCAGCAGATAACGCGAGCGGTAGGTGATCTGGCAATCCACCAGCGTCAGCAGGATGTCGAGATCCTCGTCGCCGGCCTCGTCATAGGCGAACTGGCGGGTGAAGCGCGTGGTGTTGATGGCGCGCTCGATGCGGCGGCCGATGTCGAGGAAGCGCCAGCCCGCGGCGCGATTCATATTCTCCTGCGCGAGCCCTGCGAAGCTCGCCAGCTCCTGCAAGGTCAGCTCGGCGGCGCTCAGCACGCTGTCGTCGTCCTCCATCTCGATGGCGAGGCGCTCGGCCATCTCGGTGATCACTTGCCAGGCATCGGGCGACAGCCGCTCGCGCAAGGAGGTCGCCGTGCGCTGCGCCGCCCTCACCAGCGACAGGGCCGAGCCGAAACGCTCCGCGCCCTGCAGCGCTTCGGCGACGATACGCCCCGCGGCCGTGCGCGAGGATTGCGAGACCGCGCCCCAGGCGACAAGGAGGCGCTGGATGCGTTCGGCCGATTGCACCGAGGCCGCCGTGCCCTTGTTCGGCCCGCTCGGCGAGCCCAAAGCGCGCACCAGCCGCAGCGTCGCCTCGGCGCGCTCGAGATAGCGGCCGAGCCAGAACAGATTGTCGGCGGCGCGGCTCGGCAGCACGCCAGCGATGCGGCGGATGCGCACCTTGTCGGTCGCCGGCAGGAGCGTCGCGGTCGCGACCTGCTTGTCGGAGACGACCCAGACGTCGGCGGCGCGCGCGCCGTCGCCCATCGACACCGCGCGCGCGTCCGGCTGCTCGGCGATGCGGCAGAAGCCGCCGGGCATGATGGCCCAGCCGTCCGGCGTCGCGGCGGCGAACACGCGCAGCACGAAGGGGCGCGGCGTGAGCTGCCCGTGCTCCCACACCGGCATGGTCGAGAGCCGCACCACCTCCTGGCCGACATAGTCCATGCCGCGCGCGCTGATCGCATCGATCAGGCGCTGCCGTCCGCTGGCGTCGAGCTCGCTCGCGAGCACCGGACCATTGCTGTCGAAACCGGGAACGCCGCGCCGATAGGCGCCTTCGATCGCGACCTCGTCGAGCCGCGCCAGCACCTCGTCGCGCGCCACGCGCTGGCCGCACCACCAGGTCGCGATGTGCGGCATCTTCAGGTCTTCGCCGAGCAGGCGGCGGCTCAGGGCCGGCAGGAAGCCGAGCAGCGCCCGGGCCTCCAAAACGCCCGAGCCCGGCATGTTGGCGACGACGACGCCGTCCTTGCGCAGCACGTCGATCAGGCCGGGCACACCGAGCCGCGAGGAGGCATCGAGCTCGAGCGGGTCGAGCGAGTTGGAATCGACCCGGCGCAACAGCACATCCAGCCGCTTCAGGCCGGCGACGGTGCGGATGTGGACGCGGTCGTCGCTGACCGCGAGATCGTCGCCCTCGACCAGCAGGAAGCCGAGATAGCGCGCCAGCGTCGCGTGCTCGAAATAGGTCTCGCTGAAGCTGCCGGGGGTGAGCACGCCGATCCTGGGCTCGTCGCGATCGGCGCGCGCGCGCAAGCTGTCGCGGAACGCCTCGAAGAACGGCGCGACGCGCGGCACGTTCATCGACTTGTAGAGATCGGAGAAGGCGCGCGACAGCACCAGGCGGTTCTCCAGCGCGTAGCCCGCACCCGATGGCGCCTGGGTGCGGTCGCCGAGCACCCACCAGCGGCCGTCGGGCCCGCGGCCGACATCGGCGGCATAGATCGAGAGATAACGTCCGCCGGGCGGCGGCACGCCGCAGACCGGACGGAGATATTCGGGACTGCCGGCGATCGCCGCGGCCGGGAGCGCGCCTTCGGCCACGAGGCGCCCCTCGCCATAAATGTCGCGCAGCACGCGCTCGAGCAGCTCGGCGCGCTGGGTGATGCCGGCGCAAAGCTGCTGCCAGTCGGCCTCGTCGATCAAAAGCGGCAGATGGCTGATCGACCAGGGCCGGTCGGCGCTATCGCCGGGCGCGCGGTAGGTGACGCCGGCCTCGCGGAGATGGCGATCGGCCATGCCGAAGCGGCGCTCGATCTCGTCGGGCGCCAGCGCGCCGAAGGCGTCGAAGAAGCGGCTCCAGACCGCGCGCGGCGCACCGTCGGGCCCCAGAAACTCGTCGGGGATGCCGGGCAGGCGGCTATAGTCGCGGACCCACTGCGCAATCCGCTGCTGGGCATTTGCCCTGCCCGCCTGGTCGTTGTCTTCGGCTGCGCCCTCGCCCATGGGCCTTTCCCTCCCCCACCATCATACTCATTGCAGGAGCGGGGTCCGCAAGTCGAGGGTCAGCGGAAATTCATTTGTGCGTTCCTCGGGCGGCGGCTGCATCGGACCCGGGGTGTGGCCGTGGTCCTGGAAGCGCGCCAGCCGCCGGGCCTCGGCCTCGTAGGTATTGACCGGCTTGGTGTCGTAGTTGCGCCCGCCAGGATGGGCGACGTGGTAGACGCAGCCGCCGAGCGAGCGGCCGTTCCAGGTATCGATCAGGTCAAAGGTCAGCGGCGCGTGCACGGGGATGGTCGGGTGCAGGCCGGAGGCCGGCTGCCAGGCCTTGAAGCGGACGGCAGCCACAGCCTCGCCGGAGCGGCCGGTCGGGGTCATCGGCAGGCGGCGGCCGTTGCAGGTGACGACGTGGCGGCCCTCGACGAAGCCTTCGGCCTTGACCTGGAGCCGCTCGACCGAGCTATCGACATAGCGCACGGTGCCGCCGGCCGAGCCCTCCTCACCGAGCACGTGCCAGGGCTCCAGCGCCTGCCGCAGCTCCAGCGTCACGCCGCCATGGTGGATGCGGCCGAAAGCGGGGAAGCGGAATTCGAGCTGGGCCAGATACCATTCCGGCTCGAACGGATAGCCCGATTGCTTGAGCTCGCCGAGCACGTCGAGAAAATCTTCCCAGATGAAATGCGGCAGCATGAAGCGGTCGTGCAGCGCGGTGCCCCAGCGCACGAACTTGCCGCTCAGCGGCTCACGCCAGAACTTTGCGATCAGCGCGCGGATCAGGAGCTGCTGCGCCAGCGACATGCGCGGATCCGGCGGCATTTCGAGCGCGCGGAATTCGACGAGGCCGAGCCGGCCCGTGGGTCCTTCCGGCGAATAGAGCTTGTCAATGCAGATCTCGGCGCGGTGGGTGTTACCGGTGATGTCGACCAATAGATGCCGGAACAGCCGGTCCACCAGCCAGAGCGGCGTCTGGTAGCTGGGCGGCGGCACGTGCGAGAGCGCGATCTCGAGCTCGTAGATGCTGTCGTGGCGCGCCTCGTCGATGCGCGGCGCCTGGCTGGTCGGGCCGATGAAAAGACCGGAGAAGAAATAGGACAGCGCCGGATGGCGCTGCCAATACAGCACCAGGCTCTTCAGAAGATCGGGCCGGCGCAGGAACGGCGAGTCCTGCGGTGAGGAGCCGCCGACCACGACGTGATTGCCGCCCCCGGTGCCGGTGTGACGGCCGTCGACCAGGAAACGGTTGGCGCCGAGGCGGACCTTGGCCGCATCCTCGTAGAGGCCGGTGGTGATCTCGACCGCATCGCGCCAGCTCTTGGCCGGCTGGATGTTGATCTCGATGACACCGGGGTCGGGCGTCACCTTGATCACCTCGATCCGCGGATCGAACGGCGGCGGATAACCCTCGACATGAACCGGAAGCTGCATCTCCTCCGCGGTGTCCTCGAGCGCCGAGATCAGCTCGAGATAATCCTCGATGCGCTCGACCGGCGGCATGAAGGCGCAGATCAGGCCGTCGCGGATCTCCACGGCCATCGCCGTGCGCACGGGTATAGCGGTGTTGAGATGCTCGGGGGCCGTACGCGGCGGCGATGGCGGACGCGCCATGCGGGTGAACACCGGCAGCCTGCCCCGCGGCTCCATCGGGTCCTGCTCGACGATGTAGGGATATTGGTTGGGCGGGACGTGACCGAGCGAGCCGATCGGCAGGCGCAGACCGAGCGGTGAATCGCCCGGCGTCAGGAACAGATGATTGCGCCGCAGCGGCCAGCGTTCGCTGCGCCAGCGCGGCGGCGCATTCCAGCGCTGGATCGGCAGCACGAAGCCGCGCGGCGTATTCAGACCCTGATCGAACACCCGCGCCATGCGTGCGCGGGCTTCGGGATCGGACAGCTTTGAATCGGTGGGATCGACATTGACCGGAAGCTCCGCTTCCTTCTGCAGCCAATAGGCGGGATCCTCATAGGCCGGCATGATGTAGCCGAGGTCGACGCCGAGTCGCGCCGCCGTGCCTTCCATGAAGGCCTCGGCATCCTTGACCTCCGGTCTCCTGGGATTCTCGATCCTGGCGATGAGGTCGGCGTTCTTCCAGATCGGCACGCCGTCCTTGCGCCAATAGAGGCCGAAGGCCCAGCGCGGCAGGCTCTCGCCCGGATACCATTTGCCCTGGCCGTAATGCAGCAGCCCGCCCGGCGCGAAGCGCGTGCGCAGGCGGCGGATCAGATCGTCGCCGAGCGTGCGCTTGGTCGGACCGACGGCCTCCGTGTTCCACTCGCCGGCCTCGAGATCGTCGACCGAGACGAAGGTCGGCTCGCCGCCCATGGTGAGGCGCACGTCCTCGCTGGCGAGATCGCCATCGACCTGCTCGCCGAGATCGTTGAGGCGCGCCCAGGATTCGTCGGAGAACGGCTTTGTGATGCGCGGCGCCTCGCGGATGCGCCTCACGCTCATGTCGAAGGAGAACTCGACCTCGGCAAAGCCGGCCCCGCCGGAGATCGGCGCCGCCGAACGGTAGTGCGGCGTGGCTGCGACCGGGATGTGCCCCTCGCCTGCGAGCATGCCCGAGGTCGCGTCGAATCCGATCCACCCCGCGCCGGGCAGATAGACCTCGGCCCAGGCGTGCAGATCGGTAAAATCGTTCTCGACTTCCGGCGGCCCCTCGATCGGATCGATGTCGGGACGGATCTGGACCAGATAGCCCGAGACGAAGCGGGCGGCGAGCCCGAGATGGCGCAAGGTCTGGATCAAGAGCCAGGCGGAGTCGCGGCATGAGCCTGCGCCGGAGACAAGCGTCTCCTCCGGCGTCTGCACGCCCGGCTCCATGCGGATGATGTAGCGGACCTTCTTCTGGATCTCGCGATTGAGGTCGACCAGGAAATTGACCGTGTTCGGGGCCTCGTGCGGGATCGAATCGAGGAACTTGGCGAACAAGCGGTCGGGCTTGATGGTCTCGAGATAAGGCGCGAGCTCCGTCTTCAGATCCTTGGGATAGTCGAACGGAAAGCTGTCGGCATAGGGCTCGACGAAGAAGTCGAACGGGTTGACCACGGTCATCTGCGCCGTGAAGTCGACCTCGAATTTCAGCTCGGTGGTCTTCTCCGGAAAGACGTAGCGCGCCAGCCAGTTGCCCTGCGGGTCCTGCTGCCAGTTCACGAAATGATTGGAAGGCGTGACCTTGAGCGAATAGCTCAGGATCGGCGTGCGCGTATGCGGCGCCGGCCGCAGCCGTATCGTCTGCGGGCCAAGGTCGATCGGGCGGTCGTATTTGTAGTGCGTGACGTGGTGTAGCGCGACGTAGATCGACACGGGTTGCGGTGCTCCAGCAGCTTTTTTGAGCAGAACACCTGAGGTCAGCGCGATCAAGCACTAACAACGGGCACGGGGTGCCTAGGTAAGATGCGGAGCGGGGGATGGTGGTTGTTATTGGGCCGCGCCGGCGAGGCTCTTCCCTTCTCCCCTTGTGAAAAGGTGGCGCGAAGCGCCGGATGAGGGGTCTCTCTCAACCCGCAAAACCGCTCGTGAGGATAGAGACCCCTCACCCGGCTTCGCTTTCAGCGAAGCCACCCTCTCCCACAAGGGGAGAGGGTTTGAAAGCCCTACGCCGCCGAGGTCAGCCTTTGCAGGAATTGGGTCACTTCGCGGCGGAGCGTCTCGACTTCGCCGTGGACGCGTTCGGAGGCGTGGTTGACGCGTGCAGCGACGCGGCCGGTGTCCGCGGCGGCCTCGCTGATGCCCGTCACGTTGGAGGAGACCTGCGAGGTGCCGGCGGAGGCTTCGTGAACGTTGCGGGCGATCTCGCGCGTCGCCGCGCCCTGCTGCTCGATCGAGGCGGCAATCGAGGCAGTGATGCCGTTGATCTCGGCGATGGTCTGCGAGATCGCCTCGACGGCCGCGACCGAATTGGTGGTCGATTGCTGCATCTCGCCGACCTTGGCGCTGATCTCTTCGGTCGCCTTGGCGGTCTGGTTGGCGAGGCTCTTGACCTCGGAGGCCACCACCGCGAAACCGCGGCCGGCGTCCCCTGCCCGCGCCGCCTCGATGGTGGCGTTGAGCGCGAGCAGGTTGGTCTGCGAGGCGATCTCGCTGATAAGCTTGACGACGTCGCCGATCTGCATCGCGGCGTCCGCAAGGCTCCGGATCTCGCTGCCGGCGCGATTGGCTTCGTTCACCGCCCGGCCCGTGCTCGCGGTCGAGCCGGCCACCTGGCGGTTGATCTCGGCGATCGACGATGCGAGCTGCTCGGCGGCGCTGGCGACGGTTGCGACGTTGCGCGAGGCCTGGTCGGACGCAGAGAGCACGCCGGTGGTCTGCAGGCTAGTCTCCTCCGCCGCCGCGGCCATCTGGCCGGCATCGGATTCGAGATCGGTCGCGGCGCCCATCAGCGTGCCCGCAACCTGGTCGAGATGCGTGCCGAATTGCCTGGCAAGGTCAGCGATCTCGACGACCCTGCGGCCGAGGCTGTCGGTGCCGGCATTGATAACGATCGCCGAGCGGCGGAACGAGCCGGGCAATCCGCGCGCCAGGATCTTGCGGAAGTACTTGCCGCGGCTGGCATGCTCCATCGACGCCGAAGCTTCGCGCTGGAAGGCATCGGTGATATCGAGCATGTCGTTGACGGATTTCTGGATCGCGCCGATCCGCCCGGCCTGCCGTTCACTGAGGATGCGCGCCTCGAGATCGCCGCCCGCCGCCTTGCGGCAGACATCAGCCACCTCGTCGACGGAAACCGCCGTACGGTGCTGGCACCAGACGGCATAGCCGGAGAGCGCGATCGCGGCGAGAGAAGCGGCACTCGTGATACCGGTCATACCGAGCAGCGAGAGAACGAACGCAACGACGGCAAGACCACACGCGAGCGCGGTCGCTCCCTGCGCCTTAGAGAGAGAGCACAAATTCATCGTAACCGACACCCTGTTGCTTGAGCAGCCCGACCATCGCCTCGAAGCTCGCCTGCATGCCCTCCTTGGCATTGGCATGCCGCGCCTCCTCAGTGCACAGCGTCTTGTAGATCGGCTTGATGCGCTCGATCTGCGCGGGATCCGGCTTGCGACGGTTGGAGTGATAGCCGACGATGTTGCCGCGCTCGTCGAATGTCGGCGTGACGTGGGCGAATACCCAATAGTGACTGCCGTCCTTCGCCAAATTGACGACGTAGGCGAAGATCTCCTGCTTGGATTGCAGCGTATCCCAGAGCAGCTTGAAGACGGCGCGCGGCATGTCGGGATGGCGGATCAGACTGTGGGGCGCGCCCATCAGCTCCTTCCGCGAGTACTTCGCCATGCGGATGAAGACGTCGTTGGCGTAGGTGATGCGGCCTTTGAGATCGGTCTTCGATACGATCAGCTCCTCCTCACCGAGGAGATTTTCCACCCCAGTGGGACGTATCGCTTGCATCGGCTCGATCCTCAAGTCACGCCGGCCCCACCACGCTGTGAAGCCGCATCGCCTCCTGTCTACGGCAACAGTGTTAACCAGGTGTAAGCCGGGAACTTCTCACGGGAGGCGCCCACCTCCGTATCATTACTTAGCGAACGGCCGTTGCATTTCGGATCGCCACACGCGTCCCAATTCCGGTTGCGATCATCGGATACCGGCGGCGCTTGATTGGGTTGCGCGGCGATGCTCGCGCGACTACATCGTCGCGCCGAGCACCCAGGGCGCGAACTCGGCGCCGCCGAAATCGAAGCTCTCGCTCTTGGTCGGCTGGCCCGAGGCGGTTTTGAGGATGAGATCGAAGATGCGCTGGCCGCATTGTTCGACGCTCTCCTCGCCTTCGAGGATGGTGCCGCAATTGACGTCCATGTCCTCTTCCATGCGCCTGTACATGGGCGTGTTGGTGGCGAGCTTGATCGACGGCGCCGGCTTGCAGCCGAACACACTGCCGCGGCCCGTGGTGAAGCAGACGAGGTTGGCACCTCCTGCGACCTGCCCGGTCGCGGCCACGGGGTCGTAGCCGGGCGTGTCCATGAACACGAACCCCTTCTTGGTGACGGGCTCGGCGTAGCGCAGCACCTCGACGAGGTTGGTGGTGCCGGCCTTGGCCATCGCGCCGAGCGACTTCTCCAGGATGGTGGTGAGGCCGCCGGCCTTGTTGCCGGGGCTGGGATTGGCGTTCATCTCGGCGCCTTCGCGCGTCGTGTATTCGTCCCACCAACGCATCAGGTCGACCAGCTTCTCGCCGACCTCGCGGCTGACCGCGCGGCGCGTCAGCAGGTGCTCGGCGCCGTAGGTCTCCGGCGTCTCCGACAGGATCACGGTGCCGCCGTGACGCACGATGAGGTCGCTAGCTGCGCCGAGCGCAGGATTGGCCGATACGCCGGAATAGCCGTCCGAGCCGCCGCATTGCAGCGCCACGGTGAGCTCGCTTGCCGGCACCGTCTCGCGCTTGACCTTGTTGGCGTCAGTCAGCGCCTCGCGCACGAAGGCGATGCCGGCTTCGACCGTCTTGCGGGTGCCGCCGACCTCCTGGATGTCCATCGCGCGCAGGCGTCCGGCGAGCTTCTGCTCTTCCATCAGGCCGCCGATCTGGTTCACCTCGCAGCCGAGGCCGAGCACGATGACGTGGGAGAAATTGACGTGCCTTGCATAGCCGCCGAGTGTGCGGCGGAGCAGTGCCAGCGGCTCGTTTTGTGTCATGCCGCAGCCGGTCTTGTGGGTCAGCGCAACCACGCCGTCGACGTTGGGGAAGTCAGCGAGCGGATTGTCGCCGGTGAACGGATTCTTCTTGAAGACGTCGGCGACGAGGCTGGCGACATGCGCGCTGCAATTCACCGAGGTGAGGATGCCGATATAATTGCGCGTCGCGACGCGGCCGTCCGGACGGCGGATGCCTTCGAAGGTCGCCGGCAGGTCGAAGTTCGGCGTCGGCTTGACGTCGACGCAATAGGCATAGTCCTTGGAGAAATCACCCATGCCGCAGTTCTGCACGTGCACGTGCTGGCCCGGCGCGATCGCTTGCGTGGCAAAGCCGATGATCTGACCATAGCGCCTGATCGGCTCGCCTTCGGCGATCGGCTTGATCGCGACCTTGTGGCCGGAGGGAATGCGATCGACCGCGGTCACGCCGTCGGCGACCATCGTACCCGGCGGCAGGCTGGCGCGCGCGATCACCACGCCATCATCAGGATGCAGGCGGATGACGGGACTGATGGTCATGGAAGTCTCCTTTGGAGGCGAATAGCGAATGGCGAGTGGCGAATGGAAAAGGGAGTAGCCCTATTCGCTACTCCCCATTCGCCATTCGCGAGTTTCTCAGGCCTTGCCGCCCGATTCCTTGCGGGTGGCGTTCACCTGCATCTTGGCGTAGGTGGTCATCAGGCCGACTTCATTGGACAGCGTCACCAGCTTGAAGCCCATGTTGATCGCGCGCGCCGCGCCTTCGGCGCCGCTGCAATGGATGCCCGGGTTGAGGCCGCGCTTGCCGCACTCCTTGATGATCTTCTCGTAGATCGCGAGAATCTCGGGCTCGCTGCGGTCGAGCTTGGGCTCGAGGCCATAGGAGAAGCCGAGATCGGACGGGCCGATATAGACGCCGTCGATGCCTTCGACGTCGAGGATCGCTTCCATGTTCTCGACGGCGGTCCGCGTCTCCATCATCGGCAGCAGCACGATCTCGTCGTTGGCCGTCTTCTGATAGGAGCCGGCGGTGCCGTACATGCCGGCCCGGATCGGACCGTTGGAGCGCACGCCCTTCGGCGGATACTTCGAATAGGAGACCAGGTTCCGGGCTTCCTGCGGCGTGTTGACCATCGGGCAGATCACGCCATAGGCGCCGCCATCGAGCACCTTGCCGATGATGCCGGGCTCGTTCCAGGGCACGCGGACCATCGGGGTGACCGGATGCTTGTCCATGGCCTGGAAGCACTGCACCATCGAGAGATAGTCCTGCACGCCGTGCTGCATGTCGACGGTGACGCTGTCGAAGCCGCATTGCGCGATCATCTCGGCCGAGAAGCCGGAGGGGATGGCGAGCCACGCGTTGACGACCGCCTTGCCCGACTTCCAGATCTCTTTGACTTTATTGGCCACGTTGCCCTTCCTTCCCTGTTGCTCTCACTTCGCCGCGGATCGGGTTGGGCCGCACTTTGAGCGAAAAAAAGCGTCAATGTCCATGGCTCTCGCCGCGCACGCACGCATATCAGGGTTCATCCCTCCGCGAGGGTATCATCGGTGCTGCCGAGCCCCGCAAGGCTCCGTTCGAGTTCGCCGAGCATCTCCTGCAATTCGGCGAGCTTGCGGGCGCCGAAACGCCGCGTGATCTCGGCATAGATCGCCTCCGACGTCGGCGCGACCGAGGCCATCAGCTTCAGCCCCTCCTTCGAGATCGAGACCATGCTGCGGCGCTGATCCGCTTTCGCCGTCTTGCGCTCGATCAGGCTGCGCGCCTCGAGGTCGCGCAGGATGCGCGACAGGCTCGGCCCGAGCAGGAACGCGGTGCGCGCGAGTTCCGTTACCTCGACCGCCTCGATCGCCGCCAGCGCCCGCAGGATGCGCCATTGCTGCTCGGTCAGGCCGTGCTCGCGCAGCGAGGGACGAAACTGCCGCATCACCGCTTCCCGGGCCCGCAGCAGCGACATCGGCAGCGAGCGAGAGAAATCGCGCATCGGCACCTGGCGCGCAGCCGGCGGGTGACCGTTGACGGGATCGGCGGATTTCTTGGTCATGACGCCCTTTCAAGCCGCAAAACGTTTGCAGTGCAGCAAGCCGAATTTGTGTTTGACGCATTCACTTAACATGTTAAGTATCTCGCGGCACCACGATTTGTAAGATCACAAATGGCGCTTTCCAACGACGATATCCAAGCTTGCGCGAGGCGTCTGCACCAGGCGGAGAAGACCCGCACGCAGATCCGCCAGCTCTCGCAAGAGTTCCCGGACATCAGCATCGCGGAGGCCTACGCGATTCAGAAGGCCTGGGTCGACGTCAAGATCGCCGAGGGGCGCGTGGTCAAAGGCCACAAGATCGGCCTGACCTCGAAGGCGATGCAGAGCGCGCTTGGCATCGACGAGCCGGATTCCGGCGTGCTGCTCGACGACATGTTCTTCGCCGATGGCGGATTGGTGCCGACCGAGCGCTTCATCGCGACGCGCGTCGAGGCCGAGCTCGCCTTCGTCATGAGCAAGCGCCTTTCTGGGCCCGACTGCACGCTATTCGACGTGCTCAACGCCACCGACTTCGTGGTGCCGGCGCTGGAGATTTTGGATACACGGATCGAGCGCGTCGATCCCAAGACCAAGGCGACGCGAAAGATCTTCGACACCATCGCCGACAATGCGGCGAATGCCGGCATCGTGCTCGGGGGGCGGCCGATCCGCCCGCTGGATGCTGACCTGCGCTGGATCGGAGCGCTGTGCTTCAAGAACGGCCAGCTGGAAGAGACCGGCCTTGCCGCCGGCGTGCTCAACCATCCCGCGACTGCCGTCGCCTGGCTCGCCAACAAGATCGCCCCGCTTGGGCTGGCGCTCGAGCCGGGCCAGGTCGTGCTCGCCGGCTCGTTCATCCGTCCGATCGAGACCCGCAAGGGCGACACAATCCAGGCCGATTATGGCGCCTATGGCTCGGTGAGCTGCTACTTCGCGTAGAACGAACGAAGACAGGGAGTGAAACCGCGATGCCGCATTTCACCATCGAATATTCGGCCAATCTCGACGGCCGCCTCGACATCGCCGCGGTGTGCGAGGTCGTGCGCAAGGCAGCTAGCGAGTCCGGTATCTTCCCGCTCGGCGGCATCCGCGTTCGTGCCATCCGCTGCGAGCACTATGCGATTGCGGATGCAAAGCAGGATTACGGCTTTCTCGACATGGTGCTGCGCATCGGCGAGGGCCGCGACCTGCCTACCCGCCAGAAGGCCGGCGAGCACGTCTTCCAGGCGCTCTCGAGACATCTCGATCCCGTCTTCGCCGCCAGCAAGTTCGCCCTGTCGTTCGACATGCAGATCAACGACAAGGACACCAGCTGGAAGCGCAACAACATTCACGACGCCCTGAAAGCGGAGGCCGCTCATGGATAAGCCCACGCCGAAAGCCGATCTGTTCCAGGCCAACCGTGACCGCCTCGCGCCGCTTTTGAAGACTCTACGCGCGGACGGCATTGGCCACATGATCGACGGCAAGACCGTCGCCTCGATCTCCGGCGAGACGTTCGAGACCAGGTCGCCGGTCGATGGTGCCGTGCTCGCCAGTGTCGCGCGGGGCAAGGCCGAGGATATCGACGCGGCGGCGACTGCGGCTGCGCTCGCCTTCAAGTCCTGGCGTGACATGGGTCCGGCCATGCGGAAGAAGCTGCTGCATCGGGTGGCCGACGCCATCGAGGACAACGCCGACGACATCGCCGTGCTCGAATGCATCGACACCGGCCAGGCCTATCGCTTCATGGCCAAGGCCGCGATCCGCGCCGCCGAGAATTTCCGCTTCTTCGCCGACAAATGCGCTGAGGCGCGCGACGGCCTCAACACGCCGAGCGACGAGCATTGGAACGTCTCGACGCGGGTGCCGATCGGCCCGGTCGGCGTGATCACGCCATGGAATACGCCATTCATGCTCTCGACCTGGAAAATCGCCCCGGCGCTTGCGGCCGGCTGCACGGTCGTGCACAAGCCGGCCGAATGGTCGCCGGTGACGGCCTCCATTCTCGCCAGGCTCGTCAAGGAAGCCGGCGTCCCCGACGGCGTGCTCAACACCGTGCACGGTTTCGGCGAGGAAGCGGGCAAGGCGCTGACCGAGCATCCCGCCATCAAGGCAATCGGCTTCGTCGGCGAGAGCGCGACCGGCTCGGCCATCATGATGCAGGGCGCGCCCACGCTGAAACGCGTGCATTTCGAACTCGGCGGCAAGAATCCGGTGATCGTGTTCGACGATGCCGATCTCGACCGCGCGCTCGATGCCGTCGTGTTCATGATCTACTCGCTCAACGGCGAGCGCTGCACCTCTTCCAGCCGCCTGCTGATCCAGCAGAGCATCGCGAAAGAATTCGTGGAGAAGCTGACGGCGCGGGTGAAGGCGCTCAAGGTCGGCCATCCCCTCGATCCCGCCACCGAGATCGGCCCGCTGATCCACGAGCGGCACTTGGCAAAGGTCTGCTCGTATTTCGACGTGGCGCGCCAGGACGGCGCGACGATCGCGGTCGGCGGCAAGGCCTATGACGGGCCCGGCGGCGGGCATTATGTCGAGCCGACACTGGTGACCGGGGCGCACGGCAAGATGCGGGTGGCGCAGGAGGAAGTGTTCGGGCCGTTCCTCACCGTGCTGCCGTTCCGCGACGAGGCGGACGCGGTCGAGATCGCCAACGACATCCGTTACGGTCTGACCGGCTATGTCTGGACCAATGACATGGGACGCGCGCTGCGCGTTGCCGATGCGCTGGAGGCCGGCATGATCTGGCTGAACTCGGAGAATGTCCGCCACCTGCCGACGCCGTTCGGCGGCATGAAGGCTTCAGGCATCGGGCGCGACGGCGGCGATTATTCGTTCGACTTCTACATGGAAACCAAGCACGTCTCGCTGGCGCGGGGCACGCACAAGATTCAGAAGCTGGGAATTTAGCGGCGGTGTCATTCCGGGGCGGCTCGAAGAGCCGAACCCGGAATCCATCGAGCAGCAGAGTTGGTGGATGAATGGATTCCGGGTTCGTGCTTCGCACGCCCCGGAATGACGAAGCCGAGAGAGGGGAAACGCACATGCCGGTACCGCAACATGTCTTCGAACCGCCGTTCAACATCATCCGCTCCAGCCACGTCGTGCTCGACGTCACCGATTTGAAGCTGAGCCGCGAGTTCTATGAGACCATTGTCGGCCTGCATGTCGAGGACGCCGACGACGAGGCCGTGTACCTGCGCGCCGCCGAGGAGCACCAGCATCACTCGCTGGTGCTGCGCAAGGCCGCGGTGCCGGCTTGCGCCCGGCTCGGCTTCAAGGTCGGTAACGACAAAGACCTCGACAAGGCCGCCGCTTTCCTGTCCGAGAACGGCCTCGCCTACGTCTTCGTCGATCAGCCGTTCCAGGGCCGCACGCTACAATTCACCGATCCTTTCGGCTTTAGAATCGAGCTCTACGCGGCGATGGAGCGGCGGCCGCATCTCTTGCGCCGCTACGACCTCTATCGGGGCTGCCACCCGCAGCGGCTCGACCATTTCAACGTCTTCGCCGCCGAAGTGCAGGACACCATGGAATTCTACGCCCGGCTCGGCTTTCGCCTCACCGAATATGCCGAGGAGGACGGGCCGGACGGGCGCATCGCCGCGGCCTGGATGCATCGCAAGGGCAATGTCCACGATTTCGCCATCACCAACGGCAAGGGTCCGCGGCTGCACCATTTCGCCTATTGGACGCCGACGGCGATGAACATCATCCATCTCTGCGACGTCATGGCTTCGCGGGGCTTCGTGAAGAACATCGAACGCGGTCCGGGACGCCACGGCATCTCGAACGCGTTCTTCCTCTATGTGCGCGATCCCGACGGACACCGCCTCGAGCTCTACACCAGCGATTATTTCACCGGGGACCACGACCACGAGCCGCTGCGCTGGTCGCTGCGCGATCCGCGCCGTCAGACGCTGTGGGGCGCCCCTGCCCCGCGTTCCTGGTTCGAGCAGGGCTCGCCGTTCACGGGGCAGGCCGTGCGCGAGCCGAAATTCGTGGCCGATGTGCTGGTGGCGGATTGATGAAGCTGCCTCGTCTCGCCACCTATTCCGTCAAGGGTGATGTCAGCTATGGCGCCGTCCTGGAGGGCGGCATCGTCGATCTCTCCGCGCGTCACGCCAGAGACTATCCCACGCTGCGCGAGGTGATCGCTGCGGGCAAGCTGATCAGCTTTGCCGAAGAGGCCGCTGGCCGCAAACCGGATCACGCGCTCACTGAGATCACCTGGCTGCCGCCGGTCCCGGCGCCGGAGAAGATCATCTGCATCGGCGTCAACTATCCCGACCGCAATGCCGAGTACAAGGACGGCCAGGAGGCGCCGAAATATCCGAGCATGTTCATGCGCTCGCCCCGCTCCTTCGTCGGCCACGACACGCCGCTGGTGCGCCCGCGCGCCTCCGCGCAGCTCGACTATGAGGGCGAGATCGTGCTGGTGATCGGCAAGCCAGGCCGGCATATCCCCGAAAGCACAGCGCTCGATCACATCGCGGCGCTGACACTGTGCAACGAGGGCTCGGTGCGCGACTGGCTGCGCCACGCCAAGTTCAACGTGACGCAAGGCAAGAACTTCGATTCCAGCGGCAGCCTCGGCCCGTGGCTCGTGCCCTACACGCGGGAATCGCAGGTCGCCGACATCAGGCTCACCACGCATGTCAACGGCGAGCTCAGACAGGATGATCGCACCAACCGGCTGATGTTTTCGTTGCGCTATCTCCTGAACTATATCTCGACCTTCGCAACCCTCGTCCCCGGCGATATCATCGTCACGGGCACGCCGACCGGCGCGGGTGCGCGGTTCGATCCGCCGCGATATCTGAAGCCCGGCGACATCGTCGAGGTCGAGGCCGAGGGGATCGGACGCTTGCGCAACGGCGTGGTCGACGAAGCCTGAACAACAAGCGAAATGGAATAGCCAAATGACCAGCCTCACCGGCGGCGAAGCGATCGTAAGCGGGCTTGTCGCCCACGGCGTCGACACCGTGTTCGGCCTGCCCGGCGCGCAGGTCTACGGCCTGTTCGACGCCTTCCACCAGGCCCAGCTCAAGGTGATCGGCGCGCGGCACGAGCAGGCCTGCGGCTACATGGCATTCGGCTATGCGCGCTCCAGCGGCCGGCCCGGCGTGTTCAGCGTGGTACCCGGCCCGGGCGTGCTCAACGCCAGCGCGGCGCTGCTCACCGCGTTCGGCTGCAACGAGCCGGTGCTGTGCGTCACCGGCCAGGTGCCGACTTCGTTCCTGGGCAAGGGTCGCGGCCATCTGCATGAGATGCCGGACCAGCTCGCGACGTTGCGCACCTACGTGAAATGGGCCGAGCGCATCGAATATCCGGCCAACGCGCCGACGGTCGTCGCGCGCGCGTTCCAGGAGATGATGTCGGGACGGCGCGGCCCCGCCTCGGTCGAGATGCCCTGGGACGTCTTCACGCAGCGCGCCGACGCGGCGCCTGCGAAGGTGCTGGAGCCGCTGCCGGCGCCGCAGCCCGATCCTGATATGATCAAGCAGGCCGCCGCGCTCATCAGGACCAGCAAGGCGCCGATGATCTTCGTCGGCAGCGGCGCGATCAAAGCGGGTGAGGAAATCCTCGAGCTCGCCGAGATGATCGATGCGCCCGTGGTCGCCTTCCGCAGCGGCCGCGGCATCGTCTCCAATGCACACGAGCTCGGGCTCACCATGGCCGCGGCCTACAGGCTGTGGCCGAACACCGATCTCATGATCGGCATCGGCACGCGGCTGGAGCTGCCGACCATGTCGCGCTGGCCGTACCGGCCCGCTGGCCTGAAGTGCATCCGCATCGACATCGATCCGGTCGAGATGCGGCGGTTCTCGTCCGACACTGCGATCGTCGCCGACGCCAGGGCCGCGACCCGCGATCTCGCTGCCGCCGTGGGCAAGGCCGGCTACAGCAAGACCTCCGGACGTCGCGGCACGATCCGCGAGGCCACCGCGGCCGCGCAAGCCGAGATCCAGCGGGTCCAGCCGCAGATGGCCTATCTCAACATCCTGCGCGAGGTACTGCCGGCGAACGCGATCGTCACCGACGAACTATCGCAGGTCGGCTTCGCCTCCTGGTACGGCTTTCCGGTGTACCAGCCGCGCACCTTCATCACCTCGGGCTACCAGGGCACGCTCGGCTCGGGTTTCCCGACCGCGCTCGGCGCCAAGGTCGCCAATCCCGACAAGCCGGTGGTGGCCATCACCGGGGACGGCGGCTTCATGTTCGGCGTGCAGGAGCTTGCCACCGCCGTGCAGTTCAACATCGGCGTGGTGACGCTGGTGTTCAACAACAACGCCTACGGCAATGTCCGCCGCGACCAACGCCAGCATTTCGATGGCCGCGTGGTGGCGTCCGACCTCGTCAATCCGGATTTCGTCAAGCTCGCGGAGTCCTTTGGCGTGACTGCGGCGCGCGTCACCGCGCCGGAGCAGTTCAAGGCGGCGATGGAGAAGGCGCTCGGCCACGGCGGGCCGGTGCTGATTTCAGTCGAGGTGCCCAGGGATTCCGAAGTCAGCCCGTGGGCTTTCATTCACCCGCCGAAGCCTTGAGGCCGGACGCTCCCTGTAGCCGCGCGGCTGCAATCACCAGCAGACCGGCGCCTGCGACCGACCAGCAGGCGACCGGCGCCCAGTGCAGCAGCGGCGCGTATTCCGGCATCTTCTGCAGGCCTCCGGCAACCGCCGCCATCCGCGCGAAGGTGCCGAGGGCGAGCGCGGAGAAGACGAGGCCCGTGACCTTGCCTTCAGCGCCGGTCGAGCCGATCGCGAGCGCAGCCGAGACCGCGCTCATCAGCATGCAACCCCACGCGGCTCCGGCGAGAAATTGCGCGGCGATCAGCATGTTGAGATTGCCGGCGAACTCGGCCGCCGCAATCGCCACCGCACCGAACAGGCCGGCGGCGCCCATCACGACGAGGCCGCCGCGATGCTTGACGACGAGGCTTGCCGGAAACATCGCGATGTTGAAGCCGATCCAGAACACCGGCATCAGCCATTGCAGGTCGCCGGGAGCTGCAAAGCGCAGATAGAACGGTGCGCTGTTCATGGCAAAGTGCAGCTGGTAGCCGAGTGCGAGCGCGACCATCGCGACGATGAAGGCGATCGGGACGAGACCGAGCGGCTCTGCCGCTTCGTCCGGTGTGGGCGGAACGGTGTCGCGCGCCACGTCGTGCTCGATCCTGGACAGCCCGAGCGCGGTCAGGAGCAGCACCACGCTGGAGATCACGAACGGCAACCGCGCATCGTGCTCGCGCAGCACCACGCCGAGATAGGGCGAGAGCGCGCCGGCGACGCCGTAGCCGAGCATGGTCAGCGCGGCGAGGAACGGCACCTGCGGCTTGGCGCGGTACTTGCCGAGCAAGGTCAGCGGCGGCGCCCGCAACGCGGAGGACGTGATCGACCAGACCACGATCAGCGCGATGAACCAGCCCTGCGCCGCCGCGCCGGCTCCGGCGACGAAGGGGAGCGCGACGAAGGCGCCGCAGGAGATCGCGGTCACGAGGGAGACGAACAGGCCGAGCCTGCCGACATGGGGCGCGAGCTTGTCGGCGGCTACTCCCATCGCGGTGTCGGCAATGGTGAAGATCGCCTGATCCAGCATCAGGATGAGGATCACGGCGGACGGCGCGATGCCGACCTCTGCGGCCAGCTTTGGCAGGTAGACGACGTAGATCGTCCAGCCCAGCGTGAACACCAATTGCAGGCCTGCGAGATAAAGCCCCGTGCGGTTCGCCGTGCCCGTGCCGGCCGAGTTCTGTGTGGTGGTCATGTCGCCGCCTCCCCGCCCGAAGCTTAGACGAGCGAAGGCGGCGAGGAAACGCGTCAGCGCGTCCTGCGGAAGGTCAGATTGATCCGCTTCCGGCCGAGCAGCGGATGCTCGCCGTCGGCGAGCGGTGCGACGCCGTGATAGACGAGCCTGCTGGCCCCGCCCCAGACCACGACGTCGCCATGGACGAGGCGGAAGCGGCGCGGCTTGTCATTGCGCGCGAGGCCGCCGAACAGGAAGGTCGCGGGCAGGCCGAGCGAGACCGAGACGATCGGCGCGGAATAGTCCAGCTCGTCCTTGTCCTGGTGCAGCGACAGCCGCGTGCCGGGCTCGTAGCGGTTGACGAGGCAAGCATCGGGCGCAAAGCCTTCAAAGCCGCCCTGCTCCGCGGCGCCGCGGGCGAGATCGGCCAACAGCGGCGGCATCGCCGGCCATGGCGCACCGGTGCGCGGATCGATGGGATCATAGCGATAGCCGGTGTGATCCGTGATCCAGCCGCGCTCGCCGCAATTGGTCATCGCCACCGACATCAGATGGCCGCCCGGCGTCGTCATCCGCCGGAACGGCGATTGCGCCACGATGGCGCGCACGGCGTCGATCAGCCCGCTCTCGATCGGCTTGACGAAGCCGCGCAGCAGCACGGCCCCATCGGCGATGTTTTCGCGCGACGGTTGGGCTTCTGCGACGCTATCGAACAAATCAGCCGTCAACGGCTCCGCTCATTTGGCATCGTGAAAAATCACACCCAGCGTGTGGCGCTGGCCGGACCTGATCCGGCTGACGCCGTGGCGGAGATTAACGCGGTAGGTGCCGCGTGTCCCCTGCACCGGACGATGATGCACAGCGAAGGCGACCGCATCGCCCTGTGCCAGCGGCACCACCTCGGCGCGGGACTGCATGCGCGGGCGCTGCTCGGTCAGCACGAACTCGCCACCGGTGAAGTCGCGTCCGGGCTCGGAGAGCAGGATCGCGACCTGGAGCGGGAACACGTGCTCGCCATAGAGGTCCTGGTGCAGGCAATTGTAATCACCGGCCTCATATTGCAGCAGCAGGGGCGTCGGCCGCGCCTGCCCGGCATCGTGGCAGCGCTTCAGGAACGCCGCGTGTGCGGCGGGATAGCGGATGTCGATCCCCATCGCCTCGTTCCAGCGATTGGCGACGGCTTGAAGATGCGCGTAGAGCGCCGGGCGCAGCTGCGCGATCAGATCGGGCAGCGGATAGGCGAAGTACTTGTACTCGCCGCGGCCGAAGCCGTGGCGGCCCATCACGATGCGGCTGCGGAAGTGCGCATCGTCCGGGTAGAGCGCGGCGATGGCGCGGCATTGGTCAGGCGTCAGCAGGTTCTTCAGGACGGCGCAGCCCTGGGTGTCGAGCTCGGCGGTGATCTGCGGCCAGTCGAGGGCGTCGACATGGTCGGCGAGGTTGGGAACGGAGTCTGGTGCGGAAACGCGTTTCGCGATGGCCATAGCAATCATCCCATTCACATCCGTCATTCCGGGGCGCGACGAAGTCGCGAGCCCGGAATCCATAACCACGATCGGGAGTATGGATTCCGGGCTCGCGCCCAAGTGGGCGCGCCCCGGAATGACGGGGTGTGGCAGACGGCGACCGCCACGGCCACCCGATTTCCGTATCTCTCCCGTCATTGCGAGGAGCCCTTGCGACGAAGCAATCCAGACTGGTTCCGCGGAGAGAGATCAGCCCCTCACCGGCAGTTTCGTAGGGTGGGCAAAGGCGCTCTTGCGCCCTGCCCACGTCTTCGCAATACGTGGGCACGCTTCGCTTTGCCCACCCTACGAGGCCGTCGCTTGTGGCGCGAGTTACCCCCTCACCGGCAACGTCGCCACGTCGTAGCCGTGCCTGATCGTTCGCTTCAGCACGGGGTCTTCCAGCTCGAAGTCGAAGCGGTCGGCCGGGCGGATGCCGCCCTTGGCGGCGAACGTGCCGCCGAACATGGCGCAGCCGTCTGGGAACTTGCCACCGTCAAAGCCGCGCGCGATGAGGTCGGCGACCGGCAGCATCGCATCCAACGTGCCCTCCTGGTAGAGCACGCGCTCGCCCTTGATGGTGGCGTAGGAGCGCAGGATCATCTTGTCCCAATGACCGATGACGTCCTCGAACTCCCACAGCGTCGAGGCGATCGGCTTGTCGCACATCTGCTTGGAGACCGTGACGCTGTAGGCCTCGACCTTGCGGTCGGTGTGATCGGAGCCGCAGCCGACGAAGATGCGGCCCTGCCAGCCGATGAGCACGAATTCGACCTCGCCGGAGGAATCGCCACCGGTGCATTCGATGCTGTCCTCCTGGGTCAGCCGGCGCGCCGAGGCGCGATAGTAGATCGGCGTCGAGGCTGGGCGGGCGATGCCCATCTCCTCCAGCTCGGCGATGTGCTTGTCGCGCGCGACCGTGTCGCGGCCGGTCCAGCCGGCGATGACCAGCTGGTCGATCGCCAGCGTCAGCGGCGTGGTGGTGTCCTGGGCATCGACGGTGAACGTGAGATCAAACACGAATGACGGCCTCCATGCCGGCAGCAAGCTCGAAGATACGGCGGTCCGAGCCGCCTGCGCCCGCCAGCATCAGGCCGACGGGAACCTCGCCCTCGCGATGACAGGGCAGCGAGATGGCGCAACCGTCGATCAGGTTGATCAGGCTGCAATTGCGCAAGGCGCGGATGTTCTCGCGGGTGAACGCCTGATCGTCGGCGAGGTCGGCGATCTTCGGCGGTGTGTTGGGCGTGGTCGGCAGCACCAGCGCGTCATAGGGCGCGATGCGCGCATTGACGCGCGCGATCAGCGAGCGGCGTTCGTTGAGCAGGTCGATGTAGTCGGCCGCGCTCTGCGCCTCGCCGCGCATGATGCGCACAGCGACCCTGGGATCGTAGACGTCGCCCTTGGCCGTGATGAGATAGCGGTGCCAGGCATAGCTCTCGGAGGCCGCGAAGCCGCCCTTGGCATTCATCGGGCCGACGTCGTGGAACTCCGCCATCTCGATACGCTCGACGATGGCACCGTGATCGGACAGCGTCTTCAGCGCGCGCTCGAAGGTCTTGGCTACCTCGGCGTCGAGGTCATCGAGCGCGATCGTGGTGGGCACCGCGAGGCGCATGCCCTGGATCGGCCGCGGCCTCAAGGCGACGATCGGCTCGCCCGCGAGCACGGCATCGAGTATGGCACAGCAGCTGACCGATCGCGCCAGCGGCCCGATGCTGTCGAGCGAGAACGACAGCGGCACCGAGCCGTCGAGCGGCACGCGCCGCTGCGTCGGCTTGTAGCCGACGATGCCGTTGAAGGCGGCCGGAATCCGGCAGGAGCCGCCGGTGTCGGTGCCGAGCGCGCCATGCGCCATGCCGTCGAGCACGGACACCGCCGCGCCGGCGGACGAGCCGCCCGGCACGTGGCCTTCGGACCGGTTCCAGACCCCCTTCGGCGTGCCAAAATGCGGATTGATGCCGATGCCGGAATAGGCGAACTCGGTCATGTTGGTGCGGCCAATCACGACGAAGCCGGCCTTGCGCAGCCGCGCCACCGTCGCGGCATCGTGCTCGGCAGGGGCTGAGTCATCCAGCGCGCGCGAGCCGGCGCGCGTCACCTGGCCCTTGATGTCGAACAGATCCTTGATCGAGACCGGGATGCCCGCATAGCGCGACGGCGCCGCCTTGGCCTTGCGCAAGGCATCCATCGCATCGGCGGCGGCGAGCGCGGCGTCCTTGTCGACATGGATGAAGGCGCGCTGGCCCTCGCCCGCGGGGTCGGCGATCCTGGCGAGGCAGGCCTCGACCAATTTGCGGGAGGTGATGCGGCCGCTTTCGAGGTCTTCGGCAAGCTGCGCCAGTGTCGGAAAATCAGGCATGTCTGTCTCACGGAATATTTCGCGCGCAATCTATAGCGCTGGCTCAGCTCGACACAAGCATTGTGCGCATGATGGCATGCATGCGCATTGCTGGACCGTTGACGCGCCATGGTCGATTGTCGCATCAAGTTCGAAACCGGCGGGCGCGAGGCCTGCTTTTGGGAGGAGCCGCCCACATGGCCGAACCGCAGCGCGCGCGACCGAAACCGACGCCGGAGACCCAGCACTTTTGGGACGGCACCAAGGCCGGCGAATTGCGCCTGCAGCGCTGCGATGCCTGTGCCCATGTCTACTTCCCGCCGCGCCCGTTCTGCCCCTCCTGCGCCTCGCGCAAGGTCAGCATCTTCAAGGCCAGCGGCAAGGGCTTTCTCTACAGCTACGTGATCAACCATCGTCCGGCCGCGCCGGGCTTCACGCCGCCTTACGCCATCGCGGTGGTCGAGCTCGACGAGGGCCCGCGGATGATGAGCAACATCATCGACTGCCCGCAGACACCCGAGGCGCTCGAGCTCGACATGAAGCTCGAGGTCGCGTTCCAGGAGCTCGACGACAAGATCACCCTTCCCGTCTTCCGCCCGGCGAAGGGGTAAGGCCATGCGCAAGAACCAGGTTGCCGTCGTCGGCGCGGCCGAGACCACCGAGCTCGGTGTCATCCCCAACGCCTCGCAGCTCCAGCTGCACGCGGATGCCGCGCTCAACGCCATTGCCGATGCCGGGCTAAAGCTGTCCGACATCGACGGCTTTGCCACCGCGGTCGAAACGCCGCAGCAGGTCTGCCACTATCTCGGCATCAAGCCAACCTGGGTGGACGGCACCTCGGTCGGCGGCTGCTCCTTCATGCTGCATGTCCGCCACGCCGCGGCGGCGATCGAGGCGGGTCTGTGCAAGACGGTGCTGATCACCCACGCCGAGAGCGGCAAGTCGATGATCGGCAAACTGCCGCGCTCGACGCCGGCCGACAGCCTCAACGGCCAGTTCGAGGCTCCTTTCGGCGTCTACGGCCCGCCCAGCATGTTCCCGATTCCCGTGCTGCGCTTCATGAAGACCTACGGCATCACCCACGAGCAGCTGGCTTCGGTCGCGGTGGTGCAGCGGGAATGGGCGACGAAGAATCCGCGCGCGATGATGAAGGAGCCGATCACGGTCGCCGACGTCCTCAACTCGCGCATGATCGCCTATCCGTTCCGGCTTCTGCAGTGTTGCCTCGTCACTGACGGCGGCGGCGCGCTGATCCTGACCTCGGCCGACCGCGCCAGGGATTTTCCGCGCAAGCCGGTCTACATCATGGGCACCGGCGAGAGCGTCGAGACGCCGATGGTCAGCCAGATGGAGACGTTCAACTCCTCGCGTGCGTTCAAGACCGCCGGGCCGCTGGCGTTCAAGGAAGCCGGCATCGCCCACGGCGACGTCGACCATCTCATGATCTACGACGCGTTCGCGCATCTGCCGCTGTTCGGCCTCGGCGATCTCGGCTTCATGCCCTATGAGGAGACCGGCCAGTTCATCGCCGACGGCAACACGCGTCCCGGCGGGAAACTGCCGCTCAACACCAATGGCGGCGGCCTGTCCTACATGCATTCGGGCATGTACGGCATGTACGCGCTGCAGGAGAGCGTGCGCCAGATGCGCGGCATCGCGCCGGCACAGGTGCCGAACGCGAAGATTTCGGTGTGCCATGGTGTCGGCGGCATGTTCGCCGCGAGTGGCACGATCGTGTTTACGAACGAGAGGTAATGCGCCGCTCGCCTCTCCTCTCCCCGTTCTTACGGGAAGAGGGTTGGGGTGAGGGGCCTCTCTCCACGGATGAGATGGCCGCGAGACCTGTACCCCCTCACCCGGATCGCATCTTCGATGCGATCCGACCTCTCCCCGCAAGCGGGGCGAGGTAAGAAACGCCGGAACCCATAGCGGAGAACCCACATGAGCAAATCACTGCAAGACAAGGTCATCATCGTCACCGGCGCAGGCCGTGGCATCGGGCGCGAGATTGCGCTTCTGTGCGCCGCCGAGGGCGCCAAGGTCGTCGTCAACGATCCCGGCGGAGCCGCCGACGGCGCCGGCGCGAACGCCGCGCCCGCCGAGGAGGTGGTCGAGGAGATCAAGAAGCGCGGCGGCACGGCGGTCGCCAATTTCGAGAGCGTCGCGGAAGCCATTCCCGCCAGCAAGATCGTGAAGACCGCGACCGATCATTTCGGCCGGCTCGACGGCGTCGTCAACAATGCCGGCATCCTGCGCGACATGATCTTCCACAAGATGAGCGTGGAAGCGTTCGAAGCCGTCATCAAGGTACATCTGATGGGCTCGTTCTACGTCAGCCACGCCGCGGCGCGCATCTTCCGCGAGCAGGAGTCGGGCTCGTTCGTGCACTTCACCTCGACCTCCGGCCTGATCGGCAATTTCGGCCAAGCCAATTACGCGGCGGCCAAGCTCGGCATCGTCGGGCTGTCGAAGTCGATCGCGCTCGACATGGGCCGCTTCAACGTCCGCTCCAACTGCGTCTCGCCGTTCGCCTGGACCCGCATGATCGGCACCATCCCGACCGAGACCGACGCCGAGAAGGCGCGTGTCGAGAAGATCAAGCAGATGGGCCCGGAGAAGATCGCCCCGCTCTGCGGCTACCTGCTCGGCGATTCCGCCAAGGACGTCACCGGCCAGATCTTTGGCGTGCGCATGAACGAGATCTTCCTGTTCAGCCAGAACCGTCCGATCCGCTCGGTGCAGCGGAACGAAGGCTGGACTCCGCAGTCGATCGCGGAACACGGCATGCCGGCGCTGAAGGGCTCGTTCTACAAGCTCGATCGTTCGGCCGACATCTTCACCTGGGATCCGGTGTGAGATTGCGCGAATCGGGAGTGGCGAATGGCGAATAGGGTTTCTATTCGCTACTCGCAATTCGCAATTCGCCCTACCCCGTATTCCTCAACCCCGCCGAGATGCCGTTGATGGTCAGCTGGATCCCGCGCAGCACCTGCTCGTCGGGGTTCTGCGCGCGGTGCTCTCTCAAGAGCTCGACCTGCACGTGGTTGAGCGGATCGAGATAGGGGAAGCGGTGGCGCACGGAGCGCTCCAGCAGCGGGTTGCCCTGGAGCAGACGGTCCTGACCCATGATGTCGAGCAGCGTCTCGATGCAGGAATGCCATTCGCGGCGGATGCGGCCAAAGATTTTTTCGCGCAAGGCCTCGTCCGGCACCAGCTCGGCATAGCGCGACGCGATCGCGATCGAGCTCTTGGCTAGCACCATGTCCATGTTCGACAGCAGCATGCGGAAGAACGGCCATTCCTGGTAGAGCTCTTTCAGGAACGGCATGCCCTGCTCTGGATGCTCCGCGATCCACTGCTCGACCGCGCTGCCGAAGCCGTACCAGCCCGGCAGCATCAGGCGACATTGCGCCCACGAGAACACCCAGGGAATCGCGCGCAGATCCTCGATCGCGCGGGTCTTTTTGCGCGAAGCCGGACGGCTGCCGATGTTGAGCGTGGCGATCTCGTTGATGACGGTGGACGACCAGAAGTACTCGACGAAGCCTTCGGTCTCGTAGACGAGGCCGCGATAGGCCTTGAAGGCGAGGTTCGAGAGTTCGTCCATCGCGGTCAGATATTCGCGGCGCGGCGCGCTCTGGCGCGGATGCAGCAGACTTGCCTCCAGCGTCGCCGCGGCGAGGATTTCCAGATTGTTGCGGCCGACCTCGGTGTTGGAATATTTCGACGAGATGATCTCGCCCTGCTCGGTGATGCGGATCTGGCCGTTCACCGCGCCGCCGGGCTGCGCGATGATGGCGTCATAGCTCGGCCCGCCGCCGCGCCCCACGGAGCCGCCGCGGCCGTGGAACAGACGTAAGCGCACGTGGTGCCGCTCGAACACTTCGACGAGGCCGATCTCGGCCTTGTAGAGCTCCCAGCCCGAGGTGACGAAGCCGCCGTCCTTGTTGCTGTCGGAGTACCCAAGCATGACCTCCTGCACGCTGCCGCGGCTGTCGACTAGCCGGCGATAATCGTGCAACGACAGCATGCGGTCCATGATGCTGCTCGAAGCCTGCAAATCCTCGATGGTCTCGAACAGCGGCACGATGTTGATGGCGCTGCGGCCGGAGGGATGGACGAGGCCGACCTCCTTCAGGAGCACGGCGACCTCGAGCATGTCCGACATGCCCTTGCACATCGAGATGATGCATTGAGGAATGGCGTCCGAGCCGAATTTCGCATGCGCTTCCGCGGCGGCATGGAACACGTTGAGCTCGCCCATGGTCTCGTCGCTGTATTTGACGAAGGGCGAGACCAGCGCGCGCGTCGAGCGCAGCTCGTTCGTCAGCAGCGAGATACGCGCGTCCTCGCCGAGCGCGAGATAGGACATGCCGGGATTGGCGGCGTCCATCAGCTCGGCGATGGTGCGCTCATGGACGGCCGAGTTCTGGCGGATGTCGAGCCGGGCGAGGTGAAAGCCGAAGCAGTCCACCGCGCGGCGCAAGAGCCGCAGCCGGCCGCGCGCGATGACACGGGCGTTGTTGGAGATCAGCGAGCGGTGCAGCACGTCGAGATCGGCCTGCAGCTCCCTGACGCTGTCGTAAGGCGCCGCTTTGCCGACCGGCCGGCGCGTGATCTCGACCTCGAGCTTTTCGGCCGTCGCGGTCAGGCGCGCGTAGATGCCTGATACCGCCAGGCGATAAGGCTCGCCGCTCCGATGCGGCGAGGTGTCCGGCGAACGCTCCGCCAAGTTGCGCAGCTCTTCGGAGACGTCGGCAAGGTGGGCCGCGATCGACAGCTCCGCGCCGAGCACGTGCAGCTCGTTGAGATAGAACTGCATCACCCGGCTCGACTGCAGCCGCAGCGTGCCGCGCATCACGTCGGCGGTGACGAAGGGATTGCCGTCGCGGTCGCCGCCGATCCAGCTGCCCATGCGCAGGAACGAGGCAAGGTCGCCGGCCGCCTGCTCGCCGCTCTCCTCCAGCCGATCCTCCAGCGCGTTGATGAGCCGCGGCACCTCGCGCAGGAAGGTGTAGTCATAGAACGACAGGCCGTTGGCGACCTCATCCAGCACGGTGAGCTTGGTCCGGCGGAGCAGATTGGTCTGCCACAGCGTCAGCACCTCGCGGCGGAGCTGCTCGTCGCTGGCATCTGCCTCCTCCGCGGTCAGCGCGACGCGCTCGCGGCGGTCGAGCAGGGCTGCAATCTCCATCTCGCGGTCCATGGTGCTCTTGCGGCGGACCTCGGTCGGGTGCGCGGTCAGCACCGGGCTGACCAGCGCGGTCTTGAAGAAGTTGCGGAGCTGGTCGGGGCCGATGCCGGCCGCCTTGGCGTGGGCGAGCGTTTCCGCCAGCACGCCGGAGCCGCCGTTCTTGCCCGCGCCGCGGGCGCGCATCTGGCGGATGTTGTTCTGGTCCTCGGCGATGTTGGCGAGGTGCGAGAAATAGCTGAAGGCACGGATGATCCGCACCGTCTCGGAGATCGACATGCTGTCGAGGATCTGCTCGAGCTCGCGGCGGGCGAGTCGGTCCTCGTCGCGGTGGAACCGGATCGAGGTCTGCCTGATACGCTCGACCAGGTCGAACACATCAGGACCCTCCTGATCGCGCACGGTGTCGCCGAGAATGCGCCCGAGCAGGCGGATGTCGTCCCGCAACCGCGCATCGGCCTCCATCGCCTGGACATCCTCAGGGCGGTTGGGACGATGCTCAGTGGCGTCGGATGATACGGTCTGGAGGGACATGGCTCGCTCCCCTGCTCGCGCCTTTGGCGGCCCGGTCCGGAGGAGTGTGCGATATTTTTCTACCGCAGTGCAAGATGAACTTGATGGCGGCGCGGCAGGGCCGGGGTGATGATCGCGTGTCCCGGACAAGCAGCAACGCCGCAAGCGTTGTTGCGCCGAGCCGGGATCCAAGAGCCGCAGGGCACATTGCTGCAATATGGGCCCCGGCTCTGCAGCGCATCGCTGAAGAAGCGCTGCGCTGCGTCCGGGGCACGAGATGAGCTAGTTCTGGAAATAAAAACGCCTCCGCGGTCTCGCGGCGTGGTCCGCCCGAAGTTTTGCTGTCCGTTTCGCCCTCAGCGAGAAGCAAGGGCGCAGGGAAGGCCGGGCGCCGGCTGGCACCCAGGTCCGCACGCGAAAAACGCACGCGGGGTGACCACAGGTGATGCCGGACATCCCGGCCTTCCCTGCGCAATGGTTTTACGGCTTATGGCGCGCTCTCCCCGGGGAGCGATGCACTATTGCCCCCGTCGCCTTGCGGATAATCGATGCGCGCACCCGGTCGGGCCGCTTCACCACCGCAAGCCTTGACGCACAGACCCCGGGCGTCAGGACCACACGCTTTTGCCGTCCGCGGACGTCCCTCCCCAGACAGTCGGAAGCTCGCGCGTGCTCGCCCCAATGCCGAAAAGAAACGCTGTGACCGCGCCGTGTCGTACCGCGGATCGCGACGGCTCACGGGCCTCAGCCCGCCCTGCCACCCCGTCACGCGCCGGCGCTGCCGCGTCCATCGCATCCCGGCCTACGTATCGTGACGATCGCGAAACGTCCCTTTGACGGGCTGGGATGCGCTACGGTTTAACCGAAACAACGAATTCGGTCAATCAGAATATTTTGCACTCCCGCCCCTTGACCTGCATTTGGCGTGTTTTGCCCGACGGGCAGCGCGAGGGATTGGGGCGCAGACCACGAGCCATGGCGCTGAAAAATAGGCTCCGCTATCTCGAAATGCGTAGGATGGGTAGAGCGCTGCGAAACCCATCACGTTGCGTCATCGGCGGACAGGTTGATGGGTTTCGCTGACGCTCTACCCATTCCACGAGCTTGCTCGGGCTACAAGCGGACGCCGCGCACTTGGCTGAATGGCACCAGAACTGTAGATTGAACTGCCGCGAAACAAGCAAAACGGCAAGGTCGTTCATATTCGGAGCAGTTCGACTAAATGGCGCGCCCCTTCTTGATCGTCTTCGATTGGATTTGGCTCGCCCCCATTTTCGTGACAATGGTGGGCGGACTATCTGCTCTGCGGACGCAAGGCCCACCATGGATCATCCACCTGTGCGTCTTTGGATGTTTGCTCGCAGCGTTGCCAGCGTTCATTGGTCTATGGAGCACAATAGATCCGGACGCCGCGGGTGAGCCGACAAACGCATTCACGGCGCTGCATTACCTCATTGTGATGGTGGGGTGTGGCCTTGCATACTCAATCTTTGCCTTGATGCTTTTCTTGAAGAGAAGGCGAATAGCCTGAGCATGGCAATCGGCGAACAGATGATGGGTTTCGCTGCGCTCTACCCATCCTACGAGCTACCGCAGTGCAAGATGAACTTGATGGCGGCGCGGCAGGGCCGGGGTGATGATCGCGTGTCCCGGACAAGCAGCAACGCCGCAAGCGTTGTTGCGCCGAGCCGGGATCCAAGAGCCGCAGGGCACATTGCTGCAATATGGGCCCCGGCTCTGCAGCGCATCGCTGAAGAAGCGCTGCGCTGCGTCCGGGGCACGAGATGAGCTAGTTCTGGAAATAAAAACGCCTCCGCGGTCTCGCGGCGTGGTCCGCCCGAAGTTTTGCTGTCCGTTTCGCCCTCAGCGAGAAGCAAGGGCGCAGGGAAGGCCGGGCGCCGGCTGGCACCAAGGTCCGCACGCGACAAGACGCACGCGGGGTGACCACAGGTGATGCCGGAACATCCCGGCCTTCCCTGCGCAATGGTTTTACGGCTTATGGCGCGCTCTCCCCGGGGAGCGATGCACTATTGCCCCCGTCGCCTTGCGGATCACTGATGCGCGCACCCGGTCGGGCCGCTTCACCACCGCAAGCCTTGACGCACAGACCCCGGGCGTCAGGACCACACGCTTTTGCCGTCCGCGGACGTCTCTCCCGGACTGTCGGAAGCTCGCGCGTGCTCGCCCCCAATGCCGAAAAGCAACGTTGTGACCACACCGTGTCGTGCCGCGGATCGCGATGGCTCACGGGTTTGCCCGCCCTGCCATCCCGTCACGCGCCGGCGCTGCCGCGTCCATCGCATCCTGGCCTACGTATCGTGACGATCGCGAAACGTCCCTTTGACGAGCCGGGATGTGCTGCGGTTTACCCGAAACAGCGAATTCGGTCAATCAGAATATTTGCACTCCCGCCACTTGACCTGCATTGGCGTGTTTTGCCCGTCGGGCAACGCGAGGCATGGTGTGCGCCGCATCGCCTGGCCGCGTCCCGCCGCAGCCAAAGGCGCCCCCGGCGTCTGGTTTGCCACCGACAGCCAGCGTAACAAACGAATGGAGGTTCGTCGCCGAAGGGTCAAAGAGCTGACGTCTCGACCATGTCCAATTCCAGCGCTTGCTACCGCCAGAAAGCAAGATGACAACTTGCGGCGATGGTGGCAGAATGATGACAGACGTGGTTTGAAGACTTGGCGACCAAGAACAACGAAGAGAATAGTTCGCCGCGGTCACGTTGTCCAAGGGAGGAGATGGCTCATGAAACGCATGTTTCTGGGACTGGTCGCCGTTGCCCTGATCGCTTCGGCGTTTGTCGTATCCACCACAACAGTCATGGCGCAGACGAAGGTGTTGAAGATGCAGGCCACATGGCCGGCGTCGCTCACGCTCTATGACAACTTCACCTATTTCGTCGATCGAGTGAACAAGCTGTCAGCCGGCGCGCTGAAGATCGAGGCGATGCCCGCCGGCCAGGTCGTGCCGGCGTTCGAGGTGCTGGACGCAACCAACAAGAAGGTGCTCGACGGAGCGCATGCGTGGGCCGGCTACTGGACCGGCAAGAACAAGACCGCGATCCTGTTCACCGGCGGTCCCGGCGGCACCTTCGGCATGGACTTCATGGACGTGATGGGTTGGCTCTATCACGGCGGCGGCCTCGAGCTTTACAACGAGTTTTATCAGAAGGAGCTCAAGCTCAACCTCGTCGTGTTTCCAATCCTGCCTGCAGGGCCGCAGGCGTTCGGCTGGTTCAAGAAGCCGATCCAGACGGTCGAGGACATGAAGGGCATGAAATGCCGCCAGACCGGCATGGCCGGCGAAGTGTGGCAGGCGCTCGGCTTCACGGTGGTCAACATGCCGGGCGGAGAAATCATTCCCTCCGCGCAACGCGGCGTGATCGATTGCGCCGAATGGGTCGGCGGCATCGAGGACATGCAGCTCGGCTTCCACAACGTGTGGAAGTATCACTATTCACCCGGCTTGCATGAGAACGTGACGGTCGGCGAGCTCGTCATCAACGGCGATGTGTGGAAGGAGCTCAGCCCGCAACATCAGGAGATCATCAAGTCGGCGGCCAACGAGACATTCCTCGTCTGGTGGACCAAGTGGCAGCGCCAGAACGCCGATGCGCTGATTGAGATGCAGCAGAAGCACGGCGTACAGATCCTCCGCACGCCGACGGAGATCCTGCTGGCCTTCATCAAGAAGTGGGACGAGATCGCGGCCGCCGAGGGCGCCAGGAACCCGTTCTTCAAGAAGGTGCACGACTCGCAGAAGGCGTATGCCAGCGCTGTGGTGCCGTACAAGAGGTCTTACTTCCCGCCATACTCCTTCATGGCGAACTACTATTTCCCAACCGAGAAATAGGACTCCTCCGAGGGCGGCCGATTTGACCGCCCTCAATTCGCACGCAGGCGGCCTGCTTTGCGCCGCACGAATGATCGGCGAAAGGGGCGAGGCATGGCTGAGATAACAGGCGGGCAGCCACCGGCGCTTCTGGCTATCATCAGGATGATCGACGGCTTCACCGACCGGACCGGCACGATCATCTCGTGGCTCTCGGTGCCGCTGGTTCTCGCCGTCGCCTATGAGGTTGGAGCGCGTTACCTGTTCAACGCGCCGACCATATGGGCCTACGACGCAACCTACATGCTGTACGGCTCGCTCTTCATGCTTGGCGCCGCTTACGCGCTGCACAAGGGTGCTCATATCCGTACCGACTTCTTCTGGGAGAAGTTCTCGATCCGTAGGAAGGGCTGGATCGATACGATCTCCTATGTCGTCTTCTTCTTCCCGAGCCTGATCATGCTGTTCCTGATCAGCTGGAACGAATTTCACTACGCCTGGCTGATCAACGAGACTTCGGACCAGACTCCCTGGCGGCCCGTGCTGTGGCCGTTCAAATTCGTCGTGCCGCTCGCCTGCCTCCTGCTGCTGGTCCAGGGCGTGTCCGAGTTGATCAAGAGCATCTACATGGCGCGCACCGGCGTCGAGCTGGAGCATAAGGAGAAAGTCGAGATATGACCGCAGAAGCGCTCATCGGCCTCATCATGCTGCTGGTGCTGCTGGGCGCGATCTTCATCGGTGTGCCGATCTCGTTCACGTTGCTGTTTCTCGCCTTCTCGTTCGGCTACTGGGGCATGGGCGGGACGGTCTTCGAGCTTGGTTACTTCCAGACCATCGGCATGATGAAGGAAGAACTTCTCGCCGCCGTACCGCTGTTCATCTTCATGGGCTTCATCACCGAGCAGGCGGGACTCATGGAGCGCCTTTTTACCGCGTTCCGCATGCTGCTTGCGCCGGTGCGCGGCGCACTCTTCCTCGTCGTCATCCTGACCTCGACCGTGTTCGCGATGGCGACAGGCATCGTCGGCGCAGCCGTCACCGTTCTTGGCATCATGGCATCGCCAATCATGACGAAGGCGGGCTATGATGCCAAGCTTTCAGCGGGCACCATCACGGCGGGCGGCACGCTCGGTATTCTCATTCCCCCGTCGGTCATGCTGATCGTGATGGGGCCGGTGCTCGGGGTTTCGGTCGCCGATCTCTATGCTGCAGCCTTCGGACCGGGCTTTCTGCTGGCCGGCGTCTACATCATCTATCTGATGGGCCGCTCCTTCATCAATCCCAAGCTCGGGCCGCCAGTGCCAAAGGATGAGCGGATCTACTCCGCTGGATACATTGCACGCGAGGTGGCCGTCGGCACGCTGCCGCTGCTCGGGCTCATCACGGCGACGCTCGGCTCGATCATCGGGGGGCTTGCGACGCCGACGGAGGCCGCCGGCATCGGCAGCGTCGGCGCGCTGATCCTGGCCATCGCATATCGCAGGTTCTCGCTCAGCGGACTGCAACGGGCGCTGATCTCGACGATGGCGACGTCGAGCATGGTCCTCCTGCTGGCGGTCACGTCGAACATTTTCGGTGCGGTGTTCGCCCGCCTTGGCTCAGCGAACTGGATCACCGAGACGATGCTCGGCCTGCAGTTGCCGCCGAGCCTCATGCTGATTGTCGTGCTCCTTCTCATTTTCCTGCTGGGGTGGCCGTTTGAGTGGCCGGCCATCATCCTGGTGTTTCTGCCGATCTTCTATCCTGTCGTGAAAGGCATGGGCATCGACCTCATATGGTTCGGAGCGTTGGTTGCGGTGGTGCTGCAGACCGCCTTCCTGTCGCCGCCCGTCGCCATGTCAGCGTACTATCTCAAGCAGGTGGTCAAGGGCTGGAGTCTCGGAACGATCTACGCTGGCATGTTCCAGTTCATGGTGCTGCAGGTGATCTGCGTTGGCCTGATGATTGCCTTCCCCGGCATTGCGACCTGGTTCCCGCACACGCTGCATGAAGCATCTCGCAGCCAGGTGATCCCGGAGGAGTACAGAAAAATCCTGGAACAGCAGAAACAAGCACCGTCCCTGGAAGACGAGGACTGGTTGACACCAAAAAAGAAGTAGCCCGCGCGATTGAGTCCGCGACGGCGCCACACGGCTCCGCTCTGCCGCCGAGCGCCGATGTTGAGGCAACGTCCTAAGCCGGCACGATCACCTTGCCGATCGGCCAGAGCGCGATGCCGGCGAGCTTCAGATGAGCCCAGGCGAACGGGATACCGATGATGGTGACGGCGAGGACGAGCGCGGTCAGGAGGTGACCGAGTGCGAGCCACCAGCCGGCGAGCACGAACCAGATGATATTGCCGATCACCCCGAGCGGGCCGGTGCCGATATCCTCGACGCCGGTGACATCGTAGCGGTTGACCGCCCGGGAGCCGAACGGCAGCAGCGTGTAGACGGCGATGTTGAACGCCGCCCGCGCCCAGGGCAGGCCGATGATGGTGATCGCCATGACAACGGCCGCGATCAGCCAGCCGAACGCCATCCAGGCGCCGCCGATGAGGATCCAGAGGATGTTGAGCAGGATGGAAACGGGGGCCATGGGACGATCCGGAGGTGGATGATCCCATCCATATAGGCTCGGAATTTGTCCGTGCTAGGACGCTTCCAGCGCGCGGGGCGTAGCCCGGATGGAGCGAAGCGTAATCCGGGATGATTTTTCCACGGCGAGAGATCCCGGATTACGCTTCGCTCCATCCGGGCTACGAAGTAGCTAGATCTTCCGCCCCGCCTGCTCCCAATAGGGATCGCGCAGGCGGCGCTTGAAGATTTTTCCGGAATCTTCGCGCGGCAGGCCGGTGCGGATCTCGATGTGCTTGGGCACCTTGTAGTCGGCCAGATGCGCCTTCAGCGCGGCGCGGACATCGGAAGCAGCGAGCGTGACCCCGGGTTGCGGCTCCACCACCGCCATCAGCGCCTCGCCGAACTCGGCGTCGGGGATGCCGAACACGGCGCAATCATGCACGCCGGGCACCGCATGCAGCACGGATTCGATCTCGGCCGGGTAGATGTTGACGCCGCCTGATATCACCATGTCGCGCTTGCGGTCGCAGATGAAGACGTAGCCGTCTTCATCGATATAGCCGACGTCGCCGGAGGTGATGAAGCCGTCGCGGTCGATCTCGGCGCGCTTCTCCGGCTTGTTGTGATAGGTGAAATCGGCCATCTCGGCCATGCGCGAATAGATCTCGCCGATCTCGCCGACGCCGAGTACGCGTCCGTCGTCGCCGATGAAGCGCAGCTCGGCGCCCGGCGAGATCTTGCCGACGGTGCCGGGCTTCTTCAGCGCATCCTCGGAGGTCGCGAAGGTCACGGCGCTGGATTCGGTCGAGCCGTAGAACTCGTAGATCACCGGCCCCCACCATTCGATCATGGCGCGCTTGACGTCGGCCGGGCACGGCGCGGCGGCGTGGATGACGTGGCGGAGCGAGGAGACGTCGTACGTCCTGCGCACCTCCTCGGGCAGCTTCATCAGGCGGATGAACATGGTCGGCACCATGAAGATGGTGTCGATCTTGTAGTGCTCGATCGCCTGCAGGAATTCCTCCGCCTCGAAGCGCGGCATCAGCACCAGGACGCCACCGAGCTTGCCGGCGCGGATGCCGAACGAGTTCGGCGCGGAATGATAGAGCGGCCCCGGCAGCAATGCGCGGGCGCCGGCCTTGAGCCCAT
This sequence comes from Bradyrhizobium sp. IC3195, assembly GCF_020193585.1. Classification (NCBI taxonomy): domain Bacteria; kingdom Pseudomonadati; phylum Pseudomonadota; class Alphaproteobacteria; order Hyphomicrobiales; family Nitrobacteraceae; genus Bradyrhizobium; species Bradyrhizobium sp. IC3195. The sequence continues at coordinate 398,985 of NZ_JADYVG010000004.1, read as the reverse complement.
AGATCATCGCACGCATGCGCTCACCGGCAGCCTGCTGCTCCGGCGTCGGCGCGTTACGGCGGACGCCCTTGGGATGGCCTGTCGTGCCCGACGTGTAGATCATGTTCATGGGCTGCGGCACGATCGGGCCGTCATAGGGCGGGTGTTGCGCGAGCCAGGCTTCGAAGTCGATCGCGAAGTCCGGCTTCGTCAGATGATCCGGATCGATCTTGTAGTTGGAGCGGATTTCCGGCGGCGTCGGCACACTGAGCACGGTGACTCCCTCAGGAATCGCATCGCGCAAACCGTGCAGCATGTCGGCATGAGCGATCAGGACGGCGGTGCCGGAATCCTTCAGGATGTAGATGATCTCCTCCGGTTTGAAGTGCCAGTTGATCGGCACGCCATAGGCGCCCAGCCGCATCGCGGCGTAGGCGGCTTCGAGGAAGGCGATGTCGTTGCGCATCAGCATGCAGACGCAATCGCCCTGGCGGACGCCGATCTTGGCGAGGCCGGAGGCGATGCGGTCGGCGCGCTCAGTGACCTCGCCGTGAGAGCGGCGGCGCTCGCCGGAGACGATGCCGAGGAAGGGGGACGTTTGGCTCATTGTTGTTTTTCTTTGTTGTTGTTTGTGCCGTCATTTCGGGTCGATGCGCAGCATCGAACCCGGAATCCATTTCACAGCGAACGATGCGGCTCGATGGATTCCGGGCCTGCGCCTACGGCGCATCCCGGAATGACCCAAAGCTAATCCGCAAAATTCGGCGCGCGCTTTTCCAGATTGGCGCGCACGGCCTCGGTCTGGTTGGGGCTGCCGATCAGCTTCTGCTGCTCGACGGATTCGGCGAGCAGCGCCGGGCCCGGATCGACCGAGAGATTGTTCAGCATCCGCTTGGCCGCGCGGATCGCATCGGGGCTTTTTCCTGCGATCTCGCGCGCGACATCAAGCGCCGCAGCGCGCGGATCGTCGCAGATGCGCGTGGCGAGGCCGTAGGTCATCGCCTCCTGCGCGGAGAAGATGCGCCCGGTGTAGGTGAGATCGCGCAGGATGTCATCGCGTACCAGCGAGGCCAGGATCGGCGTGCCCGCCATGTCGGGGACGAGGCCCCATTTGATCTCCATGATCGACATGCGCGCATCCGAGCTGAGAAAGCGCATGTCGGCGCCGAGCGAGAGCTGGAAGCCGCCACCGAAGGCGACGCCGTGCACGGCCGCGATCACAGGCATCGGTAGCTGGCGCCAGCCCCACACCGCCTGTTGCGCGAAGTTGGCCTTGCCATATGTGCGCACCGTGAGATCGCGATTTTCGCCACCCGGAATTCCGTTGCCACCCTTCTCCTTCATGGCGGCAAAACGCCCCATGTCCAGCCCGGCGCAGAAGGCGCGGCCTTCGCCCGAGAGCACGACGGCGCGCACGCCCTTCGCCTTCGACAGCCGGTCGGTTGCGGCGACGAGGGCCTCGAACATGGGCTGATCCAGCGCGTTCATCTTGTCGGCGCGCACCAGGCGCACATCGGCGACGCCTTCCGAGATCGAGATCGAGACGCGATCTTCCATGGACGAATTCTCCCCTAGTTCCTGCCTGTTCTTGTTCAGTGCCGCTTTACAGGACGCCGGCGGCCGGATTTAGTCAATCGACCAATTAACTGACAATCGCGACAGAGGAAACAGCCATGTTCAAGGAAAATCTTCTGGCGGGCCGACGCATTCTCGTGACCGGCGGCGGCACCGGTCTCGGCAAATCGATGGCGGCGCGCTTTCTCCAGCTCGGCGCCGAGGTGCACATTTGCGGTCGGCGCAAGATCGTGTGCGACGAGACCGCAACCGAGCTGATGGATCTCTACGGCGGCCGCGTCACCAGCCACGGCGTCGACATCCGCAACGCGCTCGCAGTCGAGGAGATGATCGAGAGCATCTTCCGCGATGGCCCCCTCACCGATCTCATCAACAATGCGGCCGGCAATTTCATCTCGCGGACCGAGGAGCTCTCGCCGCGCGGCTTCGATGCGGTCGCCAACATCGTCATGCATGGCACGTTCTACGTGACACATGCGGTCGGCAAGCGCTGGATCGCCTTGAAGCAGCCCGGCAACGTCGTCTCGATCACCACGACCTGGGTGCGCAACGGCTCGCCTTACGTGGTGCCCTCGGCGATGAGCAAGTCGGCGATCCACGCCATGACGATGTCGCTTGCCACCGAATGGGGACGACACGGCATCCGCCTCAACACCATCGCCCCGGGCGAAATCCCGACCGAGGGCATGAGCAAGCGCATCAAGCCCGGTGACGAAGCCGGCGCGCGCACCAGGGCGATGAACCCGATGGGCCGGGTCGGCACCATGGAGGAACTGCAGAACGTCGCGGTGTTCCTGATCTCCGGCGGCTGCGACTGGATCAACGGCGAGACCATCGCCATGGACGGCGCCCAGGCGCTCGCCATGGGCGGCAACTTCTACCAGCTCCGCGACTGGAGCGACGACGACTGGAAGACCGCGCGCGAGAGCATCATGGCGCAGAACGAGAAGGACCGCGCGAAGCGGGGATGACGGCGCATTGCAAATGCGCGGACATGTAAGGGGCTGACGTTTTCACCACGCCCCCAGTTGTCGTCCCCGCCTAGTGCGCAAAGCGCACGGGGGCGGGGACCCATAACCACAGGGAGCAGTCGTGGCGCGAGACAGGTAACTGCGTGTCTTCGCCAAACAACTTCCTGTGGCTATGGGTCCGGATCTGCGCGCGCTTGAGGCGCGCGCTTGTCCGGGACGACAGCGGAGCCCATCTTGTCTTCACCGGCGGATGACGCCACACTCCCGGGCATAAAAACAAACGCCTGCGGGAGAAACATGTCCATACAGAAACTGGCGAACCTCGCCGACATGGTGCGCGAGCGTGCAAAGAGCCGCGGCAGCGCCATCGCCTATGAATTCGAGGGCCGCACCACCAGCTTCGCCGAGTTCGACGCCAAGTCCAACAAGGTCGCGAACGCGCTCCTCGCGATGGGCGTGAAGATGGGCGACCGCATCGCCTATCTCGGCAAGAACAGCGACATCTATTTCGAGCTCCTGATGGGTGCGATGAAGGCTGGCGTCGTGATGGCGCCGGTGAACTGGCGGCTGGCAGGGCCCGAGGTCGCCTTCATCGTCTCGGATTGCAGGGCGCCGGTGCTGTTCGTCGGGCCGGAGTTCATCACTCAAGTGCGCCAGATCAGGGAGCAGATACCAAGCGTGCGCACCGTCATCACCACCGAGGGCGGCGCGCCGGAATGGCCGGATTTTACGGCATGGCGCGATGCGCAGAGCGGCGATGATCCGAAGGTGCCGATCGACACCACGGACATCGCGATCCAGCTCTACACGTCGGGCACGACGGGCAAGCCGAAGGGCGCGATGTTGTCGCATGCCAACTTCCTCAACCTGGTGCAATCCGGCAATGCCGAGGACAAGCCGGAGTGGAACCGGTGGTCGACCGACGATGTCTCGCTGGTGGCGATGCCGATCTTTCACATCGGCGGTTCGGGGTGGGGCGTCATGGGGCTCTATCACGGCGCCCGCGGCGTGATCGCGCGCGAGTTCGACCCGACCAAGGTTTTGGATTTCTTCGAGCAGTCGGGCATCACAAAACTGTTCATGGTGCCGGCGGCGATGCAGTTCGTGGTGCGGCAGCCACGCGCCAGGACGGTCGACTTCTCGCGGCTGAAATACATGCTGTACGGCGCCTCGCCGATTCCCGCAGCGCTGCTGAAGGAATGCATCGAGGTCTTCAAATGCGGCTTCGTGCAGCTCTACGGCATGACCGAGACCACCGGCACCATCGTCGCGCTGCCGCCGGAGGATCACGTCGAGGGGCTGGAGCGGATGCGCTCGGCCGGCAAGGCGCTGCCGGGCGTCGAGATCGCGATCCTGGATCCGGACGGCAAGCCGCTGCCGCCGCGGCAGGTCGGCGAAATCGCAACGCGCTCGGGCTCCAACATGGCCGGCTACTGGAACCTGCCGGAGGCGACCGCATCCACGCTGCGCAGCGACGGCTGGCTGCGCACCGGCGATGCCGGCTACATGGACGAGGACGGCTATCTCTACATCCATGACCGCATCAAGGACATGATCATCTCCGGCGGCGAGAACATCTATCCGGCCGAGGTCGAGAGCGCTCTGTGCGACCACCCCGATGTCGCGGAAGCCGCCGTGATCGGCGTGCCTGACGACAAATGGGGCGAAGCCGTGAAGGCGATCGTGGTGATGAAGCCGGGCAAGCAGGCGACTGCCACCGAGATCATCAACTTCACCCGGACGCGCATCGCCGGCTACAAGACGCCGAAGAGCGTGGAATTCCTGCCTGCGCTGCCGCGGAATCCGTCTGGCAAGATCCTGCGGCGGCAGCTGCGCGAGCCGTATTGGGCGGGGAAGGATCGGCGGGTGAATTGATCCGCGGTGCCGTAGGGTGGGTTAGCCGTAGGCGTAACCCACCTCTTTGCAATCCACGCGGATGGCGCTGGTGGGTTACGCCCTGCGATCGCGCTTCGCGCAATCGCAGCGCTAACCCACCCTACGATAGCAGTGCGAGCGTCTAATGCTTCCCCGGCCCCATATACCCGAACAGGAATCCCGCCACTTTCCGCATCTGGATCTCCTCGCTGCCTTCGGTGATCCGATAACGGCGATGGTGGCGATAGATGTGCTCGAACGGCTTGTGGCGTGAATAGCCCATGCCGCCATGGACCTGCATGGCGCGGTCGGCGGCCTCGCAGCAGAGGCGGTTTGCCCAATAATTGCACATCGAGACCCGGTCGGACAGGGTGCGCTCGATTTGCTCCTCATTGAGCTGGTCCATCTCCCAGGCGGTCTTGCGGATCAAGAGGCGCAGCATCTCGGCTTGGGTCGCAAGCTCGACCAGCGGGAACTGGATCGCCTGGTTCTCGGCCAGCGCCTTGCCGAACGGTTTGCGCTCACGCGCGTATTTCACACTCTCGTTGATGCAGTAGACCGCGGCGCCGAGCGAGCTTGCCGCCTGGCGAATGCGGTTCTGGTGCACGAAGCATTGCGCCAGCGACAGGCCGCGGCCGACCTCGCCGAACAGCGCATCCTCCGGCACGAAGACGTCGGTGAAGCTGACGCGCGGATGGTCGGTCGGCATGTTGAAGGTCCACATGTACTCCTCGACCTTCACACCATGGGTCTTCGCCGGCACCAGGAAGCAGGTGATGCCGCGGGCGTCGCCATCGTTGCCGCTGGTGCGCGCGAACAGCGCGCAGTGCGTGGCGACGTGCATGCCGGTCGTCCACATCTTCTCGCCGTTGATGATCCAGCCCTTGACGTTGTCGCGGGTGGCTGCCACCGCGCGCGTCTCCATGTGGGTGGCATCCGAACCGTGATGCGGCTCGGTCAGGCCAAAGGTGATGCGGTACTTGCCCTTAATGGAGCCGTCGATCATCGCCTTCTGGTCGTCGCGGCCGTAGCGGTCGAGCATGGTGACGACGGGGAAGTTGCCGACGATCGAATGCTCGTTCTGGAGGTCGTTGTGCAGGCCGAGACCCCTTGCGGCAAAATGCTCGCGGATCACGGCCATCCAGAGGTTGGAGCCGTCCTTGCCGCCGTATTGCTTCGGCACAGGAAAGCGCAAATGCCCGGCGGCATCCGCAAGATCCTTGGCCTTGCGCAGCAGCGCCTCCCATTCGTGACGCGGCAGGCCGCCATTGTCGAAATCGGTGCGCGCCCATTCGCGGCGATGGTCGAAGAAGCGGATGTTGTCGTCGGCCCGTTCCAGCGGCTTGATCTCGCGTTCGATGAAACGGTCGAGCTCTCCGAGATAGGCGACGAGATCGGCAGGCAATGAGAAATCCACAGGTTCTCTCCCGGATTGATTTTATCGTTTTGCGTTAAGGCGCTGGGCGCATTCTTGCTTGGTGCGATTAAGGTGAGAAGAGCGCGTGCAAGTCAAGCAAGCCGAGATGTGAGGAGCGCAAGGCGCGCCCGCGCAATTCGATGGTGCTCTGGCGCACCCGCACGGTAGTATGGGGCCAATATTCCTTCGAAAGAAAATCCGGGAGCGCGCGATGGAGCTGAAATTCTCAAAGGTGGAACGCAAGGGGCCGATCACGATCGTGACGCTGTCGCGGCCCGAGGTCTACAACGCGCTGCACACCGATGCGCACTTCGAGCTTCAGAAGGTGTTTGACGATTTCTCCGCCGATCCCGAGCAGTGGATCGCGATCGTCACGGGCAGCGGCGATAAGGCGTTCTGCGCCGGCAACGATCTGAAGTGGCAGGCAGCGGGGGGAAAACGCGGCTGGGACAAGGGCGGCTTCGCCGGCCTCACCTCACGCTTCGACTGCGACAAGCCGATCATCGCCGCCGTGAACGGCGTCGCCATGGGCGGCGGCTTCGAGATCGCGCTCGCCTGCGACCTCATCATCGCCGCGGAGAACGCGACCTTCGCCCTGCCCGAGCCGCGCGTCGGCCTTGCCGCGCTCGCCGGCGGCTTGCACCGGCTGCCGCGCCAGATCGGGCTGAAGCGCGCCATGGGCATGATCCTCACCGCGCGCCATGTCAGCGCCAAGGAAGGTCTCGAGCTCGGTTTCGTCAACGAGGTGGTGCCGCAGGGCGAGGCGCTCAACGCCGCGCTGCGCTGGGCCGAGATGATCGCCAAGAATTCGCCGATGTCGATCCGGGCCTCCAAGCAGGCGATCCAGAAGGGGCTTGGCGTGTCGCTGGAGCAGGCGATCGCGGAGCAGCGAGACTATCCGGCCGTGCAGGCGATGGTCGCCTCGCAGGATTACGTCGAGGGCCCGAAGGCGTTTTCCGAGAAGCGGCCGCCGAAATGGGTGGGGAAGTAGGAAACGGGTCTCCCCACTCGTCATTCCGGAGCGCGCCGACAGGCGCGAGCCCGGAATCCATTGAGCGACAGAACGTGCGGATGAATGGATTCCGGGTTCGTCGCTTCGCGACGCCCCGGAATGACGGCGGAGAGAGGAGCGCCCCCTCTCTCAACACTGTCATTGCGAGCGTAGCGAAGCAATCCAGGCTGCCCAGCAGAGACAGTCTGGATTGCTTCGTCGCAAGGGCTCCTCGCAATGACGGGGAGAGACCTACCCGCTTCGTCCTAGTTCGCGCTTGTACGAGGCATAATTCGGCTGATCGACCGCCAGCTTGTCCATCGTGGTTGCCCACAGGTGCTCGGCGAGGCCTGGGGTCGCGAGATCCATCTCCCCGCTCGCGATGCGATGTGCGAGAACACGGTTGAGCTCCATGACCGAGCCGTCGATACCGAGCAGCGCGCGCAGGCGCTCCACCTCCTTCGCATCGCTTCCCTCCTCCCGCGTCAGCTGCCGCGTGACGAGGTCGAGGATGTTGATGGCGACGCGCAGCTTGAAGGCTTGGTGGCCGGAGATCAGCGGCGTGATGTCGCTGCGGAGGAAATCGGCGACTGCCTTGGTCAGCTCGATCGGGGTCGGCTCGTCCTGCATGTGTCAGCTCCCGCGCGGCGCCAGAAGCCGCAACAGATCGATCTCGGTCTCGCTGGCGCGGCGGCCGATCATGGCGCGCTCCATGGAATGGTCGGGCCCCTCGCGAAAGCGCTGCATCATGCCGCCGCACATGATGCCCCAGCGCAGCGTGCCCATCACTTCCCAGAACTTGACGCGCTCAGGGTCGACCTTGCGGCCCGAAGCCTCGTAACCGGCGAACAATTCCTCGCGCGAGCCAAAGCCGCCGACGGGCTTGTCGATCTCGCCGAAGCGCCAGGAGTTCACGCAGACCCAGCCGAGGTCCTCCATGGGATCGCCGAGATGGGCGAGTTCCCAGTCGAGCACGGCGCGAACGCCATCCGCGCCGATGATGAGATTGCCGTTGCGGAAATCGCCGTGCACCAGCGTGGTCTCGACTGAGGGACCCGGATCGTGGTCGCGGAGCCAGCGCAGCGCCAGCTCGAACACGGGCTTGGGCCAGTTCAGGCTGCGATAGTCGCGCTCGAACTCGGCGATCTCCTGGGTCGCGCCCCTGCTGCGCAACGCAGGCAATTTGTCCTGCGGCAGCCGATGCAGACCTGCGAGAATGCCGCCGATCTGCCGCGCCAGACGCGGCCGCGCCGCCGCATACTCTTGATCGCGAAGAATCTTGCGCGCGATGGTCTCGCCCTCGACGCGCTGCATGATGAAGCCGGTGCCGAGATCGTCCTCCGGCACCAGCACATGCAGGACGCGGGGCGACGGCACGCCGGCCTCATAGGCGAGCTGCATCAGCTGCGCTTCCGCGGCAAGACCGGCCGCGCGGGTCGGCGCGGCGCCATAGCCCTTTGGTGAGCGCCGCAGGATCGCGCCGATCGGCCCGTCGGGATGGGAGATGTCGAAGCGCCAGGTTTCCTGGCTGGCGCCGCCGGAGAGCTTTGCCGCACAGGTCGCGCCGGTCGCCCCTTTGCACCAGCGCCGGACGCTGCGTGAAAGCGCCGCCTCGATCATTTGCCCTTGAACTGCGCGGGCCGCTTCTCGAGGAAGGCGCCGACGCCCTCGCGGAAATCCTCGGTGTCGCCGGCGCGGAGCTGGCACTGGAATTCCAGATTGAGCTGATCCTCGAAGGAATTTTCCGGGCTGTCCCAATAGAGCTTGCGGATCAGCGACAGCGCCACGGTCGGCCCGCTGGCGAGATCGCGCGCCAGCTTCATCGCTTCCTCCATCAAGACGCCGTCATCATAGACGCGGTTGACAAGGCCCCATTCCAGCGCCTTCTCGGCCGGCAGGCGCTCGCCCATCAACGACAATTCGATCGAGCGCGCGCGGCCGACGAGGCGCGGCAACAGCCAGGTCGAGCCGCAATCCGGCACGAGGCCGATGCGGCGGAAGGCCTGCAGGAAATAGGACGAGCGCGCGCATAGGATCATGTCGCCGAGCAGCGCGAAGCTCATGCCGGCGCCGGCGGCCGGGCCATTGACCGCGGTGACGATCGGGCAGTGCAGGTTGCGGATGCGGCGCAGGAAGGGATGAAAGCCGGTCTCCAGCGTAAGGCCGGCCTTGGTCTTCTTCGCCTGGTTGTTGCGGCCTTGCAGATTGGCGCCCGTGCAGAACGCCCGCCCCGCACCGGTCAGCACCACGCAGCGCACCTCGTCCTTCTTCTCCTCGATCGCATCGAGCGCCTCGGAAAGACCGCCCAGCATGTCGACGGAGACCGCGTTCATCACCTCCTGATGGTCGAGCTTGAGGATCGCGACCGAGCCATCGAAGTCGAGCGTGACGTGTTTGAACTGCATGGTTTCCTCATCAGTTGCGGCCCGCACCAGTTTCGCAGGCCGGAATTCGTTTTGCCGGGGCGCATATTTGATTTTTGGCGCGGTCTTGTCCATGGTGATCGGAGCATAGCAAGCAATCTTGTGCGCAGCGGCTGATGCGCCGCAGTCAAAAAACAGGAAACGCGCCATGAACCTCTTCGACCTTTCCGGCCGCGTGGCCGTGATCACCGGTGGCAATGGCGGCATCGGGCTCGGTATCGCGCAGGCGCTCGCGGGCCAGGGCTGCAACGTCTCGATCTGGGGCCGCAATGCTGACAAGAACAAGGCCGCTGCCGCGAGCATGGAGGGCCTGTCCGGCAAGGTCGACAGCCGCGTCTGCGACGTCACCGATCCGGCCTCGGTCGCTTCAGCGATGAAGGCGACGCTCGACACCTTCGGCCGGGTCGATGGCTGCTTCGCCAATGCGGGCATCGGCGGCGGTGGCCGGCGCGCCTTCATCGAGCGCACCGAGGAGGAATGGCGCACGATGTTCGCGACCAATCTCGACGGCGTGTTCCACGCGTTCCAGGCCGCCGCCAAGCACATGACGGATCGCGCCAATGCCGGCGATCCCTTTGGCCGGCTGGTCGCGACCTCGAGCCTCGCCTCGATCTTCGGCACGGCGCGCAACGAGCATTATGCCGCGACCAAGGCCGCCATCAACGCGCTGGTGCGCGCGCTCGGCGTCGAGCTGGCACGTCACGGCGTCACCGCCAATGCGATCCTGCCGGGCTGGATCAAGAGCGACATGACCGCAGGGCTCATGGCGAACGACAAGTTCGTAGCCAACGTGATGCCGCGGATTCCGATGCGGCGCTTCGGCGAAGCCTCCGATTTCGGCGGCATCGCGGTGTATCTGATGAGCAAGGCGTCGTCGTATCACACCGCGGATACGTTCGTGATCGACGGCGGCTATACCGCGTTTTGATTCTCGTAGCCCGGATGGAGCGCAGCGAATCCGGGACGGCCAAAAGCAAGCAAGACCCGGATTTCGCTCTGCTCCATCCGGGCTACAACACTGAGGGAACGGGCAAATGTTTTCACACGTCATGATCGGTACCAACGACCTGGACAAGGCCAAGGCGTTCTACGACCAACTGCTCGGCACGCTCGAGGTGCGGCCGGCCAGGGTCGACGGCCACCGCATCTTCTACATCACCAAGACCGGAGTGTTCTCGGTATCGAAGCCGATCAACGGGGAGCCGGCGACCTGCGCCAACGGCGGCACGATCGGCTTTGCCGCCAATTCGCCGGAACAGGTCGATGCGTGGCACGCGGCGGGCGTTGCAGCCGGCGCAAAATCGATCGAGGATCCGCCCGGCATTCGCCAGGGCCCGGGCGGCAAGCTCTATCTGGCCTACCTGCGCGATCTCGATGGCAACAAGATCTGCGCGATGCATCGGATGGCGAACTAGCCGCATCCACTGCTGTCATTCCCCGCGACCCGGCTACGCCAAGGCTTCGCCAGGGTTGAGGTCCAGGGGCGCCGAAGCTTTAGCGTAGGCGGCAGGCGGGGAATCCAGTACGCCGCAGCTACTCTGTTCAATCACTGCCGTCTCGGAGTACTGGATCGCCCGCCCCAGTGCGCAAGTGCGCACAAGGCGGGCGATGACGGCGGAGAGCGTGGCGCGGGCGTGCCCAGTGCGCCGCGCCCATTCAAACAACATTTCAAACGGCCTTGCGATATTCCATCGCATGGCATGGCCTCACGCGTGAAAATGCGCCCTCGCACTTTGCCGGCGCTGCGACTATTCTTGCGCACAACACGTTCTAGCGATCCCGGGAGGACCAATGACAAAACACACCTACATTCCCCGCACCACCAACTACACGCTCAATCCCGGCGACGAGCTCAACGACTTGCGGATGTCGGACCAGGTCCGGCCGCTTTACGATCACGTCAAGAAGTTCATCCGCGATACCGTCGAGCCGATGTCGATCGAGTTCGCCAAGGCCGGCGAGGGCAAGGAAGATCGCTGGAGTTTTACGCCGAAGCAGCTCGATGTGCTGGAGAAGGCCAAGAACAAGGCCAAGCAGGAAGGCCTCTGGAACTTCTTCCTGCCCGATGACGAGACCGGCCAGGGCCTGAAAAATCTCGACTACGCCTATATCGCGGCAGAGCTCGGCAAGAGTCCGCTGGCCTCGGAGACCATGAACTGCTCGGCGCCCGACACCGGCAACATGGAGGTGCTGGAACGCGTCGGCACCAAGGAGCAGAAGGAGAAATGGCTGAAGCCGCTGCTCAACGGCGAAATCCGCTCGGCCTATGTCATGACCGAGCCGAACGTCGCCTCCTCCGACGCCAAGAACATCTCGACCACCGCGAAACTGGTCGGCGACGAATGGGTGATAAACGGCGAGAAGTACTACATCTCGGGTCTCGGCGATCCCCGCTGCAAGATCCTCATCGTGATGGTGAAGACCAATCCGGACGCGGCGCCGAGCAAGCAGCAGTCGCAGATCCTGGTGCCGCGCGACACGCCCGGCGTCGAGGTGCTCGGTCCCATGTACGTGTTCGGCCAGGACCACGCCCCGCGCGGCCACATGCACATGCGCTTCAACAATGTGCGCGTGCCGAAGGAGAACATCCTGCTCGGCGAAGGCCGTGGCTTCGAGATCTCGCAGCTCCGCCTCGGCCCCGGCCGCATCCATCACTGCATGCGCACCATCGGCAAGGCCGAGAAGGCGCTCGACCTGATGGTGCAGCGTGGCCTCACCCGTGAGGCCTTTGGCAAGAAGATCGCCCATCTCGGCGGCAACATGCAGATCATCGCGCAGGCGCGCTGCGAGATCGAGGCGATGCGGCTGATGGTGCTGAAAGCGGCAAAGGCAATGGACGTGCTCGGCAACAAGGAGGCCCGCGTCTGGGTCTCCATGGTCAAGGCCATGGTGCCCGAGCGCGCCTGCAGGATCATCGATCAGGCCATCCAGATGCACGGCGCCACCGGCATCTCGCACTGGACCCCGCTCGCCGAGATGTACCAGGACGTGCGGCACCTGCGCTTCGCCGACGGTCCGGACGAGGTGCACTGGATGGTGGTGGGCCGCCACGAGCTGAGCATGGCGTGAGCCGCTCTCTTGGCGCGCGTCGGCCTCTCCCCGCCCACGGGGAGAGGCGCAGAAAGAAACGGAGCCACCATGGACTACGCCGCCAGCGAGCTGACGCCACGCGAGCGCTACAAGGTGCTGACGTCCTTCATTCTGCCGCGGCCGATCGCGTGGGTGACCACGCTCGGGCCGACCGGCGTGGTCAACGCCGCCCCGTTCAGCTTCTTCAACGCCTTCTGCGAGGATCCGCCGCTCTGCATGTTCGCGGCCAACCGCAAGCCGAACGGCGAGGACAAGGACACGTTTCTCAACATCCAGCGCACCGGTGAATTCGTGGTCAACCTCACGGACGAGCCGCTGGCGCGGGCGATGCACGAGAGCAGCGGCGATTTTCCGCCTGAGATCAGCGAGCCCGATTATCTCGGGCTGAAGCTTGCGTCCTCGACGAAGATCGGAGTGCCACGGCTAGCTGACACGCCCTGGGCGATGGAGTGCAAGCTCTGGAAGCTGATCGACGTCAACGACGATCGCCGGCTGATCATGGGCGAAGGCCTCCACTTCCACATCCGCGACGAGCTCTGGGACGACAAGGCGATGCGGGTGCACATGGACCGCTATCACCCGATCGGCCGCATGTTCGCCGACCGTTACTGCCGCACCGATGACCGCGTGGTGTTTCCGGCGGCGGAGGGCATGAAGAAATAGGCCGCAGCAACGGTGCGCTGCCTCGCCCCATTCCTACGGGGCCGCGACGAGCTTGGCTCGCGCTGAGAGGGTTGCGGTGAGGGGCCTTTCTCCACGCGCGAGACTGTCGAGGGACCTGTACCCCCTCACCCGAATTCGATCTGCGATCGAATTCGCCTTCTCCCCACTTGCGGGGAGAGGTGATGAACCCGTCAGCTACGTCGCGGGCACGAGCTTGTCCTGGGTCTTGGTCTCGAAGTCGCTCGCGTCGTGGCGCTCATGGAGCTGGCTGGCGGGATCGCCGGAGACGCGGTTGACCATGCGGCCGCGCTTCACGGCGGGGCGCTGCGCAATCTGGTCGGTCCAGCGCTGCACGTTCCTGTAGTCCTGCACCGACAGAAATTCGCCGGCGCCATAGACCAGCCCCTTGGCGAGCGCGCCATACCAGGGCCACACCGCCATGTCGGCGATGGTGTAGTCCTTGCCCGCGAGATATTCGTTGTCGGCGAGACGCCGGTCGAGCACGTCGAGCTGGCGCTTGGTCTCCATTGCGAAACGGTCGATGGCGTATTCGATCTTGGTCGGCGCATAGGCGTAGAAATGGCCGAAGCCGCCGCCGAGATAGGGCGCACTGCCCATTTGCCAGAACAGCCAAGACATCGCCTCGGTGCGGGCCTTGACGTCCTTCGGCAGGAAGGCGCCGAACTTCTCGGCGAGGTAGAACAGGATCGAGCCTGACTCGAACACCCGGACAGGCTCGGGGCCGGAACGGTCCATCAGCGCCGGGATCTTGGAATTCGGATTGATGTCGACGAAGCCGCTGCCGAACTGGTCGCCATTGCCGATCCTGATCAGCCAGGCGTCATATTCGGCGCCCTTGTGGCCGAGCGCCAGGAGCTCCTCCAGCATCACGGTGACCTTGACCCCGTTCGGCGTCGCCAGCGAGTAGAGCTGAAGCGGGTGCTTGCCGACCGGCAGCTCCTTGTCGTGGGTGGGGCCGGCAATGGGTCGGTTGATGTTGGCGAATTGCCCGCCGTTCTCCTTGTTCCAGGTCCAGACTTTGGGCGGCACGTAAGGGGCGTCGGTCATGCGGGGCTCCGGGCAAAAAGGATGCGTCTGCATTAATTAGCCCGCAAACGGCCGATGACAAGGGCGCCGCAATGCATTGCCGGATGGGACAACTCTGCGTTTTGTCATGGCAGCCCCTCCCCTCCGTCATTCCCGGGTGCCCGCAGGGCCTGCGGCCCGCGGATAGAGCGCGACGTCTGCACACAAGATGCCTCCCCAGATCCGGCATGTCATCGATCGGCTAACGTCACTTTGCTTTGCCAGCGAAAGCAACGAGAATGCGAAGCCTGCCGCCGGGAGAGAGCCATGAAATCGCCGATCTGCGACAGCTGGGGATCGAATTCCCGCTGCTCGCCTTCAGCCATTGTCGCGACGTCGTTGCCGCCGTCAGCCGCGCCGGCGGCTTCGGCGTGCTGGGCGCGACCGTGCATACGCCGGACACGCTCGAGCGTGAGCTGACGTGGATCGATGATCACGTCGACGGCAAGCCTTACGGCATCGACGTGCTCATCCCGGAAAACATCTCGACAGCCGGCGAGAAGGACGTCACCTGGAAGAGCCTGGAAGCGCGCGTGCCGCAGGAGCACCGCAACTACACGCGCGATCTCCTGAAGAAGTACGACATCGAGCTGACCACCACCGAGGTCGCGGACAACCAGCCGCAGCCGTTCGACGGCAAGACCGCGCTTCAGCTGCTCGAGGTCTCCTTCAATCATCCGATCCGCCTGATCGCCAATGCGCTGGGCGTGCCGCCGAAGGCGATGATCGAGATGGGCAAGAAGCACGGCGTGCCGGTTGCAGCGCTGGTCGGCGCCAAGGAGCACGCGCTGCGCCAGGTCGCGGCCGGCGTCGATATTCTCGTCGTGCAGGGCACCGAGGCCGGCGGCCATTGCGGCGAGGTCTCGACCATGGTGCTGGTGCCGGAGGTGATCAAGGCGATCAAGACTATCCGAGACGTGCCGGTGCTGGCGGCCGGCGGCATCATGACGGGACGGCAGATGGCGGCCTGCATGGCGATGGGCGCGGCCGGCGTCTGGACCGGCTCGGTGTGGCTGGCCACGGTCGAGTCCGAGACAAGCGAGATCTTTCGCGAGAAGATGATCGCGGCATCCTCGCGCGATGCGGTGCGCTCGAAGGGCCGCACCGGCAAGCCGGCCCGGCAGCTCCGCTCAGTCTGGACCGACGCCTGGGACCGCGCGCCGGATAGCCCGGGCGCGCTGCCGATGCCGTTGCAAAGCATCATTAGCCGCGACGCCTTCCATTCGATCGACCGAGCCGCCGCAAGCGGCAACGCCAAGGCGCGCGATCTCGTCAGCTATTTCGTCGGCCAGGGCGTCGGCCTGATCGACAGCGTGAAATCGGCGGGTGCGGTGGTACAGGAGTTCAAGCAGGATTTCGCCGAAGCCGTCGAGCACATGAATGCGCTGGTGGCGGAGTGACGATCCCACTTGTCATTGCGAGCGCAGCGAAGCAATCCAGACTGCCTCCGCGGAAAGATCCTGGATTGCTTCGCTGCGCTCGCAATGACGAACAACTGACATCGTGAACTGAAGCAAGAAGAAATGACCAATATCCCCGAAGACCGCATCCCCGTCATCGTCGGCATCGGCGAGATCGTCGATCGCCCGAAGGAGATCGCCGAGGGTCTCGAACCGCTCGACCTGCTCGAACAGGCGCTGCGGCGGGCTGAACAAGACGCCGGCGCAAAGCTGCTCGGCGAGGTGCAATCGCTCGACGTCGTCAATTTCCTGAGCTGGCGCTATCGCGATCCGGAGCAGCTTTTGGCTCAGCGCCTCGGCATCTCGCCCGCGCATTGCTATTACGGCCCAGTCGGCGGCGAGAGCCCGATCCGCTACATCCACGAGGCGGCCAAGCGCATCGCGCGCGGCGAGTGCAGCGTGGCGGCGGTGTGCGGCGCGGAAGCGCAATCGAGCGCCACCAAGGCGGAGCGCGCCGGCGTCAAGCTGCCGTGGACGCCGTTCGCCCATGACGTCGAGGAACCCAAGCGCGGCGCGGCGTTCCAGAAGCCCTTAGCAGTGAAGCTCGGCGTATTTCGGCCTGTGACCGTCTATCCGTTCTATGAGGCGGCCTCCTCGGCGCATTGGGGGCAGACGCCGCGCGAAGCCATGGCGGAATCAGGCACGCTGTGGTCGCGCTATTCGGAAGCCGCCGCGGAGAATCCATACGCCTGGCTGAAGCGGCGTTATGCGCCGGAGGAGATCACGACGCCGACCGCAGACAACCGGCTGATCGCCTGGCCCTACAACAAGCTGATGGTGGCCAATCCCAGCGTCAACATGGGCGGTGCGCTGCTGCTCACCAGTCTCGCCAAGGCACGCGCGGCCGGGATCGCCGAAGACAAACTGGTCTACCCGCTCGGCGGTGCCTCGGCGGAAGAGCCGCGCGACTATCTGATGCGCGACCAGTTTTACGAGAGCCACCCGCAGAATGCCGTGCTCAAGAGCGTGATGGACCTCGCCGGCGGCGACCGCAAGACCTTCGACGCGATCGAGCTATACAGCTGCTTCCCCTGCGTGCCCAAGATGGCGCGGCGGACGCTGGGCTTGGGCCCCGACGTGCAGCCGACCGTGACCGGTGGCCTCACCTTCTTCGGCGCGCCGCTCAACACCTACATGACGCATGCGGCCTGCGCGATGGTGCGGCGACTGCGCGACGGCGCCAAGCTCGGCCTGCTCTATGGCCAGGGCGGCTTCGTCACCAAGCACCACGCGCTGGTGGTGTCGAAGACGGCGCCGCGCGAGGCGCTGGTGCAGGAAACGAGCGTGCAGGCCGAGGCGGACCGCAACAAGCGCGCGGTGCCGGAGTTCGTCGCGGAGGCCACTGGCAAGGGCAAGGTCGAGACCTTCACCGTGCTTTACGGCCGCGGCGGCAATATCGAGCATGGCGTCGTGATGCTGCGGACAGAGGACGATCGCCGCACGCTGGCGCGGGTCCCGGCGAGCGACGGCGCGACGCTGGCGCATCTGCTCGCCATGGATCGCACCCCGGTCGGCTCGCTCGGCGAAATCGCTATGGCAGAAGATAACGTGCCCGAGTGGCGGGTGGCGTGATCTCGTAGGGTGGGCAAAGCGAAGCGTGCCCACGGCCTTCGTGTGATCCGGAAAGAATGGTGGGCACGGCGCAAGAGCGCCTTTGCCCACCCTACGAGATCTCAGCCCTTCGGCGCCTGTTTTCCGACGCGGTCGAGAGTCAGGCGGCGCGAACCGAGTTCAGGAACTTGCCGACCTCGAGCTTGAGGCGGTTGGAATCGCGGGACAGCATCTGGGCCGCCGACAGGACCTGCGTGGACGCTGATCCCGTCTCCGAGGCGCCGCGCTGCACGTCGCCGACGTTGGACGAGACCTGCTGGGTGCCCAGGGCGGCCTGCTGCACGTTGCGGGCGATCTCCTGGGTCGCTGCGCCCTGCTGCTGCACGGCCGTCGCGATGGCCGAAGCGATCTCCGACAGACGCGCGATGGTGCCGCTGATCTCCCCGATGGCGCTGACCGAATCCTGCGTCGCCGCCTGGATGCCGCCGACCTGCTGGCCGATCTCGCCGGTGGCCTTGGCCGTCTGCTCGGCGAGCGCCTTGACCTCGGAGGCCACCACCGCGAAGCCGCGGCCGGCTTCGCCAGCCCGCGCCGCCTCGATGGTAGCGTTGAGTGCCAGCAGGTTGGTCTGGCCGGCAATCGCATTGATGAGCTCGACGACATCGCCGATCCGCGCCGCAGCCCGCGACAGCTCGCTAACACGCTCGGTGGTGGCATGCGCCTGGCTGACCGCCTCGCTCGCGATCCGGGAGGAATCCTGCACCTGCCGCCCGATCTCGCGCACCGAGGACGACATCTCCTCGGCAGCCGAAGCCACCGAATGGACATTGCTGGAGGCGGCCTCCGAGCCGGACGCAACTACCGTGGCCAGCTCCTGCGCCCGGCCCGCGGTCGAGGACAGGGTCGAGGCCGATGCCTCAAGCTCAGTCGCGGCGGCCGATACGGTCTCGACGATTTCCCCGATCGCCGCCTCGAAACCGTCGGCAAGCTTGGTCATGTCGGCCTTGCGCTGCGCCTCGGCGCGGCGCTGCACCGCCTGCACCTCGTCGCGGCTGAAACGGACGATGGTCTGCACGGTCTGAAGGTTGCGCAGCGCCTCGCCGATCTCGTCGTCGCGCTCGATCACGATGCGATTGTCAAGCTTGTCCTGCACGAGGTTGACCAGCGTGTCGTTGAGCTGCCGCATCGGTCCCTGAATAGCACGCATGGTCGCAAGGCCTGCGAAGCCGACGATAGCCGCACCGGCGACAGCCAGCAGCGACAGGATCAGGCTGGTCGAACCGCCGGTGGCGACCGCGCCACCGATGCCGAGCGCGAGCATGAACAGCGTCTGGAGCGCCATCATCGTGACCAGGCGCGCCTTCAGCGTCCCGGTGAAGATGCCGAAGTGGTCGAGCCAAGAGCGGCGGCGGATGATGCCGGCGTCGATGCGATAGCCGTGCGGCTTCTTCTCGCGGATGGCGGCATAGACCTCTTCGGCGAGCTTGCGCTGGTCGGCCGGCAGCTTGGTGCGGATCGACGTATAGCCCTTGACCTCGCCGTTCTCGCGGATCGGAGAAGCCGTCGCCAGCACCCAATAGAAGTCGCCGTTCTTGCGGCGGTTCTTGACTGCGCCGAGCCAGGGCTTGCCGGCCTTCAGCGTGTCCCAGAGATTGTCGAATGCCTCCGGCGGCATGTCCGGGTGACGAACGATATTGTGCGGCTGGCCCATCAGTTCCGCGGACGTGAAGCCGGCGGCCGCGAGGAAGTCCTCGTTGAAGTACGTGAGCTTGCCCTTCAGATCGGTCCGCGAAACGATCAACGTCTCATCACTGACCGGATATTCAACGGTGGTGACGGGAAGATTCTTGCGCATCAGAGCCCCCAACAATGCGATATGCGTTCATTCCAGACAGGACGGCCGCTGTTCGAGGCGTCTTCCCTCAATTCTCGTAAGGCGAATTTAACTATCCATGAAATGGGCGCCCCGTATGTTTACGGTCGGCTCCCCATGATCCTACCGCTAGACGACATCACGCTACCGCAGAAAAAAAGAGCGGCGCATTTGGCACCGCTCCTGGTTTGATCAATCCACGGCCGCGCCTTACGCGGCGCGGACGTTGGTCAGGAACTTGCTGACCTCACTCTTCAGCCGGCCCGAATCATTCGACAGCATCTGCGCCGCCAACAGCACCTGCGAGGAGGCCGTGCCGGTCTCGGTCGCGCCGCGCTGCACGTCGGTGATGTTGGACGACACCTGCTGGGTGCCCTGCGCCGCCTGCTGAACGTTGCGGGCGATCTCCTGCGTCGCGGCGCCCTGCTCTTCCACCGCAGCGGCAATGGCCGACGAGATCTCCGACAGGCGCTCGATGGTCGAGGAGATCTCCTTGATGGCGCCGACGGAGTCGTTGGTCGCCGCCTGGATGCCGGAGATCTGCTGGCCGATCTCGCCGGTCGCCTTCGCGGTCTGCTCGGCGAGCGCCTTCACCTCGGAGGCGACGACGGCAAAACCGCGGCCGGCTTCGCCTGCGCGCGCCGCCTCGATGGTGGCGTTCAGCGCCAGCAGGTTGGTCTGGCCGGCGATGGTGTTGATCAGCTCGACGACGTCGCCGATGCGCGCGGCGGCCTTGGACAATTCGCTGACGCGCTCGGTGGTGGCACGGGCCTGACCGACTGCATCGCCCGCCATCCGCGCTGATTCCTGCACCTGGCGGCTGATCTCGCCGACCGACGAAGCCATCTCCTCGGTCGCCGAGGCCACCGACTGCACGTTGGTGGAGGCTTCCTCCGAAGCGCCGGCCACCGTGGTCGCGAGCTTCTGGGACCGCTCGGCCGTACCTGTGAGGGTGGTGGCCGATGCTTCCAGCTGGGTCGATGCCGACGACACTGTTCCGATGATCTGGCCGACGGCGCTCTCGAAGTCGTCGGCGAGCCTGACCATGTCGCGTTTGCGCTGCTCGGCATTGCGACGCTCGGTTTCAGCCTGTTCCGCCTTCAGCCGCTCGACCTCGATGGCATTGGTCTTGAACACCTGGACCGCCTGAGCCATCTCACCGATCTCGTCCTTGCGTTCGATACCCGATACGATCACCGAGGTGTCCCCATTCGCGAGAACACCCATCTCGGTCGTGATGCGCTGGATCGGGCGGGTGACCGCGAAGGCGACGCCGAAGGCGCCCACGAGCGAGAGCAGCAGGGTGACGAGGCCTCCGATCAGCATGGCCATGGTGGCGCTGGACGAGGCGGCGTCGGAGGCAGCCGCCCGCACTGACAACAGCGACCGCTCTTCCCTGTCCATTTCCTGGACGACGGCGCGGAGGCCATCCATCGACTTCTTGCCGGCTCCGGAAGCCTCGAGCTCACGCGCCTTCGCCTGGGTTGCCGGATCCTTCATCAGCGCGATTTCGCGCTGCGCGACGTTGGTTGCCCAGTCGTTGGCAAGCGCCTTGACCTGCTCGAGTCGCTTCTGCTGCGTGGCGTTGTCCGAGGTCAGGCTGCCGACTTTGGCCGCCGCAGTCTGAAATTGTTTCAGCCCGGCTTCGTAAGGAGCGAGAAAGCCGGCATCGCCAGACACGAGATAGCCGCGAACGCCGGTTTCCTGATTGACCATCGCACCGACAAGCTCGGAAAGCTGCTCCAGCACCTGATAGGTATGCACTGTCATCTTCGCCGTGGAATTCATTACGCTCAGCGAGTTGTAGATGGCTGCGGTGCTGCCGGCGACGACGAGACAGATCGCCGCGAATACGGCGGAAACCTTAATGGAAATACGAAGGTTGTTGATCCAAGACATTAAATCCTCCCCAATGCTGACGGTCGGGAGTTGCTGGTCCGGACCGGCTCCGATCGTGCTACGACTTCCGCCACGATCTTACCGTCGCTCAGGATTGTTAGGTTTAACGACGCTACGCAGTAGTACGGAGCTTTCGCTGAAGAGTACGTCGCAATTCTACGGGCATATCGACAGCGCAACGCGCGCAGGAAAAACTATGAGCGGCGCCGATGGCGCCGCCCTTGCTTGTGGAACCCACGTCTGTCTACGCGGCGCGGACGTTGGTCAGGAACTTGCTGACCTCGTTCTTCAGCCGGCCCGAATCATTCGACAGCATCTGCGCCGCGGACAGCACCTGCGAGGAGGCCGTGCCGGTCTCGGTCGCGCCGCGCTGCACGTCCGTGATGTTGGACGACACCTGCTGGGTGCCATGCGCCGCCTGCTGAACGTTGCGGGCGATCTCCTGCGTCGCGGCGCCCTGCTCTTCCACCGCAGCGGCGATGGCCGACGAGATCTCCGACAGGCGCTCGATGGTCGAGGAGATCTCCTTGATGGCGCCGACGGAGTCGTTGGTCGCCGCCTGGATGCCGGAGATCTGCTGGCCGATCTCGCCGGTCGCCTTCGCGGTCTGCTCGGCGAGCGCCTTCACCTCGGAGGCGACGACGGCAAAACCGCGGCCGGCTTCGCCGGCGCGCGCCGCCTCGATGGTGGCGTTCAGCGCCAGCAGGTTGGTCTGGCCGGCGATGGTGTTGATCAACTCGACGACGTCGCCGATGCGCGCGGCGGCCTTGGACAATTCGCTGACGCGCTCGGTGGTGGCACGGGCCTGACCGACTGCATCGCCCGCCATCCGCGCCGATTCCTGCACCTGGCGGCTGATCTCGCCGACCGACGAGGCCATCTCCTCGGTCGCCGAGGCCACCGACTGCACGTTGGTGGAGGCTTCCTCCGAAGCGCCGGCCACCGTGGTCGCCAGCCGCTGCGAGCGGTCGGCGGTCGCGGTCAAGGTCGAGGCGGAGGCCTCTAACTGGGTCGAGGCCGATGACACGGTCTGGACGATCTCGCCGATCATCGTTTCGAATTCGCGGGTGATGTCGTCGACGCGGCGGCCGCGCTCGATCTTGGCTTCGGCGTCGGCCGCGGCGGCTTCGTCGGCGGCCTTCTTGGCGATCAACGCCTCCTTGAAGATCTGGAGCACGTCGGCCATGGCGCCGATCTCGGTCTTCTCGCCGCGATGCGGGACTTCGGCGGAGAGGTCGCCTCGGCCCAGGGCCTGCATCGGCAGGGTGATCGAGTTGATGCCGCTAGACACGTCGCGGACGAGATAGAAACTGACGGCGATGCCGATGACGATGGCGGCGCCGAGAATTGCCGAGACCAGCATGAAGGCGTAGGCGTAGCTGTCGGCGGCGTCCTGAGCGGCCTGTTCTCCGCCTTTGGTGTTGAGCTCGATGTCCTTGGTCAGGACCTCGTCTGCCTGAAGACCGAGCTTGTTGACGGTCTTCGTATTCAGCTCCCGGGCCTCGTGTGGGATCTTGCCGGCTTCCTTGCGCGAGAGCGCCATCACCTCTTCGGTGCCCCTCTTGTAATCGTCCCAGAGCTTTGCCCATTGGGTGTAGAGCGCCCTCTCCTCCGGCGAGGTGATCATCGGCTCGTAGCGGCTGCGGTATTTGGCAAGCGCCTCGAGCACCGTCACGGCCGTCTTTTCGTTGGCGAGCTTCTCGTCCAGCGTGTCGGAAAGCATGTGCTGGCGGACCACGTTGCGATAGGTGATGACGCTCGCCCGAAGCTCGCCCAGCACCCGCACGCTGGGCATCCAATTCATCGTGATGTCGACCGTGTTGGCGTTCATCGACCGCATTTTCATGATGGCGAGCAGGCCCATGCCGGCCATCGCGACGAGCAGGAATGCCACGACACTGATGATCTTGGCGCGGATGGAAATGTTGGCGAACATAATCGGATCTCGTTGTGCTGGCGCGGATGCGCGTCGAAGCTCTAAGAATCAACCAAAGAGGAGCTGCGGCGACATCTGAGCGCAGAGCACCTGCGCAAATGTTAACTGCGGCTCCGTACGAGTACCGAAGCCGAAAGAAATGAACGATGGACTAAGGAGGCTCTGCGCTCAGCGCATGAGCCTAAGCGCGTCGGAGAAGAAGTCCGGACCGCCAAAGTTTCCAGATTTCAAAGCGAGCAACATCTCGCCGGAGCTTGCACCGACCGCGCGCAGCACCGGGACTCCCGCCGCGATTTCTACTCCTACGAGAAATCCAGGAATTTTCAACCGATCGACCACGGCGCCGGATGTCTCGCCACCGGCGACGATCAAGCGACGGACGCCGGCCTGCACCAGACCCTCGGCGATGCCGGCCATGGCCTGCTCGATGGCGTGGCCTGCGGCATCGCGGCCATGGCGTGCCTGCACGGCCGCAACGGCGTCCGGCGTCGCGCTCGAAGCGATCAGCACCGGACCTTCCGCAAGCCGCGGCCTCGCCCAGTCCAGCGCACGCTGCGCTTCAGCGGCGCCCGCGACGATCCGCTCCGGATCGAGATGAAGCACCGGCATGATGCGTTCGGCGCTGGCGATCTGCTGAAGCGTCGCCTGCGAGCAGCTGCCGGCAAGGCATGCCGCCAGGCCGCCGACGGCCGCGCCGGTTTCGCCGCTCGGCGCCGGCTTCACCTTGCCCGTCGACACCAGCGCGCGCGCAAGCCCGAGGCCCATGCCGGACGCGCCGACCGACAGAAGATGTTCAGCGGCGACGAGACCGATGGTCTCGAGGTCGCGGTCGAATACGGCGTCGATGATCGCAGCACCGATGCCTCTGGCGGCGAGCTCAGCCAGCCGTGCCCGCACGGCCTCCGCGCCGCGCGCGACGGTGGCGAGATCGACGAGGCCGATCTGCGTGCTGCTCTGGCGCGCCAGCACGCGCACCAGGTTGGAATCATGCATCGGGTTGAGCGGATGGTCCTTCAGCGGGCTCTCGCTGAGCGGCACGGCGCCGACGAACAGATTGCCCTGATAGACGGTGCGCCCGGTCTCCGGAAAGGCAGGCGTCACCAGCACGGCTCCCTCGCCGCAATCGGCGCGCAGCGCATCCATGACCGGGCCGATATTGCCGGCGTCGGTGGAATCGAAGGTCGAGCAGATCTTGAACAGCACGTGGCCCACGCCGCGGCCGCGCAGCCATTTGTCCGCCGCGCGCGAGCGCGACACGGCAAGGCCGGCCTCGATCGAGCGGCTCTTCAGCGACACCACGACGGCATCGACCTCGGGCAGCATCAGATCGTCGGCAGGGATGCCGATGGTCTGGACGGTGCGCAGGCCGGCGCGCGTCAGCGTGTTGGCGAGATCGGAGGCGCCGGTGTAATCGTCGGCGATGCAGCCTAACGCTGGGGTCACGGCTTCACTCCCGCATAGGGCTTGAACCAGGCGAGGCCATCGGTGGTCTTGCCGCGCGGATTGTATTCGCAGCCGACAAAGCCGGCATAGCCGAGCCGGTCGAGCTCATCGAACAGGAACGGATAGTTCAGCTCCTCGCCATCGGGCTCGTTGCGCGAGGGAATGCTCGCGATCTGGATGTGGCCGATGATCGGCATCATCTCGCGCAGCCGCATGGTGACGTCGCCATGGATGATCTGGCAGTGATAGATGTCGAACTGGAGCTTCAGGTTCGCAAGCCTCAGCTCCTGGATCAGATCCCGCGCAAAGCCGAAATCGTTGAGAAAGTAGCCGGGCACGTTGCGCGCATTGATCGGCTCGATCACGATGTCGATGCCGTGCGGCGCGAAGAACTCGGCGGCCCAGGCCACCGATTTGTAAAAGGCCTCGATCGCGACGCGCTCGCCGCGATTGGCGATGCCGGCCATCAGGTGCAGGCGCTTGACGCCCGTCGCCTTGGCATAAGGCAGCGCCGTCTCCAGGCTCGCCTTGAGATCGGAAAAGCGCGATGGCAGTGCCGCAAAGCCCTTCTCGCCGGCGTTCCAGTCGCCCGGCGGCAGGTTGAACAGCGCCTGGGTCAGGCCGTTGCGCTTGAGCCGTTCGCCGACGGCCTCGGCGGCATGCTCGTACGGAAACAGGAATTCCACCGCGGTGAAGCCCGCTTGCGCGGCGGCGTCGAAGCGGTCGAGGAACGGCACCTCGGTGAACATCATCGAGAGATTGGCGGCGAAACGGGGCATTGGAGATCCTCTGTTACTTGTCGCCGGGCAGCTTGACGCCGGTGACCTGCGCATACATGCGCGCGACCGATGCGTCGTCGTCGCGGCCCATGCCGGCGGCCGATGTCATCAGGAACATCTGGAGCGCGGCGGCGGAGACCGGCACGGGGAATCGGGCCGTGCGCGCCATGTCCTGGATGATGCCGAGGTCCTTGACGAAGATCTCCACCGCGCTTCGTGGCGTGTAGTCGCCGTCGAGCACATGTGGCATGCGGTTCTCGAACATCCAGGAATTACCGGCCGAGGCCGTGATCACCTCGTAGACCTTGCGGATGTCGAGGCCCTGCTTGGCTGCGAACGCCATGGCTTCGCTGGCGGCGGCGATGTGAACGCCGGCGAGCAGCTGATTGATCATCTTGAACGCAGCGCCCTGCCCGGCGGCATCGCCGAGCTCGTAGAGCTTTGCAGCCATGGCATCGAGCGCCGGCCGCGCCTTGGCAAAGGCGGCCGAGCTGCCGGAGGCAAGAATCGTCAATTCGCCTTGCGCGGCGCGCTGCGCCCCGCCGGAGATCGGCGCATCCAGATAGTGCCGGCCGGTCGCCTCCAGCTGCTTGGCAAGACGGCGCGCCACGTCGGGATCCATCGTCGCCGAGGAGACGAACACGCTGTCCTTGGGCATAGTCTCGGCGGCGCCATCCTTGCCGAACAGGATGGTTTCGGTCTGCGCGGCATTGACCACCACGCTGACGACGATGTCTGCGTCCTTGGCCGCTTCGGCCGGCGTCTTGGCCCCCGCGCCGCCGTCCTTCACGAAGCGCGCGACGGCATCCGCCGAGACGTCGCAGCCGGTCACGGCATGGCCGGCGCTCTTGAGCGAGGTCGCCATGCCAAATCCCATCGAGCCGAGCCCGACGACGGCAATACGCTGATTTTGTGAGGTGGAGGCGGACATATGCAACTGACCCTTGCGAGCGTTTCCCAGATGGCCGCCCTTTGCGGCAGCTTGGCAACCGAATAACACGGCTTGGCCGCGCTGCCAAAGCGTGAGACAAGCAGGCATGACGGCCATGAGCAATGAGACATTGCTGCGCGAGGACATCTGCCGCTTCGGACGGTCCCTGTTCGAGCGCGGGCTGACGCCGGGCTCCTCCGGCAATATCAGCGTCAAGCTGGACGATGGCGGCTGGCTGGTGACGCCGACCAACGCCTCGCTCGGCTTCCTCGATCCCGCGAAACTGTCACGGCTGGACCAGCAGGGCCGGTTAATGTCGGGCGATGCGCCGACCAAGGAAGTTCCGCTGCACAATGCGCTCTACGACACGCGCGGCAGCGCGCGGGCCATCGTGCATCTGCACTCCACGCATTCGGTGGCGCTGTCGATGCTGCCCGAGATCGATCCGCGCGCCGCGCTGCCGCCGATGACGGCCTATTATTTGATGAAATGCGGCGCCACCGCGCTCGTGCCCTATTACCGCCCTGGCGATCCCGCGGTCGCAGATGCGATCAAGGGGCTGGCTGGGAAGTACTCATCCGTGCTGCTCGCCAATCACGGCCCGGTCGTCGCCGGCGACACGCTGGAAGCGGCGGTGTTCGCGACGGAAGAGCTGGAGGAGACGGCGAAGCTGTACCTGCTGCTGCGCGGAATGAACCCGCGGTACTTGTCGCCGGCGCAGGTGACGGATCTGGTGAAGGTGTTCGGGGTGACGCTGCCGGAGCACGGGCACGAGTATTAGCGACTTGCGGTAAGGGGTGGACGAGCGTCGCCTCACCACCGCTGTCATTCCCCGCGAAAGCGGGGAATCCAGTACGCCGCGGCTTCTCCGCATATCTCTGACGTCTCGGAGTACTGGATCGCCCGATCAAGTCGGGCGATGACACCGGGTATGTTGCGCGGGCGTGCCCGATACTATTCGGCTACAGCCCCAGATATGCCTTCCGCACATCCGGATTGCCCTTGATCTCGCTGGCTGCGCCCTGCATCAGCACACGGCCGGTCTGCAGGATGTAGGCGCGGTCGGCGATCTCCAGGCATTCGGCCATGCGCTGCTCGACGATGAGGACGGTCATGCCGGAGTCACGGATGAGCTTCACCGCCTGGAAAATTTCGTCGACCAGCTTCGGCATGATGCCCTGCGAGGGCTCGTCCAGCATCAACAGCCGCGGACGCGTCATCAGCGCGCGGCCGATGGCGAGCATCTGCTGCTCGCCGCCGGAGAGCGTCTCGGCGCGCTGCTCCAGGCGCTCCTGAAGGCGCGGGAAGAGCTTGAAGACGAGATCGAGCGGCTCTTCGCGGTTCGCTTCGCCCCTGTAGAGATAGCTGCCGAGGCGAAGGTTGTCGCGCACCGACAGACGCGGAAACAAACGGCGGTTTTCCGGCACATAGGCGATGCCGGTGGCCGTGATGTGATGCTGCGCCATGCCGTCGAGGCGCTTGCCGTCGAACGTCACCGTGCCGGAACGCGGACGCTCGGCGCCGGCGATGGATTTCAGCAGCGTCGACTTGCCTGCGCCGTTGGCGCCGGCAACGCAGACGATCTCGCCCTTCTGGACCTCGATCGAGACCGCGGAGATGGCGACCAGCCCCTGATAGGCGGTGGTGACTTCACGCACCGACAGCATGACGATCTCCCAGATATGCCTTGATCACCTTGGGATCGCGCACGACGTCGGCGGGCTTGCCCTCGACCAGCACCTTGCCGAGGTCGAGCACGATGGCGCGGTCCACCAGCGGCATCACGATCTCCATGACGTGCTCCACCATCAGCACGGTGATACCGGCATCGCGCACCTTGCGCACCAGGGCAACGCCGGTCTGCGCCTCGGTCGGCGTCAGGCCGGTGAGGACTTCGTCGAGCAGCAGCAGCTTCGGCTCGGTCGCAAGCGCCCGCGCGACTTCGAGGCGGCGCTTCTCGGCCGGTACGAGGTCGCTGGCGAGCACGTCGGCGCGCGCGGCAAGGCCGGTGAACTCCAGCACCTCATGCGCCTTGCGGCGGGCCTCGCGCATCACGGTGTTGCGCACGAGTGCACCGACGATGACGTTGTCGATGACAGTCATGGTCTCGAAGCTCTTGACCACCTGGAAGGTGCGTCCTACCCCGCGCTGGCAGCGCATCGCCGCCGGCATGCGGGTGACGTCCTCGCCGTCGAACCAAATCGAGCCTTGCGTCGGCGGCAGCACGCCGGCGATCAGATTGAACAGCGTCGACTTGCCGGCGCCGTTCGGGCCGATCAGGCCGACGATCTCGCCGCGGCCGACCGAGATCGAGACGTCGCTGTTGGCGACGAGGCCGCCGAAGCGCTGCCAGACGCCGCGGGTTTCGAGCAGCGCGCTCATCGGGCAGCTCCCGTCTTCTTCGGGCGTGAAAACAGGCTCAGCAGGCCGCGCGGCAGGGCCAGCGAGATCAGAACGATCAGCGTGCCGTAGACAATGAGGTCGACACCCCGCCCCGAGCCGCCGAACTTGAAGCGCGTCAGCTCAGTCAGCGGGATCAGGATGGCCGCCCCTAACACCGGCCCCCACAGGGTGCCGATGCCGCCGAGCACGGCCGGTAGCGCCATCAGCAGCGAGAACTGAAAGCCCATGACGCTTTCCGGATCGATGTAGGAGACGAACTGGGCGTAGAAGCTGCCGCCCACGGCGACAAGGAAGGCGGAGACCGCGGCCGCACCCATCTTGGAATTGAACACGTCGACACCGAGGCTCTCGGCCGCCTCCGGGTTGTCCTTGACGGCACGCCACCAAAATCCCCACTTGGAGTTTTCCAGCCACCATGTCACGAACCAGGCGAGGCAGCACAGCGCCAGCGCGAAATAGAAGTAGGGCAGCTTGGTGCGCAGAAACTGGAATTTCAGCCAGCTGTCGCCGCGGATCGGAATGGTGATACCCATCGCGGCACCGGCCCATTCCCAGTTGTGGAACAAAAGCAAGCCGATCTCGGCGATGACGATGGTGGCAATCACGAAGTAATGGCCGCGCAGGCGGAAGAAGGGATAGCCGAGCCCCATCGCGATCAGCGCCGACACCACTCCGCCCGCCAGCATGCCGAACCAAGGCAGCACGCCGAACTTCGTGAACAGCAGCTCGGTGGTGTAGGCCCCGAGACCGAAATACAGCGCGTGGCCGAGCGAGATCTGCCCGCAATAGCCGGACAGGATATTCCAGCTCTGCGACAATCCCGCATACATCAGTGTCAGGATCAGGATGTTCTGGACGACGACGTCCTTCACGAACAACGGCGTCAGCGCGGCAATGGTAGCGAGCGCTGCGGCGATGATGAGGTTGCGGCGGCGCCGCGCTGCAAAATCCTTGTCCATCACATCGATCCGAACAGGCCGCGCGGCCGGATGAAGACGACCAGCAGATAGACCGAGTAGATGCCGACCGATTTCAGCGACGGCGGCAGCACCAGCGCGGTGACCGCTTCGACGAGACCGACGATGATGCCGCCGGCGAAGGCGCCGAACACGCTGCCGAATCCGCCGAGCGCCACCGTGACATAGGCGATCAGCGCAAAGGACGCGCCGACGTCGGGATAGATGTAGAAGAACACCGCCATGATCGCGCCGGCGAGACCAACCAGCGCGGCGCCGAGCCCCCAGCCGAATGCAAACACGCGGTTCTTGTCGATGCCGACAAGCGCGACTGCACCGGGATCCTCGCGGGTCGCTTCGATCGCGCGGCCGAAATCGGTTCGGTGGATGAAGAAGTAGAGACCTGCAAAAGCGCCGATCGAGACCAGCGCGCCGACCAGTTGCGGCTCCGGCAGAAAGATTCCGCCGACCGAGATGGTTTTGCCGCCGAGCCAGGATTGTGGGATGCTGCGATAGTCCGGCGTGAAGAAATACTGCGCAAGGCCGCGCATGACGATGGCGAGGCCGAAGGTGGTGAAGATCTGCACCATGCCGGCGTTGGCCTTGGCCCGCATGGCGAAACGTACAAGGAGCAGGTAGACGACCGCTCCGAATATGAAGAGTGCCGCGGCGACCAACGGGGCCGACAACAGCGGATCGATGGCGAAGAACGCGAACAGGAAGAAAGACAGATACATCGCGATCATCAGGAATTCGCCATGGGCGAAGTTCGTGACGTCCATCAGGCCGAAGATCAGCGCGAGGCCGACCGCGATCAATCCGTAGAGCAGGCCCATCAGGAGGCCGCTCGCGAGACTCTGGATAATGGCTTGGGCTGTCAACTCTGGTCCCCCGTTCGAAACGTCACGACAGGCTTCGTCATTGCGAGCGAAGCGAAGCAATCCAGGAATGTTTCGAAGGAAGCAGTCTGGATTGCTTCGTCGCTTCGCTCCTCGCAATGACGGTGGGAGCAGTTTGCTCCCACCCCGCCTGCTCCGCTGCCCTCCGCAGCTCTTACTTCATCGGCCAGATCGCCTCGGCGATCGCGGCCTGCGGCGGGAAGATGGTGACGAACTTGCCGCCGACATATTGCAGCAGCACCGGATCGGCGTCGTTGTTCTGGCCCATCTCGTCGAACTTGACGCGCTTCCAGGGCATGATGGTCTTTTCGCCCGGGATGTCGGTCGCGGCAAGCGCGTCGCGGATCTTCTCGCCGTCGGTCGACTTGGCGCGGCTGATGGCGTCGGCGAGGATGATCAGGCCCATGAACTGCCGCGAGGTGAGGTCGTTGAAATCCTTGCCGGACCTGGCCTTGAACATCTCGTTGATCTTGCCGACCATCGGCCGCTTCTGCGCAAGGTCGAGCGAGAAGGTGCCGCGCGAGATCACGCCTTCGAGCTTGTCGCCGACGGCATCGTAGAGCGCCTTCTCGGAGAAGCCGGCGTCCTGCGCCACGATCGCATTCGGCTTGTAGCCGAGCTCGGCCATGGTCTTGACCAGGAGGATGCCGTCGGTGGTGTAGCTCGACGGCATCAGCACGTCGGCATTGGCGGTCTTGAGCTGCTGCACCTCGGCAGAGAGCGAGGGCGAGTTGGCGCGATACTTGATGTCGGTGACGATCTTATAGGCGCGCTCGCCGGCGATCTTGGTCTGGGCATTGCCGGAATCGGTGCCGAAGATGGTGTCCTCGTGGAACAGCGACAGCGTCTCGATCTTGGTGCCCTTCTTCTTCATGGCGTCGAAGAAGTCGAACATCGCAGCCGAGTACATCTCGTCGTGCGGCGAGGCGCGGAAGTAATATTTCAGGCCGCGGCGGTGCAGGCTCGGCGAGGAATTGTCGGCGGACAGGAACGGGACCTGATAGCGCTCGCAGATCTGGCTGACGGTGACGGCCACCGCGCTCTGGTAAGTGCCGACGACGGCGCAGACCTTCTGCTGCGTGATCAGGCGCTCGGCCTCGGCGCGGCCCTTCTGCGGATCGGCCTGGTGGTCGGCGAACACGAGGCGGATCTTGGCGCCACCGAGGCCCGGCAGGCCTTCGCCCTTCGCCAGCGGCAGGTCGAAATCGCTGTCCTTGTTGATGACTTCGAGCGCGGTCTCATAGGCCTTCTGCGCGTCGACGCCCTGCTGCGCGCTGCCGCCGGAGAACGGATAGATCACGCCGATCACGACTTCCGAACTCTGTGCGCGCGCCGCCAGCGGCACGAGGGCGGCAGTGGCGGTGGCCCCCAACAACACGTCGCGGCGAGTGATCGTCATGGCAAAGTCCCCTGTTACTGAATTTCGGCTGATCGAATGAAGCGATTGGTGGATGCGGTAAAGCCTGAAGAAGCAGCAGACGCTGCCCACTAAATCACGGCCATGTTTCTGTTCTTGAGATCGGTCACCAGCATCAGGCCGGGCGAATGCGTGATTGCAAACGGCAGCTTCGCGGCGTTGATGACCGATTGCGGCGTCACCCCGCAGGCCCAGAACACCGGAATCTCGTCGTCGGCGACCGGCACCGGATCGCCGTAGTCGGGCTTGGCGATATCCTTGATGCCGATCAGATGCGGATGGCCGAGATGCACGGGCGCGCCGTGCACGGCCGGATAGCGCGAGGTGATCTGCACCGCGCGGATCGCATCGGCCGGCTTGAACGGACGCATCGACACCACCATGGGACCGGCGAACGGACCTGATACACCGCAGGCGATGTTGGTGCGGTACATCGGCACGCGCACGTTCTTCTCGATGTGGCGGATCGGCATGCCCTCCTCGAGCAACGCCTCCTCGAACGAGAACGAGCAGCCGAGCACGAAGGTGACGAGATCGTCGCGCCAGTAGCTCTTCACGTCGGTGGGCTCGTCCACGACCTCGCCGTCGCGCCAGACGCGGTAGCGCGGAACGTCGGTGCGGATGTCGAGATCGGCGCCGAGCGAGGGGATGTAAGGGCTGCCGACATCGGACATGCCGATGATCGGGCACGGCTTGGGATTGAGCTGGCAGAAGCGGTGGAACGCACCGGCATATTCCGCCGGCAGGATCGCCAGATTGCCCTGGACATATCCGGGGGCGGCGCCGGCGGTGGATGCGACCAGCCCCTCGCGGTAGGCGAGCCGGGCCTTGCGGCTCGGGAGGGCGTCTGGTGTTTCAGTTTGCTGCGCTGCCACCAAAACAGTCATGTGATCGACCTGCCTATAAACTCGACAAAGACAAGCCAACACCAAGCGTGCTATAAAGTCTAATCTTCGTTTCTAATCAATCTCGATAAATCTGATTTATCGATTGGGAAAATCCTTCCAATGCTGGACTTCAGGTCGATCGAGACATTCCTATGGGTCGTGAAGCTCGGCAGCTTTCGTGGCGCCGCGCAACGCCTCAACACCACCCAGCCGGCGATCTCCCAGCGCATCGCCCAGCTCGAGCGCGAGATGGGCGTGAAGCTCCTGAACCGCGACCATCGCATCGCCTCCCCGACCCCGAGCGGCCGGCAGATGATGGTCTACGCGGAGAAGCTGATCGGCCTGCGCGCTGCGATGATGGCGGAGATCGGCGATGCTTCCGCGATGCGCGGCGTGATGCGGCTCGGCGTCGCCGAGACCATCGTGCACACCTGGCTGCCGCGGCTCGTCAAGAGCGTCAACGAGGTCTATCCGAACCTGTCGCTGGAGATCGAGGTCGATATCACGCCGAACCTCACCGCGCGCCTTCTCGCACAGGAGATCGAGCTCGCCTTCGTGGTCGGACCGCTGTCCGCCTCCGGCGTGCACAACCGCGTGCTCGCCGATTATCCGATCGGCTTCCTCGCGAGTCCCTCGCTCGGGCTCGGCAAGGGCCCGGTGACGCCGGCGGACCTCGCGCGGTTTCCGATCATCACCTTCCCGCGCAAGACCAAGCCCTACGAGGTCGTGCGCGAGGTGTTCGACCGGCCGGAGCTGCCGCCGATCCGCCTGCATGCGTCCGCTTCGCTGGCGACCGTTATCCACATGGCGGTCGAGGGCCTTGGCATCGCCGTGATCCCCGACGCCATCGTCGAGAACGAGCTCGCCGACGGACGGCTGCAGCTGCTCGACACCGATCTTTCCATCGCGCCGCTGACCTTCACCGCGAGCTGGCTGGCCTCGCCCGATGTCGTCGCCGTGGAGCGCGTCGCCGAGCTTGCACGGCAAATTGCGCAGAGCAGCCTCGCGGTTGACGCGCCCGCACAGGCGCGTCATTGAAAAAGGCGCCGGACAAAAGAGAGAACCACCGCATGAGCCGAGCCGCGACCAACCTGCAAATCGATTCCGCCCGCCTGTGGGGCTCCATCCACGAGACCGCGCAATTCGGCGCGACGGCCAAAGGCGGCGTGCGGCGGCTGACGTTGAGCCGTGAAGACAAGCAGGTGCGCGATTGGTTCCGCAAGGCCTGCGAGGATGCCGGACTGGAAGTCCACGTCGACGCGCTCGGATCACAGTTCGGCCTGCGCAAGGGCCGCGATATGTCGAAGCTGCCCGTCGGCATCGGCTCGCACCTCGACACCCAGCCGACCGGCGGCAAGTATGACGGCATCCTGGGAACGCTCGGCGCGCTGGAGGTGATCCGCACGCTGAACGATGCCGGCATCGAGACCGAGGCGCCAATCTGCGTCGTGAACTGGACCAACGAGGAAGGCTCGCGCTTCGCACCTGCGATGATGGCTTCCGCCGCCTATGTCGGCGACTTCACCACCGACGACATTTTGTCGCGCAAGGACGCCGAGGGCACCACCGTCGGCCAGGCGCTCGACGGCATCGGCTATCGCGGCGACAAGCCGGTCGGCTTCCAGAAGCTCGGCTGCTTCGTCGAGCTGCACATCGAGCAGGGGCCGATCCTGGAAGCCGAAGGCAAGACCATCGGCGTGGTCGATTGCGGCCAGGGCGTGCTCTGGTACGACGGCAAGATCTCCGGCTTCGAGAGCCATGCGGGCTCCACGCCGATGCCGCTGCGGCGCGACGCGCTGGCGACCTTGTCCGAAATCGTGCTGGCGATGGAGTCGATTGCGAAGAAGCACGGACCGAACGCCGTCGGCACCATCGGCGAGGCCGTCATCGCCAATCCCTCGCGCAACGTCATTCCCGGCGAGATCGCCTTCACCATGGACTGCCGCAGTGCCGATGGCGCCATCATGGATGCGCTCGACCGCGATCTGCGGGCGGCAATCGCCGAGATCGCCGCGCGCCGCAAGGTCGAGGTCAAGATCGATCTGGTATGGCGCAAGCCGCCGACGCATTTCGATCCGAAGCTGATTGCTGCCGTCGAGAACGCCGCTAAGACGCTCGGCTATTCCTCGCGCCGCATCACCTCCGGCGCCGGCCACGACGCCTGCAACCTCAACACGATCATGCCGGCGGCGATGGTGTTCGTGCCCTGCAAGGACGGCATCAGCCACAACGAGCTGGAGGATGCGACGCAGGGCGACTGCGCCGCGGGCACCAACGTCCTCATGCATACCGTGCTGGCAGTCGCCGGCGTCGCATCCTGAGCGGAGAGAACCATGCGCGGAGTTTTCGTCGACGCCAATGAATCGCTGGCCGTGATCATGGAGCGGCTGGAGAAGCCTGGTGATCCCAAGGTGCGGATCAACAGGAATCCCGACATCACGCCCGAGCAATATCCTGATATTCTCGACGGCGCCGAGATCGCGATCGTCGACCACACCGCACTGCCGACCGAAGTCGCGAAGAAATGCACCGGGCTGAAGCACGTCGTGTTCCTCGGTACCGGCGCGCGCAGCTACATGAATCCGGAAGAGCTCGCCGAGCTCGGCATCTCCGTGCATCTGATCAAGGGCTACGGCGACACGGCGGTTGCGGAATCCGCGATCGCGCTGATGTGGGCGTCGGCCCGCGTCATTGCGATGATGGACCGCGAGATGCGCGCCGGGAACTGGCTGCGGGAGGACGGCATGCAGCTCACCGGCAAGACGCTCGGCCTGATCGGCTTCGGCGGCATCGCCGCGGAGGTCGCGCGCATCGCGTCCGGCAGCGGCATGAAGGTGATCGCCTGGAACCGTTCGCCGAAGAGCTATCCGGGGGTCGAATTTACCGATCTCGACAGCGTGCTGGCGAGAAGCGACGTGGTGTCGCTGCACCTGCTGCTCAACGACGAGACGCGCGGCATGATCACGCGCGAGAAGATCCTTGCTATGAAACGCGGCGTCATTCTCATCAACACCGCCCGCGCCGCTGTTGTCGACGAGGCCGCCATGATCGAGGCGCTGAAGTCCGGCCATATCCGCCACGCCGGCCTTGATGTCTTCAACATCGAGCCGCTGCCCGGCGATCATCCGCTGACGAAGCTGCCGAACGTGACGTTGTCGGCGCATTCGGCCTTCCGCACACCGGAGGCGAGCGAGAACCTGATTGAAGCGGCGTTGGTCCATTGCCGCCGGATCGTGAAGGGATAAGAGCAACAACAATGGCCGACTATCGCATCATCAAGGCAGAGTCGCTCACCAAGGCCATCCATGCCATCGTCAGGGCCGGCGGCTCCTCGGACCGCGAGGCCGAGCTCGTGGCCACCAATCTCGTCGAAGCCAATCTGAAGGGACACGACTCGCACGGCGTCGGCATGATTCCGCGCTACGTCCAGAGCGTCACCAATGGCGGCCTCGCCGTGAATTCGCACGTCAAGATCGTGCTCGACACCGGCCCGCTTCTCACCCTCGACGGCCTCACCGGCTACGGCCAGGTGATCGGCCATGAAGCGATGGAGCTCGCGGCCGAGCGCGCAAAGAAGAACGGTGTTTGCCTTGTCGGCCTCTCAAATTCGCATCACATCGGCCGCATCGGCCACTGGGCCGAGCAGTGCATCGACCACGGGCTGGTCTCGATCCACTTCGTCAACGTGATCTCGCGCCCGATCGTGGCGCCCTGGGGCGGCAGCGACGCACGCCACGGCACCAATCCGTTCTGCGTCGGCATCCCGCGCGCCGGCAAGGATCCGATCGTGCTCGACTTCGCCACCAGCAGGATCGCGCAGGGCAAGACCCGTGTTGCCCATAACAAGGGCGTCGAGCTCGAGGTCGGCACCATCATTGATCACGAGGGCAAGCCCACGATCAATCCGCGCTACACCGTGATTCCGCCCTACGGTGCCATCCTCCCGTTCGGCGAGCACAAGGGCTCGGGCCTTGCGCTGGTGTGCGAGATCCTCGGCGGCGCGCTCTCCGGCGGCCAGGTGGTCAAGGGCTCGTCCGACGGCAAGTACAACGTCCTTAACGGCATGCTCTCGATCGTCATCGATCCGGGCAAGCTCGGCACCGGCGAGAACCTTGCACGCGAAGTTGAGAGCTTCGTGAGCTGGCACACCGGCTCGCCGCCTGCCCCCGGCATCGACAAGGTCAGAATCGCGGGCGAGCCGGAGCGCGAGATCAAGAAGAAACGTCTTGCCGAGGGCATCCCGGTCGACCCAACCACCTGGCAGGAGATCCTGGATGCCGGGAAGAAGTTCGGGCTGGAACAGACGGCCATCGAGAAGATCGCGAGCTGATCGGAGCGAGGCGCGTTCCTCGGCGTCGCCTCGCGCCTCATGACCAATCGCGCAAGCGAGACTGGACGGTGGCGAAGATATCGACGTGCTCGCGGCACGGGTTTGAACCGTCCCGCATGACCTTGCGACAATGCGGATATCCGATTGCATCCGCCCGAGGTTCGCATGCTCTCCCGTCTCGCAAAATTCGTGTCCGGCTCAAACCTTCCGTCGCCCGGATCCGATCTCTACCGTCAACGGCTCGCCATCTACGAGAGCGAGCTTGGCGAGCCCGAGCGCACATTCACTGATAACGCAGAGCGCCGCATCGACATCCACGCCTTCGGCCGCGATTTCGTCCCGGTCTGCCAGGAGGGCTCCGACGAAGGCTATGTCCTTCTCACCAACGGGATGAGCGAGCAACGGATGCACGGCGTCCCCGGCGACGCGAAGCCCCGGGCCGAGCTGATGTGGTACGTCCGCGAGCCGACGCAGGACGTTTGCGCCAATCTGCGCTGGCTGGCCAATCTGCCGTTCATCGACACGACCTGGTTCGGCTTCGGCCATCGCGTCGCGCTTCCGTGGCCGCCGGTTGCAGGAACGGACTTCCAGACGTTCCTGTTGCTCACACCGATCATCGGCCCCGACAAGGAGATCGCCGAGGCGCTGGAGATTGCGGGCGATCCGGTGGAGATCCTGACCGTGAACCTGATCTCGCATCAGGAGCTCGGGCTGATCAAGTCCAGGGGGCTCGATCCGTTTCTCGATCTGCTCGACGAGAACGACTATCCGCCGATCTTCGATCCGGCGCGGAGGTCGTATGTGTAAGGCGTAGGCCAAAGCACTGCTGCCGTTCCCTTCTCCCCTTGTGGGAGAAGGTGGCACGAAGCGCCGGATGAGGGGTTCTCTCGGCGAACCATTTTTGCGACTGATAGGTCTGCCTCTGCGGAAACAGACCCCTCACCCGTCTTCGATGCTTCGCATCGAAGCCACCCTCTCCCACAAGGGGAGAGGGTGAAGCGGCGAACTAATCCACCATATCCGCAACCGCCTTGCCGCACGCCGTCGTGTCGGCATTGCCGCCGAGATCCTTGGTGCGCAGCGTGCGTTCGGCGAGCGTGCGCTCGATCGCCTCGACGATCGACTTGCCGGCTTCCTTCTCCCCGAGATGCTCGAACATCATCGCGCCGGACCAGATCATGCCGATCGGGTTGGCGATGCCCTGGCCTGCGATGTCGGGCGCCGAGCCGTGCACCGGTTCGAACACGGATGGGAAATCGCCCTCCGGGTTGATGTTGCCGGACGGAGCGATGCCGATGGTGCCGGTGCAGGCCGGGCCGAGATCGGAGAGGATGTCGCCGAACAGGTTGGAGCCGACCACGACGTCGAACCAGTCCGGATGCAGCACGAAGTTCGCGGTGAGAATGTCGATGTGGTACTTGTCCCACTTCACGCCTGGAAACTTCTTGGCCATCGCCTCCACGCGCTCGTCCCAATAGGGCATGGTGATCGAGATGCCGTTGGACTTGGTCGCCGAGGTCAGGTGCTTCTTGGGCCGCGACTGCGCGAGCTCGAAGGCGAATTTCAGGATGCGGTCGACGCCGGTACGGGTCATC
Organism: Bradyrhizobium sp. IC3195; assembly: GCF_020193585.1. NCBI lineage: Bacteria > Pseudomonadati > Pseudomonadota > Alphaproteobacteria > Hyphomicrobiales > Nitrobacteraceae > Bradyrhizobium > Bradyrhizobium sp. IC3195. Next base: position 360,556 of record NZ_JADYVG010000004.1, on the reverse strand, counting down.
ACCGTCTGCTGCGTCACGAACTCGCGGTCGGTGTCCGGGAACATGCGGCCGCCGACCGAGGAATATTCGCCTTCGGTGTTCTCGCGCACCACCCAGAAATCGATATCGCCGGGCTTGCGCCCCGCCAGCGGCGACGGCACGCCGGGCATCAACCGCACCGGGCGCAGGTTGACGTACTGGTCGAACTCGCGGCGGAACTTGATCAGCGAGCCCCACAGCGAGACGTGGTCCGGGATCTTGGCCGGCCAGCCGACCGCACCGAAATAGATCGCATCGTGCTTGCCGATCTTCTCCTTCCAGTCGTCGGGCATCATCTGGCCGTGCTTCTCGTAATAGTCGTAAGAGGAGAAGTCGAAATGGTCGAAATGCAGCGAGACGTTGTGCTTCTTCGCCGCCGCCTCTAAAACGCGCAGGCCCTCCGGCATCACCTCCTTGCCGATGCCATCGCCGGGAATGACCGCGATCCGGTATTGTTTCTTGCTCATCGAGAACGTCCTTGGTTGGTCCGGCAGTCGCCGCCTTCTGACTGCACTGCAATGGACCAAACGCGGCGGCAGTGCAACGCTGCACTGCAATGTTGACCATGGCGCGGCCAAGCGCCTACTGATGTGATCCTGTTCCCACGAACGAGTACCCCATGGATCTGCATCTGCGCGGCAAGCGCGTCCTGATCACCGGCGCGTCCAAGGGCATTGGCGCAGCCGCCGCCGAGGCCTTCGCCGAGGAAGGCGCGCATCTCCTCCTCGCGGCGCGTAGCGGCGATCAGCTCAAGGCGCTGGCCGACCGCTTGCGCGCCGCGCACCAGATCGACGCCACAACGAGCATCGTCGATCTGCGCAAGGAGGAGGACGTGGCCCGGCTGGCGAAGGAAGCCGCCGACATCGACGTGCTCGTCAACAATGCCGGCGACATCCCGGGCGGCTCGATCGGCAAGATCGACGAGGCGACCTGGCGGCACGCCTGGGAACTGAAGGTGTTCGGCTATATCAACCTGACTCGCTACATCTACGCCCAGATGAAAGCCAGGGGCGGCGGCGTCATCGTCAACGACATCGGCGCGGCCGGCGAGAAGTTCGACGCCAACTACATCTGCGGCAGCGCCGGCAATGCCGCGCTGATGGCGTTCACACGGGCGCTCGGCGGCAAGAGCCTGGGCGACAACATCCGCGTGGTCGGCATCAATCCCGGCCCCGTCGGCACCGACCGCCACGTCACCCTGCTCAAGACGCGGGCCAAGCACCAGTTCGGCGACGAGAGCCGCTACAAGGAATTCCAGAAGAGCCTGCCGCTCGGTCGTCCCGCGCATGCGCGCGAGATCGGCGACCTCATGGCGTTCCTGGCGTCGGATCGCGCCGGCTATACGTCGGGCGTGATCTACACCGTCGACGGCGGCATCAGCGCCGGGTGGGGTTAACTCTATTCTCGTCATTGCGAGCGCAGCGAAGCAATCCAGGAATCTTGCCGCAGTGACAGTCTGGATTGCTTCGCTGCGCTCGCAATGACGACACAACAAGCACGGGAGTAAGATAGTTGTCTCAAGACCTGATCCGCGAAACCGCCTGCACCGTCATCGACAAGCTGCGCTCCGGCGACGTCTCGCCGCTCGAGCTCTTGGACGTGCTGGAGAAGCGCATCAAGGAGGTCGACGGCAAGGTCAACGCGCTGCCGACGCTGTGCTTCGATCGCGCGCGGGAGAGTGCGAAGACACTGATGCAGAAGCCGGCCGGTGCGCGCGGGCTGCTCGCCGGGCTGCCGGTGCCGATCAAGGATCTGACCGACGTTGCGGGTGTGTTGAATACGCAGGGCTCGCCGATCTTCAAGGACAACATTCCCGCGAAGTCCGACCTCATGGTCGAGAACCTCGAGGCCAACGGCGCGGTCGTCTACGCCAAGTCGAACACGCCGGAATTCGGCGCCGGCGCCAACACCTTCAACGAGGTGTTCGGCGCGACGCTCAATCCCTGGGACACGACGAAATCGGCCGCGGGCTCCTCCGGCGGCGCGGCGGTGGCGCTGGCAACCGGCATGGCCTGGCTCGCCCAAGGCTCCGACATGGGCGGATCCTTGCGCAGCCCCGCGGCCTTCTGCGGCGTCGTCGGCATGCGGCCTAGCATCGGCCGCGTCGCGCATACCCCAAAGTCCGGCATCGATCGCAATCTCGGCGTGGTCGGCCCGATGGCGCGCAACGTCGAGGATCTCGCGCTGCTGCTGGATGCCATGAGCGGCGACTATGCCGACGATCCGCTGTCGCTGCCGGCTCCCGCAACCTCGTTCCTGTCGGCGGCCCAGGCGGGCAAGCGGCCGAGGCGCATCGCCTATTCGCCCGATCTCGGCATCACCCCGGTCGATCCCGAAGTGAAGGCGATCACACGAAAGGCCGCCGAACGTTTCGCCGAAGCCGGCGCCATCGTCGAGGAGGCGCATCCGGACTGGCGCGAGGCGCATGAATGCTTCCACGTGCTGCGCGCCTTCGACTTTGCGATCACCAAGGCCAATCTGTTGCGCACCAAGCGCGACCTGCTCAAGCCCGAGGTGATCTGGAACATCGAGGAGGGTCTGAAGCTCACAGTCGAGCAGCTCGCGCGCGCCGAGGCGCAGCGCGTCGGCATGACGGCGCGGGCAGTCGAGTTCTTCAAGAGCTACGATCTGTTGCTGACGCCGACCACGATCGTTCCGCCCTTCCCGATCGAGCATCGCTATGTCGCCGAATGCGCCGGCAAGAGGTTCGAAAACTACGTCGAGTGGCTCGGCATCGTCTACGCCATCACGCTGGCCTGCTGCCCGTCTCTCTCCCTGCCCTGCGGCTTCACGGCCTCGGGCCTGCCGGTCGGCGTGCAGGTGGTCGGCGCGCCGCGCGCCGATGCGCAGGTGATTGCCGGAGCGAAGGTGCTGGAGGACATTCTGGGCCTGCGCGGCACGACGCCGATCGATCCGAAGGTGAAGGACTAGCCTCACTCCCGTGTCCCGGACAAGGGGCAGCGCGCCAGCGCTGCGTCGCAGAGCCGGGACACGAGACCTCACCTCCCGCTGGCCGCCTCCAGGCTGGGACGGTTGCTCGGTTCGCTATTTGGCGATCGGGCAGGAGCCGGGATTGGCGCAGCGAGGAGGCGTCGATCGCGTGGTGCCGGTCGCCTCCTCGGAGCTCGGGCCCACCGCCCCGTTCAGAATGACCGAGACACGCCATCGATATGTTGTTTGCGGCGTCAGACCGGAATCCCCAAAGCTCGCGCCTGTCACGTCGCCAACCGATTGGAACGCACCATCGGGTCCCGCACGCGAAACCCGGTAGGTTGTTCCGTCGTCTCCTGGAGACCAGGCCAGGTCAGCGCCGCTATCCGACGTATCGATCACCGTGAGCGACTGCGGCGCCGATAGCGAGGGCGCGGTCGCGCCGGCGGGCGCCGCGGCAGCGGCCGTGAGCGCATCCAGCATCGCCTTGATCGCCTTGATTTGCGATCCGGACTTCGTCACGTAGCTATCCTGATGGTTGACGTAACTCCACCAATCCCAACAGGCCTGCGGATTGCTTGGCCAGTATGGGCTGGTCTTGGTCTGCGGATAGAGAATGATCAGGCGGTTCGTGTCCGCCCACTCATTGTAGCCGGCCTCATCCACGAATCTGCGTCCGATATCGGCGACGTCCTGCTTGCATCCGTGGAGCGCAACATGGACGCGACACGGACTGCCCTGCTCGCAATCCCTGGGTACGAACACATAGCCGGTATCGCCCATGCTCAACGCGTCGGGCAGATGCGGCGTGGTATAGATCGATTGATCAAAGCTCTTCACCGAACCTGCAAGCTGCGCGGCATTGGGCGGATTCAGGCGGCCGTAAATATGCTGCAGGATGACGCCGGCCTGGTCATAGCCGCATTGGTCGATAAAGGGCGCCGTGTTGGCCTTGCACTCGTTGAGCCCGGGTGCGCCCTGCTTCGCCACGACGAACGAGTGGCCCGCGCCGAGCGTGGCCTGATAGAACAAGTTGCCGCGATTAGCATCCCCCAGATAATGGCGATAGAAATCGGCGGCCGCATCGGTCGCGGCCTTGTCGACGATCGCGTCATTGTAGCCGTGAAAGAGATAGATCTTCTGCCTGCCTACATTGCTGAGAGGGTCGATCTCGCCCGCTGCGGCCTTCGCGTCGGCCTTTGCCGTAAAATCCTTCGGATTCAGATCCGACGCCGGCCCTTTCATGCATGCACCCGTGGCCCGCCGGATCGGCCCCCAGTACCAGGTGACGGCGTCGAACGCGTCCGCCTTTGCGCACCAGTAAGGGCCGCCCGCGACCACACCGACGCCCTTGATCACCGACGACCATGCCGTGCCGAACTGAACGGCCATGAACGCGCCCGACGAAATTCCAGAAATCGAACTCTCACCGATCGGCGCGCGATAGCGCCGCAACCCCTCCGCGGCGCACGATGACACGCCGAGAGCGGTTGTGAAGATCAGGACGCAAATCTGGGCGGCGGTGAATTGCCGCAAAACGGCCACGCGCATGACAGCCTCGCCAAGTCGCCCGCAGGAGCAACCTCTGGTATTAGAGATCAAGATCGGAAATCGGCGCAAGCGCAAACAAGCGGCACCAAACGAGAAACCGTCACTTCGGCGTTGTCGGCGCCTCCAGGCTCCGGCTGTAGCGCGACATCGCGAAACAGAAGACGAAGTAGATCGCGGCCACGAAGATGTAGACCTCGACCGAAAACTGCTGCCAGGCGGGATCGATGATCGCGGTCTTCGCCGTCGTCAGCAGGTCGAAGATGCCGATGATCAGCACCAGGCTGGTGTCCTTGAAGAAGGCGATGAAGGTGTTGACCAGCGGCGGGATGACGTGGCGGATAGCCTGCGGCAGGATGATCAGCCGGTGCTTGCGCCAGTAGGACAGGCCGAGCGCGTCGGCGGCTTCGTATTGCCCGCGCGGCACGGCCTGAAGCCCGCCGCGGATCACTTCGGCGAGGTAAGCACCGGCGAACAGGATGATCGCGATCTGTGCGCGCAGCAGCTTGTCGATGTTGAATCCGGCCGGCATGAATAGCGGAAACATCACGCTCGCCATGAACAGCAGGCTCACCAGCGGCACGCCGCGGATCAGCTCGACATAGAGCACGCTGAGCGAGCGGATCGCCGGCAGCTTCGAGCGCCGCCCGAGCGCGACCAGGATACCGAGCGGAAAGCCGACAGCGAGGCCGAACGTCGCCAGGATCAGCGTCACGGGCAAGCCGCCCCAGCGGTCCTGCGAGACGAAGGACAGGCCGAGCACGCCGCCCCACATCAGCACGCTGATCAGCGCCAGTGCACCGATCCAGAGATAGACCAGCTCGCGCCGCCACAGCGCGCGGCGGGTCGAGAGGTAGTACAGTGCGATGAACAGCACAACCGACAGTGCCGGCCGCCACTGCTCGTCGAACGGATAGGTGCCGAACAGGATGAAGCGATACTTCTCGGGGACAATGGCCCAGCAGGCGCCGAGGCCACGCGCGGCGCGACAGGCGCTGGAATCGTTGGTGGGCGTCAGCCAGACCGCATTGGCGATGCCCCATTGCACGAAGCTGAAAATGCCCTTGGCGAGCAGCACCAGCAGCAGGATGCTGATGATCCCATTCGGGATCGAGGAGAACAGGTTCTTGCGCAGCCAGTGCAGCACCGGATTGCCCAGCTGCGGTCGGCGAGCGGCCCGGGGTGCATCGGGGATGTCCGTGATCGCGGTCATGATCAGCGCTCCACCAGCGCGATGCGCGCATTGTACCAGTTCATGAAGAAGCTGATCGAAAGGCTGATGGTCAGGAACACCGCCATGATCAGCGCGATGGCTTCGATGGCCTGTCCGGTCTGATTCAGCGTTGTGTTGGCGATCGAGACCACGTCCTGGTAGCCGATCGCGACCGCGAGCGAGGAGTTCTTGGTCAGGTTGAGATACTGGCTCGTCATCGGCGGCACGATGACGCGCAGCGCCTGCGGCAGGATGATCTGCCGCAGCATGAAGCTGCGACGCAGGCCGAGTGCGTTGGCGGCATCCCATTGCCCGCGTGGCACCGACTGGATGCCGCTGCGCACGATCTCGGCGATGAAGGCGGAGGTGTAGGTCACCAGTGCGATCAGCAGCGCGAAATATTCCGGCGCGAGCGTCAGCCCGCCGACGAAATTGAAGCCGCGCAGCTGCGGCCACTCGACCGTCCAGGACACGCCGAGCACCAGCGAGACCGCCGCCGGCACCACGACGATGAGGCCGAGCGCAGACGGCAAGGCCGGCCGCGGCTTGCCGTCGCGCATCTGCTGTGCGACCAACCAGCGACGGAAGAGGAAGAACACCGCACAGCCCAGCACCGCGGTGCCGAGCACCGTGAGCTGCGGCGGACCGAACGGGATCGCAGGCAGGATCAGGCCGCGATTGGACAGGAATATGCCCTCGACGGGCCGCCAGGCGGCACGTGCAGCCGGCAGCGCCTGCATCAGCACGTACCAGAACAGCAGCTGGAGCAGCAGCGGGATGTCGCGGAGCGTTTCGACGTAGACCGCGGCAAGCCGCGACAGCAACCAATTGGCCGACACCCTGGAGATCCCGATCAGGGTGCCCAGGATTGTTGCGAGCACGATGCCGATCACGGCGACTCGCAAGGTGTTGGCGACGCCGACGACGAAGGCCCAGAGGTAGGTATCCCCAGGATTGTAGGCGAGCAGGTTGTCGGCAATCGGCATACCTGCCTCACGGCCGAGAAAGGCGAAGCCGGTCGTGATGCGGCGGGCCGACAGATTGGTGACGGTGTTGGACCAGAGGAAGGCGATCACTGCGATCGCGATGCCGACCACCAGGACCTGCCAGAACAGGCCCTTCAATTGGTTGCGGCCGAGCACGAAGCGGCGGCGCGGCGGCGGCCTGGGATGATCGGCGGTCACAGCACAAAAATCCTTCGTCGAATGCAGCGATTTCCGGCGACGCACGTCAAATGTTGCACCGAACCCAGATTCATGCAACAAATGTTTCATGGCCGAGCCCGCGAAATCCTCGCCTTTGAGCGAACTGCGCATCGCATTGCCGTCGCTCCCCCTGCGCTTACAGGAGGTCGGCCGTTTCGTCGCCGCCAACGACTACGATGCCACCACCCGCTCGATGCGCGATCTCGCAGCGGAAGCCGGTGCCGATCCCGCCGCGTTCACGCGGCTTGCGAAAGCGATCGGCTATTCCGGATGGGACGAGCTGCGTGCGGCGCTGACCGAGGCGCGGCGGCCGTCCCAGACCGCGCCCTTCTCCGGCCGCACAAGAGGCCGCCGTCACGGGCCGAACGCCGATGTTACGCTCATCCTCGACAAGCTCGAGGCCGAGGCCGCCGGCCTTCCGCGCATCCCGGCACAGCCGATCGCGGAAGCGGCGCGCGCGCTGCACGAGTCCAAGCGGATCTGGATCGCGGGCTATCGCAGCTGCCGCAGCGTCGCGGAGCTCCTGAACTACGAGCTGCGCCTGTTCCGGCCCGAGCAAGTGCAGCTCGTCGGCACGTCCGGGCCCGACGACCTCGATCTCGGCGCGTTCCGTCCCGGCGAAGCCGTCATCGTCATCGGCTTCCTGCCTTACACGCATGCGAGCGTCCGCGTCGCTCAGGCCGCGCATCGCAGCGGCGCGACGCTGATCGCGATTGCGGATAGCCTGTCGGCACCGATGGCCGAAGGCGCCGACCATGTGCTGCTGTTCGAGGCAGCCTCCTCGCCCGGCTTTTTCCCCAGTCTCACGGGCGCGATCGCGATCGCGCAGTCGCTCGCGGCGGTCACATTCTCGCTCGGCGGCGCCGCCGCGAAGAAGCGGCTGGAAAACACCGAGGCGCGGCTCACTGCTGCCTCCACCTACGTCCCGGAGAAAGGTTGACCCATGAGCACTCGCACCAGCCGCGTGCTGCATCGCTCGCTGCGCGAAACCCCGCCAAAGGCGATCGGCGGCGAGGGCGTTTATCTCTTCGCCGAGGACGGAGGTCGCATCATCGATGCCTCCGGCGGGGCGGCGGTCTCCTGCCTCGGCCACCAGCATCCGCGCGTGATCGCGGCGATGGCCAAGCAGGCGTCCACCCTCGCCTATGCGCATACGGCTTTCTTCTCCTCCGAGCCGGCGGAAGCACTTGCTGAAACACTGGTCGGACACGAGCCCGGCGGGCTCGCCTACGCTTATTTCGTCAGCGGCGGATCGGAGGCGATCGAAGCCAGCATCAAGCTGGCGCGGCAATATTTCATCGAGCGCGGCGAGCCGCAGCGGCAGCACTTCATCGCGCGGCGGCAGAGCTATCACGGCAACACGCTCGGCGCGCTCGCCGCCGGCGGCAATGCCTGGCGTCGCGCGCCCTATGCGCCGCTGCTCTCGACCGCTTTCAACCACGTCACGCCGGCGTTCGCCTATCGCGAGAAGCGCGAGGGCGAGTCGGACGCGCGGTTCGTCGCGCGCCTCGCCGCCGAGCTCGAAGCCGAGTTCCAGCGGCTCGGCCCCGACACCGTCGCCGCCTTCCTCGCCGAGCCCGTCGTCGGCGCCACCGCCGGCGCCGTGACCGCCCCGGACGGCTACTTCAAAGCGATGCGCGAGATCTGCGACCGTCACGGTGCGCTGCTCATTCTCGACGAGGTCATGTGCGGCATGGGCCGCACCGGCACGATGCATGCGTGGGAGCAAGAAGGTGTCGCCCCCGACATCCAGGCGATCGCAAAGGGGCTCGGCGGCGGCTATCAGCCGATCGGTGCGATGCTGGCAAGCGGCAAGATCATCGACACCATCCGCGCAGGCTCGGGCGCGTTCCAGCACGGCCACACTTATCTGGCGCATCCCCTCGCCTGCGCTGCGGCGCTCGCGGTGCAGGATGTGATCCGCGAGGATGGCCTGCTCGACCGCGTGAAGGAGCGCGGCAAGCAGCTCGAGCAGCGCCTGACCGAACGCTTCGGCAATCATCGCCATGTCGGCGACATCAGGGGCCGCGGCCTGTTCTGGGCGATCGAGCTGGTCGCCGATCGCGCTGCCCGCACCTCGTTCGATCCGGCCCTCAAGCTGCACCAGAAGATCAAGGCGGAGGCCTTTGCCGGTGGCCTCGGCTGCTATCCCAGCGGTGGTACCGTCGATGGCGTGCGCGGCGACCACGTGCTGCTGGCACCGCCCTATATCGCCTCGGCGGACGAAATCGACCTGATCGTCGACAAGCTGGGCACGGCCGTCGACAGCGTGTTGCGTAGTGTCAATCAGTGAGGGGAGAGTAGTATGAGGAAAGTGGTTATCGCAGCGGGCCTGCTCGCGGCATCGACGATGATCGCAGCGGCAGCGACGCTCGATACGGTGAAGAGCCGCGGCACGCTGGTTTGCGGCGTCAGTGCCGGTTTTGCCGGCTTCTCGGCGCCGGACTCGCAAGGCAATTACAGGGGTCTCGACGTCGATTATTGCCGCGCGCTGGCGGCCGGCGTGCTCGGCGATCCTACCAAGGTGCGCTACGTCTCGCTGACGGCTCAGAACCGCTTCACCGCCCTGCAATCGGGCGAGATCGACGTGCTCTATCGCAACTCGACGCAGACCTATTTGCGCGGCGCGACGCTGGGCCTGCGGCAGGGTCCGATCAACTTCTACGACGGCCAGGGTTTTGTCGTGAAGAAGGACCTCGGCGTCAAGGAGCTGAAGGACCTCAAGGGCGCCACCGTCTGCGTCGCGCAGGGCACCACGCACGAGGTCACGCTCGGCGATTACGGCCGCGCCAACGGCATCGACTGGAAGCCCCTGGTGTTCGACCGCGTCGACACAATGTACCAGACCTTCTTCGGCGGCCGCTGCGATGCGATGACCCAGGACGCTTCGGCCCTCGCCGGCGCGGTGACCACGGCCGCGCCGAACGCAACCGACTACATTGTGCTGCCGCAGACCATCAGCAAGGAGCCGCTCGGACCCTTCACCCGCAACGGCGACGAGGTCTGGAGCGATATCATCACCTGGCTGCATTACGGCCTGATCGAGGCCGAGGAGCTCGGCGTCACGCAAGCCAATGTCGAGGAGATGACGAAGTCGCAAACGCCTGCGATCCAGCGGCTGCTGGGGGCCAGCGGCGACCTCGGCTCGCGGCTCGGGCTCGACAACAAATGGCTGGTCAAGGCGATCAAGGCCGGCGGCAATTACGGCGAGATTTTCGAGCGCAATGTCGGCAAGGCCAGCCCGCTCAAGCTCGATCGCGGCCTCAACGGCCTCTGGAGCAAAGGCGGCTTGATGTACGCCATTCCGTTCAAGTAAGGGAGTTCACCTCTCCCCGCTTGCGGGGAGAGGTCGGATTGCGCAGCAATCCGGGTGAGGGGGAGTTTCCGCGCGTCCAACTCTCACCTTTTTGTGCCGAGAGAGCCCCTCACCCCCGACCCTCTCCCCGTAAGAACGGGGAGAGGGAGAAGAAGCATCGAGCCCCCCATGCGCATCGCCCTTATCCACGCCCTCAAGCATTCCATCGCCCCGATCGAGGCAGCGTTTGCGCAGGCGTGGCCCGAGGCGCGGCTGATGAACCTACTTGACGACAGTCTCTCGGCGGATCTCGCCCGCGACGGGCAACTCAACGATGCCATGACGGAACGGTTCCTCGCGCTCGGCGACTATGCAGCGGCGACGGGAGCGGATGGAATCCTGTTCACCTGCTCCGCCTTCGGCCCGTGCATCGAGGCCGTCGCGCGCGCGCATGCGCCGATGCCGGTGCTGAAGCCGAACGAGGCCATGATCGACAGGGCGGTGACCATGGGCCGGCGCATCGGCCTGCTCTCGACCTTTCCGCCGACGCTGGCGTCGATGCCGCCCGAGTTTCCCGCCTCCGTCGAGGTGGTGCCGAAGCTCGCCGACGGCGCGCTGGCCGCGCTCGACCGCGGCGACCGCGCCACGCATGACCGGCTGATCGCGGAGGCCTCACGGAGCTTGCGCGATTGCGACGTCATCGCGCTGGCGCAATTCAGCATCGCCGCGACGGCGCCGCTGGTCGCGGAGGCCACCGGCCGCCCCGTCGTGACCACGACGGACAGCGCGGTCGAAAAGCTGATGAAGCTGCTGAAGGCGAAGGGTTAAGCGCCGGCCTTGGTCCGACGTCGCGCATCCTTGATCGCGACCGCAAGCGCAGCCTTCGTCTCGTTGACGAAATCCTCGACCAGCTCCTCGCGCGTGGCATGCGCCGCCTCGCCCGTGAACAGGCCCTGCTCGGCCAGCATCACCACGCCGTGCAGCGCCGCCCAGATCTTGAGCGCCTGCCGTTCGCGCAAATAGCCCACGGCGGGCGCTTCCAGAGCTTCGATGACGAGCGCAAAGGTCTCCCGCGTTGCCTCGTGCAGCTCGCTGCCCTTGGCCGCGCAGGACACCGTGCGCGAGGCGAACATCAGGCGGTAGATGCCATTCCGGCGCAAGCCGAAATCGAGCGTCGCCTGTGCGAGCCGCGAGAGCTTCGATTGCTGCGACGGCTTTGCCATCGCATCACGCAAGAGCGCCGAGAGCTGCCGGAATGCTTGCGCGGTGACGGCGGCGAGCAGCGCCTCGCGGTCGGCAAAATGCCGGTATGGCGCCGGCTGCGAGACCCCGAGCTTCTTGGCAAGCGCCTTGATGCTGATCGCCTCCGCGCCGCCCCGCTCCGCCTCTTGCAGCGCGGCCTCGATCAGCGCATCGCGAAGATCGCCATGGTGGTAGGTCTTCGCGGGCTTGCGGGCTGGTCGTGAACGCATGTCGGGGCGAAGCCTACAAGTTCCCGCTTGACAAGGGAAGCCCGCCGCGAATGTAATAGTATATAACTTAAATAGAACCGAGATGAGGAAACGCGCCGCCTTCGGGCCCTCGCGCGCACACGACCAAGGAAGCCGAGAATGGCAGAGCGACTGAAGGTTCACGTCGATCCCGACAAATGCCAGGGCCATGCCCGCTGCAAGGCGCTCGCGCCGGAGCTTTTCGAGCTCGACGAATACGGCAACGCGCACGAAGCTGGTGACGGCACCGTCCCTCCGGGACTTGAGGACAAGGCCTGGCTTGCGAAATCCAACTGCCCGGAAATCGCAATCGATGTGATCGAGGAATAGTGCGGCCGTTGCCGCCCCGCTGCGTTCAGCGAATACGAGCCAAGGGATTCCCTGCCATGTCCGACGTCGACCAGCCTGTCGCCCATCCGCCCGTCACCGACTGGGTTCATGATTTCGACCACACCGATCCGCAATGGACCGAGGACCCGTTCCCGATCTGGGACGAGCTGCGAGCCGTAAGCCCCGTGGTGCACACGAAACGCTTCCTCGGCTGCTATTTGCCGACGACCTATGAGGCCGTGCGCGAGATCGCCAACGACACCGAGCACTTCTCCTCCCGCCGCATCATCGTCCGCGACGTACGGCCGGAAATCACCAGCAGGAACGCAGCCCCGCCGATCACCTCCGATCCGCCCGAGCACAAGCCGGCCAAGCAATTGCTGCTGCCGCCGTTCACCCCGGACGCGATGAAGAAGCTCGAGCCGCGCGTCCGCGCCATCTGCAACGAGCTGATCGACGACTTCATCGCCGAGCAGAGGGTAGACGCTGCGGCGCGCTACACCAAGCACATCCCGGTTCGGGCGATCGCGCACATGCTCGGTATTCCCGAGAGCGACAGCGACCTTTTCATCAATTGGATCCACATGATCCTCGAGCTCGGCATCAAGGACGAGAGCAAGCTGCTCCAGGCCGTGCAGGAGATGACGGCCTATTTCGGCGGCCACATCGAAGCGCGCAAGAGCAAGCCCACCGACGACCTGATCTCCTACCTGATGAACGCCAGGGACAAGAACGGCAATCCGCTCGAGGACACCCATGTGATGGGCTCGCTGCGCCTGCTGCTGATCGCCGGCATCGACACCACCTGGAGCGCGATCGGCTCCTCGCTCTGGCATCTTGCGAAGACGCCGGCCGACCGCGAGCGGCTAATCGCCGAGCCCGGACTGATTCCAACCGCCGTGGAGGAGCTGCTGCGCGCCTATTCGCCGGTGACGATGGCGCGCGAGGTAGTCAAGGAGACCACGGTGTCCGGCTGTCCGGTCAAGCCGGGCAACATGGTGCTGCTGTCGTTCCCGGCAGCCAACCGCGACCCCACGATGTTTCCGGACGCTGACAAAGTCGTGATCGACCGGCGCGAGAATCGTCACGCGGCCTTCGGCCTCGGCATCCACCGCTGCGTCGGTTCCAACCTCGCGCGCATGGAAATGCAGGTGGCGCTGGAGGAATGGCTGAAGCGGATTCCCGACTTCCGGCTCGATCCGGCAGGCACTGTGACTTGGTCGCAAGGAACGGTGCGCGGCCCCCGCCAGTTGCCATTTTTGCTCGGAAAGGCGATGTAAGGCCTTCCCAAAGGAAGCGGACAGGCCTTTCATGGCGGGCGCGACACCAAGCACGCCTCCGCCATGCATCGCCACGAGCACAGGCCATGACCGACGAGACGCCATCCGACAGCAAGCTGACGCGCACCAAGGAGAAGTGGGCGCGCGAGGGCCGCTTTCTCACCGGCAAGATGACACGCCCGGAGGATCAAAGGCTTCCGCCCGGGCAGCACCTCACCAAGGACTGGCCGGTACTCGATCTCGGGGTCACGCCGCCGGTCTCGCGCGAGCGCTGGCGGCTCGACGTCTATGGCGCGGTCGAGAGCCCCGTGTTCTGGACCTTTGCCGAATTCGCCGCGCAGAAGCAGTCCCGATTCACCTCGGACATCCATTGCGTCACGACCTGGTCGCGCTATGACAATGAGTGGGAAGGGCTCGCCACGCGTGAGCTGCTGGCGGCCTGCCAGCCGCGCGAGGATGCCCGCTTCGTCGTGCTGCATTCCTATGACGGTTACACCACCAATCTCGCGTTGGAGGATTTTGCCGCCGAGGACGCGCTGCTCGCCCACAGCTGGTCCGGCCAGCCGCTGACGGAGGAGCATGGCGGCCCGGTGCGGCTGGTGGTGCCGCACCTCTATTTCTGGAAGAGCGCGAAATGGCTCCAGGCCATCGAATTCCTGACCGAGGACGCGCCGGGCTTCTGGGAAGGCCGCGGCTATCATAATCGCGGTGATCCCTGGGCCGAGCAGCGCTATTCGGGCGATTAGGTTCGAGCAAGACGGGGGAAGTCCATGCCGACGGAACGCTTTCAATTCACCGGCGAAGGCGGCCATCAGCTAGCGGCCGCGCTGGAGCTGCCCGACGGCGAGCCCGCGGCTTTCGCGCTGTTCGCGCATTGCTTCACCTGCGGCAAGGACACGCTGGCGGCCAAGCGCATCTCGGTCGCGCTCGCCGCCAAGGGCATCGCGGTGCTGCGCTTCGACTTCACCGGGCTCGGCTCCAGCGGCGGCGACTTCGCCAATTCGACTTTCTCCTCCAATGTCGCTGATCTCGTCCGCGCCGCCGATCATCTGCGCCAGACCCGCAAGGCACCTTCGATCCTGATCGGCCACAGCCTCGGCGGCGCCGCTGTTCTCGCCGCTGCCGGACAAATTCCCGAGGCAAGAGCGGTCGCCACCATCGCGGCGCCCTCGGATCCCGCCCACGTCACCGGCCTGTTCAGCGAGCATCTCGACAACATCCGCGCGCAGGGCGAGGTCGAAGTCTCGCTCGCGGGACGCCCGTTCCGGATCAAGCGCGAATTCCTCGACGATATCGCCGAGCACGAGCTGATGAAGGACGTCACCGGCCTGCACAAGGCGCTGCTGGTGATGCATTCGCCCCTCGACGACACCGTCGGCATCGACAACGCGACGAAGCTCTTCGTCGCGGCAAGACACCCCAAGAGCTTTGTCTCGCTCGACCATGCCGATCACCTTCTGACCAAGCCTGCCGACGCGCTCTACGCCGCCGACGTGATCGTGGCCTGGGCCAGCCGTTATGTCGATGCAGCGACGCCCGCGAAGGCGATGGATCTGCCCGAGGAACCGCGCAAGGTCGTGGTGCAGGAGACCCGCAAGAGCAAGTTCAACCAGACCATCACCGTCGGCCCGCATCATCTGGTTGCAGACGAGCCCATTGCGGCCGGCGGCGCCGATGCCGGACCCGGCCCCTACGATTTCCTGCTTGCCGGCTTGGGGGCCTGCACCTCGATGACCATGCGTCTCTATGCCGACCGCAAGTCGTTGCCGCTCGACCGCGTCACGGTCACGCTGAAGCATTCCAAGATCTACGCCAAGGATTGTGCGGAGTGCGAGACACGCGAGGGCATGCTCGACCAGATCGAGCGCGATATCACGATCGACGGCGCGCTCGATGCCGAGCAGCGCAAGAAGCTGATGGAGATCGCCGACAAATGCCCGGTGCACCGCACCCTGACATCGGAGATCCGCATCGTGACGAAGGCGGTGGAGTAGCTCAGGCGGCCCGCGAGCCGGCTTCGGCGGCCTGGAGCGGTTGAACCCGCAGCGCACCGCGCAGGCCCGCCGTCGTGCCGAGCAGGATGCCGGCGACCGCGACGAACGAGCCCAGCGCGAGCGTAGACACGCCGGTGAGCCCCTGCCCGATCGAGCAGCCGAACGCCATCACGCCGCCGGTCCCCATCAGCGCAGCACCGGCGCCTGAGCGCAGCATGTGGCGCGGCGAGGAATAGCCTTCGAGCTTGAAGCGGCCGGTTGCCAGCGCCGTCACCAGACTGCCGGCGAAGACGCCGGCCACCGTCGCGATGCCGAAGTTGAGCGTCAGCCCGGTCGAGAGCATGGCGTACTGCAGGCTATCGGCGATCGGCGCGACGAACGTCAGGGAGGTCACGGGCACAGGATTGAAATCGTCGGCACCGAGATAGCCGGTGACCAGCCAGCCGCCGGCTACGAGGAGGCCCATGATGATGCCCGCCACGATCTGGCCGGGCGAGCGGCGGAACGCCGGATGCGCGAAAGCGAACAGGCTCAACGCGACGAGTGTCGCGGCTGCAGCAAGCGCGCGCGAAAGCGATTCCGTCAAACCGAGCGTCGCCAGCAACGACGGCAGCGAATTGGCAGAAGCCGTGGTTTGCGTTGCCTGGACCAGCGCAATGCGCGCCGGTGCAATGAGGCCCTTCAGCGTCATCTGCGCAGCAATCGCGAGCACGATCACGACGACAAAGGAGCGGAGATTGCCGCGGCCGAGCAGCACCAGCGCCCGCGAGCCGCAGCCGTTCGACAACACCATGCCGTAGCCGAACAGCAGGCCGCCGAGGAACAGCACCGGTGCGGAGAAGGATTGTTGCAAATAGATCGACTTGCCGAGATCGACAATGCCGCTGCCGGCAATGAGCTGGCTCGCCGCGATCGCGACAGCGATCGCCAGCGCGTAGGTTCGCACGAGCCGCCCGTCGCCGTCCGCCAGAAACCCACGCATGCTGCTCATCAGGCAAAAGCCGCTGAGCAGGCCGACGGCGCCGTAGACGAGGCCGATGGCGAGGCCGGCGAGGATGACGAGTTGCGTGGAGTCCATCGGTTGTTCTCAGACCTTTCGACATTCTCCGTCATTGCGAGCGCAACGAAGCAATCCAGACTGTCTCCGCGGATAGATTTCTGGATTGCTTCGCTGCGCTCGCAATGACGAGCTTCATGGCCGCAGGATCACCCGGTCACGGGACGAGCCGGCGACCGCAACATATGCTTCCTTGGCCCGCTCAAGCGAATAGACGGCATCCGCCCTGATCGGAAAAGGTTTCAGATGACCGCTCGCAAAACCGGGCCCGAGGTTGCGCAGCACTGCGCCCGTCGCGGCCGAGGATAGACCCAGCGTGTCGATGCCGACATAGGTGTGCTGACCGCGATAGAATTCGAGAATGTTGAACTGCACGATGCGGTCGATCGCGGCGATCAGGATCTGGCGGCCGCGAAGCGCCAGCGATTTGTGCGCGGCCTGGAAATAGGGATCGCCGACCGTGTTGAAGACGATGTCGGCGCCCTTGCCGCCGGTCAATTCCCGCACGCGCGCGGCGACATCGGTGGCGGAGGCGTCGATCACCTCGATGGGCGCGTTTGTGTGGCCTTCATAGGCTTCTGCCCTGCGGACCACGCCGATCACGCGCGCGCCCTGCCAGGTCGCGATCTGTACTGCCGCCTGGCCGACCTTGCCGTTGACGCCGAACACCAGAACGATCTCACCGCTCTCCGGCACGCCGGCCCGGCGAAAGCCTTCCATCGCGGTGACGAAGGGCACGCCGATGCCGGCAGCCTCCTCCCAGGACAGCGTCTTCGGCTTCTCCACGACCGCATCGGCCTCGACGACAAGATGGCTCGCATGAGTGCCGTCACGACGGATGCCGAGATCGCCGGAGGAGCCGAACACTTCGCGCCCCACCATGCCGGCGGGCCCGTCGATCGCCAAGCCGGCATAGTCGCGGCCGGGAGTCCGGGGGAATACGGCGTAGGGCATCAGCCCGGTCGCAGCCTTGACGTCGGAGGGATTGACCGCGGCAGCCTTCACCTCGATCAGCAGTTCGTTCGGCCCGCGCGCAAGCGTCGGGCGCTCGACGATCGGGGCAAGCGCAGCGGCATTTTCAGCTGTTGCGTTGAGGCGCACGCAGCGCGCTTCGACCGTTTTGGCATCGGCTGACGACATCGAAAGACCCGCGATTTACTCGCGGGCCTTGTCGCCTCTGGCGCCGGTCGAGTCAATCCGTCCGGTCAGTCCTTTGGCCGCTTGTCGAAGAGCCTCTTGGCCTTGCCGAGCGAGCGTTCCAGTGTCGCGGGGGCAACCACCTGCACCCTGGAGCTGACGCCGATCGTGTTCTTGATATGGGTGGAAATCCGGTCCGCATGGTCGACGAGGCCGCGACCGTCCCAGCTCTCGGGCCGGGCCTCGGCGATGATGGTGAGCTCGTCCATGCGGCCCTCGCGGGTGAGTTCCAGGATGAAGTGGCCGCCGCACCAGTCGGTCGCGAGCAGCACCTCCTCGATCTGGGTCGGGAACAGGTTGACGCCGCGCAGGATGATCATGTCGTCCGAGCGGCCGGTCACCTTCTCCATCCGCCGCATGCCCGGCCGCGCCGTGCCCGGCAGCAGCCGCGTCAGGTCGCGGGTGCGATAGCGGATCACCGGAAAGGCTTCCTTGGTAAGCGAGGTGAAGACCAGCTCACCCTTCTCGCCATCGGGCAGCACCGCACCGGTCTCGGGGTCGATCACTTCGGGGTAGAAATGATCCTCCCAGATGTGCAGGCCATCCTTGGTCTCGATGCACTCCTGCGCCACGCCGGGGCCGATCACCTCGGACAGGCCGTAGATGTCGGTCGCGTCCATGTCAAAGGCGTCCTCGATCTCGGCGCGCATCGCGTTGGTCCAGGGCTCGGCGCCGAAGATGCCGATCTTGAGCGAGCACTGGCGCGGATCCAGCTTCTGCCGCTTGAACTCGTCGAGGATCGCCAGCATGTAGCTCGGCGTCACCGTGATGATGTCGGGCCTGAAATCGTTGATGAGCTGCACCTGCCGCTCGGTCATGCCGCCGGAGATCGGCACCACGGTGCAGCCGAGCTTCTCGGCGCCGTAGTGCACGCCGAGGCCGCCGGTGAACAGTCCATAGCCGTAGGCATTGTGGATGATCATGCCGGTGCGGCCGCCGGCGGCCCGGATCGAGCGCGCCATCACCTCGGACCAGGTGTCGATGTCGCGCTGCGTGTAGCCGACAACGATCGGCTTGCCGGTCGTGCCGGAGGAGGCATGCACCCGCACCAGCTTCTCGCGCGGCACCGCGAACATGTTGAAGGGATAATTGTCGCGCAGGTCCGTCTTCACCGTGAACGGAAATTTGGCGAGATCGGACAGCTCGCGAAAGTCGGACGGATGCACGCCCGCTTTGTCGAACGCCTTGCGGTAATGCGCGACGTTGTCGTAGGCGTGCTTCAGCGACCAGGCCAGCCGCTGCTTCTGTAGCGCCATGATCTCGTCGCGCGAGGCGCGCTCATGCGCGTCCATCTCGGCGCTATAGGTGTTGCCACCTTCCTTGAGCCTCGTCAGAGCCATCCTCGTTTCCCCACATTGTCTGTTCTTTTCTTCGTTGGTCTTATTGATCTTGCGCTGGTAGCCACGTGCCCGGAATGACGCGGGAATGTCCGCGGAATTCCGCGATGACGACCTCGCCCGCCGTGACGCGCACATCGTAGATGCCGGAGCGGCCGCCGCGGGTGATCTCCCGCGCCTTGGCGAGGAGACGATCGCCAAGCTTGCCGGGCTTGATGAAGGTGATCTGGCCCTGCGCCGCCACGGCGCGCTCATTGTGCGAGTTGCAGGCGAACGCGAAGGCGGAATCGGCGAGCGTGAAGATGAAGCCGCCATGGGCGATGCGCTGGCCGTTGACCATGTCCGGCCGCACCGTCATGGCGAGCGTCGCAAAGCCCGGGCCGATCTCGACGATCTCCATGCCGAGACCTTTGGAGGCATCGTCCTCGGCCCACATCGCATCGGCGCAGGCGCGGGCGATATCCTCAGGCGACAGGGCGGCTTTGACGTTCACGCGCTTCTCCCGGCCAGACGTTTGCTCATGATGTTGTTCTGGTTGGCTCACACTGTCAAATATTGCGACGCATTTGCATTGCGGAGCCGCAGAACGCCTGATCAGACGTGGTCATAATCGACCACGACCCGTTCGGTGGACGGCTTGGCCTGGCAGGTGAGAACAAAGCCGGCCTCGAGCTCCCACGGTTCCAGCGAATAGTTGATGTCCATCGTCGCCTCGCCTTCGACCAGTTTTGCGCGGCAGGTCGAGCACATGCCGCCCTTGCAGGCGAAGGGCAGATCGACGCCGGCGCGCAGGGCGGCATCGAGGATCGCCTCGTCCTCGGCGACGGGCACGTCGCGGCGCTTGCCGTCGATAATCAGTGACGCCATCGCCTTCGGCGGCGCGTCGGGCGCAACGACCTTCTTCGGCCGCGGCTTGCCGCCGAATTCGGAGACGAAGCGCTCGACATGAATGCGCTCGTCGGCGATGCCGAGATCCCGGCAGGTCGCCTCGATGTCCTCGCTCATGCCAAGGGGACCGCAGATGAAGACGTGATCGACGCTTCCCGCCGGCACCAGCGCGCGGAGCAGCACCCTCACCTTCTCGCCGTCGAGCCGGCCATGCAGGATCGGAATGTCCTGCTCCTCGCCGGAGAGCACGTAGAAGATCGAAAGCCGATCGATGAAGCGGTCCTTCAGCTCCTCCAGCGCTTCGAGGAACATGATGCTGTCGGTGGTACGGTTGCCGTAGAACAGGAAGAAGCGGCTACCGTGCTCGCGCGCGAGCACGCCCTTCACGATCGATAGGATCGGCGTGATGCCGGAGCCGGCGGCGAAGCCGACATGGACGCGCGCGCGATCCGCCGGCGGGACCACACCGAAACGGCCGGTCGGCGTCATCACGTCGAGCTGGTCGCCGCATTTGAGATCTTCAGCGGCCCAGCTCGAAAATGCGCCGCCATCGACCTTCTTGACGGCGATACGGATCTCGCCGTCATCAGGGCCGGAGCAGATCGAATAGGAGCGGCGCACCTCTTCGCCGTCGAGTGTGGCGCGCAGCGTCAGGTACTGGCCGGGCGTGAAGGCGTAGTCGCCGGCGAGTTCATTGGGAATCGCGAAGGTCATCGAGACGGCGTCGGACGCCTCGCGGCGAAGGTCGCTGACGGCGAGGCGATGGAAGCGCGGTGCGGCTGCGGACATCACGGGCATCCTCGTTCACTCTCTCCATCGTCATTGCGAGCGAAGCGAAGCAATCCAGAGTCTTTCCGCGGAAGCCGTCTGGATTGCTTCGTCGCAAGAGCTCCTCGCAATGACGATGAGGCTCGCATCATGCGTTTCTCAATG
The DNA here is from genome assembly GCF_020193585.1 of Bradyrhizobium sp. IC3195. Classification (NCBI taxonomy): domain Bacteria; kingdom Pseudomonadati; phylum Pseudomonadota; class Alphaproteobacteria; order Hyphomicrobiales; family Nitrobacteraceae; genus Bradyrhizobium; species Bradyrhizobium sp. IC3195. The sequence continues at coordinate 339,840 of NZ_JADYVG010000004.1, read as the reverse complement.
ACACTTGAAATAATCAAAGGGTTCGCGGCAGGCCTGGCAGCGCCAGAGCGCCTTGCAGGAGGTCGAGCCAAATTCGGACAGCAGCTCGGTCTTGTCCGAACCGCATTGCGGGCACGCCACCGCTTGATCGCCGAACAGCGCGCGGCGCGAGTTTGAAGCTTGCGGCGGCGCGATGCCGTAGGCGCGCAGCTTCTCGCGCCCCTCCTCGCTCATCCAGTCCGTGGTCCAGGCTGGTGACAGCACGGTTCGTACCTTCGGCTGATGGAAACCGGCGCGCTCCAGCGCAACCTCGATTTCGAGCGCGATCATGTTCATGGCCGGGCAGCCCGAATAGGTTGGCGTGATCGCAACCTCGACATGGTCGCCATCGAGAACGACGTCACGCAGCACGCCGAGATCCGCGATGGTCAGTACGGGGATTTCCGGATCGACCACGCTGGCGGCAGCGTTCCAGGCGCGTTGACGCAGCTCGCTATCGCGCTCCAGCACTATCACCATGTTAGCCCCGGAAAAGTCCGCTGCATCGATTGCAGCTCCGACAAGAGGTGGCCGAGATGCTCGCTGTGGCGACCGGAGCGACCGCCCTGCTGCATCCACTCGTTCTGCGGCAGCGCGAGCGTTGCTTCACGCGTGACATCAGTGAGCGTCGCCAACCAGCGCCCGCGCAAGCTTGCGGGATCGACGGCAATGCCGGCATCGATCAGCGCGCGTTCACCGTCGTCGACCGCAAACATCTCACCGGTAAAGGCCCAGAGATGATCGATCGCTCCTTGCGCACGGGCGTGGCTCTCCTCGGTGCCGTCGCCGAGCCGGATGATCCATTCCGAGGCATGGCGCAGATGGTAGGCGCTCTCCTTCTCCGATTTCGCAGCAATCGCCGCCAGCGTCGCATCGCGCGAATTCATCATCGCACGCCAATAGAGATCGGCGAAGGCGGAATAGAAGAATTGCCGCACCAGGGTCTGGGCAAAGTCGCCGTTGGGCTGTTCGACCAGCAGCAGATTGCGGTACTGCCGCACGTCGCGCAGATAAGCGAGCTTGTCCTCGTCGTTGTCCCCACCCTCAACCTTGGCCGCAAAGGTGTAGAGCTCGCGCGCCTGGCCGATCAGATCGAGCGCGATGTTGGAGAGCGCCATGTCCTCTTCCAGCATCGGCGCGTGTCCGCACCATTCCGACAGCCTGTGACCAAGGATCAGTGCATCGTCGGCGCGGCGCAGCGCGTAGAGCACCAGCGGGGTTTCGGAGACCTGGATGTTGGCAACCGCCATCACATGTGCCCCACTTCTTCCGGCACCTCGTAGAACGTCGGGTGCCGGTAGATCTTGGATTCCGCCGGCTCGAACATCATGCCCTTCTCGGCGGGATCGCTCGCGGTGATCGCGCTGGAGGGCACGACCCAGATCGACAGGCCCTCGCCGCGACGGGTGTAGATGTCGCGGGCGGCCTGTAGCGCCATGGTCGCATCGCTCGCATGCAGCGATCCCACATGCTTGTGCGCGAGCCCGTTGCGGCTGCGAATGAAGACTTCCCATAGCGGCGTATTCGGCGTGGCCATGTCGTTCTCCTATTCGGCAGCCTGGGCGGTCTGACGCTGGGCGCGCTTGGCGGCATAGCTAGCTGCCGCCTCGCGCACCCAGGCGCCCTCCTCGTGCGCCTTGCGGCGCGCGGCCATGCGGTCGCGATTGCAAGGGCCGTTGCCAGCGAGCACCTGCTTGAACTCGGTCCAGTCGATCTCGCTGTAGCGCCAGTGGCCGTCCGCATCCTGAACCATGCCGGGATCGGGAATGGTGAGGCCGAGATATTGCGCCTGCGGCACGGTGGCATCGACGAACTTCTGACGCAGCTCGTCATTGGAGAAGCGTTTGATCTTCCACTTCGTCGAGGTGTCGCTGTGCTGGCTCGTCGCGTCCGGCGGGCCGAACATCATCAGCACCGGCCACCACCAGCGGTTCAGCGCGTCCTGCGCCATCGCCTTCTGCTCCTCCGAGCCGCGACACAGCGTCACCATGATCTCGTAGCCCTGGCGCTGGTGGAAGGATTCCTCCTTGCAGACGCGGATCATCGCGCGGGCATAGGGCCCGTAGGAGCAGCGGCACAGCGGGATCTGGTTCATGATCGCGGCGCCGTCGACCAGCCAGCCGATCGTGCCGATGTCGGCCCAGGTCAGCGTCGGATAGTTGAAGATCGAGGAATATTTGGCCTTGCCGGCGAGCATGGCGTCGACCAGCTCCTCGCGCGAGGAGCCCAGCGTCTCGGCGGCGGCGTAGAGATAGAGCCCGTGGCCGCATTCATCCTGCACCTTGGCGAGCAGCGCGGCCTTGCGGCGCAAGGTCGGCGCGCGCGTGATCCAGTTGCCTTCGGGCAGCATGCCGACGATCTCGGAATGGGCGTGCTGGGAGATCTGGCGGGTAAGCGTCTTGCGATAGGCCGCCGGCATCCAGTCGTTCGGCTCGATGCGCTCCTCGGCATCGATGCGGGCCTGGAATTGCGCAGCTTTGCCTGCGTCCTCCAGATCGCGATCAGCGGTCTCGGCCGTGTTCAGCGCCTGGGTGTACATGCGCATCCTCCCGTTTATTGGGAGGGAATATATAACAAGATTTACGACATGCAAGATATTTCTGTAACATAATGGTCAGGCGCCGAACCTCCGTTCCAGCAGCTTTCGCGCGGGCGGCAACGGCCCTTTTTCATTGGTTCCATGGCCGTCGAGCCATTGTTCGGACGGCGCAAGCAGCGCGCGATAGATCTCGCCGCAGAGTTCGCGGGCGGCCCTGCCCGGCCAGTCCGGCGGCAGCAGGCTCTCGGGCAGCAGCGGATCGCGCAGCACGACACGGCGGTAGTGGTGGATCAAGAGGATCCGCGCGGTGAAGGCGTCGGCCTCGGACAGATCCGTGCCCCGCGCGATCGCGGCGCGCAGCGGCTCGAAGGTCTTCATGAACTTCAGATAGGCGTCGGCGGTCCGGTCGAGCGGCCAGCTCGCGCTGAGCAGACGACGGCCGCTGTCGTCTTCCGCCGAGACTTCGAGGCGGATCGCCCCCGCCGCCTCGTCCGGCACCGGCACACCCGACGGCGCGACCCACACGCCCGGCAGCGGGCTGCCGAAGCCGGCATTGCGCAGCGCTTCGCGCGAAGCGTCGCGATCCCAGCCATTGCCGATCAGCAGCAGCTCGAAGCGCCCGGTCCAGTCGGACGGCGGCGGATCGTAGATGTGGCGCGTCGCGGCCTCGAAGGTCTGGCGGCCCTTGTCGGCGAGGCGATAGAAACTGTTGCGGCCGACCTTCTCGCGCGTCAGCCAGCCGTCGGCCGCAAGCCGCGACATCGCGGTGCGCACCACGCCGCTGTCGATGTCGAGACTCTCGAAGAACTCCAAGAGCGTGCCGAGCCACACCGAACCGCCGCGCGGCACGATGGCATCGCCGAACACGGTGATGACGATGGAGCCGGTACGCGAGGGCTCGCGCTTGAGCTGGTCGATGATGCGGGAAAGCGGATGCGCCATCCGGCAGGCTTAGCGCGTTTGGTGCAGCCGCGACAGTGGACGGGGCGGCGGCTCTTCTCCTTCTCCCCGCTTGCGGGGCAACCGCATATGAGATTTGGCTATGGCACAAACTCTCTCCACGTCGCCATGGCCGGGCTTGTCCCGGCCATCCACGCCCTTCTACGCTGCACAAAGAACGTGGATGCCCGGGACAAGCCCGGGCATGACGGCCTCTCAAAAACTCAAATGCAATTGCCCTGCCGCTTGCGGGGAGGCAAAAAGATCACCTGTGCGGATCGGGATACACCACGCTGCGCCAGCCGCTGCGATCGAACGGGCGCCATTGGCCTTCCTTCTGCGCGAGCCGGTCGGCCACCGCATAGACGGCGGCGGGATGATGGCCCATGCCGCAATGGCTGCTTTCGACCTCGATGCTCTCGGTCTGTGCGCCCGACTTCTCCATGCAGCCCTGCCAGGCGCAGACGCCGTCGGTGCGGCTGAAGATGGCGGTGGTCGGCACCGGCGGCGGCACGGCGAGCTCGCCGCCGAACTGCGGGTCGACCTCGTCGGCCTTGCGGCCGCTCGCCCATTCATAGACGCGCCAGGCGTTGGTCGAGCGTGGATTGCCGGCAAAGGGGCTACCAAGCGTGATCACCTGGCGCACGCTGTCCGGCACGATCTTGGCAAGCTGGCGCGCATAGATGCCACCGAGGCTCCAACCGACCAGGCTGATCTTGCGGCCGTGGGTGTCGTTGAGGTCCCGGATCAGATTGAGCATCGCATCCTGCACGCCGGGACGCAGGCCATAGTTGCGGCCCAGGCGCCAACCTGCCACCGCATAGCCCTTGCTGCTCAGAAAGGTGCGTAGCGCGCCTGTGGAGGTGTCGGAAGCCACGAGGCCGGGCAGCACCAGCACTGGATGCCCGTCGCCGCGCGGCGCAAGGCTCAACAGCGGCAGCGCGCCAAGGAATGCGCCGAACTCGTGGAGCGCGCGCCCCTCCAGAAACATCAGGGTGCGGGACGGCGGGCGCAGGGTCTGGGCAGTTGCGGTCATCAATGTTTCCCTGAAAAAACGCCGGCTGAGATGCCGACAAATGGACATGAATTCCAACACGCCGGCTTCTTGATCGTTCCGCAGCGCAATATGAATCAGCTAGGCGGCCGGTTCCCGACATTCAAGCGGGAGAGACACGAGGCCACAATAGGCCCACGCGTTAATGCTAACGGCCGTGACGCAAAAGTCACAACCATCGGAGCAGGGATTCTACGGAGTAGAGCGCAAGTCCGGCGAGTCCGCCGATCAATGAGCCGTTGAAGCGGATGTATTGCAGGTCGCGGCCGATGTTGATCTCGATTAGCGAAATCAGCTGCGCCATATTCCACGCCTTGACCTGATCGGAGATGAAGGTCGAGACGCCACTCTTCTGGTCCGCGACGAAGCTGCGCAGCACGGTCACGAGACCCTTGTTGATCTCGCCGCGCAGCTCGGCATCGCCGGCGAGGGCCTCGCCGGCCGAGACGAACATGCCGGCGAGATGATGTTGCAGCACCTGCGTCTCGCCGCTCGCGCTGCGCTCTATGAAGGAGCGGGTGTTGGCCCAGACGGTGCGGGCGAGATCGGCAAGTTCGGGCCGCGCCAGCAGATCGCGTTTCAGACCGTCGATGCGGTCGATATAGGCTTGGTCAGTGCCGAGCCGGTCGACGAAGCTCAGCACCATGCGGTCGAACTCGCCGCGAAACGGATGCTTGGGATCGCTGCGCACTTCGTTGAAGAAGGCGGTGGCGGAGGCCACGATCTTGTTCACCAGAAACTTGTCGGCGCGATAGAGCTTGAGCAGGGTCGGCAACTCCGCGCGCACCTTCTCGCGGATCATCGCCATCGTCTCTGTCTGGTTCAAGGTCTCGTGCATCACGCGCAGGAGATCGTCGAACAGGATCTGGTGCCGTCCCTCCGCGACGAAACCGCGCAGCGTGCCGGCCGCGAGCGGGGCGAGGTCGATCGCCTGGAGCTGCGACGACATGCGGCGGATGATGAAGGTCATCAAGCCGGAGCTTTCGGTTGCGGACACGGCCTCCGGCAACAGACGCAGCGCAAAGCGCGCGAGGTCGTCGCTGCGCTTGCGGTCGCGCAGCCAGTCGGCAACGAAGGAGCCGAAATCGATCTCCTTCAGCTTGGCTTCGACGGGACCCGCCTCGAGGAAATGCACCTGTATGAATTCGCCGAGCTTGTCGGCGATGCGGGCCTGGTTGCTCTGGATGATCGCGGTGTGCGGGATCGGCAGGCCAAGTGGGCGCTTGAACAGCGCCACCACGGCATACCAATCTGCAAGCCCGCCGATGGTCGCAGCTTCCGCAAAAGCGGCAATGAAGCCGAACACCGGATGCACAGGCAGCAGCCACTTTGCGATGACGAACAGTGCCAGCGTCGAGGCCAGCACCAAAGTCGCCAGCGCTTTCACGCGGCGCAGCTCGGCCGCGCGTTCGGCATCGCCGGGAGTGTCGAAGGAGAAGGTGGCGGGTGCGTTCATGACTGCGTCACAGTACTCGTCATTGCGAGCGAAGCGAAGCAATCCAGTCTGCCCCCGCGGTAAGACTCTGGATTGCTTGGCTTCGCTCGCAATGACGGCAGCTCAAACAAAAGGCCCGCCGAAGCGGGCCTGAAATTCAGTTTGTGCTCAGGCGCCGGATCAGGCGGTCTTGCTGTAGACCTTGGCGAAATTGTCCTGAGCGGACTTCGCACCATTGGCGGCGAGCTTGCCGAGATAGTCGGCGGTCGCCTTGGCGCGCGAGACGAACACTTCGCCGCGGGAGCGGAGCAGGCTCGACTGGATCTCGACGGCTTCGCTGACCGACTTGGCGGACGCGAGCTTGTCGATGCCAGAGAAGAACGCCTCGGCGTCCTCGTAGATCGCCTGCTGGATGTTGCGGCTGATCTTGCCGGCCTCGGTGATGGACTCGGTCACCGCGTTCTCGACGGCGGCGGTCACGCGCTCGGAGCCAGCAAACACCTCGGCAGCACGGTCCTTGGCGGTATTGGCAGTCTTCTTGACGAATTCGCGGGCGGCCTCGGGAACTTCCAGGTTCTGGATGTTCTTGAAAGCGTCCTTGAAGCCCTCGAAAGCGGTGTTGGTTTCAGTGGTCATGGGGTTCTCTCCATCCTCAATGGTTTGAGCTATGGGCTCACCCCGTCCGCATTGGCCCGGGGCACGACCTATATGGCACGGTTAATTGTGCATCGCAATATTGATATTGCAGTGCGGTATCACGAAATCGTGAACAACTCTCACGAGAGACATCGTGATGCTTCCGTAGCCATGGGGGCACGTGAATGGGTTCCGATCCGGACCCAATGTCGGACGCCTCCTGCTTAGTGCTGCACGGCGCCAGGCAGGCCGTAGGCCTCCATCTGAGCCTGGACCTGCGCGATGTTATGGCCGAGCACGACGATGTCGTGGGTCTTGCCGTCGACGTCCCGGACATGGTCCCGCAGCAGGGCCTCGGCCTTAAAGCCGAGGCTCTCGAACAGGGCGATCGCCGCCTGCTGATCCACCGTCATCTGGACCGAGAGCTTTTCCAGGCCCGCTCCGAGCGCCAGCGCAAAAGTCTCCTGCGACAGCGCTTTGCCCACGCCCTTGCCGCGGACCTCGGGCGAAACCACCATCCGGATCTCACCGACATGAGGCGACCAGGAATGGGGATCGCGCACCAGCGTGCCGCAACCAACGACCCTGCCCTCTCTCACCGCGAGCAGGCTCTGAATAGCTCCGCGCTCGATTTCCTTGACCCAGGCCGACAGCACCTTCGGCTCGCTGATGTTGCGTGGCAGGAACAACAGGTCATGGGTCGGCAGGCCCTTGCCAAAAGCCAGCACCGCGGCCTCGTCCGCGGGCGACATCAGGCGGATCTCGATAGTGCCGGCGTCGGTCTTGACATGGCGCGGATAGGAACGCTGCTCGCTCATATCGATCTCTTTCCCAGCCAGGAATCCAGTTTCGGCCACAGCCGCTTCACCGCGTTGGCGCCGGCAACGAGCGAAACGTGACCGCCCTTCAGGATCACCTCTTCCTTGTCGGTCGAGCCGACCTTGGCGATCAGGTGCTTGGCCGCCTCATAGGGCACGATATGATCGTGCTCGGCGACGGCATGCAGGATCGGCACCGTGATGTTCTCGAGCTTGGCCGCACGGCCGCCGACCGACATGGTGCCGTCGAACAGCTTGTTGTCCCACATCAGGTCCTTGGTGATGGTGCGGAAATATTCGCCGGCGAGCGGCAGCGTGTCGGTCGCCCAGCGATCGAACATGCGGTACGACTTCACGAACTCGTCGTTCCAGATGTTCTCCCAGAGCTGGATCTGGCTCACCGTACGCGAGGCCGGCCGCAGCATCTCGAACGAGGACAGGATCATCTCCGGCGGCACGTTGCCGACGCTGTCGACGAGGTGGTCGACGTCGAAATAGCGGCGATCGGAGAAGTTCGAGAACAGCTTCATCTCCCGGAAGTCGATCGGCGTGGTGAAGCAGATCAGGTTCTTCATCGGCCCGTCCTTGTGGATCGAGCCGTAGAGCAGCGACAGCACGCCGCCAAAGCAATAGCCGATGACCGAGACGTCCTGCTCGCCGGAATCGGCTTGCACGCGGCGGACGCAGTCCGGAATGAAGTCGAGGACATAGTCCTCCATGCGCAGGCTCTTCTCCTCCGGCCTCGGGGCGCTCCAGTCCAGCATGTAGACGTCGTAGCCGCGTTTCAGCAGGAACTCGATGAAGCTCTGGCCGGGCACGAGGTCGAGGATGTAGCCGCGATTGGTGGTTGCCATTACGATCAGCACCGGCACGCGGTAGATCTCGTCCGACATCGGCCGGTAGTGATAGAGGCTCATGGTGCCGCGCGAGTGCAGCACGTCCTTTGGCGTCGAGCCGAGCGAGGGGCCCGAGGTCGAGAAATATTCGACGCCCTTGATGCTGCGCTGAATCGCGCGCTGCACCTCGGACTGGATGCGCTCCGGGATCGAGGCAAGATCAAGTCCCGCCGGCGCGTTCATTTTTGGTCTCCGCCTTCGGACGGCGGACGCTTGGTTCGCGGTGGCCGCGGCGCGGCGCCGGGTTGCGGCGCGCCCGACGTGGCCGACATCTGGCTCAGCATCGACTTGATCTCGCCGAGCTGGCCTTCGATCGACTGGAGCCGTTCCGCGATGCCGGTCATCTGCTCGCGGCTCGGCAGGTTCATCGAGATCAGGTACCTCTCCATGAGATCGCCGAATTGCTTCTGAGCACCTGCAGCAACGCCGCCGGCGCGGTTCATGGCCTGCGAGAATTCGGGCGTCTCCATCGCCTTAGTCGCGAAGGAGTTGAAACCCTTCTCCATTTCGCCAACCATCTTCTGCCACAAGGCGACCGGATCAGTGATCTTGTCGGTCATCAGCGTCCTCCCAATGCGGAGGGCTTTGCACCCTTCTTGTCCCGCCATACCACACCGTTGCGTGGTGCCGGTCAACCGGCAAGCAACTGACGCAACGTCGGAGACGCGGCTTCTTCGTGGAATGAAACCGTGCGATACAGCATCGGTCAGCAGGAGGAACCCGTGACCGCCCATCAACCGCCCCAGACCGTCCGCGCCAACGGCATCGACATCTGCTACGAGGTCTTCGGCAACGAAAATGCCGAGCCGCTACTGCTGATCATGGGCCTCGGCGCGCAGATGATCCATTGGGACGATGCGTTCTGCGAGCAGCTCGCCGCACGCGGCTTCCGCGTGATCCGCTTTGACAACCGAGACATCGGCAAGTCGAGCCATCTCACCGGCGGCAAGCGGCTGACGCCGTTCGAGCTGCTGAAGCTGCGCTTCTTGCGGATCCCCGTAGCCGCCACCTACAAGCTGATCGACATGGCCAAGGACACGGTCGGGCTGATGGATGCGCTCGGCATCAAGTCGGCGCATCTCGTCGGGGCGTCCATGGGCGGCATGATCGCGCAGGAGGTGACGCTGTCGTTTCCGCACAGCGTGCGCTCGCTGACCTCGATCATGTCGACGACGGGCAATCCGCGCGTACCGCCGCCGACCCGCGAGGCCGCCGCGGTGCTGATGGCGCCGCCGCCGCGCAGCAAGGAGGAGTTCATCGTCCGCTACGGCCAGACCTGGAAGGTGCTGCGCGCCGGGCATTTCCCGGAAGAGGAAGCGCTCGACCTTGGGCGCGCCGAGCGCGTGTTTGCACGCGGGCTCAATCCGGCCGGCGTCGGCCGCCAGCTCCGCGCCGTGCTTGCCTCGGGCAGCCGCAAGGAGCGGCTGCACACCGTGAAGGTTCCGACGCTCGTGATTCACGGCACCGTCGATCCGTTGGTCCGCCCCGAAGGCGGCAAGGACACGGCCGCGTCGATCCCGAACGCAAAGCTGCTGATGATCGAGGGCATGGGCCACGCGCTGCCCATGCGCTTCTGGCCGGAAATCATCGACGCGATCGACAAGCACGCGCATGGCGCGGCGGCGCAGGCGGCCTAGCCCTTCCGCGCGATCCAGATCACGTGGCGCGCGCCGCCGCCTCTGCCGGTGGCGCGAACGTTGACTTCGTTGACGTCGAAGCCGGCGCGCTTGAGGCGCCCTGTGAATGCCGCATTGGGTCCAGACGACCAGACGGCCAGCACGCCTCCCGCCCGCAGCGCCGTCTTCGCAACCTGCAGCCCGCGCGCATCGTAGAGCGCGTCATTGCCTTTCCGGGTCAGCCCCTCGGGACCGTTGTCGACGTCGAGCAGGATGGCGTCGAAGGCCGAACGCTTCGCCCGGATGACTTCGCCAACATCGATCTCGCGAATGCTCACCCTGGCATCATCGAGGCTATCTCCGAAGACCTCCGCCATCGGGCCTCGTGCCCAGGCGACCACCGACGGCACCAACTCGGAGACCACGATCTTCGCCTGGGCTCCGAGCACGGCCAGCGCCGCGCGTAGCGTAAAACCCATGCCGAGACCGCCGATGAGAACGACGGGCTTTGCGACTTTCTCGATCTGCTTCGCGGCAAGGGTTGCCAGCGCTGCTTCCGACCCCGACAGGCGGCTGTTCATCAGCTCGTTGGTGCCGAGCTTGATGGAGAACTCCTTGCCCCGGCGCATCAGGCGAAGCTCCTCGTCGGAACCGGGAATTTTGGCGGTGTCAATCTTTTCCCAGGGAATCATGGGAATGCTTTAGCACGAACAGGATCGTAGGGTGGGTTAGCCGAAGGCGTAACCCGCCGCTCGGACAGAATTGGTGGGTTACGCCTAGCGGTTTGCGCTTCGCGCAATCCGCGGGGCTAACCCACCCCACGATCTGCGGCTACCCGCCCGCCCAGACGTCCAGCACATAGCGGTTGTTCGCGCCCATCTCCTCGATCCAGCGCGCGCCTGCCGCGGCATCACTGCCGCTCTTGTCGCGGTGGATCGCGACGAGCGCCGCCTTCACGTCGGGCTCCATCTTGCCGCCATCGCCGCACACATAGATGATCGCGCCCCGCTCGATCAGCGGCCAGACCTTGTCCTTCTGCGCCGCGATCACGTGCTGCACATAGGTCTTCGGCCCGTCCGCGCGCGAGAATGCCGTGAACAGCTCGGTGATGCCGCTCGCCGCCAGCGCCTTCAGCTCCTCCGCGTAAAGAAAATCCTGGTCGGGATGGCGGCAGCCGAAGAACAACATGGCCGGGCCGAGCGCGGCCCCTTTCGCCTTGCGCGCGGCGCGCTCCTGGAGGAAGCCGCGGAACGGCGCAAGTCCCGTGCCCGGACCGATCATGATAACAGGCACGGAAGGATCGTCCGGCAGGCAGAAGCCCGCCTTGGTCTCGCGCACGGTGGCATAGATCGTATCGCCCTCCCGCCGATTGGCGAGATAGTTCGAGCAGATGCCCTTGTAGGTGCCGCGGCCCGAGGCAGCCGGACCTTCGACCACGCCGACCGTGACGCTGCAACGCGCCGGGTCGACCGACGGCGAAGACGAAATCGAGTAATAGCGCGGCGCCAGCAGCGAGAGCATTTCGAGATAGACGTGGAACGGCAGTTCGCAAGCCGGATATTCGAGCAGCAGGTCGAACACCGATTTGCGCTTGGCGAGGATCTCACTGCGATAGCGCTCGAGCGGCTCCGCCTCCTCGCCGACGAAGGCCAGCAGCTTCGGCTTGGTGACGGGACAGCGGGTGTGCTCGGCCATGATCTGGATCTGCTTGCGCGTCGCGACCTGCTGCAGCTCGACGAACTCGCTGAGCAGGCGGCCAACCGACACGGCCGCGCCGACCGGCAATTGCGCGCGCCGGCCTTCGGCCACCTGAAGCCTGATCTGATCGGCCGGCAAAAAGCCGAAGCGGCGGGCAACTGAATCAACCAGCGTAGGATCGTTGCGCGGAACGACGCTTAGGTGATCGCCGACGCGGTAGCTGAGGTTGGCCGGCAGCTGCACCTCGATGTGGCGCGTCGAGCGCTCGGAAGCATTCGCGCCGGACTTGTTCTGGAGCTCGTCATTGACCAGCACCTTCATCGCCACTGCGCCGCCCTGGGCGACGATGGTGTTGACGGCGGTCACCGCGACCGGCTCGATTGCATAGAGCGGATCGTCCTCGGCGGTGCGGGTGAAATTCCAGTCGATGCCGAACTCCTTGGTCGCGACTTGCGCGGCGGCGGGGAACCATTTCTGGAACTGGCCGTCGAGATCGCTGCGGGCATCGCCCTCGCCGCGCGGATAGACCGCGCGCGCACCATGCTTCGACAATTGCTCGTCGATGAAGCGCGGCACCGATTGATAGGTCGCGGCCCAGTCGCTGTTGCCGCAGCCGAACACGGCGTAGCGCACACCGGCAAAGGCATCCTTCGGCAGATCCTCGCCGAGCCATTTGACGAACTGCGTCGCATTGTCGGGCGGCGCGCCGTTATAGGAGGCGCAGATGATCAGCACGCCGCCCTCCTGCGGCAGCTTGCCGACATAGTCGTCGAGCGGGCCGAGATGCACGGCAAAACCGTTGATCTCGGCAAGATCGGCCATGCGCGTTGCGAGCTCCTCGGCGGTGCCGAGATTGGAGCCGTAGAGCACCAGCATCGGCGTGTTGTGGCCGGGCCGCGTGGTGGGCTGACGCTGCGCCTTCGGTGCCGAGGACGCAGCCGCAACGGGCCCGCCATAAGCGCCGCGCTCGCGATCGGCGCGCGGCCGCACCTTGATCTTGAAGCCTTCCGGCTTGATGGTCAGCGTCTCCTTCAGGTGCATCTGGTAGCGCTGGTGGTCGATCAGCTTGAAGCGCTGCAGGATCATGCCGAGCGCGAGCGCTGCCTCGTGCATGGCGAAGCCGCGGCCGATGCAGGCGCGCTGGCCGTTGCCGAACGGCTTCCAGGCATTGATCGGCCGTTTTGCCTCCGCCTCGCGGCTGAAATTCTCGGGGTCGAACGCGTCGGGATTGGGACCCCACACGCTTGGATCACGATGCAGCGCCGTCACCAGAATGGTGACGAACGTTCCTTTCCTGAGCTTGTACTTGCCGCCGCCGATGGTCTCGTCGTTCAGCGGCGAGATGCCATAGGCCGGCGCCGGCGGCCACAACCGCAACGACTCCTTGAGGATCTGCGTGATGTAGGTGAGCTGCGTCACCTGCTGATAGGTCGGCTTGGCGTTGACGTCGGGGCCGAAGACTCGGTCGACCTCGTCATAGGCCTTCTTGAGAATCTCCGGGTGCTTGAGCAGCGCGTACAGCGTGTAGGACAACAGGCCGCTGGTGGTCTCGTGCCCTGCGATCAGAAAGGTGTTGATCTGGTAGCGGATATTGACGTCGTCGAGCTGCTCGCCGGTGGAACGGTCGACGCCGGTCATCATCGCGGCGAGCATGTCCTTCTTGTCGTCGATGCCTTCCGCGCTCTTGCGCCGCTCGGCGATGATCTCGTCGACCATCTTGTTCATGAAGGCGACGTCTTGGGCCAGCGTCTTGCGCCGCTTCTGCATCCAGAGCTGCTCGAACGGCAGGCCGCGCGTCATCATGATGGTTTCGAGCGATCGTACCAGTGACTCGACGAAAGGATGGTAGTCGCGCCGGTAGAACGAGTTGAAGCGGTACTCGAAGCCGCACAGGCCGATCGTATCCAGCGTCAGCGCGGTCATGTCGTGGACGACGTCGATCTCGTCGTCGGCGTTGAGCCGCTCCCATTTCTGGACGAGCTGCTCGGCGATGTCGACCATGCTCGGGTGATAGGACTGCATGGCGCGGTTGCCGAAAGGCTGCAGCAGGATGTTGTGCGCCTTGCTCCAGTTCGGCTCACGGGTGTCGGCGGTGAAGAGGCCGTCGCCGCCGACCGCACGCACGCGCCGCAGCGCGCCGCGCACCGTCTTGTCGAACCGCTTCTCGTCGGAGAGCTCGTCGACGAGATCGTGGCCGGAGACGACGACGATCGGCGAGCCCATCATGTCAAGCCAGAAGATCGGACCGAGCTCCTTGGCAAGCCGCGTCAGGTGCTGCACGGGAGCGGCCGCGTCCAGCGACAGCATATTGCCGACCACTGGCTTGGTCGGCGGCTGCGGAATCGGGTCCAGACGGTTCTTGGATGACATCGAAATGTAGTCCCCCTGCCTCAATGTCGTCGTTGCGAGCGAAGCGAAGCAATCCAGAAATGTATCCGTGGAGGCAGCCTGGATTGCTTCGTCGCTTCGCTCCTCGCAATGACGCGTTCCCAATGACGAGCGCTAGCCAAACCGCCTTCTCCGCCACTCGATCAGCTTGGCGCTGACCTCCTCCGGCTTCTCCTGTTGCGTCCAATGGCCGCTGTCCTTCACCAGATACTTCTCGAGGTCATCGATCAGTTTCTCCATGCCGTCGGCCGCCGAGGGCGGCAGCACGGCATCATTCTCCGCCATGATCATCAACGAGGGCACGTGGATGTGGTGGTCCAGCCCCTCGGCGCGCTCCCAGTTGCGGGTGAAGTTGCGGTACCAGTTGATGCCGCCGGTGAAGCCGGTCTTCGTGAAGGTGTCGACGAACACCTTCTTCTCATCAGCCGACAGGATCGGCGTGCGCGGATCGACCTTGGCGTCGTACGCCGCAATCATCTGCGGGAAAGCCAGGTTGGTCTTCGACGAGGCGCCGACACCCGCGATCGGCGGCTCGTCCGGTTTCGCCGCCGGCTTTGCCAGCGGCTTGCGCATGAAGGCGTCGAAGGTCTGCTCGACGCGGCTGCCGAAGATCTTGTCCGGCTCGCGCGCGGGATCCTGGAACTGGACGATGTACATCTGGTCGCCGTAACGCTGGCGGAACAGCGCGATCGGGTCGATCGGCATGCGGTCCCAATGCGGGGTGTTGACGCCGACGACTCCGGCGACGCGCGTGGGATGCCGCAGCGGCATCTGCCAGACGACGAAGCCGCCCCAGTCGTGGCCGACGAAGATCGCCTTGTCGATCCCGAGATGATCGAGCAGACCGACGAGATCGCCGGTCAGGTGCTCCATGTCATAGGCTTCGACCGGCTCGGGCCGGTCGGTCGCGCCGTAGCCACGCTGGTCGGGCGCGACTACGCGGATGCCGGCCTCGCTTAGTGCCTTGATCTGGTGACGCCAGGAGAATGCGAGCTCCGGCCAGCCGTGGCACAGCACGACCGGCAGTTTGTCATCGGACGGGCCCGCCTCGTAATAGCCCATGCGGATTCCGTTCGTCGTCGCGAACTTGAGCGGCGGCATTTCAATCATTGCAAAGTCCTTACTCGGCGGCGCCCTTGATATCAGCGGCCGGCGGCGTGTACGCCGCCTCCAGCGCGGCGAATTCCTCAGGCAGCATGTCGCACATCACCTGCACATGCGGAATGATGTTGGCACCGACGATAAAGCCGAAATCGAGCTGGTCGCGATAGCTCTGCACGGTGATGTTGAGTGCCTGCCCGTGGGTCGAGATAGACACCGGGAAGATGTGCAAGAGCTCGGCACCGGCGGCATAGAGCGTCTGCCGTGGCCCGGGCACGTTGGACACGGTGATGTTGGCCGCGGGCGGCAGCACGTCGGAGAGGTTCGAGCGGCTATAGAGCAGCGCCAGAATCTGCACCATGATCGGCGCGCCCAGCATCGAGATGTTGGAGACCTGCGGCATCAAAGCCCGCAAAGGATGCGACATCTCCTTGGACTTGGTTGATTGCGCGATGATCGCTTCCAGCCGCGCCTTGGGATCCTCGATGTTGGTGGCGATCGAGCAGATCATGCCGAACACCTGGTTGTTGGCCTCGGTGTTGCCCTCCTCCCGCAGCGAGATCGGCACCGCTGCGGTCAGGGATTTCGCCGGCAGCGTGCCGTATCGCAGGAGATAGCGGCGGACGACGCCGGAGGCGAGCGCCAGCACCACGTCGTTGAGCTTGCCGCCGGCCTGCTTGGCCAGCGCCTTCGCCCGCGACAGCGGGATCGATACGCCGGCAAAGCTCCGCTCCGAGGAGATCGTCTTGTTGAGCATGGTCGGCGGCGACACCATGCTGGCAAGGCTCTCGCGCGACTTCGGATCGGCGATCTTGCCGAGCACGTCGGAGACGCTCTTGAGCACGGTCGGGATGTTGCCGGCGAAGCGCACCGCGCTCTCGATCTGGTACATAGCGTTGTCGAACAGGATCGAGCCGATATCGCTCTTGCCGGTGCGGGGCAGCTGCAGGTTCTTCGCCGCTTGCGAAGCCTCCAGCGGCTGGCTGAACAGCTGCTGATAGGAGTCGAGCAGGTTGGCGGCGATGTCGCGCGGCTCCTGCCCGGGCTTGCTGCCCGCGGTCGGCGGATCGACCTTCCGCGGGATCGGCGAGATGTCGTAGATCATGTTGGTCAGCGCCGCACCGGCGCCGCCATCGATCGCGGCATGGTGCATCTTGGAATAGAGCCCGACCTCGTTGTCCTTCATGCCCTCGAACACGTAGAACTCCCAGAGCGGACGGGCGCGGTTGAGCAGCTTGGCATGCATCCAGCCGACGATCCGCTCGAGCGTGGCGCGGTCGCGCGGCTGCGGCAGGCTTGCCCGGAAGATGTGGCGGTCGATGTCGAACTGGTCGTCCTCGACCCAGGAGGGATGATCGATGTCGAGCGGCGCCTTCTCCAGCCGCGCCTTGAGAATCGGCGCGATGTGCAGGCGCGAGACGATCATCGCCTTGAACTCTTCGAAGAAATCGCCCTTGTAGTCGTCAGGCAGGCGGAAGATCGCCATGCTGCCGACATGCATCGGCATCTCCGGTGTTTCCAGATAGAGAAACGACGCGTCAAGCGACGACAGCTTCTTACCGTCAGCCATGGTTCCCTCCCGAGTATTCGACGGGCGCCTTGGCGGCGCTTCTCGTCAGGCCGATACTGCCCGGTCCGGCGGGGCATATGCAATGGCAAACGGCCCCGCCCGGTCAAATGGCCGGAAGTCTCCCTCCGGTTGCGCCAGGCGATCCGCCACGGCCCACAGCACCGCCGGGTTCACGCCAAGCCCAATATGGCTCGCCAGGTGCACCTCGATGTTCTCGGCACGGTCGGAGGGGCGCAGCAGACAGGTCCGCCAGTTCACGACGCCGTCGGCGCGCGAATAGATCGACGTTGCCGGCACCGGCAGATCGCCGGCAATCGCCTCGCGTGCTTCCGCATAGTCCTCCACCTTCTCGCCGGATAACGTCTCATAGAGCCGCGTCGCGTGGGTCGCCCGCACATCGTTGGCGAAAGGGCTGCCGAGTGTGACGACGTAGCGGACCTTGTCCGGCGCCCAAAGCGCGAGATCGCGGGCATAGACGCCGCCGAGACTCCAACCGACCAGGCTGACCTTGCGTCCCGTGGCGGCATGGATTTCGGCCAAGCGCATGCGCAGCGAATCCCGCATTCGCCCGAGCCCGCCGAGATTGCGGCCCATCCGCCAGGCATGCGCCGCATAACCGAGCTCGCTGAGATAGCGCCGTATCGGCACCATGGAGAGGTCGCTGGCGAGAAAGCCCGGCAGCGCCAGCACCGGATGGCCATCGCCCCGCGGCGCCCGCATCAGGAGCGGCGACAGCAAGAGGCTCGCATTCAACTCGAATAGCCCACGGGCCTCGGCGAGCAGCAGGCCGAGACCCGGCGGACGAAGCCGGCCTTCTTGCAGCGCCCCGTCCGGCTCGGGCGACACTATTTTTTCTTGTCGCCGCTGCGGGTGCCGCCGAGGCCGGCCATCGCGACGAACATGTCCTGAAACCGCTCGGCGATCTTGGGATCGAAGGTGAACCAGCTCTGGATCAGCGATTCCGGCGAGACCTTCTCAATATTGCTGAGCACCTGCTGCTGCAGCTTGTCCATGACGGCGGTCTGCATCGGCGCCACGTCAGGCAGACCGAAGAACTGACGGGCTTCGAGGGGGGTACAGTCGATTTCGATGTTAACCTTCATGTCCCCTCCGGATGAGATTCGAGCGGCCTGTCGGAGTATCACCGCGAGAAGGTCCGCAAGGCAAGCGACCTGAGGGGAAGCCGCTAGGACCAGCTTCCCCAATCGACGGGTATGGTCAATCAAATTGTCGGCCCGCGCCCCGCGCAGAAGCTCGCCGGCCTGCCGGGGATTGCCGGGCAGCATTGCTGCACAGCGGCGCAACTTGGCGCGTTCCTTGCTGGAATGACGCTTGCACGGCTCGAGAACTCTGGGCAACATGGATCAGTTAGCCTCGCCGAACAATCAAAAATCACCGGCGCGGCAGTGTGGAGAGGGTCAAGAATGTCAGTCGGTCAAAGTCTGTTTGCGGCGACACTCGCCGGTACGCTCGCGTTGGCGGTCTCGCCAGCATCGAGCCAGACGCTACGTTATGCCAACCAGGGTGACCTGAAGTCGCTCGATCCCTATACCCTGAACGAGAGCACCACCCACGCTCATCTCGGCCACGTCTATCAGGGCCTCACGGCGCGCGACAAGGACCTCAAGATCATTCCGGCGCTGGCGGAAAGCTGGGAAACCCCAGAGCCGACGCGCTGGCGCTTCCATTTGCGCAAGGGCGTGAAATTCCACAACGGCAACCCCTTCACCGCCGACGACGTGGTGTTCTCGGCCGATCGCGTCCGCAAGAAGGGGTCGAACATGCAGACTCGCCTTGCGCCGGACGTCAAGGTGGTCAAGGTCGATGACTATACCGTCGACTTCGTCCTGCCCTCGCCAAATCCCATTCTGCATAACGCGTGGGATGTCTGGTACATCATGAACAAGAAATGGGCCGAGGAGAACAACGTCGTCGATCCGACGCCGGTGGCGGCGACCACGCCGAGCTATGCCTCACTGAACGAGAACGGCACCGGTCCCTTCATCATTGAAAGCCATCAGCCCGGCGTGAAGACGGTGTTCAAGGCCAATCCCAATTACTGGGGCAAGGTCGAGGGCAATCTCAAGGAGATCATCTTCACCCCGATCGCTTCCGACGCCACCCGCGTCGCCGCCCTGCTCTCGGGCGAAGTCGACGTCATCGAGCCGGTTCCGATCCAGGACATCTCCCGCGTCGATTCCAGCCCGAACGCCCAGGTGCTGAAGGGACCGGAGCTGCGTACCATCTTCCTCGGCTTTGACCAGATGCGTGACGAGCTGCTCTACTCCAACATCAAGGGCAAGAACCCGTTCAAGGACGTCCGCGTCCGCGAGGCCTTCTACAAGGCGATCGATATCGAGCTGATCAAGACGCGCGTGATGCGCGGGCTGTCGACGCCGTCGGCGCTGATGATCGCACCGGAACTGTTCGTGCTGTCCAAGGAGTTCACGCGGCCGAAATTCGATCCTGACGGCGCCAAGAAGCTCCTGACCGAAGCCGGTTACCCCGACGGCTTCGAGGTCACCATGGACTGCCCGAACGATCGCTACGTCAACGACGCCGCGATCTGCCAGGCCGTGGTCGGCATGCTCGCCCGCATCGGCGTCAAGATCAATCTCCTGGCGCAACCGAAGGCGCAGTACTTCGCCAAGGTGCTGAAGCAGGGCGGCTACCAGACCTCGTTCTACCTTTTGGGCTGGACTCCGAGCACGATGGATTCCCACAACGTGCTCTACGACATCATGGGCTGCCGCGACGATGCGAAATCCTCGCGCGGCGAGGCCAATCTCGGCGGCTATTGCAACAAGGAGTTCGACGCCATCACCGACAAGGTGCTGGTCGAAGCCGACACCACCAAGCGCAACCAGTTGATCAAGCAGGCCTACGAAATCGGCATGAAGGACTGGTCCTACATCCCGCTGCACCAGCAGGCGCTGGCCTGGGGCGTGTCGAAGAAGGTGAACTTGCCGCAGCGCGCCGACAATCTCGTCATGTTCCACTGGGCAACCAAGAAGGAATAGCGTCGGTTGAACACGAGGTCCCGGCGGCATTCGCCTTCCGGGACCTCTTCTTTCCGGCCGACAAGGACGTTGGCCGTACGCTCACCCAAGGACAGTGGAAGGCATGCTCGCTTTCACGCTTCGCCGCGCCGTTCAGGCCATCGGCGTCATGTTCGCCGTCGGCATCATCGCGTTCTCGATGTTCCGCTTCGCCGGCGACCCCGTCAACCAGATCGTCTCGATCGACACCTCGGCAGCCGAACGCGCGATCGTGCGCAAGTCGCTCGGACTCGACGATCCCGTGCCGGTGCAGTTCGTGCGCTATTTCGTCGATGCGGCGCAGTTCAAGTTCGGCGTCTCCTACCAGTTCCGCCAGCCGGTCGCGGCCCTGTTGATGGAGCGCATGCCCGCGACGCTGGAACTTGCGATCTGTGCGACCGTGTTTGCAATGGTGTTCGGCATCCTGATGGGCGTCTATTCGGCGCTCAAGCGCGATACCGTGCTGGCCAAACTATTCCAGGCGGTCTCGCTGATCGGCATCTCGCTGCCGACCTTCCTGATCGGCATTCTCCTGATCTACCTGTTCGCTGTGACATTGGGCTGGTTGCCCTCGTTCGGCCGCGGTGAGGTGGTCAAGCTCGGCTGGTGGACGACGGGCCTGCTTACGGTGTCGGGACTGAAGGCACTGATCATGCCTTCGATTACGCTCGGCCTGTTCCAGATGACCCTGATCATGCGGCTGGTGCGCGCGGAGATGCTGGAAGTGTTGCGGACCGACTATATCCGCTTCGCCCGCGCGAGGGGGCTGACTACGCGCGCGATCCACTTCGGCCACGCGCTGAAGAACACGCTGATTCCGGTGATCACCGTGGCCGGGCTTCAGTTTGGCTCGGTTATTGCATTTTCGATCATCACTGAAACCGTGTTCCAATGGCCGGGCATGGGGCTTCTGTTCGTCCAGGCCGTGCAAAACGTCGACATCCCGATCATGGCCGCCTACCTGCTGATGGTTTCACTGATCTTCGTCACCATCAATCTGGTGGTCGACATTCTCTACACCGTGGTCGATCCGCGCCTGCGCTCGACCGTCGGTCGCGCCGCATAGGACAACCTGCATGTCCGACGCAGTCGTCTCCAATTCCGACAAGCAGAGCGCACAACCGGTGCAGGCCGCCCATGGCTGGTTCAGCCGCACGCTCGACAGCGACCTGTTCTATTCGTTCCGCCGCTCCAAGCTCACCATGGTGGCTGCGGCCATCACGGTCCTGTTCTTCCTGCTTGCGATCTTTGCATCCGTGCTCGCGGTGCAGAACCCGTTCGATCCGGCACAGCTGCAATTGATGAATTCGCGGATTTCGCCGCTGTGGACTGCGGACGGCCAGAGCCCGTTCCTGCTCGGCACCGACGAGCAGGGCCGCGATGTGTTCTCCGCGATTCTCTATGGCATGCGCATCTCGCTCGCCGTCGGCGTCGCCGGCGTGATCTTCGCCGGCGCGCTCGGCATCGCCCTCGGCCTGATCGCCGGCTATTTCGGCGGCGCAGTGGACGGCGTGATCATGCGCATCGCCGACGTGCAGCTGACCTTCCCTGCGATCCTGATCGCGCTGCTGGTCAACGGAATCGCGAAGTCGATCCTCGGCAACCGGCTGGACGCCACCAGCATGCTGGTGGTGCTGGTGATCTCGATCGGCCTGAGCTTCTGGGTCGGCTATGCCCGGACGGTGCGCAGCTCCGTGATGGTCGAGAAGAACAAGGACTACGTGGCCGCTGCACAGCTGATCGGCCTGCCGGCGCCGAAGATCATGCTGCGGCACGTGCTGCCGAACACGATGGGCCCGATTCTGGTCATCGCCACCATCAACCTTGCTCTCGCCATCATCACCGAGGCGACGCTGTCCTTCCTCGGCGTCGGCCTGCCCGACACCATGCCCTCGCTCGGCACGCTGATCCGCATCGGCAACAATTATCTGTTCGCCGGCGAATGGTGGATCGTCGCCTTCCCGGGGCTCGCGCTCGCGGCGCTGATCCTGTCGATCAATCTGCTCGGCGACTGGCTGCGCGACGCGCTCAATCCGAAGCTTCGATGAATACGCCTCGTTCATGACCGAACCCGTCCTTTCCGTGCGCGATCTTCACGTGGAGTTCGCCTCCCGCCGCGGCACCCTGCGCGCCATCGACGGCGTCTCCTTCGAGATCGCCAAGGGCGAGGTGCTCGGCGTCGTCGGCGAGTCCGGAGCCGGCAAGTCCGTCACCGGCCTCGCGGTGATCGGCCTGATCGATCCGCCCGGCCGCATCGCCGGCGGCGAGATTCGTCTCGCGGGCCTGCGCATCGACAATCTGCCGCCGGAGGAGATGCGCCGTATCAGGGGCAAGCGCATCGGCATGATCTTCCAGGATCCGCTGACATCGCTCAATCCGCTGTACAAGGTCGGCGACCAGATCGTGGAGACGATCCGCACCCACCTCAATCTGTCCGAGTCGGCCGCCCGCCGCCGCGCCATCGACCTCCTCGCCGAAGTCGGCATACCCGCGCCCGAAAAGCGCATCGACGGCTATCCCCACGAGTTTTCCGGTGGCATGCGCCAGCGCGTCGTGATCGCGCTCGCGATCTGTGCCGAGCCCGAGCTGATCATCGCGGACGAGCCGACCACCGCGCTCGACGTCTCCGTGCAGGCGCAGATCATCTCGTTGATCAAGCGCCTCGGCCGCGACCACGGCACCGCGGTGATGCTGGTGACGCACGACATGGGCGTGATCGCGGAAACCTCCGACCGCGTCGCGGTGATGTATGCCGGCCGCGTCGCCGAGATCGGCCCGGTGCAGGACGTCGTGAAGAATCCGCTGCATCCTTATGCCAAGGGCCTGATGGGCGCGATCCCGACGCTTGCGGGCGAGGACAAGCGCCTGGTGCAGATCCCGGGCTCGATGCCGCGCCTGTCGGCGATCCCGCGCGGCTGCTCGTTCAATCCGCGCTGCGCCTTCGCCTTCGATCGTTGCCGTGTCGATCGGCCGGAGCCGCTGCCGCGCGGCGCGCAATCGGTGGCCTGCCACCTCTATGACGACGTGCCGGCGGAGAGCGTGGCATGAGTGCTCCCTTCGTCCAGGCCACAAACCTGCGCCGCGTCTTCGACGTCTCGAAACCCTGGCTCAACCGCGTGCTTGAAGGCGGACATCTCGAATATCTCAAGGCAGTCGATCACGTTACCTTCGACATCAGGAAGGGCGAGACGTTTGCCCTGGTCGGCGAGTCCGGCTCCGGCAAGACCACGGTGGCACGCATGGTCGTCGGCCTGCTGCCGCCAAGCGCCGGCGACGTGCTGATCGACGGCGTCTCCATGACCGACCCGCGGCAGGCGCCAGCGCGGCGGAAGCTGCGCCGGCGCATCCAGATGATCTTCCAGGATCCCTATGCGAGCCTGAACCCGCGCTTCCGGGTCGATGCCATCATCTCCGAGCCGATCCGTGCCTTCGACCTGATCCAGGGCGAGCGCGACATCCAGGCTCGCGTCGGCGAGCTGCTCAGCCTCGTCGGCCTGCATCTGGACGACCGGCTGAAATATCCGCACGAATTCTCCGGCGGCCAACGCCAACGCATCGCGATCGCGCGCGCGCTCGCGTCCGACGCCGAATTCATCGTCTGCGACGAGCCGACCTCGGCCCTCGACGTCTCCGTGCAGGCGCAGATCCTGAACCTGATGCGCGACCTCCAGGACAAGTTCGGCCTGACCTACATGTTCATCAGCCACAACCTCGCCGTGGTGCGCCACATGGCGAGCCGCGTCGGCGTGATGTATCTCGGCCGCATCGTCGAGATCGCGGACGGACGCGAGCTGTTCGCAAATCCGCGCATGCCCTACACCAAGATGCTGCTGGGCGCCGTGCCTGATCTTGCCATGAGCGGCCGCCAGCGCATTCCGGTCAAGGGCGAGATTCCGAACCCGATCAATCCGCCCTCCGGCTGCGCCTTCAATCCGCGCTGTCCTCTGGCGTTCGATCTCTGCCGCAAGGAAACCCCGGAACTAATCGACGGCGTCGCCTGCCATGCGGTCAACACCGCGCCGGTCCCGGCGTGACGCGCGCGTGCCATGCAGCCTGCGCATTTGGAAGCGGGGTGGCCCTGTGATCAATTGCGCGCGCCGGAAATAAGGTGGTGAAGTCCCATGGGCAGCAATATCAATCCCGATCCGTTCACGACGAGGCCCGAGATCGAGGGCACGTTCGGGGTCGTCGCCTCGACGCACTGGATTGCGACTGCCGTGGGCATGGCCATCCTGGAAAAGAGCGGCAATGCCTTCGATGCCGGCGTTGCCACCGCCTTCACGCTCCAGGTGGTCGAGCCGCATCTGAACGGTCCCGGCGGCGACGTGCCCATCATCGTGCATGACGTCAAGCGCGGCCGCACCGAGGTAATCTGCGGCCAGGGCCCGGCGCCGGCGCGGGCCACCATCGCGCATTACAGAAGCGAAGGCCTCGACATGGTGCCGGGCACGGGTCTGCTCGCCGCCTGCGTTCCCGGCACCTTCGAATCCTGGATGATGCTGCTGCGCGACTACGGAACGATGCGCGTGCGCGACGTGCTGGAGCCGGCGATCTCCTA
Source organism: Bradyrhizobium sp. IC3195 (assembly GCF_020193585.1). Lineage (NCBI taxonomy): Bacteria > Pseudomonadati > Pseudomonadota > Alphaproteobacteria > Hyphomicrobiales > Nitrobacteraceae > Bradyrhizobium > Bradyrhizobium sp. IC3195. The sequence continues at coordinate 315,536 of NZ_JADYVG010000004.1, read as the reverse complement.
CGCCCGCGACGGCTATCCGCTGGTCGAGCGCGCCTGCGCCACGATCCAGACCGTCGAGCAGCTGTTCCGCAAGCACTGGCCGACGTCCGCCGCGGTCTACCTCCCGAACAGTGAAGTGCCGAAGCCAGGCGCGCTGTTCACCAACAAGACACTGGCTGCGACCTACGCCCGGATCCTGAGCGAGGCGGAAAGCGGCGGCGGTGGCCGCGATGCGGAGATCGAGCGCGCGCGCAAAGCCTGGTCGCAAGGCTTCGTCGCGGAAGCCGTCGACAAGTTCTGCCGAACCCAGGAGGTGATGGACGTCAGCGGCTCGCCACATCGCGGCGTGCTCTCCGCCGACGACATGGCGCGCTGGCAGCCGACAGTCGAGGCGCCGCTCACCTACGATTACGGCCGCTACACGGTCTGCAAGGCCGGCGTATGGAGCCAGGGCCCGGTCACGCTGCAGCAGCTCGCGCTGCTGAAGGGCTTTGCGCTCGACGGCCTCGACCCGACAGGGCCGGAGTTCATCCATCTCCAGATCGAATGCGCCAAGCTCGCCTTTGCTGATCGCGAAAAATTCTACGGCGATCCCAAGTTCAACGAGATCCCGATCGAAACGCTGCTGTCGGATACCTATAACGACGAGCGCCGCAAGCTCGTCACCGACAAGGCTTCGCTCGATTTCATCCCTGGTTCTGTCGAGGGCTTCGGCGGTGTCGTCAAGCTGCGCCGCGCGGAGGGCCAGCGCGAGGCGGTCGGCGCGCTCGGCGCCGGCGAGCCGACCGTGGGCCGCTTCGGCGAGGTGCGCGGCGACACCGTGCATTTCGACATCATCGATAGGGACGGCAATATGGTGTCGTCGACGCCGTCGGGCGGCTGGCTGCAATCCTCGCCGATCATTCCCGAGCTCGGCTTTTGCCTCGGCAGCCGCGCCCAGATGTTCTGGCTGGAGGAAGGCCATCCCGCCGCGCTCGCGCCGGGGAAGCGGCCGCGCACCACCCTCTCTCCGACCATGGCGCTGCGCGACGGCGAGCCTTACCTCGCCTGGGGCTCGCCGGGCGGCGATCAGCAGGACCAGTGGATCACGCAGTTCTTCCTGCGCCACGTCCATTGCAACCTCAATCTCCAGGAAGCCATCGACGCACCGGCCTGGCATTCCGAGCATTTCCCGATCTCGTTCTGGCCGCGCACCGCGCGTCCCGGCGTGCTGGTGGTCGAGAACCGCGTGCCGAAGGTGACGATTGAGAATCTCCGTGAACGGGGGCATATCGTCGAGATCGGTCCCGACTGGTCCGAGGGACGCCTGACCGCGGCCTCACGCGTGGGTCCGCGCCGGCGCGCCGCCGCCAATCCGCGCGGCATGCAGGGCTACGCGGCGGGACGCTGAAGGCAGCACATGACTTGGTCGATCATCGCGCGCGATCCTGCCACCGGCCAGTTCGGCATCGCGGTTGCGACCCGCTTCTTCGCCGTCGGCGCGCGCGTGCCCTACATCGCCGCCGGCCTCGGCGCGATCGCGACGCAGGCCTTCGTCAATCCCTATTACGGCATTGACGGCGTCAAGCTGTTGCGCGAGGGCCTCAACGCGCACGACGTGCTCGCCACGCTGCTGGCGACCGATGCCGGCCGCGAGAGCCGCCAGGTCCATATCATGGATGCCAGCGGCGCAATCGCCGCGCATACCGGGCGCGACTGCGTTGATTGGTGCGGCCACGTCGCGGGCAGCGGCTTCTCGATCGCCGGCAATATGCTCGCCGGCCCAGACGTGCTCGACGAGACCGCGAAGACATATATCGCAAATGACAGCCTGCCCTTCCCTCGTCGACTAATCGCGGCGATGCGCGCCGGCGAAGCCGCCGGCGGCGACAAGCGCGGCAAGCAGTCGGCCGCGCTCGTGATCCACGGCGAGGAGGAATGGCCAGCGCTGGACATTCGCGCCGACGACCATCCCGATCCGCTCGGTGAGCTCGAACGCCTCGAGCGCGTCAGCCACGAGCTCTGGGTGCATTTCCGCGCCTCCATGCCGACGCGGCAGAACCCGGCCGGCAACACCGATCGCAGCGTCATCGACGCCAGCATCGAAGCGGCGCGCGCGAGACGATCATGAGCGCCAGCCCCCTCATCGAGATCAAGGATCTGCGTATCCGCTTTCATGGCGACGACGGCCGTATCACCCACGCGGTCGACAGCGTCGATCTCAGCGTCGCCAATGGCGCGACGCTCGGTCTCGTCGGGGAATCCGGCTGCGGCAAGAGCGTGACGTCGCTGGCAATCATGGGCCTGCTGCCGAAGCAGAGCGCGGAAATAAGTGGCGCGATCCGCTTCGACGGTTTCGACCTGCTGACCACGCCGGACCAGACGTTGCGCGATCTGCGCGGCAACCGGCTGGCGATGATCTTCCAGGAGCCGATGACCTCGCTCAATCCGAGCTTTACGATCGGCGACCAGATCATCGAGACGATCCTGCGTCACCGGGGCGGCTCGCGGAGGAGCGCGCGCGAGCGCGCGATCGAGCTGCTGCGCCGCGTCCATATCCCTTCGCCTGAGCGTCGCATTGACGACTACCCACACAAGCTCTCCGGCGGCATGCGCCAGCGCGTGATGATCGCGATGGCACTCGCCTGCGACCCGCGGCTGCTGATCGCGGACGAGCCGACCACCGCGCTCGACGTCACCCTGCAGGCCCAGATCCTGGAGCTGATGCGCGAGCTGAAGGCCGCGAGCGGCGCCGCGATCATCTTGATCACCCACGATCTCGGCGTCGTCGCCGAGGTCTGCGACGAGGTCGCGGTGATGTACGCCGGCGAGATCGTCGAGCGGGCGCCGGTCGACGAGTTGTTCTCCGCGCCGCAGCATCCCTACACGGTCGGCCTGCTCGGCTCGATCCCGCGGCTCGACCACCGCGCCGAGCAGCTTGCGACGATCGAAGGCATGGTGCCGAACATGGCACAGCCGCCCGCCGGCTGCCGCTTCGCCGCGCGTTGCCCCTTCGTGCTCGACGTCTGCACCAAGGTGCCGCCGCCACTGGTCGAACTCAGCGACGGCCACCTCTCGCGCTGCATCCGCGCGCCGCTCGAATTGCTGGTGTCGTGATGGCGCTCCTCGAAGTCGAAGGCCTGGTCAAGCATTTCGTCGCTCAGCGCTCGCTGCTCGGCCGCGCGCTGGCGCACGTCAAGGCGGTCGATGGCGTGTCCTTCTCGCTGGAGGCCGGCAAGACGCTGGCCCTGGTCGGCGAATCCGGTTGCGGCAAGTCCACCGTCAGCCGCCTGGTGCTGCGGCTGATCGAGCCAGACGCTGGTATGATTCGCTTCGACGGCCGCGACCTGCTGGCGCTCGACGCCGGGACCTTGCGCGCCTTCCGCCGCGAGGCGCAGATCATCTTCCAGGATCCCTACGCCTCGCTCAATCCGCGCATGACAGTCGGCCAGATCCTGACCGAGCCGCTGGCGCTGCACGATCTGGTGCCGCCGGCGCGGCGGGCCGAGCGCGTCGCCGAACTGCTGCGGCTGGTCGGGCTGGAGCCGCGCCTCGCCCGGCGCTATCCGCATGAATTCTCCGGCGGCCAGCGCCAACGCATCGCGATCGCCCGCGCGCTCGCGGTCGAGCCGAAGCTCATCATCTGCGATGAGCCGGTCTCGGCGCTCGACGTCTCGATCCGCTCGCAGATCCTCAATCTGCTACGCGAGCTCCAGGACCGGCTTGGCCTCGCCTACATCTTCGTCTCGCACGACCTTGCCGTGGTCAAGCACATCGCCGACCACGTCGCGGTGATGAATCTCGGCCAGATCGTCGAGACGGCCGAAGCTGACGCGCTGTTCGCCGCGCCGCGCCACCCCTACAGCCGCGCACTGCTGTCGGCGATCCCGCTGCCGCAGCCGAAGGCAAAACGAACGACGGTGCTGCTGGAGGGCGAAATCCCGAGCGCCCTCAATCCGCCCGCCGGCTGCCGCTTTCACACCCGCTGCCCGTTCGTGATCGAGCGCTGCCGCAATGAGGCGCCTGCGCTTCTGGCCGACCACACGGGCCATGCCACCGCCTGTCACCGCACCGCGGAGCTGCCGTCTGCCGACGCCATTCTGCCCGCGGCCGGTGGGTTTTCGCCGGCGCTTGCAAAGCTGGTCGCGGCCTTCAGCCAAAAGACGGAAGGCAGCAGCCGCGACGGGGTTGGTATACAGTGCGCAGCGTCCGCAACGAAATAGCCGAAGCAATGGGGATTGACCGATGAAGATGTTTCGCCTGGCCGCAACAGCCGCCGCTGTGCTGGTGTCGATCGGGGCCGCGCAGGCCCAGACCACGTTGCGCATCGGCCTCGCCGAAGACCCCGATATCCTCGACCCTACGATGGCGCGCACCTATGTCGGCCGCATCGTGTTCTCCTCCTTCTGCGACAAGCTGTTCGACATCGACGAGAAGCTCAACATCGTGCCGCAGCTGGCGCTCTCGAGCGAAACCGCCGACGACGGCAAGGCGCTGGTCATCAAGCTGCGGCCCGGCGTGAAATTCCACGACGGTGAGCCGTTCGATGCCGAGGCAGCAAAATTCTCGCTGGAGCGGCATCTGACGTTCCCCGGCTCGTTCCGCAAGCCGGAGCTCGCCTCGGTCGATCACGTCGAAATCGTCGATCCCCTCACGGTCAAGCTGGTGTTGAAGTCGCCGTTCTCGCCCCTGCTCGCTCAGCTCACCGACCGCGCCGGAATGATGATGTCGCCGAAGGCGGCCAAGGAGGCCGGCGACAAGTTCGGCCTTCGCCCGGTCTGCGCCGGCCCCTACAAGTTCGTCGAGCGCGTGCAGCAGGACCGCATCGTGTTCGAGAAATTCGCCGACTACTGGAACAAGGACAACGTCTTCATCGACAAGATCGTGTTCCAGCCGATCGTCGATGCGACCGTGCGGCTCGCAAACCTGAAATCCGGCGGCCTCGACCTGATCGAGCGCGTGCTCGCCACCGATCTCAAGGAGGTGCGCGCCGACTCGCGGCTGAAGGTCGCGACCGCCATCGAGCTCGGCTATCAGGGCATCACGCTCAACATCGGCAAGGACAAGACCAAGGGCCCGCTCAGCCAATCCGCCAAGGTGCGGCAGGCACTCGATCTTGCCATCGACCGCGAGGCGATCAACCAGGTCGTGTTCAACGGCGAGTTTCAGGTCGGCAATCAATGGGTCAATCCTAATCATCCCTATTATCAGAAATCGCTTCCGATCCGTCCCCGCAGCGTCGAGAAGGCCAAGGCGCTGCTGAAGGAGGCCGGCGTGACGCCGCCGGTCAGCGTCGACTTCCTGGTGCCCAAGGGCGCGGAAACCGAAACACCGGCGCAGGTGATCCAGTCGATGGCAGCGGAAGCTGGGTTCGACATGAAGATACGCCTCACCGAATTCGCAACCGGGTTGAAGCAGGCGGAGACGGGCGACTATCAGGCCTACATGCTCGCCTGGAGCGGCCGCGTCGATCCCGACGGCAACACTTTCGTGTTCCTGCACAACGGCGCACCCCAGAACTATGGCGGGTGGAACAATCCACAGGCCGACAAGGCGCTGGAGGAGGCGCGGCTCGTCACCGATCCCGCCAAGCGCAAGGCGAGCTACGAGGTCCTGGCCAAGCTGGTCCAGGAGGAAGAGCCGCTGCTCTACCTCTATCACCGCCGCATCATCATCGCGCACACGACCAAGCTCGAAGGCTATAGGCAAATGCCGGACGGCCTCGTCCGCGTTGTCGGCCTCAAGCTGAAGTGACGCTGCGAGGATGCTGAACTTCCTCGCCCGCCGACTTGTGCAGATCGTGCCGACGCTGTTCTTCGTCTCGGTGCTGATCTTCTCGCTGCAGCAATTGCTGCCGGGTGACCCCGCGCTGGTGATGGCGGGCGAGGAGCGCGATCCCGCCGTGATCGAGCAGATCCGCCGCCAGTACCGGCTCGATCAGCCCGTCCCGGTGCAGTACGCCTACTGGATCAAGGGCGTGCTCTCTGGCGATTTCGGCGAGTCGCTGCGCAACAAGATGCCGGTGCGCGAGTTGATCGCACAGAAGCTGCCGGTGACGCTGCAGCTCGGCTCGATGGCGATCCTGATCGCGTTGCTGATCGGCATTCCCGCGGGCATCGTCGCGGCCGTGAAGAAAGGTTCGGCCTGGGACTACGGCGCGAACCTGTTTGCGCTGTGGGGCATCTCGACGCCGAACTTCTGGCTCGGGATCATGCTGATCTTCCTGTTTTCGATCGAGCTTGGATGGCTGCCGGCTTCCGGCTACGTGCCGCTCACCGAGAACTGGCGCGCGAGCCTGGCCGTCACCATCATGCCGGCCTTCGTGCTCGGCAATGCGATCGCCGCGATCCTGATGCGGCATACGCGAAGCGCCATGCTTCAGGTGCTGGAAAGCGACTACGTGCGCACCGCGCGCGCCAAAGGGCTGTTGGAGCGCACGGTGATCCTCAAGCATGCCATGCGCAATGCGCTGACCCCCGTCATCACGCTCGGCGCGCTCGAGCTCGGTACGCTGCTCTCAGGCGCGGTCCTGACCGAGCAGATCTTCTCCATTCCCGGCTTCGGCAAGCTGATCGTGGATGCCGTATTCAACCGCGATTATGCCGTGGTTCAGGGCGTCGTCCTGGTCACGGCCACGGTCTACATCACGCTGAATCTGGTGGCCGACATCGCCTACATCCTCGTCAATCCGCGGCTTCGGGGCTGATCATGACCGACGCCGCGCTGCCGAGTCCTCTCACGCGAGCCGACGAGCTGGATAGCCCGGCTCGCCGCGCGCGTCGGCGGCTGTTCAAGCGCAAGGCAGCGGTGTTCGGGCTCGTCGTGCTCACGATATTCATCACCCTTGCCGTGCTCGCTCCGCTCATCGTGCCCTATGATCCCATCGCGACGAGCTGGAGCCTTGTGCGCAAACCGCCGACCTCGGCCCACTGGTTCGGCACCGACGAGCTCGGCCGCGACATCCTCAGCCGCGTCGTCTACGGCGCGCGCGCCTCGCTGCTCGCAGGCCTAATCTCGGTCGCGATCGCGCTCGGCATCGGCGTGCCGCTCGGTCTCCTTGCCGGCTACCGCGGCGGCTTCACCGACGCGCTGATCAGCCGCATCACCGATGCGATGCTGGCCTGCCCGTTCCTGATCCTGGCGATCGCGCTCGCCGCGTTCCTCGGCCCGAGCCTCGGCAATGCCATGATTGCGATCGGCATCTCGGCGACGCCGATCTTCATCCGCCTGACCCGCGGCCAGGTGCTCGTCGTCAAAGCCGAAGACTATGTCGAGGCCGCGCGCGCACTCGGCAATCCGCCGTGGCGGATCGCGCTCTCGCACATCCTGCCGAACATCCTCCCCTCGCTTCTGGTGCAGGCGACGCTCTCGATCGCTGCCGCCATCATCGCCGAGGCCGCCCTCTCCTTCCTCGGCCTCGGCCAGCAGCCGCCGGCGCCGTCCTGGGGCAGCATGCTCAACGCGGCACAACGCTTCCTGACCCAGGCGCCCTGGATGGCAATCTGGCCGGGCCTTGCGATCTTCCTCGTCGTGCTGTCGCTGAACCTGCTCGGCGACGGGCTGCGGGACGCACTCGACCCAAGGCAGCGCTGATTATTCCTTTTGGTGAGGAGCTCAGACCACCACCTCCCGCAGCACGCGGCGGCAATCCATCTCGAATTCCAGATCGACCACCGGCGGACGGGCGAAATGCCAGGTCAGCCCGGAGCGGAGCGCGCCGCGACGGACCAACTCGTCCACCAGCGCATGGTGAAAGTCGTGCACGGAATAGGCCTGCACCCCGGTTGTATCCTTCCAGCCGAAGCCGAAGGCTGCCATCCGGTTTTCCATCTGCGACGTGGTGGTGAAGCGCACCTTCTCGCGCAGCCCCTCCGGGCTGAGATCGCGGTAGCGCACCGTGCGCTCGACATAGGAGCCGCTGCCCTCGCGCGCCTCGGCGCCGCCGGCGATGACGAAGCTCGGCAAATCTGACCGCGTCGGACGCGTGAAGGAGAACGCATAGAACGACGGTTCGGACGGCGGATCGATCTCGGGGCAGACATTGCTGCGCGCCACCGGATTGGTGCTGCCGTCGAAGATGCCCCATTCGGACAGCGTCTTCACATAGTGCAGATTGAACGCGCGAAAGCCTTCTTCGCTGAAGGCCGCTGGCGAGCGCAGCTCGCAGGCGCAGAACGCCGTCAGCGGGCGGCCCGCCTCCTGGATGAACTTTGCCGCCAGCGCAAATCCTTCGGCGAGCGGCACCAGGCGGTCGAACCGGACCCGCTCGATCTCGTAGCCCTCATCCGCGGCAGCACCGGCGGAATATTGGAAGACGGACGGAATGAAACGATAGTTGCCGGCCGAGAATTCGCGCGTCATGACGGACTCCTATTCCAGTTGCATGCGAGTGCCCTTGGCGCCGTTGAGCAGGCGCTTCAGGTGAAATCCGGCCAGCGGATCGTCGGCGTGCATGCCGACCAGCGCGGCGAAGGACGGCATGGCCGCGGCATCGCCGGCCTCCATCTTGGCAAACGCTTCGGCATATTGCGCCGTCGCTGGCGCCTCGAACCTCGCCTGCGGCAGCGGCTCGAATGCGCGCAGCGGCTCGCTGCGTCCGCGCAGCATCAGGTCGCCCACGGGACGGCCACGAAAGTTTTCGGCCCCATTCGCAACGCTGGCACTAACGCAAATGCGCGTTCCCAGGTGCTTGTTCGCCGCCTCAAGCCGGGCCGCAATATTGATGGTGTCGCCATAGGCCGTGTAGTCGAAGAAGCGGTTGCCGCCGAAATTGCCAACCAGCGCCGGACCGGCATGAGCGCCGATGCGGGTAGCTCCGAAATTCACGCCTCTTGCCTTCCAGCGCGCCGAAAAATCCTCCGCCCAAGCGTCGAGAGCATGGGCACAGGCGACCGCACGGGTTGCATAGTCCGGCTGGTCGCCGGGGGCATTAAACAGCACCTGGATCGCATCGCCGATGATCTTGGCGACCGTCCCCTCATGGGCGAAGACGATCTCGGTCATGCCGCCGACATATTCGTTGAGGAGCTCGCCCAGGGTCTGCGGAGGCGCGGTCTCGACCAGCGAGGTGAAGCCTGTAATATCGGTGAACAGGGTGGCGACATCGCGCCACTGCACCTCAATGCCGTCGCCATCGACGTTCGCGGCCAGCCGCCTTGCAATCTCCGGCGAGAAGAAGCGCGACAGCGAGGCATGGGCGCGCTCGGCTTCCATCTGGCGCCGCCGCACCTCGCGCAGCATCTCCACATGGCGGACGGTCTTCTCGATCGTAGCTTCGAGGTCGGCGAAGTCGATCGGCTTGGTCAGGAAGTCGAACGCACCGCGGTTCATGGCGGTGCGGATGTTGCTCATGTCGCCGTAGGCCGAGACGATGATGGTCGACTTCTTCTCCTGGGCCTCCTGGAGCTTCGCGAGTAGCGACAGGCCGTCCATTCGCGGCATGTTGATATCGGAGACCACCATGTCGACATGCGGATTCTGCTCCAGCGCTTCCAGCGCCTCCAGGCCGTCGCGCGCGAAGATCAGCGCGAGCTGCCCATCGCGGATCTGCCTGCGGAATTTCTGCAGGATCAGCGCCTCGAGATCCGGCTCGTCGTCGACGAAGAGGATGGTCGCAGTCATGCGGCTTGCTCGAGCCTCGTGTCGATCTCCTGCCGCAGCAGCGCAAAGTCGATCGGCTTGGTGAGGAGCCCGACGGCGCCCCGTTCGATCGCCTTGCGGCGCGTCTCCGCATCGCCATAGGCCGTGATCATGATGACGGGAACATCGGGATGCGCGGCACGCACCTTCGGCAGCATGTCGAGCCCGCTCATGCCGGGCATGTTGATGTCCGACAGGATCAGGATCAGCGAGGGATCACGGACTTCGGCGGCGCGCTCGAGCGCCTCGGGGGCCGAGAGGGCAAACTCCATCTGAAACCGGCCGGCGCGCAGGTCGCGCCGGAACTGCTGCCGAAACAGTGCCTCGACGTCGGGCTCGTCATCGACGACCAGGATGTAAACGTTCAAGACTTTCCTCCGGAAGTGTCGCCCGCTGCCATCGTCCGCGGCAGCGTGATGATGAACTCGGTGAATACACCTTGTGTGGTGTCCACGTCGATCGTGCCGCCGTGTTGTTTCACCACGATGTCGTGGCTCATTGAAAGGCCGAGTCCCGTGCCCTCGCCGGCCGGCTTGGTGGTGAAGAAGGGATTGAACATCTTTTCCTTCACCTCGGCTGGAATCCCGGTGCCGTTGTCGCGAATCCGGATCTGGACCCTGTCGCCGAGATTCTTCGTTGCCGCGCGCAAGGTGGGCTCGAATGCATCGCCCTCGCTCTCCTTGCGCTTGGTCGCGGCATAGAAGCCGTTCGAGATCAGGTTCAGCAAGACGCGCGTGATCTCCTGCGGATAGACGTCGATCATGCCGGCAGCCGGGTCGAAATCGCGCTGGAGCGTGACGTTGAAGGCAGGCCTTTCGGCGCGCGCGCCGTGATAGGCGAGATTGAGGCTCTCCTCGACCACCGCATTGATGTCGACGGCACGATGCTCACCGGACCCCTGACGCGAATGCAGCAGCATGTTCCTGACGATGGAATCGGCGCGCTTGCCGTGCTGCACCACCTTCTCGAGATTGGCCCTGAGCATGCCGGTCAGCTCGTCGACCTCCTTCTTCGTCTTGCCGTCGAGCACGGCCGATTGCAGGATCTCGTTGAGCTCGTCGATCAGCTCGGTCGAGACCGCGGAGAAGTTGTTGACGAAGTTGAGCGGATTCTTGATCTCGTGGGCGATGCCGGCGGTGAGCTGGCCGAGGGAAGCGAGCTTTTCGGTCTGAATCAGGCGGTCCTGCGCGGTGCGCAGATTGTCGAGCGATTGCGATAGCTCGGTCGTACGCTCGCGCAATTGCTTCAGCAGGCGCGTATTCTCGATCGCGATGACGGCTTGCTTGGTAAAGTTCTCCACCAACGCGACTTGTTTGTCCGTGAAGCCGCGAATCTCTTGTCGAAAAATCGTCATCGCGCCGATCAGATCATCCTCTTTCAGCATGGGTACGGAGAGAAGGGTTCGGGCGCCGGCAACGTCGGCCATTCCGACGACAAAGGGAACACCGGCCTTGTACCCAGGACTTTCCCTCAAGTCATTGATCTGCGCGGGCTGATGCGTCGCAATGATTGCAGCCAGCGTCGTTCCTGGATGTGGGAAGATCGGAGTCCGCTTACGGAAGGCGGAGAAATCGGGCGGAATGTTGTAGTCGGTGACGATGTTGAATTTCTGGCCGTCCCACAGATTCATCGTGCCGAAATTCGCACCGCAGACGCGGGTAGCATTCTCCAACATCTTCTGAAACACCGGCTCTAACTCTCCCGGAGAGGAGCTAATGACTTCGAGCACCTCCGACGTCGCCGTTTGTTGCTCGAGCGACTCCCGCAATTCGGCGGTCCGCTTCTCGACCTTGTTCTCGAGGTCCGCATAGGATTCCTGCAGGCGCGCGCCCATGTCGTTGAACTGGTCGGCGAGCCCTTCGAGCTCGTCGCCGGTCTTGATCGAGATGCGCTGGGAGAAATCACCACCGCCCATTCGTTCCGCGCCGCTCCGCAGCGCCTGAATCGGCCCGACCATGCGGCGCGCCAGGAAGATCCCGGCCAGCACCGCGAAGATGGATGCCGCGAGCAGCACGATTGCAAGGCGCTGCAGCGAAGCATAGAGCGCGGCATAGGCTTCCTCGACCGGCAGCTCGACGAACATGGTCCAGCGCAGCGGCTCGATCGGGGCCGATGCGGTCAGCACCTTCTGCCCCTGGATGTTGTGGGCCTCGGAAAGCACGTCAGGCATGGCGCCGCCGGACTGCACGGCGCGTACCTGCGCAAGGCCGGACATGTCGGTGTTGCGCAGCACGAGACTGATGTCGGGATGCGCGATCAAGCGGCCCTCCGGGCCGACCACGTAGGCGTTGCCGTGCTCGCCGACCTTGATCTGGGACACGACGTCCCAGATCAGCTTGAGATTGACCTCGGCGATGCTGACGCCGGCATCCTTGCGTGCGCCCGCAAGCGCCAGCGTCATGTAGGGCTCGGACTCCCGGCGAAAATAGACCGGCCCGTAATAGACCTTGCGCGCGACCGCCTCGGTGAACTTCGGATCGCTCGACAGGTCGATCCCGCTGTCGAGCGCGTCCATCGCCAGCCGCGAGACCCGCAGCCGCTCCTTGCCGGTCGAATCCACCTGGGCCAGCTCGGTGATCGCAGGGACCTGGCGCAACAGGCGCAGCGCGTCAAACCGGCGCTGCTCGATCGAGCCGCCCGACCAGGGCAGCTGCGTGGTCCAGCCGAGCTGGCTCTCGATCTCCTTGACGAACCGGCCGATCTTGGCAGCGGCCGCCTCGGCCTGCTCGTGCTGGACCCGGATCAGAGCGGCCTTGTGCTCGCGATAATAGAAGTAGACTTCGAACAGGCCATTGGCGAGCAGCGCAATGGCGACGACCGCCACGAAAAGCGCGACGTATTTGGCGAAGAGCCGGGTCCGGATTCCGCGCCCCGCCGTGTCGCCGGAGGCGACCTCGCCTGGGGCCGCGCTCGGCAATGTCCCGGCTCGAGGTGTATCGGGGTGGAGGGACAGGCTCATTCCACGGAACCTAGCAAGAAGACCGGACCTTGTCTCTCGCAAGCGCGGCAAGGAGCTCGCCCGAGACCCAACGAAAAAGGGCGGCAGCGGATCACCGCTGCCGCCCTTTCGGGACTAACCTGCCAGCGGCCTCAGGTCGGCCGTAGCGCCTTTGAATCGAGGTCCAGCTCGCCGATCTGCTTGTTCCGCTCCGAATCGGCCGCCGCGCGATGGTCGGTCGCCAGCACCACATAGACTGCCGGCAGCACGAACAGCGTGAACAGCGTGCCGATCGACATGCCGGCGACGACAACGAGACCGATCGAGAAGCGGCTGGCCGCGCCCGCGCCGGTCGCGGTCAGGAGCGGGATCAGGCCGGTCACCATCGCGGCCGTGGTCATCAGGATCGGCCGCAGACGGATGCGGGCCGACATCTCGATGGCCGAGCGGCGGTCGAGCCGCTCGTTAACCTGGAGCTCGTTGGCGAACTCCACCATCAGGATGCCGTGCTTGGTGATCAGGCCGACCAGGGTGAGCAGACCGACCTGGGTGTAGATGTTTATGGTCGCCATGCCGAAGAACAGCGGGATCAGCGCACCGACGATCGCCATCGGCACCGAGATCATGATGACCAGCGGGTCGCGCAAGCTCTCGAACTGGGCCGCCAGCACCAGGAAGATGATGATCAGCGCGAAGCCGAAGGTGATGGCAAGCTGATTGCCTTCCTGCACGTATTGCCGGGAGTCAGCCAGATAGTCGTGGCTGAAGCCTTGCGGCAGCTTCTTGGCCTCGCCTTCGAGGAAGTCGACCGCAGCGCCGACGGTCACGCCGGGCATCGGCACGGCGGAGAACGTCGCCGAATTGAGCTGGTTGTAGTGCGTCAGCGAATTCGGATCGGTCTTGGTCCTGATCGAGACCACGGTCGACAACGGAAGCTGCTGCCCGGTGTTGGTCGTCACATAGTAGCCACCGAGCGATTCCGGGGACAGCCGCTTGCCGCGCGGCACCTGCGGAATCACCTGATAGGAGCGGCCCTCGAGGTTGAAACGGTTGATGTAATTGCCGCCGAGCAGCACCGCGAGCGTCGAGCCGAGGTTCTGCATGTTGACGCCGAGGTCCTGAGCCTTGGTGCGGTCGATCGTCACCTCGACGTTCGGCTGGTTGTAGGCGAGGTCGCTATCGGAGACGATGAACATGCCGCTCTTGCGTGCAGCCTCCTTCAGCTTCTCCATCTGCTCATAGACCGTCTGGAAGCTGGCCGTGGAATTGATCACCATCTGGATCGGCAGACCGCCGGGTCCGCCCGGCAATGGCGGCAGGTTGAACGCGAACGCCTGCACGCCCTCGATCTTGGAGAGCTCGGCCTGCACCAGCGGCTTCAAGGCGATCGACGAGCGTGTGCGCTCGTCCCAGGGCTTCAAGAGCATGCCGGCAATGCCGCCTTGCGGGCCGTTGATGCCGTTCAGCACGAAACGCAGATCGGTCTCGGGGAATTTCTGGAATTCCTTGTCGAGCTTCTCGCCGTAGAAATCGACATAGTCGATGTTGGCGTATTTCGGCGCCTTGGTCACCGCGAACACGATGCCCTGATCTTCCTCGGGCGCCAGCTCCTTCGAAGTGTTCATGTAGAGGAAGCCGACGAGTCCCAGGATCGTCACGGCGAACAGGCCGGTGATGGCCTTGTAGTCGAGCGAGCGGTCGAGCTTGCGGCCGTACCACCGCGTCATGGCGCCGAACACCCGGTTCACCAACTTGGCGAAGCGGCCCTCTTCGGTGTTCTTCAGCAGCACCGAGCACATCATGGGCGACAGCGTCAGCGCGATCACGCCTGATACGATGACCGAGCCTGCGAGGGTAAAGGCAAATTCGCGGAACAGCGACCCGGTGAGGCCACCGAGGAACCCGATCGGCGCGTACACGGCGGCGAGCGTGATGGTCATGGAGATGACCGGCCCGACGATTTCGCGCGCGCCTTGTAGCGAGGCCTGGACCGGCGTCTTGCCCTCCTCCAGATGGCGATGGATGTTCTCCACCACGACGATGGCATCGTCGACGACGAGACCGATCGCCAGGACCATCGCGAGCAGGGTCAGCAGGTTGAAGCTGAAGCCCAGCGCCAGCATCATCGTGCAGACGCCGATCATCGACAACGGAATGGTGACGACGGGAATGATGACGGAGCGCAGCGAGGCCAGGAACAGGAAAATGACCACGATCACGATGATGACGGCTTCGCCCAATGTATTCCGCACCTCGTCGATCGAAGATTGGATGAACTTGGTCGAGTCGTAGGCGACCTTCATCTTCATCGAGGGCGGGAGGTTGCGTTCGAGCTCGGGGAACAGCGCGCGCACACCCTTGACCAGCGTCAGCGGATTACCCTGTGGCGTCGCCTGCACGCCAATGAAGATCGCGCGCTCGCCGTTAAAGGCGACGCTGGCATCCGTGCTCTGGGCTGCAAGCTCGACGGTGGCGATGTCCTCCATCCGCACGAAGCCGCCGTCCTTGGCCTTGACGATCATCTTCTTGAACTGATCGACGTTGGTCAGGCCCGTGTTGGTCGAGACGTTCGAGACGATCAGATAGCCCTTGGTCTGGCCCGCCGCGGACTGGAAGTTGTTGGCCTGGATCGCCGCCGCAACGTCAGCCGGCGATACGTTGCGGCCCGCCATCTTCACGGGATCGAGCCACAGCCGCATCGCAAAGGTCTGGCCGCCCAAAATGTCGGCCGAGGCGACGCCGTCGACGGTCGACAGCACCGGCTGCACCACACGCGTCAGATAGTCGGAGATGGCCGAGCCGGACAGCTCGTCCGAGGAGAAGCCGAGATACATCACGGCCGTGGTCTGGCCGGTGGTCTTGGTGACGATCGGGTCGTTGGATTCCTTCGGAATCAGGTACTTCACTGAATTGGTCTTCGCCAACACCTCGGTGAGCGCCTGGTTCGGATCGAAATTCAGCTTGATGTAGACCTGGATCGTCGAGGTGCCGAGCACCGAGGACGAGGTGATGTAGTCGACGCCTTCGGCGGACGCGACCGCCTGCTCGATCGGCGTGGTGATGAAGCCCTGGATCAGGTCTGCGGACGCGCCGGGATAGACGGTCGTGATGTTGATGACCGTATTCGACAGCTTCGGATATTGCCGGATCGGCAGCACCATTGCCGCGCGCAGGCCGATCAGCAGGATCAGCAGGCTGACGACGACCGACAGGACCGGTCGTTTGATGAAAATGTCGGTAAAGGCCATCGCGGGCGATCTCGATTTCTTTTTTTCAAGACGCGTGATCCGGCCGGGCCGGATCACGCGAGGATATTGTCAGTAGCGCGGCGGCTGCGCCGGGATCTGCGGGGCCGGATCGGTCGAGATCGATACCGGCGCGCCTGATTGCAGCTTGAGCTGGCCGAGAGCGACGACCTTGTCGCCTACCTTCAGGCCCTTGACGATTTCGACGCGACCCTCGACCCGGTTGCCGGTCTGCACGAAGGTGCGCACCGCCGACAGGCTGGTCTTGCCGTCTTCTTCCTTCTTCTCGGTGATCACGAACACCGAGTCGCCGTACAGCGTGTAATCGACTGCCGTTTCAGGCACCGTGATCACGGCCGGCTTTTCCGGCAGCACCACGGTCGTGGTGACAAACATGCCGGGCTTCAGGATCTTCTCCGGATTGGCAATCGTGGCCTGCACGCGGATGTTGCGAGTATCGGTCGAGATCTGGGGCTCGATCGTGGTGATCTTGCCCTCGAAGGTGCGGCCCGGATAGGCGTCGACCTTCAACCGCACGACCTGGCCGACCTTGAGGCTGCCGGAATCCTTTTCCGTCACCGTGAAGTTGGCCCACAGCTCGGACAGATCGGTCAGCGACACGATCGCCGTGCCGGCGGTCAGATACTGGCCGACCTCGACCTTGCGCATGCCGAGATCGCCGGCGAACGGCGCGCGCACCAGCTTCTGCGAGATCAACGCCTCGGTCTTGGCGATGCCCGCCTGGGCCTGGTCATAGGCAGCCTGCGCGGTATCGACGGTCGCCTGCGGACCGAACTGGCGCGAGGCCAGCTGCTTGGCGCGTTCAAGCGACAGCTGCGCGACGGTCGCTTGCGCCTTGTAATTGGCGAGATCGCCCTGCTCGGGCGCGTCGAACAGTTGCACCAGCGGCGTGCCGGCCTCGACGCGCGTGCCCGGCTCGAACTTGATCGCGGTGACACGGCCGTTGACGTCGGCGCTGACGTCGACCTGATGCACGGCGACGAGGCTGCCGACCGCGGTGAGCAGGTTCGGCACCACCTCGGACTTCGCCTCGGCCGCGCTGACAGCGGTCGGCGGCGGCTTGTTGTTGGCGAAGAATTGCTTGATCATCTGGCCGCGGAAGTAATTGAACCAGACGAGCCCTCCGACGAGCACGGCCAGAAGCGTGCCAACGATGATGAACCAGCGCACTGGCCGGACCGGACGCTTGGGAGCCTTGTTGTCGATCGGTTGCCCCGAAATCTTGTTTTCGGCCACGATGTTCATGTCATGCACTTTCTGCAATCGCCGCCCGGTTCGCATCCGCGGCCTGATTGCGGCCCAGATGCGAAGCAATTGCGGCGTCGTTAAGTCCGATACCCCTCAGGAGAAACTCACAGAGCTGCCGCTCCAGGTCGGTCGCCCTGCCATAAGCAAGACAGGGCGTGGCCGGCAGCCTGGTCAGCGCCGCGGTCATCACCGCATGATGCGCGAACCAGAACAGGTTGAGCGGATCGCCAGCGCAGGGCCGCGCGTCACCGCTCGCAACCGCACGCTCGAGCGAGGCGACGAAGACAGCGCCGATCAGCGTCTCGATCTTGGCATACAGCAATCGGGCGAATTCGCCGTCATCCAAATGGCTCGTGGCCATTAGCCGCAGGCGCTGGGCCTCTTCCTGATCGGGACCGTCGGCGATCTGGAGGAAGTGTTCGACCATGCCGCGGATCACCTCGACCAGCGTAGCCGTCGACGGCTCGCGCTCAAGCAGCTCCATCAGAGCGGGATCCGCCTCGCATTCGTCGCTGAGGATCTCGGCGTAGAGCGCCGCCTTGGACGGGAAATGCTTGAACAGCAGCGCTTCAGAAATGGCAGCGGCGGCCGCCACGCTCTTGGTCGTGGTGCCGTTATAGCCGTGTCGGGCAAAGCAGCGCTTTGCGGCGCCGAGGATCAATTGACGCCTCAGGTCGCTCGTCATACGCAATGAGCTCATGCTGGGTGAGTAAGCACTCACCCACGCAGGAGTCAAGCACTATGTTGCATCGCAACCTGCGTGCGACCTAGAATCAATGGAAATTGGTCGAGCCTGCACGGCCCGCGTGCAGGCGTTCGGGGATGGACGGACCGCCTAGATCGGCTGGAAGCCGAGGTCAGCACGGATCCGGTTGACGATGTAGGTCCCGTCCCGCGTCGGCAGAATCCGCTCAAGGCCGGCGCTGTCGATCTTCACATTGGCAAAGCGCGGACCCGCAGAGACGTCGTGGACGGCTTTGGCGAAGGCTTCGACTTCGGCCATGGTCGTGACAGCCCGGCTGTCGTTAATGCCGCAAGCCCTGGCGATGCCGACGAGGTCGGCGGCGGCGGAGGTGTGGCTGGTCTGGCCGCCGGTCTCGCCATAGGCCTCGTTGTCGAGCACTGCGATCGAGAGGTTGGCCGGCTTCTGCAGGCCGATGGTGGCAAGGCTGCCCATGCCCATCAGCATCTCGCCGTCGCCGGTGATAACCAATACCGGCAGCTTCGGCTGCGCCAGCGCCAGACCCAGCCCGATCATCGCGGCGCCGCCCATGCCGCCCCAGAGGTAGAAGTTGCGGGCGTGGTCGCCGGCGGCGCACATGTCGTTGGTGGAAGCGCCAAGGCCGCCGATCGCGACGACGTTCTTGCGGTTCGCCAGCAACGTGGACACCACCTGCCGGCGGTCGAGGAGATTGGCCTTGCTCATTTGGTGAAAACCTTGGCGCCGATCAGGCGCTGCGACAGAAGGACGGCGGTTGGCGTCAGCGCGTTGTAGGCCTGCGCCGCGGACGCTTCCAAGACGGCAGGCACCTCGGCAGCGTGCGAGGCGCGCAGCACCTTGACGCCGGAGAGCTCGAACACGCCTTGCGTGGTCGAGCCCATCGGCACCTGCCACGGATTGAACTCGCCCCACTCGCCGCGCATCGTCACGAGCGTGAGGAACGGAAAGCGCAGGATCGGGATCAGCGACAGCATGTTGATGCAATTGCCGACGCCGCTCGATTGCATCAGCAGCACGCCGCGCTGTCCGCCGGCCCAGGCGCCGGCGAGCAGCGCCACGCCTTCCTCCTCCGTCGTCAGCGCAATGCCGCGCATGGTGGAGGAGGCCAATACGCGCTGGATCAGCTTGGAATGACCGGCGTCCGGAACATAAGGCACCTGCCGGACGTCGAAGCGCTGGAGGGTCGCGAAAATATCGTCGGGCCAGTTCGGCGCCGTGTCGGCAGCGTCAGCGCGTGCGTGCATTTTCCTGTCCGGTCGGCTAGCAGTGTGCGAAGACTGTAGACGCATGCATGCGCCGACCAGAACAACAAAAACGGCATATCGGCTTTAACCGGCGAGTATAACGGGATGAACGCAGATGCGAAGGCGCTGGCCGCAAGCTTCGACCTCGAGAAGCTGACGCCGGAGTTCTACGACAACCCCTATCCGACCTATCGTGCACTGCGGGAGAACGAGCCGGTCAAGCGCCTGCGCAACGGCACCGTGTTCCTGACCCGCTACGATGATCTCGTCACCACCTACAAGAACACCAAGTCGTTCAGCTCGGACAAGAAGCGCGAGTTCGCGCCGAAATACGGCGACACCCCGCTCTACGAGCACCACACCACGAGCCTCGTGTTCAACGATCCGCCGTCCCATACCCGCGTCCGCCGCCTGATCATGGGCGCGCTGTCGCCGCGCGCGATCGCCAGCATGGAGGGGGACCTGATCAAGCTGGTCGACGGCCTGCTCGATGCCATCGAAACCAAGGGCGCTTGCGAACTGATCGAGGATTTTGCCGCTTCGATTCCCATCGAGGTGATCGGCAACCTGCTCGACGTGCCTCACGAGGAGCGCGGGCCGCTGCGCGACTGGTCGCTGGCGATCCTGGGTGCTCTCGAACCCGTAGTGTCGCCCGAAGTAGCTGCGCGCGGCAACAAGGCGGTGGCGGACTTCCTCGCCTATCTGCAGACGCTGGTGTCGCGGCGGCGCACGAAGCCGGGCAATCCCGAGCGCGACGTGCTGACGCGTTTGATCCAGGGGGAAGAGAACGGCGAGCGGCTGACCGAGAAGGAGCTGCTGCACAATTGCATCTTCCTGCTCAATGCCGGCCACGAGACCACCACCAACCTGATCGGCAACGGCCTCGTGGCGCTCGACCGCCATCCCGACCAGAAACGGCGCCTGATCGAGAACCCGGACATGATCAAGACTGCGGTCGAGGAGATGTTGCGCTACGAGAGCTCCAACCAGCTCGGCAACCGCATGACCACCGAGAAGGTCGAGCTCGGCGGCGTCATGCTCGATGCCGGCACGTCGGTGACGCTGTGCATCGGGGCTGCCAATCGCGACCCCGCGCAGTTTCCCGACCCCGAGCGTTTCGATATCGCGCGCACGCCGAACCGGCACCTCGCCTTCGCCACAGGCGCGCATCAATGCGCAGGCATGGCCCTGGCGCGGCTGGAGGGGGCGATTGCGATCTCGCGCTTCCTGGCGCGCTTTCCGAACTATGCCGTCAGCGGTCAGCCGGTGCGCGGCGGACGGGTGCGGTTCCGCGGCTTTTTGAGCGTGCCCTGCGCGCTTGGCTGAGGGGCCGGCAACCAAACTGCGAAAACAACCCCATGCACAGTAGAGCCTGGGTCGCGGAACGGTGCCCTGTGGCCCGGCAGAACCACCTGACATTTCGGGACTATCAGGCCGCGCCGCGCCATCGGCGCATCAAGGCTTCCGAGCTGACAAACCGATACCCACATTCATTTGGGCGCGACCCGCTGGTGCAGTCGATTGACGCCCCCGCGCGCAGCAATGGAGTGACGGCAGATGAGCTCGTCGGTCATTGATTTCATCGCGACAGAAGCGCGCTTCGGGGCCCGTAATTACGAGCCGATCGGGGTCGTCCTGTCGCGCGGCGAAGGTGTCTGGGTCTGGGACACCGAAGGCAACCGGTACCTCGACTGCCTCTCGGCCTATTCGGCGGTCAGCCAGGGCCACTGCCATCCCAAGATCCTGGCGGCGATGGTCGAACAGGCGCACAGGCTGACGCTCACCTCGCGTGCCTTCCACAACGACCAGCTCGCCTTGTTCTACGAGGAGATCGCCGCGCTCACCGGTTCCCACAAGGTGCTGCCGATGAACAGCGGCGCCGAGGCGGTGGAAAGCGCGATCAAGTCGGTCCGCAAATGGGGCTACGAGGTGAAGGGCGTGCCGGACGGCCAGGCCGAGATCATCGTCTGTGCCAACAATTTCCACGGACGCACGCTGGGCGTCGTCGGCTTTTCAACCGACCCCGAGACACGCGGACACTTCGGGCCGTTCGCGCCGGGCTTCAAGGTCATCCCGTTCGGCGACGCCCCGGCGCTTGCGGGAGCAATCACCCCAAACACGGTCGCCTTTCTGGTCGAGCCGATCCAGGGCGAAGCCGGTGTCGTCATTCCTCCGGCCGGCTATTTCACTGAGGTCCGGGAGCTCTGCACCGCCAACAATGTGATGCTGGTGCTCGACGAGATCCAGACCGGGCTCGGTCGCACCGGCAAGCTGCTCGCCGAACAGCACGAGGGAATTGAGGCGGACGTG
Organism: Bradyrhizobium sp. IC3195; assembly: GCF_020193585.1. Taxonomy (NCBI): domain Bacteria; kingdom Pseudomonadati; phylum Pseudomonadota; class Alphaproteobacteria; order Hyphomicrobiales; family Nitrobacteraceae; genus Bradyrhizobium; species Bradyrhizobium sp. IC3195. The sequence continues at coordinate 294,212 of NZ_JADYVG010000004.1, read as the reverse complement.
ACGCTGCTCGGCAAGGCCCTGTCCGGCGGCTTCTATCCGGTCTCGGCCGTGCTCTCGAACAACGACGTGCTCGGGACATTGCGACCCGGGCAGCATGGCTCGACCTTCGGCGGCAACCCGCTTGCCTGCGCCGTGGCCCGCGCGGCGATGCGCGTGCTGGTCGAGGAAGGCATGATCGAGAACGCGGCGAGGCAAGGCGCGCGCTTTCTGGAGGGCTTGAAGGACATTCGCGCCAATACGATCCGCGAGGTGCGCGGGCGCGGCCTGATGCTGGCGGTCGAGCTACATCCCGAGGCCGGGCGCGCACGCCGCTATTGCGAGGCGCTCCAGGCCAAGGGCATCCTCGCCAAGGATACCCATGAGCATACGATCCGCATCGCCCCGCCGCTGGTGATCACAAGCGACCAGGTCGACTGGGCGCTGGAGCGGTTCGCCGCGATCCTGACGCAGGATTTCTCTTGAGACTGGCTGCGTCGGAAGATCGCAATGCCGGCTGTGACCAAGGACGAACGATTCCACAGTCTGTGCGTTGAAAGTCGTGGGCGATTACGAGTTGGGAGCTAGGATCATGCTTCCGCGTGGCGTTTGCCTGACGGCTGTTTTGGTTGGCGTCTCGATGCTGACGACGAGCGCGCCAGCCCAGGGACCTCTCGGACACGGACGGGGTGGAGGACCACCAGGACCAGCCGCAGCGCCGCCATCAGCACCACCGGCAGCACCACCGGCTATGGCTCGTCCAGCCGCACCGCCAGCAGCACCGCCAGCCATGGCACGTCCGGCCGCTCCGCCGGCCATGGCGCGTCCGGCGGCTCCGCCAGCCATGGCGCGTCCCGCCGCGCCGCCAGCCATGCCGCAGCGACCGGCGATGGCGCCACGTCCGGCGCCCCACATCGCCTCACCGCCACCGCGTCCGACCCCACAAATCAGTGCCCCCCGAGCCGCCCCGCAGGTGGCAGCGCCCCGGCGCGAAATCCATCGCCCGCCGGCAGCGCCGCAACGTCCGGCCATGGCGCCGCGGCCGACGCCGCAGATCGCCGCCCCTTCGCGCCCAAGTGCACCCCCGGCCGTGAGCGAGCGTTCGGGACCGCCGCGTGAGATGCTTTCGCGCCAATCCGCGGAACGCCAAGACCGCATCGACCGCTTGCAGCAGCGCGTGCAGCAACTGCAATCGCAGAAACCGGAAGGCGCAAGGGCGCAGCAACAGCAGCAACGGCTGCTGCAGTCGCAGAGCCGTCTTCTTGAGCGCGAGCAACGCGTGCAACAGCGCTCGCAGCACGTCGAGCAGCGGCAGCGCGACATGCTGTCGCGCCAGACGACGGAGCGCCAGGCCCGCATCGAACGCCTGCAGCAGCGGGTGCAGCAATTGCAGTCGCAAAAGCCCGAAGGCGTGCAAGCGCAACGGGCGCAGCAGCGAATGCTCCAGGCGCAAAACCGCTTGCTTGGCCGAGAGCAGCGCGCGCAGCAAATTGACCTGGCGCGCCAGCAGCGGCTTGGGCTGCAGGCTCCGGCGGAGCGCGCTCCGGCACTTGCAGCCGCTGCGCAGGCCGCCGAGCGCGGACGGTTTGCGGAACGCTTCCGCGAGCAGTCCACTGCGCTGACCCAAGCGGCTCTCGTCACGCGCCAAAGCGGCTGGGCACCCCGGCAGGCCTGGCGTCACCGTCATCCCGCGGTGTTCGTGGCTTGGCTTGGGCCCGTGTTCTGGCCTTACGCCTATTCCGACATCTTCAACTACACATTCTGGTCCTATGGCTACGAGCCCGGATATTGGGCGTACGCCTATGACGACTTCGTCGACACCGTGTTCTGGGGCGGTGACGGCCCCTACTCCGCTTATGCCAGCACCAACTCGTATGACTACCCTCAAGCCGGCGGCGGCTACCGCGCGCGCCAGCGTGCCAGCGTGAGCCCGCAGACGCTTCAGCAATTGTGTGCCACGCCGGACAAGGGCGTGACCGCCTGGCCGCTTGCCGATATCGCACAGGCGGTGCGGCCGACGCCGGAGCAACGCGCATTGCTGGACGAGCTGAAGACGGCGGCGGCCAACGCTGCCGGTGTGTTCAAGGATTCCTGCGCGGAGACTTATGCACTGACTCCCCCTGGCCGCTTGCGCGCGATGATGAACCGCATCAGCGCGACGCTTGAAGCCGTCAAGATCGTTCGACCAGCACTGGAGAATTTCTACAACTCGCTCAGTGACGAGCAGCAGGCCCGCTTCAACGCGCTTGGCCCCAATGTCGGCGAGCGCTCGCCGCAGCAGCAGGAGGCGAGTAGCGAGGGCTGTGGCGATCCGAAGTCCGGGCTGACGCAGTTGCCGATCCAGAGGATCGAGGCTGTGCTCCACCCAGCCGGCAAGCAGAAGGAGGCGCTCGACCGCCTCAGCGAAGCGACGGCGAAGGGCGTTGAGGGCCTACAGGCGGCCTGTCCGAACGATGCGCCGCTGACACCTGTCGGACGGCTGGAGACGATGCAGCATCGGCTCGAGGCCATGCTGACGGCCGCCAAGCTGGTCGAACCCGCCCTGGACGAGTTCTATGCCACGCTGAGCAGCGAGCAGAAGGCGCGCTTCAACAGGCTGCAACAGTTCGCAGCCCAATGAGGGCGTCGCGTTCCCTCGTTGCAATTTGCAGCGGTCGAACGACGTCAGGTGACGTAATCGTTCTCCAACGAAAGCAAGCCCGCGATTGAGGGAGGGATCATGACAGCCTTAGCTTCCTCCATAAAACACGACATTGCTGCGGCGTACGCCGCGTGGGATTCAGCATTCAACAAAGCAGATGCCAGGGCTATCGCGGCGACTTACGTGCCAGACGCCAAATTGTTGCCGCCGACGCATCAAGTGATATCCGGTCCGACAGAGATCGAGAGCTTCTTTGCTGGGCTGTTTTCAAGCGGATTCACCGATCACAGGTTGGTCGTCATCGACACCGGTGGAGATGAGAAGATCGTCTACGGCACGGCCCATTGGAGCGCCAACGGTAAGACACCGGATGGCACCCGCCAACCTGCAGGCGGCATCGCAACCCACGTGTTTGAGCGACAGGAAGATGGTTCGCTGAAGCTGAAGTTGCATACTTTCAATTGAGCTGACCGTCGCCTGATCCGGCACGAGGAGGCTTCTCGTGGATATCGCGCAATGGCTTCGCGGTCTCGGGCTGGAGCGCTACATAAAGACCTTTTGTGACGCTGAAATCACGTCCGAGGTTTTGCCAGAACTGACCGAAGCCGACCTGCGGGAGCTTGGCTTGCCACTCGGCCCGCGCAAGGCTGTGCTAAGAGCAATCCATGCACTCGCTCCACCGATCACCCCGGTGGCGGTCGAGGCCAATCGCCCTACCGGCTACGTGAAGCCATCGATCCCTTCGGACGCGGAGCGTCGACAGCTCACGGTCATGTTCGTCGACCTGGTCGGCTCGACTGCACTTGCTTCAGGGCGCGATCCCGAGGAGCTGCGTGACCTCTTGCAGGCCTACCACAACACCGTGGTCGGCGAGATCGACCGATTCGAAGGCCACATAGCCAAGTTCTTGGGCGATGGCGTACTCGCTTATTTCGGCTGGCCGCGGGCGCACGAAGATGAGGCGGAGCGCGCCGTTCGCGCTGGGCTTCGGGTGACCAAGGCGGTCGCATCGCTTACCGAACCCAGTGGTGCAGCGCTCGCCGCTCGCGTCGGCATCGCAACGGGTCTCGTCGTCGTCGGCGAGTTGATTGGCGAGGGAGAGGCTCGCGAGCGCGCAGTCATCGGCGAAACACCAAACTTAGCAGCCCGACTGCAGGGTTTGGCCGAGCCCAGTGACGTGGTGATTGCCGAGTCAACGCGCCGCCTACTCGGAGAAGCTTTCACATACCACGACCTCGGCAGAGTGCCTCTCAAGGGGTTCCCGGAATTGGTGCAGGCGTGGCTGGTCATTGGTGAAGGCGCAGCAGAGAGCAGGTTCGAGGCCCAGCACGGTATGGCAACGACCGCACTGGTCGGACGGAATGAAGAACTTGCGTTGCTCTTGGACCGCTGGGAGCAGGCAAAGGAGCGGGAAGGACAGATCGTCCTGCTCGGCGGCGAAGCCGGCATTGGCAAGTCGCGGCTCGTGCGAGCCTTACGCGACCAAGTCGCACGTGTGCCGCACACGCCACTGAGCCATTTCTGTTCACCATTTCATACCAACACCGCATTGTATCCCGTCGTTGGCCTCCTTGAACGGGCAGCGGCAATACGGCGGGAGGACGCTTCCGACGAACAGCTCGACAAGCTCGAGGCCATGCTCGCGCTTGGTACGGACGATGTGCAGGAGAGCGCGCCGATTCTCGCGGACCTCTTGGCAATCCCGACACGGGACAGATACCAACCCCTTGCACTTAGTCCACACCAGAAGAAGGAGCGAACATTCCAGGCCCTTCTGGAACAGATACAAGGCTTGGCGGCAAGACAGCCGGTCCTTGCCATTTACGAGGACGTCCATTGGGCGGACCCTACCATGCTCGAATTTCTCGATCGGCTTGTCGACGAGATGCAGCGGCTTCCGATCTTGATGATCATTACCTTCCGGCCCGAGTTCGTTCCGCGCTGGACGGGTCATGGACACGTGACAGCGCTCTTTCTAAGCCGATTAGGACGTAGGCAAGGGGCGGCAGTCGTTGACCGGATCACGGGCGGCAAAACACTCCCTCAGGAGGTGCTTGAGCAGATTCTGGCCAAGACCGATGGCGTGCCGTTGTTCGTCGAGGAGCTCACCAAAGCCGTCGTCGAATCCGGGCTGCTCAAAGACCACGGCAGCCGTTATGAGCTGATCGGCCCATTACCGCCGCTGGCGATCCCGACGACGCTGCAGGACTCATTGATGGCCCGCCTTGATCGGTTGGCGCCGGTCAAGGAGGTTGCCCAGATTGCAGCTTGCATCGGACGCGAATTCGGACACGATCTCCTCCGCTCCGTAACGGCACTCGACGAACACGCGCTCCAGCATGCTCTCAATGATCTATTGGCGGCGGAACTGATATTCCGTCGTGGCGTGCCTCCGAATGTTGGCTACAGCTTCAAACATGCGCTGGTGCAGGACATCGCGCACGAGAGTCTTCTAAAGAGCAAGCGGCAGCAGATCCATGCCCGCATAGCTGCAGCTCTCGAACAACATTACCCTGCCCGTGCTGAGGCGGAGCCGGAGACGATCGCTCTGCATCTCACCGAGGGTGGACTGGCAGGAAAGGCGGTGGACTATTGGCTGCGGGCCGGCCGCATTGCGGCTGGGCGTTCCGCAAATCTCGAAGCGATCACTCATCTCACAAGGGGGCTGGAGGCGCTCAAGTCAAATCCACCAGGCCCGGAGCGCGATCGTCAGGAACTCGCTCTGCAAACAGCAATCGGAGGTCCACTGATTGCCATCCACGGATACACGGCTCCGCAGCTTGGCACAGCCTTCAGCAGGGCTCATGCGCTCTGCTATGAACTCGACGACACGGGCGCCTTGTTCTCCACCCTTAGCGGCAAATTCATTTTCCACTTCGTGCGCGGCGACTTTGCTGCCATGCAGAGCCTCGTTGCCGAGGCGCAGCGCGCCGCCGAGCGCACCAGTGACACAGCGCTGGAACTAGCTGTGCATCGTCTGGCCGCGCTCACCGCAATGCATGCCGGTGATTTTCTGACCGCACGCTCGGAGTTCGAAACGATCTTGAGGCGCTATCAACCAGGGGCGCATCGGCCGCCGCCTGTGCACTACGTACATGACCCGAAGGCCTCGGCGCTACCCTACTTGGCGATTGTGCTTTGGATTCTGGGTTACCCCGAACAGGCTCAGCGGACTAGCCGTGCCGCATCTCAATACGCTATTGAGTTGAATCAGACGAACCTTACCGCGCATGTGCAGGTCTATGGCGAGGCGGCTCTTGCGGAGCTCATGGGAAACGTGGCGGCCGTCCATGCGCACGCCGACGCCATCATCGATCTCGCCGATCAGAACAGCTTGAACTATTGGCGCGTGAGCGGCCTCATCCTGCGGGGCTGGGCAATGGCGCAAGAGGGCGACGCGGAGGCCGGCCTGGCCATCATGCGCCTCAGCCTGAACGAGCGGAACAGGCTCGGAGCCAGTTGGTACCAAGTTCGGTACTTATGGATGCTCGCGACCACCTACCTCTACTCAGGTGACTACGACAACGGCGTCGCCGCCCTTGCCGAAGCAAAGGTCCTTGCCGCGCGCAGCGACGAGCATATGTGGGAGGCAGAACTTGCATGCATCGATGGCGAACTGCACCGGATTCGTGGTGCTCCAGCTGACGAGGTCGAGGGGTATTTGCAAACTGCACTCAAGGTCGCCCAAAGCCAGAGCGCAAAGTCCTTTGAATTACGTGCCGCAATGAGTTTGGCTCGGCTTTGGCGCGACCAGGGTAGGATAGCCGACGCGCGGTGCCTTCTTGGCTCGGTTTACGGCTGGTTTACGGAAGGCTTCGAAACGCCGGACCTTCGTTCCGCCAAGGCGCTCATGGAGGAGCTTTCCCGATCATGATCGCGCGCTTTTCAAGCTTCAGACGTTGCCGTACAGCGAGCGCACGGGTGATACGGCAACCCTCTACTTGCGTTATTGGATCTGAACACGAGGCAATTCCGCTGTGGGTCACAAGCAGTGCTGCTCTGGACGATCAGCCCGACCCTTCCTTTTATGAGTACAGGCCTTTCTGTCCTCACGCGGCGGAAATCGTCTTCCGCTCAGCACTTCGCATCTGCGATCGCTTGAGGCTGCTCTACCTCATTCAAGACGATGGCGTTGCATTGTTGAAAATGGGAAGATAGCTCGAGGTCAGCCAGATGATCCCAGTATTCTGCCTCTGCGAGCAGCTTCCATTTGTTCATGCTGTTGTACGCGGCCTGTTGACGGCACAGTGAGCTCATCGCACGCAAGCGTCGCACTTTCTCCACCGCGAACCTCCCTCCGCGCCCGCTTGGTCGCAAGCGCATTTGTGTCGGCAGAGCTTCGCAGATCGAATTGACGAGTGATAGTCCGGGATTCGACGGTAAAATCGATGATAGCGCAATCGTCTGACTTTTCACGAGACACTCGAGGCAACTACACCACCGTCCGATGTCGCTGGATGCAGGTCTTCAGCACCTCGTCCATCGGCTTGCCCCACCATTCGTTGGAGAAGATCTCGATCTCGGAATAGCCGGCAAAGCCCTGCGCTTCGACCGCTGCACGCACCGATTTGATGTCGATGACGCCGTCGCCCATCATGCCGCGGTCGTTGAGGATGTCCCTGGTCGGCACCAGCCAGTCGCAGACATGGAACGCCAGCAGGCGGTCCCGGCCGGCGCGTGCGATCTGGTCCATCAGCTCCGGGTCCCACCAGATGTGATAGACGTCGAGCGCGACGCCGAGCATGCCGGTGCGGCCGGGGTCGAGCCGGTCGCAGATATCGAGCGCCTGCTTGGTTGTGTTCACGCAGGCGCGGTCGGCCGCATAGGCCGGATGCAACGGCTCGATCGCCAACGGCAGCTTGGCTTGCCTCGCGTAGTCGAGCATGTCAGCGAGCGCTTCCTCGACCTGCCCGCGCGCTGCCACCAGATCCTTCGAAGCCTCACTGCCCAACCGCGAATATTGCGGCAGGCCGCCGACGACGAGGACGATGCAGGGCGCGCCCAGTGCCTTGGCTTCATCGACACAGCGCCTGTTATCGTCGCGCACTTCGCCCCGGCGCGAGACATCCGAGGTGAACATGCCGCCGCGGCAATAGCCTGAGAGATCAAGGCCAGCCTCGCGCACCGCGCGCGCGACGCGGTCGAGACCGACGTTCGCGACCTGGTCGCGCCAGGGATCGATGGCTCGGATGCCGTGCTTCGCGCAGGCCTCGATGATGGCGACGAGGTCACCCTGCTTGCGGACGGTCGCCGTGTTCAGCGACAGCCAGCGGTGGTCGGACGAAAAATCGCGCATCAGGATTCGATACCGTGGGTGGCGAGCACGGTTTTCATCCGTTGCGTCGCGAGTTCAGGGTTGGCGAGCAGGCCGGCCTTGTCAGCGAGACGGAACAGTTCGGCCAAATGCAGCGTGGACCGCGTGCTCTCCTGTCCGCCGACCATGGTGAAGTGATCCTGGTGTCCGTTGAGATAGGCCATGAACACGACGCCGGTCTTGTAGAACCGCGTCGGCGCCTTGAAGATGTGACGCGACAGCGGGACCGTCGGGCCAAGCACGTCGTGGAAGCCGGCCTCGTCGCCTGCCGCCAGCCGCGACAGCGCGTAGGACGCCGCCGGCGCGATGGCATCGAAGATGCCGAGCAACGCGTGTGAAAAACCTTCGCTATCGCCGGCGATCAGCTCCGCGTAGTTGAAATCGTCGCCGGTATACATCTTGATCCGCTTGTCCAGACGCCGGCGCATGTCGATCTCGCGCTGCTTGTCGAGCAGCGAGACCTTGACGCCGTCGACCTTGGCGGCATTGCCGTTGATGATGGCGACGGCAATGTCCATGGCCTTGTCGAGATCCCTCGTGCCCCAATAGCCCGCCAGCGCCGGATCGAACATGTCGCCGAGCCAGTGGATGATGACGGGCTCACGGACTTGCGAGAGCACGCGGTCATAGACTTTGGCGTAATCGTCGGCATTGCGACCGAGTTTTGCGAGGGCCCGCGAGGCCATCAGGATGATGCGGCCGCCGACTTTCTCCACCGCCGAGATCTGCTCTTCATAGGCGCGGATCACGTCGTCGAGGCTCCCAGCGTCCTCGACCGCGAGATGATCGGCGCCTGCACCGGAGAACACCAGCGCATTGCGCCGCTTGGCGGCGGCGACCGAGCGCGTGATCAGCTCCAGCGAGGTCGGCCAGTCCAGCCCCATGCCGCGCTGCGCGGTGTCCATGGCTTCGGCAACGCCGAGGCCGAGGTCCCAGACGTGCTCGCGGAAGGCGATGGTCTTGTCCCAGTCGACGGCGGCCGACAGCCAGGGATCGTTGTCGGCAAAGGGATCAGCCACCGTGTGCACGGCCGAGAAGGCGATGCGGTTCAGCGGCCCCTCGAGCTTTGCGGGGAACGTGCGCGAGGCCGCGAGCCGATAGGTCTCGATCGAGCGATCGGCTTTGGGCAGCTTCAGCGACAGGGATGACATTGGTTGGACGGGCTTGTTCATGATTTCGAACCTCTCCCCGTCATTGCGAGCGAAGCGAAGCAATCCAGACTGCCTCTGCGGAAAGATTCTGGATTGCTTCGCTTCGCTCGCAATGACGGCTCAGTAGACATCGGGATTATCCGGCTGACCTCAAACCTTGATGGGCGCGACGTCGATCCAGCGCCGCTCCTTCCAGCTCTTCAGCGCGCATTCGGCGAGCTGCACGCCCTTGGCGCCTTCGAGCAGCGTGAACTTGTAGGGCGCATCCTCATAGACGTGGCGGATGAACATTTCCCACTGCTCTTTGAAGCCGTTGTCGTAGGTGACGTTATCCGGGAGCTTCTGCCAGTCGCCGTAGAAGTCGTGCAGCCGCTTCTCGTCGGGATTCCACACCGGGCGCGGTGTCGCCTGCCGCGCCTGGATCATGCAGTCGGTGAGCCCCGCGACCGCCGAGCCGAGCGTGCCGTCGACCTGGAAGGTGACGAGGTCGTCGCGATAGACCCGCGTCACCCAGGACATGTTGATGTGGGCGATGATGCCGCCTTCGAGCTGGAACGTGGCGTAGGCGGAATCGTCAGCAGTCGCCTTGTACTTCTTGCCCTGCTCGTCGAAACGCTCGGGGATGTCGGTGTTGCCGATGCAGCTCACGCTCTGGACGTTGCCGAAGAGGTTGTCGAGCACGTAGCGCCAGTGGCAGACCATGTCGAGGATGATGCCGCCGCCATCCTCGTCGCGATAGTTCCAGGAGGGCCGCTGCGCCTCCTGCCAGCCGCCTTCGAACACCCAATAGCCGAACTCGCCGCGCACCGAGAGGATGCGGCCGAAGAAGCCGGAATCGCGCAGGAAAGCGATCTTCTTCAGCCCCGGCAGAAACAGCTTATCCTGCACCGTGCCGTGCTTGACGCCCTTGGCATTGGCGAGCTTCACGACCTCGACCGCTTCCTCGAAATTCGTCGCAATCGGCTTCTCGCAATAGACGTGCTTGCCGGCGTTGATGGCCTGGGTCAGCAGGCCGGGACGGGCCTGCGTCGTCGCGGCGTCGAAGAACATGGTGTCGTTCTTGTCGGCGAGCGCGGCATCGAGATCGGTGGTCCAGCGCGTGATGTTGTAGCGTTTGGCCAGCGCCTCGACCTTGTCGGCGCTGCGGCCGACCAGGATCGGGTCGGGCATGACACGGTCACCGTTCTTCAGGCGCACGCCGCCCTGGTCGCGGATCGCGACGATCGAGCGGATCAGATGCTGGTTGAGCCCCATCCGGCCGGTGACGCCGTTCATGATGAGGCCGAGGCGTTGGGTGGTCATGCCAATTGCTCCTGAGATCTTGGCTGGGCGAGCGGGCGCAATGCCGACCAGTCCGGATGGACCGACGAGGCGAAGCCCGCGCAATGAAGCGATCCCGTCAGGAGATCGCCGTCGTGAATGGAGAGCCGGATGCCCCGCCTGGCATCGGCATAGAGATCGGGATGCGCGGCGGCGAAGGCCTGAGCTTCTGCTATGGGCGTTTCACCGAAGCCATCGACGTAGTGGTGGCCGTTGCGCTCGGCGTGGGTGACGCCGATGAAGGCACCGAGCGCAAGATCCTGCTGCACGGCAAGGCCGGCCTGGCAGGTGAGGTCCTCACCAGTGATGAAGAAGGCTTCGCCTTGCGCGCTCCATTTCGCCACACGCGTGGCGTTGATGATTGACTTGTAAAGTCCCTTGCAAGATTTCGAGGAGATGCCGCGATAGCCGAGCGCCCGTGCTGCCGGGAACGCGTCGTAGGAATCGTCGGCTTCGTCGATGATGAAGCCGCGTGTGCCCAGCGCGCCGAGCGGCGTTCGCCGCGTAATGTCGCGCGGCATCGGCTGCTCGACATAGAGCAGGCGCGCGGCAATCGGGCGCAGCGCGGCGTCGCGATTGAGCCCGTCCATCAGCGCCTGTAACGCGGCGAGATCGGCATACTGCTCGTTGGCATCGAGCGTCACCTTGTAGTCGCGTCCAAGCGTGTCGAGCTGCTTGCCGATCCGGGCGAGCCGCGCCGCATCGGCAGCCGGATCGCCGGACAGCTTGAGCTTGAAAAAGCGCGCGCCGGTATTCTCGCGCGGATCGGCAATGCCGCCCTCACCCTCGACGACATCATCAAGGCCGACGGTATGCCTGATGGCAACACGCGCCAGCGGCACCCGGCCGGCGAGAAACGTCCTGATGTCCCGCTCGCTCAGGTCAGGAGAAAGCCGCGCATCGATGCCGGCGATGTTCGCGGCCATTCCTTCATAGAAGCTGGTCCCTATCGCGCGCAGCAGCGCATCGAGGATGGCCTTGTCGATCTCCGCCGGGCCATAGGCCGCAGCCAGCCCCGGAATGTTCTCCTTCGCGCAGGTCGCGATCTGGGCACCGATGCAGGAGGCATGCAGATCGAACGCCGTCTGGAAGCCGGTCCGTGCCAGATAGAGTCCGCGCGCGATCTCCAGCGAGCGACGCAACTCGTCCACCGTCTGCGCTGGCGACAGCTCCGGCCGCTTGTCGAACCACTTTGGTACCAGCAGCTCGGCGCTGGCACCGACGGCGGTGCCCCGGCCCTCGACCTCGATCTCGGCCCGCACGAACAGCTGCGGCGTCGCGTTGATCGTGATCGCACCGAAGCGGAACGGCCGCGCGAACTGCACGGGACGTTCGAAGAAGGCGATGTCTCGCAGCTTCAGGCGGGGGGACATGGTTTCAGTCCAACGCCCCTTGCGAGAAGAAATGCTTGCGGATGCGCTGCACCAGCTCCGTAAACACCGGGTCGGCCATCGCGTCGAGCGAGCGCGGGCGCGGCAGCGGCACGTCGTAGATCGCGGCGATCGCGCCGGGGCGCTCGGTCATGACCAGCACGCGGTCGGCGAGGAACACGGCCTCCGGAATCGAATGCGTGATCAGGAGCACGGTCTTCTTCGTCTCGCGCTGGATCCGCATCAATTCGACATTCATGCGCTCGCGTGTCAGCGCGTCGAGCGCGCCGAACGGCTCGTCCATCAGCATGATCTTCGGATCGTGCACCAGCGCGCGGCAGATCGAGGCGCGCTGCTGCATGCCGCCGGAGAGCTGCCAGGGCAGCTTCTTCTCGAAGCCTTCGAGGCCGACCAGCTTCAGCAGCGACTTGGCGCGGTCGAGATATTCCTGGCGCGGCAGCCGCTTCATGTCGATCGGCAGCATCACGTTGGAGAGGATGTTGCGCCAGGGCAAGAGCAGCGCGTTCTGGAACACGATGCCGACATTGCCGTGCGGCGTCGTCACCTTCTGGCCCTCGACCAGGATCTCGCCCGTGGTCGGCGCCAGCAGACCCGAGATCAATTTGAGCAGCGTCGACTTGCCGCAGCCGGATGGGCCGACCACGACGAAGAACTCGCCGTCATTGATGTGGAAGTCGAGCGGCCGCAGCGACGGCACATCGCCGTCGCGCGTCCGGTAGGTCTTCGACACGCCCGACAGCTTGATGCCCGACGCATCGCCGGCAGCCCGGTCGCTCACCAGTCTCAGATGAGCGGCCGACTGCGCGGTTTCACTCATGACAGTCGCAGGTTTCACGAGCCGCTCTTCGGCAGGTAATCGCTGGTGTAGAAAGCCTTCGGGTTCTCCTTGGCCTTGGCGTCGAGGCCGCCATATTCGACCAGCAGGTTGACGGTCTCGGTCATGTTCTGGTCGGTGACCTGGAACGGCCGCTTGCCCTTGGTCTCCGCGGTCCGGTAGAGCGGGATGGTCAGCTCAAAACCCTGTGTCAGCGTGTCGATCTTGCCGCCCTTGGGGTTGGCATCGAGGATCGATTGCGCCGCCGCCTTCGGCTCCTTCTCGGCAGCTTCGACCGCCTTGGTCGTCGCCGACATGAAGCGGCGGACGAGGTCCGCATTGGCCTTCACGTAGTCGGTGTTGGCGATGACGCCCGAGGAGACCATGTTGATGCCGTAGTCGGCGAACTTGATCGGATAGACATCCTTGCCGGTCGCGTCCTTGATCTTCATCGACTGATCCATGACGTAGCCGAGCAGGAGATCCGCCTGGCCGTTGATGACGGCGTTGAGCTTGGTCTGGCCGTCGCCGGCGACGGTCTTGAAGTCGCTCTCCTTCAGGCCGGTCTTCTTCAGGAACAGCGGCCAGATCTGCGTCATGGAATCGGCCGGCGTGATCGCCACCGTCTTGCCCTTGATGTCTTCAGGCTTCCTGATGTTCTTGTCGGCGAAGCCCATGGCGGACATCGGGCTCGTTTGCAGCAGCACGCCGGTTGCGACCACGGGCGCGCCCTTGATCGCGGCGCGCATCATGGTGGGCACGTCGACATAGCCGAAATCGGCGGTCTTGGCGGCAACCGCTTGCGTGGTCGCAGCCGAGCCGCGGCCTTCCTGGATCTCGAGCTCGATGCCTTCGGCGGCGTAGATGCCCTTGGCCTTGCCGTAATAGAACGGCGCGTGCTCGCCATAGACGTACCAGTTCAGCATCAGCACGACCTTGTCGGCTGCCTGCGCCGGCATGGCTGCGAACGCCATCAGTGCTAAGGATGCAGCTCCAATCAACCGCTTCATCGTTTCTCTCCCTTGCCGTTGGTTGCGTCGGCCGTTGGTGGCCGCTCGTTGCTTTAGTCAGGATGCCAAGATCACGTCCTCGCGCTGGCTGACATGCCAGGGAATGACCAGCTTCTCGATCCGGTCGACGATCCAGAACAGGACCACGCCGAGCAGCGCCAGGATCACCAGCGCCGCGAACATCGTCGGCAGGTCGAAAGTTCCGATCGAGCGCTGCATCACGTAGCCGATGCCGGAATTGGAGCCGACGAACTCGCCGACCACCGCGCCGACCACGGCTAGCGTCACCGACACTTTGAGGCCGGAGAAGATCGCCGGCAGCGCATGCGGCAGGTTCACCGCGCGGAACACCTGCAGGCGGCTGCCCTGCATGGCACGGGCGAGATCGACCATATCGGGATCGACCGATTTGAAGCCTTGCACCGCGGAGACCACGACCGGGAAGAAGCCGAGCAGGAACGCCGAGATCACCTTGGGAATGATGCCGAAGCCGAACCACACCACAAACAGCGGGGCGATCGCGATCTTCGGCACCGATTGCGAGAACACCAGCAGTGGATAGACGTAGCTCTCCACCGTCTTCGAGCCCGCGATCAACATCGCGACGGGAATGCCGAACAGCGCCGACAGCAGGAAGCCGCAGACGGTCGCATAGGTGGTCGGCCAGGACTGGCGCAGCAGCTCCGGCCACTCGGTGCGCAGCACGGCGACGACGTCGAGCGGCGCCGGTATCTGGTAGGCCGGGATTCTGAACAGCCGGATCGCGAGATCCCAGGCGACGACGATGAAGACCAGGAACAAGAACGGCCGAACCCAGGCTGCATTCAGCAGCTTGGAAACAGCGTTTTGCGGCTTCGGCTCGGCCAATTTTCACTCTCGGCAGTCTTCTTCGTTATGGGGAGAAATTAACTCGTTGGATAAATACTGTCCAGAGCTTTCCCTGTGACGTTTTGCGGCGGCAGTTCCCCGTCATGCCCGGGCTTGTCCCGGGCATCCACGTCTCTCTTACGCGCGGATGCACGTGGATGGCCCGGACAAGCGCGGCCATGACGGATACGGAAAGCTTTGAGAACTACACCGCTTGCACGACCGCGGCGTGCGGCTTCGGCATCTTGCCGATCTCGAACAGCGCGGCGGACTTGCCTGTCAGCGCCGCCAGGACGAGGCCGGACATGTGCGCCAACCGCTCCTCCTTGGCCTTCTTGTCCAGGAGATCGCGGCCGAAGATCACGCTGAGCGTTGCCGAATTGGAGAGATAGAAGAAGCTGAGCGCTGCAATCGAGATGTAGAGCTGCACCGGATCGACCGCGACCTGGAAATCGCCGCTATCGACGCCGCGGCGCACCACGGTGCGGATCATCTCGACGAAGGGCGAATGCATGGACTTGACCTTGGTCGATTTCTTCAGGTGCTTGGCGCGCGCGAGGTTCTCGGTCTGCAGCAGCGAGAGGAATTCGGGATTGCGCAGGAAGTAGTTCCAGGTGAACTCGATCAGGCGGCGGATCGCCTCGGGCGGATCGAGATGTTCGAGGTCGAGCCCCCGCTCCTCGCTGCGGATCTTGTCATAGGCGCCTTCGAGCACCGCGAGATAGAGCTCATCCTTGTTGCCGACGTGATAGTACAGCATGCGCTTGTTGGCGCCGGCCTTGGCGGCGATGCGGTCGACGCGCGCGCCGGCAAGGCCATGGGCGGAAAACTCCTGCTTGGCGGCTTCGAGAATGCGCAGCCGCATCCCCTCGGGGTCGCGCTGCCATTTCAGAGTTCGCTTTGCCTTCGCCAAACCGGGTGCTCGCTGGGTGCCGACAAGACGCGTGTAGCACGCGAGCGTGAGTTTGAGAATGTTCGTCATTCCGGGGCGCGCCTCTTGGCGCGAGCCCGGAATCCATTGGGCGGCAGAGTCAGCCGCGAAATGGATTCCGGGTTCGATGCTACGCATCGCCCCGGAATGACAGAATCACTCCACCGGCCTCGGCGAACGCTCCAGCAGCACGGTCTGGATTCCGCAGGTGCCGTTGCGCACGGTCATGATGCGCGTCCCCGGCTTGCGGCCGGTGCGGACCTCCGAGACGTCGAGTCCGCTCGCGATCAGGCGGGCGCGGGTGGCGTCGATGTCGCCGACCCGCCAGCTCAGGCCCCAGAGCCGGTCATGCGCGGCATCGCCGCCCGCGACCGGGCGGCGCACCACCTCGACGATGAGGTCGCCGCAGCGGAAGAACATCAGCTGGCCCCAGTCCTGGTGCGAGCGGTCGAGCGCGAGATCAAGGCCGAGCCGGGCGCCGTAGAGCGCGGCGGCGCGCTCGGAATCCTCCGTGGTGACGACGACGTGGTCGAGCCCCTCGATCGGCGCGATGTCGATCACGGCGGACTTCGGACGCTCGTCGGCCAGCTCCAGGAAGAACATGCGCACGCCGCGCGTCAGCTCGGTGGCGGCCCGCGTGCGCTTCCAGTGCAGCACGGCGTCGGTGGCGGCGTCGCTGCTGTCGACCTCGGCGACCGTATCAGGCCTCAGGGCCACCCGCTCCAGCCGGCGGTGCATCTTGCCGATGTCGGCGACACGAAAGCACAGGCTGGCGAGGATGCCTTCCTGGTTGCCGAGCAGTGCGCGCATACGGTCGGCGGTGACGCTGAAGCCGTGAGGGGCCATCAGCTCGATGGTCATGTTGTCGAGGGTGAACAGCACCCGGTCGGCGCCCTCGCCCGAGTTCTGCCAGGCTGGCGCGCGGGCGAGCAGCGTCTGATAGGCCGCCTTGGCCGCACCGATATCGCCTACGAGAACGACGATGTGATCGAGGCCGATGATCATTCTGCACCCTTTTTGTGGACCGGGAACCCCGGGAGCGAAAGACGGCGTTTGTCCGGGCTTGGCATGGGCCAGTGATGGTCGTATTCCCGGACCATGCTGACCTCAAGCGCTTCGGGCGGCAGATTTGCGAATAATTACAGCGTCCCCCCGGAGCGGAACCGGTGCTAGAGTAATCTCGCCGGCCGGGACCACAAGCGCATCACGGACAAGCAATGCAGGCTCTCTTCATCGGACAGACCTATATCGACGTCGTCTTCATCACCGACCACATGCCGACCGGCGACGAGAAACACGTGGCGCGTGACTACGCGGTCTCCTTCGGCGGCAATGCGGTGACGGCCGCGTTCTGCTGCGCCAAGCTCGGCATCGTGCCGGACCTGATCGCGACCGCAGCCAATGACTGGCTGGGGCGCATGTTCCAGGACATGTGCGCGAAGTACGGCATCTCGCTGCATGGGCGCAAGGTCAACCAGTCCTCGCTCTCCTTCATCATGCCCAAGGACGGCAAGCGCGCCATCGTCCGCTGCCGCGACGACGAGCACATCCACCCCTTTCCGATGCTCAATCTCGGCGGCTGCCGCGCGCTGCATGTCGACGGCCACCAGCCGGATGCCGCCATCCACTACGCCAAGGTGTGCCGCGAGGCCGGCATCCTGACCTCGCTCGACGGCGGCGGCCTGCGCACCAACACCCATGAGCTGCTCGAATTCATCGACGTCGCCATCGTCGCCGAGCGCCTGTGCGAGCAGATGGATCTGACGCCGGAGAAGATGCTCGACTATCTCAAGAGCCGCGGCTGCAAGATCGGCGGCGTCACCATGGGCGAGAAGGGCCTGTTCTGGTACGACGAAACCGGCACGGTGCAGGTGATGCCGGCGATGCCGATCCCGCGCGAGCGCGTGATCGACACCAACGGCGCCGGCGACGTCTTCCACGGCGCCTATGTCTATTCCTACCTCGCCCATCCCGGCAAAAGCTGGCGCGAGCATTTTGATTTCGCCCGCGCCGCCTCGACCTACAAGATCCAGCGCCTCGGCAACGAGGCCGGCTTGCCGACGCTGGTCGACATCGCCAAGGTCAGGCACGAGTTCGAGGTCAGGGTCTAGAAAGATGGGGCGCGTCTTCGTCGCCGGCAGCATCAACATGGATGTGGTGGCGACGGCCGATCGCCATCCGCGCGTCGGCGAGACCGTCGTCGGCCGCCAGGTCCTGTATTTCCCAGGCGGCAAGGGCGCGAACCAGGCGGTCGCGGCCTCGCGGTTAGGGGCGCGGACCACGCTGATCGGGCGGCTGGGCAGGGATTCGTTGGGCGCTGAGCTGAAGGCCTTTCTCGGCGACCAGGGCATCGACCTCGGCTATGTCGTGGAGACGGCCGAGGCGCACACCGGGACGGCCATCATCACGGTGGCCGAGGCCGACAACACCATCGTCGTCGTTCCCGGAGCGAACGGGCTGGTCGGCGCTGATGACGTCAAGGTCGTGCCGCTGCTGAAGGGCGACGTCGCCGTCAGCCAGTTCGAGATTCCGCTGCCGACGATCGCTGCCTTCTTCCACCGCGCCCGCGCGGCGGGGGCAGTGACCGTGCTGAACCCGGCGCCGGCGCAGAAGATGCCGGGCGAGCTGCTGGCGCTGGTCGACATCCTCGTGCTGAACGAAACCGAGCTCGGCTTCCTCGCCGGCGTTGAGCTCTCCGAGAGCGACGCGGCCGGCCGCATCATCGATGTCGCGCGAAAACTTCAGGCGCGCGAGGACCAGACCATCTGCGTCACGCTCGGCAAGCGCGGCGTGCTCGCGCTCGCCGGGCACGAGGAGATCTCGGTGGCCGGCCGTGTGGTGAAGGCACTCGACACCACCGGCGCCGGCGACTGCTTCGTCGGCGCGCTCGCCGCGCAACTCGCTGATGGCGCGCCCTTGCGTGAGGCGCTGACGTTCGCCAATGCCGCCGCCTCGATCAGCGTGCAGCGCATGGGCGCCGGACCGTCGATGCCGACGGGGGCGGAAGTGGCGGCGATACTGTAGAGGCCTATCCCAGCGCGCTCTTGAGGTCGAAGCTCTCGTCCGCGGCCTGCTCCGGCGTGATGGAGCGGTCCATAGCCTGCAATCTCCGGCCGAACATGTGATCGCCGGCGCGGTTGATGGATTCGATTCCGAGCAGCTTGTCGCCGTGATAGCAGAACGCCGAGAATGCCTTCTTGGCGGGATCGCCGCGCAGCACGACGCGGTCGTAGCCGGTCGTCAGCCCCGCGATCTGGAGCTTGTCGTCGCCCTGATCGCTCCAGAACCAGGGATGGCTGTCGTACGGTTTCTTATCCCCGGTCAGCTTTGCTGCGAGGCAGCGGGCCTGATCGGTGGCGTTCTGCACCGATTCCAGCCGCAGCGATCCGCCGAAGCGCGGGCTTGCGAACAGCGCGCAATCGCCAATGGCCGAAATGTTGGGATCAGCCGTCGACAGATATTCATCGACGATGATGCCGGCGGCGACCGGCAGCCCTGCCTCGGCCGCGAGTTCGATGTTCGGCAGCACGCCGACGCCGACCACGACGAGGTCGGCCGGCAGATGCCGCCCGTCGCTCAAGGACACGCCGGTGACCTTGCCGGCCTCGGCTTCGATCGAGGTCGCCTGCACACCGAGATGGATACGGATGCCGGCCTCGCGGTGGCGCGCCTGAAAATATTCGGAGACCTCCGCCGTCACCGCCCGCGCCATCACACGCGGGGCGAGCTCGAGCACGTCGACCTCGAGGCCCTTGATGCGGGCGGTCGCGGCGAATTCGAGGCCGATGAAGCCGGCGCCGATGATCACGGCGCGCGTCTTCGACGGCATGATCGCGCGCAGCGCCTCGCTGTCATCGAGAATGCGCAGATATTTCACGTCGGGCAGATTGGCATTGGGCAAATCGAGCAGGCGATTGCGCGCGCCGGTCGCCAGCACGAGGTGCCAATAGTCCAGCGTCTCGCCGGATGCGAGATGCACCTTACGCGCGGCGCGGTCGATCGAGGCGGCGCGGCCGGCGATCAGTTCGATGCTCTGGTCCTGGTAAAACTTCTCAGGCCTGAACATCAGGCTCTCCGGGCCCGCGGAGCCCTTGATGTAGGCCTTGGACAGCGGCGGCCGCTGATAGGGCAGATGCGGCTCGTCATTGATCAGGCAGATGCGCTCGGCAAAGCCGGCCTGGCGCAGCGATGCCGCGATCTGGTAGCCGCCATGGCCGGCACCGACGATGATCACCGGGCCAGTCATCGGACAGCCCATTTCCGGAAGACACGAGCGTGACCCATGCCGCCTCCTCTCTCGCTGATTTTGCTTGCTGGCCTTGCGAGGAGCCGGCGCTCGTGTCCGTCCCTTGGCGAAAGCGGCTCCATTTGAGCCTATCGTTCCGCCCGGCGCAAGAGCGGTGGTTCGGGGATTGTCACCCCTGCCCTTCTGCGATTTAGTTCGAGCCTCGACCTCCTGCCGGAGAATTTAAGATGACCGCTCCCGTCTCAAAGCCCGACGATCCCGCCCTGCTCAAGGTCGACGGCCCGATCGCGACCATCACGCTGAACCGCCCTGCCGCATTCAACGCGATCGATCTTGCGATTGCCCAGAAGCTCGAGCAGCTCGCAACCTATATCGAAGGCGCCGACGACATCCGCGTCGTGGTGCTCGAAGGCGAAGGCCGCGCGTTCTGCGCCGGCGGCGACCTGCAGACGATCGGGGCCGCCGCCGAAGCCGGCACGGTGACTTCAGTCGTCGGCGAGCTATTGAAGCACTATCACGCCTTCATCGAGATCATCAGGCGCATGCCGAAGATCTCGCTGTCGAGCGTGCACGGCTCGGCCGCCGGCGCCGGCATGGGCCTCGCCTTCGTCACCGATCTCTGCATCGCCGCTGACGATGCCAAGTTCACGCCGGCCTATGCCAAGATCGGGGTGTCGCCGGACGGCGGCTCGACCGTCGGCATCGTCGGCACGGTCGGCTCCCGCCGGGCGCTGCAGATCTTTCTCGCCGAGGACAATTTCACCGCGCAACAGGCCTATGAATGGGGCTTGGTTGCCAAGACCGTCCCCGCGGCCGAGTTGAAGACCGCGACGCGAAAACTTGCCGAGCGTCTCGCGCAGAACCCGCCGGCTTCAATCGCCGGCACCAAGCAGCTGGTCTATCAAGCGGCGACCACGCCGGTGAAGCAGCAGCTCGATGCCGAGGAGCACAAGATCATCATGGCGATGAACACGGAAGCGTTCCGCACCGCCGTGAAGAAGTTCACGAGCAAGGGGAAGTAGCGAGGCGGTGGCTCAGCCCTTCGCGGGGCCCGTTCTCTGCATGAAGTCGAAATCGCAGCCCTCGTCGGCCTGCAGGATGGTCTCGTTGAACAGCCAGGCGTAGCCGCGCCGCGCCTCTTCCGGCGCGGCCACCGGCTTCAACGCAGCGTGGCGCCGCTCCAGCTCGGCGGCGTCAACCAAGAGCTCGATGCTGCGCTTGGCCACATCGAGGCGGATCATGTCGCCGTTCTCAACCAGCGCCAGCGGCCCGCCGACGGCGGATTCCGGGGTGATGTGCAGCACGATGGTGCCGAACGCGGTGCCGCTCATGCGCGCATCCGAGATGCGCACCATGTCCTTGATGCCGCCGCGCGCGAGCTTCTTCGGGATCGGCAGATAACCGGCTTCCGGCATGCCCGGCGCGCCCTTCGGGCCGGCGTTGCGCAGCACCAGCACGTCGTCGGCGTTGACGTCGAGATCGGGATCGTCGACCCGCAAGGTCATGTCCTCGACGGATTCGAACACGACGGCGCGCCCGGTGTGCTGCAGCAGCTTCGGGCTGGCGGCGGATTGCTTGATGACCGCGCCGCGCGGGGCGAGATTGCCGTGCAGGATGGCGAGGCCGCCCTCCTTCTTGATCGGATTATCACGCGGACGAATCGCATCCTGGCCCGGCACGTCCTCCGCATTCGCCGCGATCTCCCGCAACGTCTGGCCGCTGATGGTCTTGGCATCGAGGTCGACGAGATCGCCGAGCTGCGCCAGCAGCTTCGGTACGCCACCAGCGTGGTGGAAGTGCTCCATATAATGCTCGCCGGACGGCTTGAGATCGACCAGCACCGGCACCTCGCGACCGATCTGGTCGAACGCTGCGAGATCGAGCCGGTGCGGCGAGCGATGCGCCATCGCGGTCAGATGGATCAGGCCGTTGGTCGAGCCGCCGATCGCCTGCAGCACGACTTGCGCGTTCTTGAACGAGGCCGGCGTCAACACGTCGCTCGGCTTCGGGCCCTTGGCCTTGGCCATCTCCGCGGCAACCTTGCCGCTGGCCTCGGCGAGACGGAAACGCTCGGCATGCGGCGCGGGAATCGTCGCGCTCATCGGCAGCGACAGGCCCATCGCCTCGATCATGCAGGCCATGGTCGAGGCCGTGCCCATCACCATGCAGGTGCCGACCGATGGCGCCAGCCGGCCGTTCACCGCCTCGATCTCGGCATCGTCCATGTCGCCGGCGCGATATTTCGCCCAGAGGCGGCGGCAATCGGTGCAGGCCCCCAGCACCTCGCCCTTGTGATGACCGACCACCATCGGCCCGACGGGGATGACCACGGTCGGCAGGTCGGCGCTGATCGCGGCCATCACCTGCGCCGGCAGCGTCTTGTCGCAGCCGCCGATCACGATCACCGCATCCATCGGCTGGGCGCGGATCATCTCCTCGGTGTCCATCGCCATCAGATTGCGCAGGTACATCGAGGTCGGATGCGCAAAGCTCTCCGCGATCGAGATGGTCGGGAACACGAAGGGCATCGCGCCCGACAGCATCACGCCGCGCTTGGCGGCTTCGATGATGTCAGGGACGTTGCCGTGGCAGGGATTGTAGTCGCTATAGGTGTTGGTGATGCCGACGATCGGGCGCTCCAGCGCGTCGTCAGAATAGCCCATGGCCTTGATGAACGCCTTGCGCAGGAACAGCGAGAAACCGGCATCGCCATAGCTCGTCAGACCCTTGCGCAAGCCACTCGTCATCAGGGCGCTCCCTTCAGCTTTTGTCGTGGTGGTAAGGCCAGCGCCCTGATTGTCAATAACTCGGCTTGCAGGCCTGACGCTTGGTTTCTGGCACTCCTGAGCACCGCGCGGCATTGCCGCACGGGACGGCGCCGAACGCGCAGGGAATCTCCCGTTTCCAGCCTCTCCAGCGTGGATCGGACCCGACCCGCCGCCCAGCCGAAGTGAATTCCATTGAACGCAACTAAGAATGATTAGCAAGTAGTTGCACGGCCGGCCATTCTGTGGAATTGTTCTTGCGAATGACTTGCAATCGCAGGGGCTGCGCGTGAACCAAGCTCCCTGCGTCGATCAGTGCCCTTGGTTCGCGTGGGTTGGTGGATGTCGTGCTGAGAAAGTCGAGCTTCCGGGGCGCAATAACGGCCGCAATTGTCGTCGCCGGTCATCTGGCGAGTTGCGTCTCCGCCTCTGCCGACGACGGTCCACGCGGCCTCGCCTATGCCTGGCCCGGCTCCGCACCGGCCCCCGGCGTCAGCAAGCTGACGGGAGGTTTGCCGTCGGCTCATTCGGAGATCGACACGGAGCACATCTTCGGTTTCAGCATGGGCTCCGACATCGGCAAGCCCGGCGAAATGGAGATCGAGTTCGAGAATGTCGGCGCATTCGGCAAGCGCTCCGGCACTTACGCAGCCTGGGCCAATCTCAATCAGGTCAAATACACGGTCTCGGACAACTTCCGGATAGCACCCGGATTCGCACTGACCGGACATCACATCAATGGCGTTCCGGGATTTGCCGATCATCGCGACCTCGCTTTCGGCGGGGTGGCGCTCGAACTGCGCTACAAGCTGCTCGATCGCGCCGTCGCGCCCTTTGGGCTGACCCTCCATGCGCAGCCCGGCTGGAGCCGGATTGACGACGGCAGCGGCATGCACATCGCGCAATATGGCGCAGAGTTTGCCGCGCTGTTCGATCGCGAGTTGGTCAAGGACAGGCTGTTCGCCGCCTTCAACGTCTGGTACGGGACCGGCGGAACCCGCGAGATCTCGACCAATCTTTGGCGACACGATTCCGAGATGCAGCTCCAGGCCGCGATCTCCTACGTAGTGCAGCCAGACCTCGTGCTCGGCCTCGGCGTGCGCTACGCGCGGGCCTATGACGGCGGCGGCCTCGACCGCTTTTTGGGAGACGCAGTCTTTGCTGGCCCAACCTTCTCCTACAACATCTCGAAGGAGGTCGGCATCTCCGGCACCTGGCAGATGCAGGTTGCCGGCCAGGCGATCGGCGACGTTCGCAGCCTCAACCTCGATCAGTTCGAGCGGCACCAGGCGCTGTTGCGGCTCAACCTGCATTTCTGATGTGCGGGCCCGCAGTTACGCCCGCGGCCTCCGCGGCGCAACGTTTCCGGGACTGTCGGCCAAGCGCGCCCTCAGGCGCGGCCCTGCGAAGTCGAGAAACGCTCGCAGCTTCGCCGGCATGAAGCGGTTGGGCGAGTAGACGAAGCTGACCGGCTGCGGCGGCGGTTGAAAGTCCTGCAGGACCGCAACGAGCTCTCCAGACCTCAGCGCATCCGACGCCAGATAGGAGAACACGACGGTGATCCCGATGCCTGCGCGCGCGGCATCGATGGCCGATTCCAGATTGCTCGCAATGAAGCGCGACCGCACCGGCACTGCATACTCGGTCTGCCCTCGTTTGAATCTCCACGTCCCCGGCGATTGAAGCGGAGGATAGCTGATGCAGTCGTGGGCGGAGACATCATCGGGAGCCTTCGGCGTTCCCCGCAGCTTCAGATAGGACGGGCTGGCGCAGGCGACGCGGTGAATTTCCCCAACGCGCACGGCGATCAGGCCGCTGTCGGCGAGATCGCCGACACGAAGCGCGACGTCAATGTTCTCGTCCAGAAGGTTAAGCGTCCGGTCCTGCAAGATGAGCTGAACATCCACCTCCGGAAATGCCGCAAGAAACTCGGCAAGGATCGGCTGCAAGCATAGCCGACCGAGCGCGACCAGCGTCGTGATGCTGAGATCGCCACGCGGCGTGGTGTATTCGCCAGAGGCAACGCGCTCGGCTTCGGTGAGGTCGGCGAGAATTCGCTTGGCCGCGGCGATGTAGGAGCGACCGGCGTCCGTTGGGACGAGCGCGCGGCTCGAGCGATGAAACAGCTTGGTCTGGAGGTGCTCCTCGAGCTCCGAAACCTTCCGGCTCACCGTTGCCAACGGCATTTTCTGACGGCGCGCGGCGGCGGACAGGCTGCCCGCCTCCGCCACCGCCAGGACCACCGACATGCTTTCGAGACGATCCATGGGACACTTCCATATTCTGGAAGGAAAGATCCCGATTTTGCCAGATACCCACCATTTCCGGAAGTGCCTATTCCTCTCCGCACCCAAACCGAAGGAGAGACGAAAATGACCCAGACCAGAACAGGCACTGCCCTCATCACCGGAGCTTCGACCGGAATCGGCGCGATCTACGCCGATCGCCTGGCGAAGCGCGGCCACGACCTCATCCTCGTTGCGCGCAACAGGCAGCGGCTCGCATCGCTCGCGCGCAGGCTCGGCAACGAAACTGGCCGCAAGGTGGAAACGGTGGAAGCCGATCTCACATCCCCTGCCGACCTCCGCCGCGTCGAGCAACTCATCAGAACCAACGGCGACATTTCGGTGCTGGTCAACAACGCCGGCGTCGGCGCCTCGGCCCCGCTGATCGATTCCGACATCGACAAGATGGAAGACATGATCCGTCTCAACGTCGGTGCACTGACGCGCCTGACCTACGCAGCGGTGCCCGGATTCATCGCCCGCGGCCACGGCACGATCATCAACATCGCTTCCATCGTCGCGATCGCGCCGGAGCTGCTCAACGGCGTCTACGGCGGCTCGAAAGCTTTCGTGCTCGCATTCACCCAGTCACTCGTTCACGAGCTCGCCGGGAAGGGCATCCGCATTCAGGCCGTGCTGCCGGGCGCCACTGCGACGGAGTTTTGGGACATCGCGGGCACGCCGGTTCACCAGCTTCCGGCAGAGATCGTCATGTCGGCCGACGACCTGGTCGACGCCGCCCTCGCCGGTCTCGACCTCGGCGAAGTCGTGACGATCCCGGCGCTGGCCGACAAGTCGGAGTGGGATCGCCACGAGAGCGCGCGGCTTGCCATGACGAACAAGCTCTCGAGCACTATTCCCGCCCCTCGCTACAACCTGCACACGCACGTGAATGCGTGAGCGAACAACCGGCATCAAACGGAGATCACCATGTCACGCATCATCAGCCAATCGTCCACCTTATCCATCGCCCTGCGTCGCACGATCAGTTGGCGCGAACAGTCTGAACGCCTGCTCGCTTACGCCGAACCGATCAGCCGGATCGGTCTCTACGCCTCGCTCGCAATCATCTACGCCTGGTTCGGCGGGATGAAATTCACCGACTACGAAGCACAGGGACTCGTACCCCTGGTCGAGAACAGTCCGCTGCTGCGATGGTTCTACACGCTGTTCTCGGTGCGCGGCTTCTCGACCTTTCTCGGCTTCGTCGAACTCAGCATCGGGCTCCTGATCGCGCTCCGCCTGTCCAGCCCGATCTACTCCGCGGCCGGCGGCCTGTTGTCGGCCGGGCTGTTCGTCACCACGCTGAGCTTCATGATCTCGACGCCCGGCGTCGTCGTGCCGGAGCTCGGGGTCCCCGCGATCACGGTCGCTCCGGGTCAGTTCCTGCTGAAGGACGTCGGCCTGCTCGCCGCTTCCTTCTGGGTGTTCACGGACTCGCTGAAGGCCGTCATCCGCAGGTGAGAGCTCAGCCACAGCGCAATAGCCGAACTCGAACAGGAGCCCCGCCATGAAAATACGATTCAACCTCGGCGGGGCTCACGCTGCTCGCGGTGTTCGTCGTGACAGCAGCGAGAAGGATCTGACCACCGCCGTCCAGCAGAATCATCGTCAAGGAGAGAAACATGAGTAAGCGTCTCGACTATAACCAGATCGCCCCGGCAGGGATCAAGGCGCTCGGCGGCGTCTACGGCTACGTCCTGCAGAGCCGGCTTTCCGCCACGCTGATCGAGCTGGTTTATCTGCGGATCTCTCAGATTAACAATTGCGCCTACTGCCTGGACATGCACACCCGCGACCTGCTCAACAAGGGAGAAAAGGTCGAGAAGATCGCGCTGCTGCAGGCATGGCGCGAGGCGGGCAATCTGTTCGACGAACGCGAACGAGCCGCCCTTGCCTGGGCGGAGACGGTGACACGGGTTGCCGAGACCGGCGTGCCCGACAAGACATACCAGGCCGCACGCGCTGTGTTCGAAGAACGTGAGCTCGTGGACCTCACGATCGCGATCAGCCTGATGAACGCCTACAACCGCATGGCCATCAGCTTTCGCGCAACGCCGGCGGCTGCCGCCGGTTGATGCGCTCACCGACAACATCCTGCACAATCCGAAAGGACATTCACATGACGAAACGTGGAATCGTGGTTGCGGCGGCGCTGATCGCCGCAATCAGCCTGGCTTCACTCTCGGCACGATCCGAAGAGCCACGACTGGGCGACATCAAGCGCACACATCTCATGAAGGAAGCGCTGAGTGCGCCCGGGCGCGAGGTCATCCAGGTTCGCGTCGACTTTCCTCCGGGCGTCGTTGCCGTCGGGCACAGCCACCCGGGCGAAGAGCTCGTCTATCTGATCGAAGGCGAGCTGGAATATCGGCTCGACGGCAGGCCGCCCGTCATCCTGAAAGCCGGCGACGTGCTGCTCATTCCTCACGGAGTGCATCACGCCGTGAAGAATGTCGGCAGCGGCAACGCCGCGGAGCTTGCGACCTACATTGTCGAGACCGGCAAGCCGCTGTTGACGCTCGGCCGGTGAACGATCTCTACCGCTTATTCCAGTCGATCACACGACCCGGGTCGGCGTCGAACTCCATGCTGCAGAACGTGCCGCCCTGGAAATAATCGCCGACCGGATCCGGCTTCAGCTTGGCCTGCTCGGCCATGGCGTGCTCGCGGAAATCTTCGGCGCGGCCGGTGGGGCGATAGCCGAATTGGTAGGCGCGATGGTTGTCCCACCAGGCGCGTTCGTTGAAGGAGGCGCCGTAGAATATCTCGAAATGGATGTCGGGATGCTCGAGCCCGATGCGGCAGAGCTGCACGAGATCGTCCGGCTTGAGCCAGATCGAGAGCCGGCGCTTGTCCAGCGGCATGTCGCCGAAATTGCCGATGCGCAGGCACGTCACCTTCATCCCATGCTTGTCGGCGTAGAGCGCGCCGACGGCCTCGCCGAACACCTTGCTGACGCCATAGCGGCCGTCGGGGCGCGGGGTGACGTCGGTGCCGATCTTGTGATGGCGCGGATAGAAGCCGACGGCGTGGTTCGACGAGGCGAACACCACGCGCTTGACGCCCTTGCGGTAGGCCGCCTCGAACAGATTGTAGCCGCCGATGATGTTGGCCTGGAGGATCTGATCCCAGGTGCCTTCGACCGAATAGCCGCCGAAATGCAGGATGCCGTCGACGCCCTCGCAGATCGCCTCGCATTGCGCGAGATCGGCAAGGTCCGCGGCCTTGAATTTTTCATCGGGGCCGAGATCGGCCGGCGGCTTGATATCGGACAGAAGGAGATCCGGGTAGATCGGCGGCAACAGCTTCCGCAGGCTGGTGCCGATCCCGCCCGAAGCTCCCGTCATCAGAATACGCGGCATGTCGTCCCTCGCCGTTGGTGACCGAATTTGCGATCACGTGTCTCTAATGATAGCAGGATTGTCCAGAGGGAACGAAACGAGAGAACCGGCATGAATGAGGCATCGTCCCACACCGAGGAACGGCCAGGCTGGCGGCCGGCGACCTATTACCCCGATCCTTCGATCAAGGCCCTCGATCCCCGCTTCGAAAAATACTGGCTGAAGCTTTCGGCGGTGGAGCGGCTGGCGACCGGCCTGCGCTGGGCCGAGGGGCCGGTGTGGTTCGGCGATGGGCGTTATCTCCTGTGCAGCGACATCCCGAACCAGCGCATCCTCAAGTGGGAGGAAGAGACCGGTGCGGTCAGCGTGTTCCGCAAGCCCTCGAATTTTGCCAACGGCAACACGCGAGACCGGCAGGGCCGGCTCGTCACCTGCGAGCACGGCGGCCGGCGCGTGGTGCGCACCGAGTATGACGGCAGCATCACCGTGCTGATGGATCAATTCAACGGCAAGCGGTTGAACTCGCCGAACGATGTCGTTGTCAAATCGGACGGCTCGATCTGGTTCACCGACCCGACCTTCGGCCTGCTCGGCAATTACGAGGGCTACAAGGCCGAGCCCGAGATCGATCCGAACGTCTATCGACTCGATCCATCGACCGGCAAGGCGACCATCGTCGCCGAAGGCGTGCTTGGACCGAACGGGCTGTGCTTCTCGCCGGACGAGAAGATTCTCTATATCGTGGAATCGCGGGGCGTGCCGAACCGCAAGATCCTCGCCTATGACGTCTCGCCCGAGGGCACCACGATCGCAAACAAGCGCGTCCATATCGATGCCGGGCCGGGCACGCCCGACGGCATGCGCTGCGACATCGACGGCAATCTCTGGTGCGGCTGGGGCATGGGCGATCCCGAGCTCGACGGCGTCGTGGTGTTCGCGCCCGACGGCGTCATGATCGGCCGCATCGCCCTGCCCGAGCGCTGCGCTAACGTCTGCTTCGGCGGCGTCAAGCGCAACCGCCTGTTCATGGCCGCGAGCCAGTCGATCTACGCGCTGTACGTGAACACGCAAGGCGCGGTGGGGGGATAGGTTTTACATACAGCGCGCCCAACCACCGACCGCCTCTACCCCTTCTTCTCCTGTACCGCCGCGGTCTGCTTGACGAGCGCCTCTTCGAACGCCTTTTCCAGCGATGCCGCATAGACCTTGAACTCGCCCGGGTCGACGAACGGATTGGGTCCGCCGCCGGCGAGCTTGGCGCGCTTCTCGGCCATCTTGTACATCTCGGGATGAGGAGCCAGCAGGATGTCGACCTTCATGTCCTTGGCACGCGCAAAGGTCTTGCGATAGTCGTCAACGATGCCGGCATAGGTCGGCCTGCCGACAAGCCGGTTCAGCGCGACGGTGCCGCTGCAGAAGATCAACACCGAGCGTGTTGCATCGCCATCCTTCACCGAGAATGCCCAGCTGGTGCAGCCCGGCGAATGGCCGGGCGTCTCGCGCGCCGTTAGCGTGACGCTGCCGACCGCGACGGTCTCGCCCTCACGCACCGTGCGGTCGACTTTCACCGGCGGAAAGTCGAGCGCCTTCTCCTCCTGCGCACCCGGATAATAGCCGCCTTCGAGCAACGGCTTGTCGGCCTCGCCCGCGACCATCTGCGCGCCGCTCGCCCGCTTCAACTCGGCGAAGCCGCCGGTGTGGTCGATATGGGCGTGGGTGTTGATGAGATACTTGATGTCGCTGATCTTGAAGCCGAGCTTCTCGATGCTCGTCCTGATCTGCGACGTCGATTCCGGCATCACGGTATCGACCAGAATATGTCCCTGTGGCGATGTGATCAGGTAGGACGCGAGGCCGTTGGTGCCGACATAGTAGACGTTGTCGATGATCTTGAACGGCTCGGTCGGTTCGTTCCATTTCGCCCTGAGCGTGTTGAGCAGATCCTTCACCGTCTGGGCCTGCGCAGCGCCTGACAGCGCCAGCAGCGCAACGAATGCGATGATCAGTTTTCTCACGTTCCGTCCCTTTGCTTTTCTTGATTTGACGGGCTGTTGTCGCCGTAAAGCGGCTGGTCTCACAGCAAAGATGCCGGCTTCCCTGGAAGCCGGCATCCCCTCGCGGCGCAAGCGCCGTATCAACTACGCCGCGTTGAAGCCGGCGACGGCCTTCACTTCGAGGAAGTCTTCGAGGCCGAACTTGCCCCATTCGCGGCCGTTGCCGGACTGCTTGTAGCCGCCGAACGGCGCGGTGCGGTCGTTGGGCACGCCCTGCAGGTTGACGTTGCCGGCGCGGATCTGGCGGCCGACGCGCTTGGCGTCCTCGACCGTCGCACCCGTGACGTAGCCCGCGAGGCCATACGGCGTATCATTGGCGATCTTGACCGCGTCGGCTTCGTCCTTGGCGCCGATGATGGTCAGCACCGGCCCGAAGATCTCTTCGCGCGCGATCGTCATGTCAGGCGTGACGTCGGCAAAGATAGTCGGACGGACATAGAAGCCCTTGTTGACGCCTTCGGGCAGGCCGGGACCGCCAGCGACGAGCGTTGCGCCCTCGTCGATGCCCTTCTTGATCAGGCCCTGGATCTTGTCCCACTGGCCGCGATTGACCACGGGACCGATGGTGGTGCCTTCGGCGCGGGGATCACCGGCCTTGGTCTTGTCGGCGACCGCCTTCGCGATCGCGGCGACCTCTTTCATCTTGGACAGCGGCACGATCATGCGCGAGGGTGCGTTGCAGGACTGGCCGGAATTGTTGAACATGTGCATCACGCCGCCGGTCACCGCCTTCGTGAGGTCGGCGCCTTCGAGGATGACGTTCGGCGACTTGCCGCCGAGCTCCTGGCTGACGCGCTTCACGGTGGGCGCTGCGCGCTTCGCAACGTCGATGCCGGCGCGGGTCGAGCCGGTGAAGGAGATCATGTCGATATCAGGGTGCTCGCTCATGGCGGCGCCGACCTCGGGGCCGAGGCCGTTGACGAGGTTGAACACGCCCTTGGGCACGCCGGCTTCATGGAGGATTTCCGCGAAGATCAGCGCCGAAGTCGGCGTGAACTCGCTGGGCTTCAGGATCATGGTGCAGCCGGCGGCGAGCGCGGGCGCGACTTTGCAGGCGATCTGGTTCAGCGGCCAGTTCCAGGGCGTGATCATGCCGACCACGCCGATCGGCTCGCGCAGCACCATGGCGGTGCCGACCGGCTCCTCGAAATGATAGTTCTTGAGCACGTCGAGCGTGGTCATGAGATGGCCGAGGCCGGCGCCGGCCTGCAGCTTCTCCGCCATCGGCAGCGGTGCGCCCATCTCGTCGGAGACGGCGGCGCCGATCTCCTTGAGGCGGCCCTTATAGACCTCGATGACCTTGCTGAGCAGCGCGACGCGCTCCTCGCGGCTGGTCTGGGAGAAGGTCGCGAAAGCGCGCTTGGCGGCGGCAACCGCCTTGTCGACGTCGGCCTTGGAGCCGAGCGCAACCTCGTACATCGCCTCTTCCGTCGCCGGATTGATCACGGCGGTGGACTTCTTGACGGCGGGGTCGACCCAGGCGCCGTCGATGTAGAATTGCATGCGATTGACCATCGTTAACCTCTTCTTGGGGGCTTGGAGGGGGCGTTTCGGCAGGCATCCTTGCACGAAAGCGCCGGCAATTGAACCCGCCATATGCGGGGCCAGCGTTGCGGCGAGCGGAGGTTATATGAGCCGATGGCGGGAACGAGGCAAGGTGGACGACGGCGTCATTCCGGGGCGCGCATTAGCGCGAACCCGGAATCTCCAGATTCTGGGTTCGATGCTTCGCGTCGCCCGGAATGACGAGGCAGTTACCTCCGCTACACCGCCATCTTCCGATGCAGCACCGGCGCGCCGGTGGTGAGGCTTTCGGCCGCATCGATGATGGCGTTGGCGTCGATGCCATAGTGCCGATAAAGGTCCGCGATGCTGCCGGTCTGGCCGAACTGCTCGACACCGAGCGCCTCGGCGCGATGGCCACGGACGCTGCCGAGCCAGCCGAGCGCAGACGGATGGCCGTCAATCACGGTCACGATGCCGCAGTCGCGCGGCAGCGGCGCGAGCAGCTTTTCGATGTGGCTGAGATGCTGCACGCCGCGGCGGTCGCGCCGCAATTTCCGCGCGGCGGTCCACCCCGAATGCAGACGGTCGGCCGAAGTGATCGCGAGCAGGCCGACGTCACGGCGGCTCTCGCCGATGAAGCCGGTCGCCTCGATCGCTTCGGGCGCGACCGCGCCGGTATAGGCGATCACGACCTCGGCATTCGGGCCCGGCTTGCGCAGCCAATAGGCGCCGTCGGTGATGCCCTGTCGCAGCTCCGGTGTCATGATCCGCTGCGCCTGCTCGATGGCGCGTGTGGAGAGGCGCAAATAGACCGAACCGCCCTCGCCCGGTTCGCGCTGCATGTGCTCGAAGCCGAAAGCCATGATCACGGCGAGCTCGTCGACGAAGGCCGGCTCGAACGAGGCCAGGCCGTCCTGCGCCATGCCGATCAAGGGCGTTGCGATCGACTGATGCGCGCCGCCTTCGGGCGCGAGCGTGATGCCGGACGGCGTCGCCGCCACCATGAAGCGCGCGTCCTGGTAGCAGGCGTAGTTCAGCGCATCGAGGCCGCGCTCGATGAAGGGATCGTAGAGCGTGCCGACCGGCAAGAGCCGCTCGCCGTTAATCTGGTGCGACAGGCCGAGCGCCGAGAGCATGATGAACAGGTTCATCTCGGCGATGCCGAGCTCCAGATGCTGGCCCTTTGGCGAAGCGTCCCAATTGTAGGTCGAAGGAATTTTCTCGCTGCGGAACAAGTCCGCCTTCTCGGCCCGCGCGAACAGGCCGCGGCGGTTGACCCAGGGGCCGAGATTGGTGGAGACGGTGACGTCCGGCGAGGTCGTGACGATGCGCCTGGCGAGCTCGCTGTCGCTTCGCGCGATCTCGTTCAGCACGAGGCCAAAGCCTTGCTGGGTCGACATCTGCGGCGACGGCTTGAAGGCGAGCTGTTGCGGCACCTCGACGACGGGCGCCGTGAGCCGGCGGCCATCCTGATTGAACGGCACCCGCGCGAGGAAGGCCTCGAGCTCGGCCGCATCCTGCGGCAGCCCTTCGAACTTGTCCCATTCGCGTCCGGGCCGGATGTTCTGACTGTCGCGATATTTCTCCATCTGCGCAACCGTCATCAGGCCGGCGTGGTTGTCCTTGTGGCCCTGGAACGGTAGGCCGACGCCCTTGATCGTGTAGGCGATGAAGCAGACCGGGCGGTCGTGATCGATCGCGTCGAACGCCTCCAGCATGCTCGCCATGTCGTGGCCGCCAAGATTCGACATCAGCGCCAGCAGCTCCTCGTCGCTGCGCTTGTCGATCAGTTTTGTGATCGGGCCCTGGTCGCCGATCTCGTCATGCAGATGTTTTCGGAAGGCCGCGCCGCCCTGGAAGCACAGCGCCGCGTAGAGCGCATTCGGGCAATTGTCGATCCACGTCTTCAGCGCCTCGCCGCCGGGCTCCGCGAAGGCCTCGCGCATTAGGCGGCCGTATTTCACGATGACGACGTCCCAGCCGAAATTGCGGAACATGGTCTCGAACTTTTCCCAAAGACCTTCGCGCACAACGGCATCGAGCGACTGCCTGTTGTAGTCGACCACCCACCAGGTGTTGCGCAGGCCGTGCTTCCAGCCCTCCGCGAGCGCCTCGAAGATGTTGCCTTCGTCCATCTCGGCGTCGCCGACGAGCGCGATCATCCGCCCCTCGCGGCGATCCTTCATCCAGCCATGCGCCTTGACGTAATCCTGCACCAGCGAAGAGAACAGCGTCTGCGCGACGCCGAGGCCGACCGAGCCGGTGGAGAAGTCGACATCGTCGACGTCCTTAGTGCGCGAGGGATAGGACTGCGCGCCCTTGAAGCCGCGAAAATTCTCCAGCTTCTCGCGGCTCTGCCGGCCGAACAAATACTGGATGGCGTGGAACACCGGGCTCGCATGCGGCTTCACCGCGACGCGGTCCTCAGGGCGCAGCACGTGGAAGTACAGCGCCGACATGATGGTGGCTAGCGAGGCGGACGAGGCCTGGTGGCCGCCGACCTTGAGGCCATCCGCATTGGAGCGGATGTGATTGGCGTGGTGGATGGTCCAGGACGACAGCCACAGCGCCTTGCGGCTGAGGGCGGTCAGGATGTCGAGACGGGCGGGGTCAACGGGCATGGCGATGCTCCGGGAAATATGCACCGATCATACGCCTGCGCGGTGCGTCAAACTTCTCAATTTTTCGCGTCATACCCGCCGATATTGGGATACTTTACCAACGTAGCCGACAAAATGCAGGTTTCATCCCAATGCCCGAGCTCGACCCCATCGACCGCAAGATCCTCAGCCACCTTCAGAACGACAGCCGCCTGACCATGCAGGAGCTCGCCGACAAGGTCGGCCTCTCGGTCTCGCCCTGCCATCGCCGGGTCAAGCTCCTGGAGGAGCGCGGCGTCATCTCGCGCTATGTCGCGACCGTCGACCAGAAGGCGCTGGGACTGCATGTCAGCGTGTTCATCTCGATCAAGCTGGCACGGCAGAAGGAGGAGGATCTCAACCGCTTTGCCCGCGCCATCTCGAAATGGGACGAGGTGCTGGAATGCTATCTGATGACCGGGAACCGCGACTACCTGCTCCGCGTCGTCGCCGCCGACCTCGCCTCCTACGAGACGTTCCTGAAGACCAAGCTGACCCGGCTCGACGGCATTGCCTCGATCGAGTCCAGCTTTGCGCTCAGCCAGGTGAAATATTCGATCGCGCTGCCGGTGTGACCAAGCGTCCGCCGGATTGCATGTTGTCACATGGGCGCAACAAACCCCGCCGATGGTCGTTGTGCTGGTATCCGAGCCGAGAGAAGAGCCCATGACCGCAGCCGATCGCAAATCCGAGATCTCCAAGCGCGAGCGCATCATCCAGGAAATGGCCGACGATCTCGACGAGGAACTCGAGATGGAGATGGATGATACCCGTCTCGACGAGCTCCTCGACGAGACCGGAACCCTGAGGCCGATGGTCGATCGCAGGCTCTATTTCCGGGAACTGCTCCGCCTCCAGGGCGAGTTGATCAAGCTCCAGGACTGGGTGCAGAGCGAGAGGAAGAAGGTCGTGGTGCTGTTCGAGGGCCGCGACGCCGCCGGCAAGGGCGGCGTGATCAAGCGCATCACGCAACGGCTCAATCCGCGTATCTGCCGCGTCGCGGCGCTCCCCGCGCCGAACGAGCGCGAGCGTACGCAATGGTATTTCCAGCGCTACGTCGCGCACCTGCCGGCCGGCGGCGAGATCGTGCTATTCGACCGAAGCTGGTATAACCGCGCCGGCGTCGAGCGCGTGATGGGCTTCTGCTCGGAGGCGGAGTACCAGGAGTTCTTCAAGACCGTGCCGGAATTCGAGCGCATGCTGATCCGATCCGGCATCATCCTCGTCAAGTACTGGTTTTCGATTACCGACGACGAGCAGCAATTCCGATTCACCATGCGCATCAAGGATCCCCTGAAGCAGTGGAAGCTGAGCCCGATGGACGTCGAGTCCCGCAGTCGCTGGGAGGCGTACACCAAGGCCAAAGAGACGATGCTGGAGCACACGCATCTGCCGGATAGCCCGTGGTGGATCGTCGATGCCGTGGACAAGAAGCGCGCCCGGCTCAACTGCATCGCACACCTATTGACTCAGATCCCGTACCAGGAGGTCGTGCGGGCTCCGGTGACGCTGCCGCCGCGCGTGCGACATCCCGACTATCAGCGAGGCCCGGTCCCGCCAGAGATGTACGTGCCGGCGAAATATTGACACTCCTACCGCCACGGCTGCACGATGATCTTGGTGTGGGCTTCGGGGTTGGCGAGATCGGCGAAGGCCTTGGCGACGCCGTCGAGGCCGACTTCGGCGGTGACCATCGCGGCTGCATCCACCTGCCCTTCGGCGATCAGGCGCAGCGACGCAGCAAACTCCTCCGGGGTGTAGCCGAGCACGTATTGGACGTTGAGCTCCTTCATGATGCCGAGCATGGGCTCGCTTCTGTCGCTCTCCATGCAGACGCCGACCACGACGATGCGCGCATCGCGCGGGGCACCCTCGAACACCTGTTGCAACAGGCCGGGCACGCCGACGCATTCGAAGATGATCGCGGGCTTTAGCGCGGGCAGCATGGCCTGGAACGGCGGCCGCGCCGCCTTCTCGGCCTCCGACATCTGCGCGTGCTCGGCCCAGGTCGCGTAAGGCTGCGACGTGCGGGGATCGACGACGATGTCGGCACCGAGTTTTGCGGCGAGCGCACGCCGCGCCGGCGAATAGTCGGCCGCGACGATCGGATGCAGCCGTTTGAGCTTCAGCGCGGCGATCACCGCGAGTCCGACCGGGCCGCAGCCGATCACGAGCGGCACCTCGCCGCCACGGATATTGGCTTTGGCGACGGCATGAACGCCGACGGCGAGCGGCTCGGTCAGCGCGGCATGCTCCGGCGCGAGGCCGTTGGGTACTTCGAGCAGCAGCGCTTCGCTCAGCAGCATCGCCTCGGCATAGCCGCCGACATTGTCGTTGGAATAGCCGATCCCTTCGATGCCCTGCGGCGTCACCAGCGCGGGAAGCGAGCAGACCTGGGTTCCCGGCTTCAGCTTGCGCGATGTGCCGGGGCCGTAATCGACGATCTCGCAGCAGAACTCGTGGCCGAACACGACGTCGCGGCTGAGGTCCATCGGCTTGCGCCCGGTCTTCCGCGCCATCTCCACCATGCGATGGGCGTGCTGGCGCGCGTGCAAATCGGAGCCGCAGATGCCGCAGGCGAGCGTCTTGACCAGAACCTGACCTGGGCCCGGCGTCGGCTCGGCCATCCGGCCAACGACAATCTCACCGTTCCTGAAAATCGCGGCGCGCATCCGGCTCCTCCCCTTTGGAGCGAGTGATAGCACGAAGCAGGACGTGCAAACTTGCGTCAGGGGTTCGGGGACCGCTCTTCCAGCACCAGCAGCTGGGCGCGGCGCACCCGCTCGCGATGGGCGATATAAAGACCGCTGGCGACGATGAAGGCGGCGCCGACGACCGTCCAGATATCCGGGACCTCGCCGAAGATGAAGAAGCCCAGAATGCTGACCCAGAGCAACTGCGTATAGGAGAACGGCGCCAGCACCGAGGCATCGCCGTAGCGATAGGCCAGCACGATGATCCACTGGCCCACGGTCGAGGCGACGCCGATCACGATGCCCAGCCCGATCGCGGTCCAGCTCGGCGTGACCCAGACGAACGGCACCATGACGCTGAGGATCGCAACGCCGGTCAGCGCGGAATAGGCCATAGTGGTGAGCACCGCTTCGCGACCGCTCATCATCCGCGTCAGGATCAGCGCGGCGGCCCAGCAGAACGCCGAGATGATCGGGAAGAATGCGGCGGCATGGAACGCGCTCGTGCCGGGCCTCAGGATGATCAGAACGCCCGTCAAGCCGATCGCGGTCGCGATCCAGCGCCGCATGCCGACCTTCTCGCTCAGGAAGATGATCGACAGTGCGGTGACGAATAGCGGCGAGACGAAGCCGGTGGCGGAGGCTTCGGCGATGGGCAGAAATGCAAGGCCGGTGATGAAGAACAGCGACGAGCCGAGCAGTGCGGCGCCGCGCATCAATTGCAGACCGAGCCGCTCGGTGCGCATCGCATGCAGTGGCGAGCCCGGCAGCATCACGGGCGTGAATAGCAGCGCGAACGTGACGAAGCGGATCCAGGTGATCTCGATCGAAGGCAGGCTGGTCGACAGATATTTCGCGGTGACGTCGGAGCAGCCGAGGAAGATCGTCGAGAGCAACACCAGCGCAATGCCCTTGAAGGGATGATCGACGCGCGCAGGCGCGCGGCGAGCCTGCTGCTTCTTCTCCGGAACGGGCATGGGAATACTGTCGAGCCTTGCGGCTGCGGCGGGCGGCGGTGTCACGGCTGGAACCCGGGCAAAATGCGAATCGAGAACAGCCGTAAAAAACGACATCTGCTCCGCATTCACAACTTCCGAAAACAGGATGCCGATATGCGCGAGCCGCCGCGCGCGTCAATGCTCCGTTAATCTTGCCCGTTGTGCACTACAGCATGGGCAGGCCGCGCGGCTTCGGCCCGCGCGGAAACACCGCGTCGAGCGCCGCAATCTCGTCCTTCGTCAGCACGAGGTCGCCTGCTGCCGCATTCTCGCCGGCATGTTCCGCAGACGAGGCCTTCGGAATGGCGAACACCGTAGTCGCACGGGTGAGGAAGCTCAGCGCGACCTGACGCGGCGTCGCACGATGCGCTTCTGCGATGCGCGCCAGCACGGCACCGCCCTTGCTGCTGCCTGCGGGGAAATCGTCGTGGCCGAACGGCGAGTAGGCGACGACGGCAACATTGTGCCGTTCGCACCACGGGATCACCGCATGCTCGATCGCGCGTTCTTTCAGGTGGTAGAGCACCTGGTTGCAGGCGATCCGCCCCTCGCCGGAGACGTCGAGAATCTCATCGAGATCGTCGGCACCGAAATTGGAGACGCCCCAGGACTTGATCTTGCCTGATTGCACCAGCTCCTCGAACGCAGCGACGGTGTCCTCCAGCGGATAGGAGCCGCGCCAGTGCAACAGATAACAGTCGAGCCGGTCGGTCTTCAGCCGCTTCAGCGAGCGCTCGCAGGCGATGATGGTGCCGCGGCGCGAGGCGTTGCTGGGCAGCACTTTCGAAACGAGGAACACTTCATCGCGCCGGCCTGCGATCGCATCCGCAATGACGAGCTCGGCATCGCCGTACATCTCGGCGGTGTCGATGTGGGTCATGCCAAGATCGAGCCCGCGCTGCAGCGCCGCGATCGCGCGCTTGCGGTCGCCGTGGTCGAGATACCAGGTGCCCTGCCCGATGACGGAGACGCTGGCGCCGATCTTGCCGAAGGGATTTGTTTTCATGTTCGCTCCGATCTCCGCTGTTCCCCCTCCCTCTCCCCGTTCTTACGGGGCCGCGACGAGCTTCGCTCGCGCTGAGAGGGTCGGGGTGAGGGGCTGCTTCCGCAAACTCGATAGCAAAGGGACTCGCGGAGGCCCCCCTCACCCGCCGCGCTTTGCGCGTCGGCCTCTCCCCGCAAGCGGGGAGAGGCGAAACGTCAGCGCTACAATCCGCCGATTTCGGCCACCAGCACGCTGCCGGACGACGACTCCGTGATATAGAGCCGATCCTTGTTTTCGCCACCGATCGCGACATTGGTGCAGTTCGGTCCCGCGCACGATTTGATGCGCGCGATCAGTTCCCCGTTCGGCGCGAACACGAAGACGTGGCCGAGCGAGGGGTGGCCGACGAACAGGCGGCCCTTGGCATCCATGGTCAAGCCGTCGGGGCCGCTGGTGCCGAACAGCGAGCAGAAGCGGCCGACCTTGGACACGCTGCCGTCCTTCATGAACGGCAGCCGCCACACCGCGTTGTCGCGCGTCATCGCGACGAACAGCACGGTTTCGGCTGGGTCGAGCACCAGGCCGTTCGGACTGATGCCGGTGTCGAGCAGGCAGTCGAGCCGGCCGTTCGATCCCAGCCGATAGACCCGGCCACTTGGATCGTGCAGGCCGGTCTGGCCCTGATCGGTGAAATAGATATCGCCGTTGGAGGCGAGATGCAGATCGTTACAGCCGCGGAACGATTCCGAATTGCGCCCGGTCACGACCGGCTTGACGCGGCCGGATTCGGCATCAAGCTCCATGATGCCATGCCTGTAGTCGGCGACTAGGATGCGTCCGTCGGCTGCGATCTTCAGCCCGTTCGGCCAGCCCTCATATTCGATCACGAGCGACCATTCGCCGTCGGGCGCAATCCGGAAGATGCGGCCGAACGGAATGTCGACGATATAGAGATTACCGTCCTTGTCGAATGACGGCCCCTCGATGAAGCTCTCGGTCGGTATGTTCGGCCGGTTGGCGTCGGCCCAATCGGTTCGCACGCCCTTGCGGCGAAACTTGTCGGGCATGGCGGTGAACAGCCTGGTCTCGATCAGGCGCGGCGGCGTTTCCAGGTACATCATGGTTGTTGTGGATGTTGAAAGGAGCGCGGCACCATACGGCACATTAGCCGGCGCGTCGATTGGGGTGGTCCACATTGCAATGGTGCGGGCGCTGCGTAGGGTGGGTTAGCCCCCGGGGCTGCGCGAAGCAGTCCCTTGGCGTAACCCACCTCTTTCGCTTCCGCATTGACGAAGAGTGGTGGGTTACGCTGCGCTAACCCACCCTACGAGACCTATCCCGCCGCGCTCGCGACCTTCGCCTGCTGTGCAGGCACTTCCGTCATCGCAATCAGGCGTTTCAGCTCGGGGATGCAGGAGCCGCAATTGGTGCCGGCCTTGAGCTTGGCGCCGATGTCGGCGGTCGTGCGCGCGCCGCCAGCGATGCTGTCGCAGATGGTGCCGCGGCCGACGCCGAAGCAGGCGCAGACGATCGGGCCGGTCGAGGCCGCGCCTTCACAGCACCTGCCTGACAGCAGCATGCGGCGCTGCTCGTCGCTGACCTGATCGGCCGCGAACAGACTCTTCACCACCTCCCAGTCGCCGGCATCATGCGCGGGGCCGACGAACAGGCAGGTCTCGATGCGATCGCCTGCGAACGAAGCTGCGCGAAAAACCCCGCCGCCGAAATCGCGATATTCGGCAACGTCCTCGCCGGCGACGCTCTCGAGCCAGACGGGCCAGCGGGCGAGATCCGCGTTGTCGGCGAAAAGATAGCCGAAGCCGCCGCTGACGGTCACGCGCGTCCACAACAGGTTCTGCGGCAGATCGAGCGGCTTGCGCGACAATGCAAAGCCGCGGAAGACAAATTCGTAAGGCGCGATCGCGGCCGGCGTCGCCTTGGCTTCCGGCTGCCCCGAGAACGGATCGGTGAACGGTGCGACCATCGCCCCGACGCGGCCGTGCGAGGCGTTCATCGCGCTCCAGTGGATCGGCACGAACAGGGTGCCGCGCTGCTGCCACTCGCTGACGACGACTTTCAGGATGCACTGGCCGTAATCGGTGGTGATGCGGGCATAGCCGTCATGGACGATGCCGTATTTGCCGGCGTCGTCGGGATGGATCTCGACGAAAGGCTCGGGCAGATGCGCGCCCAGGCGCTGGCTCAGGCCGGTGCGCGTCATGGTGTGCCACTGGTCGCGGATGCGCCCGGTGTTGAGCCTTAAGGGGCGCGACGGACCGGTCTCGCCGCGCAGCGCCGGCACCTCCGGCGCAACGAAGCGGCCCTTGCCGTCATTGGTGAAGAAGCCGCCAGCAGCGAAGAAGCGCTCGCCGGGCGTCCCGCCCTCGCGCACCGGCCATTGCACCGGCTTCAAACCATCGAAGGCATCGTCCGACAGCGAGGTCAGCGCGCCGATGTCGAAATCGCGGCTGCCATTGTTCTCGAACGCCGAGAGCGCGGCATGCTCGCGGAAGATATCGGCGGCCGATTTGTAATTGAAGCTGTCGCCGAAGCCGAGGCGCTTTGCGGTCTCGCTCAGGATCCACCAGTCGGGACGCGCTTCCCCCGGCGCCGGCAGGAACGCGCGCTGGCGCGAGATGCGCCGCTCGGAATTGGTCACCGTGCCCGACTTCTCGCCCCAGGCCAGCGCCGGCAGCAGCACGTGCGGGCCGGCCGCGACGGTGTCGTTGGCGAGCACGTTCTCGGACACCACGAACAGCTCGAGCTTCTTCAGGGCATCGCGCACCATGTCGGCATCGGGCAGCGACACCGCGGGGTTGGTGCCCATCACCCAGAGCGCCTTGACCTCGCCGCGGTTGATCGCCTCGAACAGCTGCACCGCTTTCAGCCCCTCATGGGTGGCGATGCGCGGCGCCTTCCAGAACCGTCTGACGCGGTCGATGTCGGGCGGCGTGAAGCCCATATGGGCGGCGAGCATGTTGGCGAGGCCGCCGACCTCGCGGCCGCCCATCGCGTTGGGCTGGCCGGTCAGCGAGAACGGCGAGGCGCCCGGCTTGCCGATGCGCCCCGTGGCGAGATGGCAGTTCAGGATGGCGTTGACCTTGTCGGTGCCCTGCGCCGACTGGTTGACCCCTTGCGAATACAGCGTGACGACCTTCTCGGTGTCGCGGAACATCCTGAAGAAGGCGGCGACGTCCTGCTCGGCGAGGCCCGTGGCGAGCGCGGTCGCAGTGACGCTGCCGGCGATGCTGCGCGCGCGCGCCAGCGCATCATCGAAGCCAGACGTGTTCTGCGCGATGTAATCCCGGTCCAGCACGCCATTGTCGGCGAGATGCACGAACAGGCCGGAGAACAGCGCGGTGTCGGTGCCGGGCCTGAGGCCGAGGAACAGGTCGACATCGCCGGCGGTGTCGGTGCGGCGCGGATCGATCACGATCATGCGGGCGCCGCGCTCCTGCCTGTTCTTCAGCATGCGCTGGAACAGCACCGGATGACACCAGGCCGCGTTCGAGCCGACGAAGACGAGCAGATCGGCCTGGTCGAGATCCTCATAGCAGCCAGGCACCGTGTCGGCGCCGAAAGCGCGGCGATGGCCCGCAACCGAGGACGACATGCAGAGCCGGGAATTGGTGTCGACATTGGCGGTGCCGACAAACCCCTTCATCAGCTTGTTGGCAACGTAATAGTCCTCGGTCAGCAGCTGACCGGAGAGATAGAACGCGACCG
Organism: Bradyrhizobium sp. IC3195; assembly: GCF_020193585.1. Lineage (NCBI taxonomy): Bacteria > Pseudomonadati > Pseudomonadota > Alphaproteobacteria > Hyphomicrobiales > Nitrobacteraceae > Bradyrhizobium > Bradyrhizobium sp. IC3195. The sequence goes on along the minus strand of NZ_JADYVG010000004.1, from coordinate 251,556 downwards.
CGTCGGCGCCGTCGCGCGCGACGATGTGCTGCATGCGGTGGGCGACGTGGTCCAGCGCATCGCTCCAGGCGACCCGCTCCAGCACGCCCTTGCAGCGGATCATCGGATAGAGCAGCCGCCCTTCCAGGCCGACGGTCTCGCCGAGCGCGGAGCCCTTCGAGCACAGCCGGCCGAAATTGGCGGGATGATCGGGGTCGCCCGCGATCGCCGCGCCGCCCTTGCCGTCGGGCGTCGCCAGGACGCCGCAGCCGACGCCGCAATAGGGGCAGGTGGTCTTGGTGGTGCGGAGATTTGGATCGATCGCCGTCATATCACGCCGCTTTCGAAGGCTGCGCCAGCGCGCGGCCGAACATCATGTCGGTGCGGATCGAAGCGACCTTGTCGCGATTGCGGATCAGCTCGAGGTACCAGAGCGCATCGATCGTATCGCCGATCAGCACCGCCCCGGTGAGCCGACCGTCGGCGATGACGAGCTTCTTGTAAGTGCCGCGCCTGCGATCCGACAGCACGAGGCTCTCGCTGCCCTCCCCGCCCATGAAGTCGCCGGCGGAGAACACGCTGACGCCGGAGACCTTCAGATTGGTCGAGACCACGCTGCCCTGATAGGCGGCGGGCCGGCCGGCCAGATGCCGCGCCAGCACGCGCGCCTGCTCGTAGGCGGGCTCGACCAAGCCATAGCAGGTGCCGCGATGCTCGGCACATTCGCCGAGCGCAAAGATGTCGGACGCGGAGGTCTGCATCACGTCGTTGACGACGACGCCGCGGTTGACCGCGATCCCCGCCTCTTTCGCCAGCGCGACGTTCGGCTTGATGCCGGCGGCGAAGATCACCGCATCGGCCTCGATGCGGCTGCCATCGGCGAGCTCGACGGCCTGGACTTGGCCCTCGCCGTGGATGCGGGCCGTCGCGGCATTGAGCATGACGCGGATACCCTTGCGCTCGACCAGCGTCTTGAGCAGGTCGGCCGCGGGCGCGTCGAGCTGACGCTCCATCAGCCGATCCATCAGATGCAGCAGCGTCACCGGCGCGCCGGTCTTGGCGAGGCCGTAGGCCGCCTCTAACCCGAGCAGGCCGCCGCCGACCACGACGACGCGCTTCCTGGCCGCGGCCAGTGTCAATAGCAGGTCGACGTCGCGAGTGTCGCGAAACGTGTGCACGCCGGCAAGATCGGCGCCTGGCACGTTGAGCCGCAGCGGCGTCGATCCCGTGGCGAGCACGAGCTTGGAATATTCCATGCTCTCCTCGCCCGCGATCTTGAGCTCACGGCGGCCGACATCGATCTCGCTGACGCGATAGCCGTAGCGCACCGTGACGCCGCGGTCTCGCCACCAACCGGCCGGCCGCAGCTCGATCTCGTGCGAGCCGGTCTCGCCCGCCAGCACGGAGGAGAGGAGCACGCGATTGTAAGCGAGCCGCGGCTCTTCGCCGATCACGGCGACCGCATAGCGGCCGAGCGCGGTCTTGGCGAGCTCGTCGACCAGACGCGCGGCCGCCATACCGTTGCCGACGATGACCAGCGGTTCACTCACAACGCATCTCCTATTCGGCGGCCTGCGCTTGCGCGCCGTAGGCCTCGGACATCATGTAGCCGGACAGCACGCCATAGGCGTCGGTCCAGGCTGCGGCGAGTTCGGGCGTCCAGGCTTCGCCAAGGCCCTTCTCGAGGGTCCACAGCAAGGTCGCGCCGACCACGGGGTAGTGCTCGGCCTTGGCGCCATAGTCGACGTGACGCTTGGCGAGCGCGGAGGCCGCGGGAAGAATCGATTCCAGGTTCGACAGGCCGCCGACCACGGCGGCGAGCATGCCCATCAGCTTCTTGCGCTGCTCGGTCATGTCCTCGGGAAACATCGCGCGCACGGACGGCGCCACCTCGAACAGTCGGTCGTAGAACAGCACCGCGGCGGCTTCCGAAATCGGGGCGACCTTGGCGAAGCTCTGCTGAATGAGAGTAATCTGCTCGGGCGTCATGATGTTCTCCTGTCTGTTTCGGTCTGCCTTCGTCCGCGCCATTGCGGACAAAGTTCATGGATCAAACGTCATCAGAGAGACTTCTCCCCGCGTACGGGGAGAAGCGACATTCGTGCCAGTTTGTCGTGCTCACACACGCGCCTCGGCGAGGCTTGGCGCGCCTTCGCCCTGCGGGCTGCGACGCAGGTAGAACCACCAGGTCAGAGCGAGGCAGGAGGCGTAGAAGGCGAGATAGACCACGAGCGCGAGCTGCGGCCCGCCGGTCATGGCGATCGACTTGCCGAAGCCGCTCGGGATCAGATAGCCGCCGACGGCACCGACCGCGCCGATGAAGCCGACCGCCGCGCCGCTCTCGATGCTCGCGGTCTTCAGGGCAGCGCTGCGTGCCGCATCGCCCTTGCCGCGCACCTTGAACAGGTTCTCCTCGCGGAAGATCGAGGGGATCATGCGGTAGGTCGAGCCGTTGCCGATGCCCGTCGTCACGAACAGGATCAGGAACATCGACAGGAAGCCGATGAAATCCTTGTGCCCCACGAAGTAGAGCGCGCCGACCGTGGCGCCCGCCATCACGATGAAATTCCAGAACGTGATGATGGAGCCGCCGACCCGGTCTGCGAGCCAACCGCCGAGCGGACGCGACAGCGAGCCGACCAGGGGGCCGAGGAAGGCGATCGAGATCGTCACGGTGGGGAACTGCGTCTTGAGCAGCAGCGGAAACGCCGCCGAATAGCCGATGAAGGACCCGAACGTGCCGATATAAAGATACGCCATGATCCAGGTGTGCTTGCGCTTGACGATCGCGAGCTGGTTCTTCACCGACGATTTCGCCGTGGTGAGGTTGTTCATGAAGAACACCGCGCCGAACACCGCGATTGCGATCGGCAGCACCCACATTAGGCCGGCATTCTGCAGGAAGATGCCGTCGACGGGCGTCGCCTGATACAGGTTGAAGACGGCGAGCGTCATCAGGATCGGGGTCAGGAGCTGCACGCTGGAGACACCGATATTGCCGCCGGCCGCGTTGAGGCCGAGCGCCCATCCCTTCATCCGGTCGGGAAAGAAGAAGGAGATGTTGGTCATGCTGGAGGCGAAATTGCCGCCGCCGAGACCCGCGGTCGAGGCGACCAGCAGCATGAGCCAGAACGGCGTGTCGGGCTGGCTGACGAAATAGGCGAGCGACAAGGTCGGGATGAACAGGATCGCCGCGCTGAAGACGGTCCAGTTGCGGCCGCCGAACGTCGTCACCGCGAAAGTGTAGGGAAAGCGCATGAAGGCGCCGATCAGGCCCGGCACGGCGACGAGCTGGAACAGCTGGTCGGTGGTGTAGTGGAAGCCGGCCTGCGGCAGCTTGGTGGTGACGATGCTCCAGATCAGCCAGACCGAGAAGCCGATATGTTCGGCGACGATGGACCAGATCAGATTGCGCCGCGCGATCGACTTGCCGGTATTGTTCCAGAACGCCTCATCCTCGGGGCGCCAGTCTGAAATCCAGCTGGAGTTCAGGGTCGGATTCTTCGTCATTGCGTATCCCTTCCAGGCTCACCGCTGCGTCGTTGCAGGCTCTGCCTCCGGTCACGGAGGCGCGCTCCGAGGCTTCACCCCCGGTGGCGAGATCACGATGCTGATTGATGATGTTGAGGGACGTCGTCGTTGGCGTCGCGCAAAGACACTTCAATTTCCGTGCCAGTTGCGCGCACGCAGGAAACACAGGGATTTCAGGATGTTATTCGTATTGCCCGAATTGTTTGCAGGGCTTTTCCGCACGCAAAATTTGCGTTTCGCTCAATCCCTGTGCGACGCACAAGGATTGAGCTTGATGTCGATTAATTGGGCGCGGGCAGATCTCGCGTGAACGCGTGACTTACGCGGCTTCGACGAAGCGATGACGCTCGTAGAGGAATTCGAGCACGCGCTGGCGACACTTCAGATATGTGGCGTTGGTCGCGAGGTCGAGCCGCTTGCGCGGCCGCGCCAGCGGCACTTCCAGCACCTCGCCGATGCGCGCGCTCGGTCCGTTGGTCATCATCACGATGCGGTCGGACAACAGCACGGCCTCATCGACGTCGTGGGTAATCATCAGGATGGTGTTGCCGAGCTTCTGATGCAGCGCCATCACCGAGTCCTGCAAGTGGGCGCGGGTCAGCGCGTCGAGCGCGCCGAACGGCTCGTCGAGCAGCAGCACCTTCGGCTCCATGGCCAGCGCCCGCGCGATGCCGACGCGCTGCTTCATGCCGCCAGAGATCTCCGATGGACGCTTGTCCCTGGCATGGGCCATCTGCACGAGGTTGAGATTGTGCATCACCCAGGCGTCGCGCTCGGCACGGGACTTGGTCTTGGCGAAGACCTTGTCGACGCCGAGCCTGACGTTTTCATAGACGGTCAGCCACGGCAGCAGGCTGTGGTTCTGGAACACCACGGCGCGATCCGGCCCCGGCGAGTTCACCTCGCGGTTTTCCAGCAGCACGCCCCCCATCGTGGCGCCGGTCAGCCCTGCGATGATGTTGAGCAGGGTCGACTTGCCGCAGCCGGAATGGCCGATGATCGAGACGTATTCGCCTTTCTCGATCGTCAGATTGATGTCCTTGAGCACCTCCGTGGTGGCGGTGCCGCGGGTGAAGACCTTGTCGATGTGGTCGAGTTTCAGGTAGGCGGTCATGTCCCCTCTCCTCAGTTCTGCGCGGTGCCGCGGGTGACGACCTTGCCGAGCCCCGCGATCAGGCGGTCAAGCACGAAGCCGATGATGCCGACATAGAACAGCGCCAGGATGATCTCGCTGATATGCGAGGAGTTCCAGGCGTCCCAGATGAAGAAGCCGATGCCGACGCCGCCGATCAGCATTTCGGCGGCGACGATCGCGAGCCACGACAGGCCGATGCCGATGCGCAGGCCCGTGAAGATGTAGGGCGCCGCCGCCGGGATCATGATCTTGGCGAAGAATTCCAGCGGATTGAGCTGCACCACCGCGGCGACGTTGCGATAGTCCTGCGGGATGTTGCGGATGCCGACCGCGGTGTTGATGATGATCGGCCAGATCGAGGTGATGAAGATGACGAAGATCGCGCTAGGCTGGCCGTCGCGGAAGGCCGCGAGCGAGAGCGGCAGCCAAGCCAGCGGCGGAATCGTGCGCAGCACCTGGAACAGCGGATCGAGCCCGCGCATCGCCCAGACCGACTGCCCGACCAGCACGCCGAGCGCGATGCCGGCGATGGCCGAGAGCGAATAGCCGAAGGCGACGCGCTGGAGACTGGCGGACAGATGCCAGAACAGGCCCTTGTCGATGCCGCCACGGTCGAAGAACGGATCGAAGATCAGCTCCTTCGTATCCGCAAACACTTTTGAGGGCGGCGGCAGCGCCGAGCCGGCTCTGCGGCAGACCAGCTCCCACACCAGCGTCAGCAGAGCGATCACGACCAGCGGCGGGATCACGCGCACGGCGGTCTCGCGTGCCATGCGTGCGTAAGCCTCAGTACGCGGGGGACGCTTCGGCGTCAGCGTGACGACCGGCGCAATCGTTGCAGCAGGCGTTGCGGTCTCAACCTCGATCTTCGTGGCAGTCATGTTCATCGCTATCTCTCTCCGGCGTGGCAGGGACGATGCGGCCGCCCCTAAAGGCGGCCGCAGGGCTCCATCAGACTTCGACGCGCTTGATCGCGAGCGACTTCAGATAGGCGGCCGGATTTTCGGGGTCGAACACCTTGCCGTCGAAGAAGGTCTCCTTTCCGCGCGAGGTGGTGGCCGGAATGTCGGCGGCGGCGACGCCGAGGGTCTTGGCCGCATCGCGCCACATGTCCTCGCGGTTGACCTTGGCAATCAGCGCCTTGGTATCGAAGTTCGGCTCATACTTGCCCCAGCGGATGTCCTCGGTGAGGAACCAGAGATCGTGGCTCTGGAACGGATAGGAGGCATGATCGCGCCAGTACTTCATGACGTGCGGCGAGTTCTCGACCACCTTGCCGGGGATGCCATAGTCGAACTTGCCGGCGGTGCGATCGTAGACGTCCTCGACCGGGCAGTTGATCCACTGCCGCTTGGCCATGATGGCGGCCAGCTCCTGCTTGTTTTCCGCCTTGTCGGCCCATTGCTGGGCTTCCAGCACGGCCATCAGGATCGCCTTGCTGGCCTTCGGGTATTTGTCGACGAAGGCCGCGCGCATGCCGAAGGACTTCTCCGGATGCTTATTCCAGATCTCGCCGGTGTTGACGGCGGTGTAGCCGATGCCCTGGTGGATGAGCTGGAGATTCCAGGGCTCGCCGACGCAGAAGCAGTCCATGGTGCCGACCTTCATATTCGCCACCATCTGCGGCGGCGGCACCACGATGGTCTCGATGTCCTTGTCGGGATCGATGCCGCCGGCGGCGAGCCAGTAGCGGATCCACAGATCGTGGGTACCGCCGGGGAAGGTCATCGCAGCCTTCACGGCCTTGCCGGACGCCTTCTTCTTCTCAAGCGCCGCCTTGAACGGCGCCGCATCGGTGCCGAGCTTGAGGTCGGCATATTCCTTGGCGACCGAGATGCACTGCGCATCGAGATTGAGCCGCGCCAGGATGTACATCGGCGTCGGCTGGTTGTTCTGCGTCACCTTGCCGGCCGAGATCAGGTACGGCATCGGGGTGAGGATGTGCGCGCCGTCAATGCCGTTGCCTTCGGAGCCGAGCACGAGGTTGTCGCGCGTGGTGCCCCAGGACGCCTGCTTCTGCACGTCGGTGTCAGGCACGCCGTGCTTGGCGAACAGGCCCTTGTCCTTGGCGACGAACAGCGGGCCGGCATCGGAGAGCGCAATGAAACCGAGCTTGGCTCCCTTGACCTCGGGGCCTGCGTCCTGCGCGAAGGCGCCGGCGGGGAAATTCAGCTTGGCGGCGGCGAGCAGTGCGGCGGTCGAGCCGGTGGCTTTCAACAATTGACGGCGGCTGAGGCCAGTCTCGGAGGGCCGGCGAATGCGCTTGGTCATAGGTCGTGTCGTCCTTTTGCGTCGTTGCGGAATGATTGCGTCAGTGCGCACGAGCAGCCCGTCCGTCCGTGACGCCAGAAAAAGGCGCATGCGAACGCGCGACGGGGAGACCCCGTTCGGGTGCGTCAGCAATTCGGATGAGAAGTCTCGCGGGACGGCTTCAATGGCGTCGACCTGGAACTATTCAAGCTTCATGCCAAGCCTGCCACCGCCAAAAATGATGGATAATCAGATGCTTGGTAATTCCGCGCCTGACTAACACAGCCCTGTTCCGCACGCGAAATTTGCGGTCTGCTCAATCCTTGTGCGCCGCACAAACGTTGTGCAGTCGCTCAAGCAAGAGGCGGCGCAGTTCTGCCAATCATCCCCCTGCAGCTGACATCTAGCTGAATTTGCTAGCTTTTTCGATCGACGCGCCACGGCACACAAATTGCTTCTAAGGTTGCGTCAACGACGACTGCGGCTTGGCCGCATTGATGCAGCCTCTGGCGGCTGCATCCCGGAAGCTCACCTGCTTCGCGGTCTCCGGCTTCAGAGTCCTCGTGACGCGATTCCCAAGGCTTCCAAACTTTCCATAGCCCTCGTGCGCGGCAGGCTGCCCGCACGGCCGATGACGTTCAGCCGCGCCCTCGTCGGGGGCGTGTCGATCTCACTTACGAAGCAAAGGAACCATTGATGTCGTATCTCGCGCCTTCGGAATTCGTCACCAAGATGGTGGATGCGGGCGAGTCCAAGATCTTCATGTCCACCCGGGATACCATTATCCGCGCCTACATGGCCGGCGCGATCCTGGCCCTCGCAGCCTGGTTTGCCGTCACGATCACCGTGAACACCGGCCAACCGCTGGTCGGCGCGCTCCTGTTCCCGGTCGGCTTCGTCATGCTCTATCTCCTGGGCTTCGACCTCCTGACCGGCGTGTTCGTGCTCTCGCCGCTCGCGCTGATCGACAAGCGCCCGGGCGTTACGCTCAACGGCGTGCTGCGCAATTGGGGTCTCGTCTTCGTCGGCAATTTCGCCGGCGCCTTCACCGTCGCCTTCATGATGGCCTTCGTCACGACCTTCGGCTTCACGCAGGCGCCCGACAAGGTCGGCGCCGCCATCGGCAATATTGGCGAGGGCCGAACCCTTGGCTATGCCGCGCACGGTGCGGCCGGCATGGCGACGCTGTTCCTGCGCGGCATGCTCTGCAACTGGATGGTCTCGACCGGCGTCGTCGGCGCCATGATCTCGACTTCCGTCCCCGGCAAGGTCATCGCGATGTGGATGCCGATCCTGGTGTTCTTCTACATGGTGTTCGAGCATTCCGTCGTGAACATGTTCCTGTTCCCGTCGGGCCTGCTGCTCGGCGCGAAGTTCTCGATCATGGATTATCTGATCTGGAACGAGATCCCGACCGTGCTCGGCAACCTCGTCGGCGGCCTCGCCTTCACCGGCATGACCCTCTATGCCACCCATGTCATGACCCTGCCGAAGCGCCAGGCGGAGAAGCCCGCGAAGCCCCGCGTCGCGGCCTGATCGAATAGGTCTCGACAGGGGAGCCTCGCCCAAGCACGGTGAGGCTCCCCTCTCCCGGTGATGACGATGCCCCGCGGACTCCAGATTTCGGTCGGCCAGCATTCCGACAAGGGTCGCAAGCCCATCAACCAGGACTTTCACGGCGTCCTGATTCCGGAAGAGCCGCTGCTCAGCCTGAAGGGCATCGCGGCCGTTCTCGCGGACGGAATTTCCTCGAGCACGGTAAGCCAGATCGCCAGCGAGTCGGCGGTCAAGAGCTTCCTGATGGACTATTACTGCACGTCGGAGTCGTGGACGGTGAAGACCTCCGCCCGCCGCGTGCTGGAGGCGACCAATTCCTGGCTGCATGCGCAGACGCGCAAGAGCCAATATGCCTATGACCGCGACAAGGGCTATGTCTGCACGCTCAGCGCCATGGTCATCAAGGCAACCACCGCGCACATCTTCCATGTCGGCGATTGCCGCGTCTATCGCGTCGCCGGCAAGGCGCTGGAGCAACTGACCGACGATCACCGCATCATCGTCTCGTCCGAGCAGACCTATCTCGGCCGCGCGCTCGGCATCAATCCGCAGCTCGAGATCGACTATCAGGCGATCGAAATCGAGGCCGGCGACACCTTCCTGCTGGCAACCGACGGTGCGTACGAGTTCGTCGATGCGCGTTTCGTCACGAGTGCAATCGACGAGCACGCAGCCGAGCTGGACGGGGCGGCGAAGGCGATCGTGGAGGAAGCCTATCGGCGCGGCAGCGACGACAACATCACCGTGCAGATCCTGCGGATCGATGCGGTGCCGCAGCGCGATCCGGCCGGCATCTTCAATCAGAGCTCGGAATTGCCGCTGCCGACGCTGCCGGAGCCGCGGGCGATCTTCGACGGCTACCGGATCGTCCGCGAGATCCACGGCAGCAGCCGCAGCCATATCTACCTCGCCGTCGACACCGAGACCGAGCAACCGGTCGCGCTCAAGCTGCCGTCGGTCGACCTACGCGACAACGCCGCCTATCTCAAGCGCTTCTTGATGGAAGAATGGATCGCACGCCGGATCGACAGCCCGCATGTGCTCAAGCCGCTGTCGCAGTCGCGGCGACGCGGCTATCTCTACGTCGCGACCGAGTTCGTCGAGGGGCAGACCTTGAAGCAGTGGATGACCGACAATCCGCGGCCCGATCTCGAAACCGTGCGCGGCCTCATCGAGCAGATCGCCGCAGGCCTGCGCGCCTTCCATCGCATGGAGATGCTGCATCAAGACCTCAGGCCCGACAACATCCTGATCGACAAGACCGGCACCGCCAAGATCATCGACTTCGGATCGGTCAGGGTCGCCGGCGTGGCCGAGGCGGCGCCGCCAGGGGAGGCCGACGAAATCCTGGGCACCGTCCAGTACACGGCGCCGGAATATTTCCTGGGGCAAGGCGGCTCGCCGCGCTCCGACATGTTTTCTCTGGCCGTGATCTGCTACCAGATGCTGACGGGAAAGCTGCCCTACGGCACCCAAATCGCCAAAATCCGGCGCAAGGCGGATGTGCGAAAGCTTAAATATCGCGCCGCCGACGATGACCGCAACGTTCCCGCCTGGGTCGACGGCGCGCTCCGGCGCGCGCTCCATCCCGATCCCTACAAGCGGCACGAGGATCTCTCGGAATTCATCTTCGAGCTTCGCACGCCCAACCCGGCCTATCTCGACACGCGCATCACACCGCTCCTGGAGCGCAGCCCGCTGATGTTCTGGAAGCTGACAACGGCGGCGCTCGCCTGCGCCGTCGTCGTGCTGCTGGCCTTGCTGCATGCGCGCTGATCGAGATTGCCGCTCGCCACATGATTAATAGCGAGCGGCGCAGCCAGCCCGCCTGCGCTTCTGCTCTGGCAAGCCTCAAACGGGGGCCGCGATCTCGGCGACGAAGTCGCGATAGGAGCGCAAGGGACGGCCCAGCATGCCGGTCAGACGCTCGACGTCGCCGGGCTCAGGGATCATTCCCTCGGTGAGGAAACGCTCGCCCATCACCCGCATGTCGAAAGCCATCCAGGGCGGCATGAACTGCCTGAGGTTCTTCTCGAACCCCGCGGTGTCGTCTCCGCCGTAGGCGATCGCGCGGCCGAGCACCTCCGACCAGATCGCGGCGGCCTTCGCGCCAGTGAGTGTCTCAGGGCCAACAAGATTGATGCGTTCGAGCGGAAGCGGCGCTGCGGATGTCTCGCGGCGGATCAGTTCGATCGCAGCGATCTCGCCGATGTCGCGCGCGTCGATCATCGCAAGCCCCTTGCTGCCGATCGGCATCGGGTAGACGCCATATCCGGTCACGGCATCCTTGATCATGAGCTCGTTGTTCATGAAATAGGCGGGCCGCAGGATGGTCGCCTTGAAGCCCATCTGCTCGATCATGCGCTCGACCCCGAACTTGCCGGCGAAGTGCGGCACATTCACGTAGAGGTCGCTGTGAATGACCGAAAGATAGACGAACCGCTCGATGCCGGCTTCGCGGGCAAGGTTGAGCGCAGTCAGCGCCTGAGTGAATTCGTCGGGCACCACGGCGTTGAGCAGGAACAGTGTCGAGACGCCCGAAAACGCAGCGCGCACGGAATCGACGTCCAGCAAGTCGCCTTGGGCGACGGCGACACCTGCCGGAAGGTTGGCCTTCTCGGGATTTCGGACGAGTGCGCGCAAATCGGCGCCGTGCTTGACGAGTTGCTCGACGACGTTGCGGCCGATGGTGCCGGTGGCGCCGGTAACGAGGATGGTCATGGGATCACTCCGGTTGGGTTTTGGAAGACACCCGGAAACTAATGATCCACATGCGAGCCGATAGACGCTACATTTGGACAGACCGTCTCACTGGTGGAACAGATGGATTTGCTTGCGCTTGCCGATTTCAATCTCGTCGCCCGTCACGGAGGGTTCGGAAAGGCCGCGCGGGCAGCAGGACGTCCGAAAGCGACCTTGTCTCGACGTGTGTCCGAACTGGAGAGCAGTCTTGATCTGCGTCTGTTTGAGCGCGGCGGGCGCACGCTCAAGCTCACCCAGGAAGGGCGCGCGCTCTATGAACGGACGGGCGCACTCCTCACCGAGCTCGACGAGACCGCGGCCGCGATCGCCTCGGGCGGAGACAAGCCAAAGGGCAGGCTGCGGATCAGCGCACCCCTGCTCTTCTCGCAAACCGCGATGGGCCGTCTCGCGGCCGGCTTCGCCCTTCGGCATCCGCAAGTCCGGCTGGAAGTTACGACCGATGACCGCTATGTCGACATGATCGAGGAAGGCTTTGATCTCGTGATCCGGGTCAATCCCGATCCGGATGAAAGCCTGGTCGGCCGCATCTTCTTGCGCGACCGAATGCTGGTCGTCGCCAGCCCCGCTCTGAAGCACCCGAGAGGAAACCTCGCCGTTCCGGCCATCGTGCGCGGCGATGACAAAGCTGCGGTTTGGGACATCAGACGGCCAAGCGGCCCATCGCGCATCGCGATCGATCCCGTGCTTCGACTGTCATCCCTGATGATGGTTCGCGATGCCGTGAGAGCCGGTATCGGCGCCGCGAGGCTGCCGCTGTCGCTCGTCAGCCACGATCTTGCCGCCGGCACGCTCGTTCGCTGGGGCGACGTCGAGGGAGCCGACATCGCCCTATGGACGCTCTATCCCTCGCGGCGATTGCTCAGTGCGCGCGTCTCCGCTTTCCTCGATCATCTGAAAGACGCCTTTCCAAAGGGTACGCCCGACGAGTTGGCAGCCTATATCGGGGGATGACTGAGATTTCGCATCCTCACGCCGGCTCGGTCGCCTTCATCCCGAGCGGCTTCGGCGCCATGCCGCCGCCCGGCTTGAGGTGGAATTCGTAAGTCATCAAATGCCACCGCCCGTTCGCCCTGGTGCCGTCGGGCATCTCAAGGTCGTTGCGCGGCTCGACCTTGGCGACGAGGTCGTCCTTCACGCCGAACACCACGTCGGAGTCGAGATATTTGTCACCGTCCATGAAGACGTGCGTGATCAGCGGCTCGTAGCCCTTGGCATTGACCAGGAAGTGCACATGCGCCGGGCGCATCGGGTGTCGGCCCGTCTGCACGATCATCTCGCCGACCGGGCCGTCGGTCGGGATCGGGTAGCTGCACGGCAGGATGGTGCGGAAGAAGAAGCGGCCATCGTCATCGGTGATGAAGCGCGCCCGCGCCGAGGCGCCGACCTCATCGTAGTTCGGCTTCTGGGAATCGTAGAAGCCGTCGTCATCGGCGTGCCAGACGTCGACGGGAACGCCGGCGAGCGGCTTGCCCTCGAGGTCGGTGACGCGGCTCTGCACGAACATCCGCTCGCCGGTCTGGTTGTTCGGCGAGATGTCGGTGCCGTGCGCAGTCACCTTGTGCTCGCCGACATAGAACGGGCCGAGCACTGTGGTCTCCGTGGCACCGTCGCGATCCCTGTGATTGACGGCGTCGACCAACATGGAGACGCCGAGCACGTCGGACAAGAGGATGAATTCCTGGCGGGTGTCGGTGCATTTCTGCCCGGTCCGGGTCAGGAAATCGATGGCATATTCCCATTCCGCGAAGGTGAGACCGGTCTTGCTCACGTAATCGTGCAGCGACCTCACCAATTCCTGCAGCAGAAATTTCGCGCGCGTGTCGGGCGTGTGGTCGAAGCTCCTGACGACGGCTTCGGTGAGTTCGGTCTCGGTGAACTGAGTCATGGTGCGTTTGCCCTCGCGTTCTTCTCGTTGGCCCCGGCGGGCTCCTTGCGTTCCGAGCCCGAGTCTACACCAGCCGGCCCGGCCTCGTTAAGCGCAACCGGCTTGGAATGCGGCCGTCATTTCGGTATCAACTTTCCGACAAAACGCCCCGGAGGAACTGATGCTCGCCCCCACCCCCGCTTCGCCCGAATCCGTCGGCATGTCCAAGGCCGCGCTCGACCGCGTCGATGCGCATCTCAAGCGCCGGTACATCGATGCCGGGCGTTTCCCGGGCACGCATCTCCTGGTCTACCGCCGCGGCAAGGTCGCGCACAGCTCGGTGCAGGGCTTTGCCGATGTCGAGCGCAAGGTGCCGGTGAAGGACGATACGATCTATCGCATCTATTCCATGACCAAGCCGCTCACCAGCGTCGCCTTCATGATGCTGGTCGAGGAAGGCCTCGTCGCCATCGACGAGCCCGTCGCCAAATACATTCCGGAGTGGAAGGACCTCGGCGTGTTCGTCGCCGGCACCTACCCGGCGTTCCTGACCCGGCCGCCGTCCCGGCCGATGCTGATCGTCGACCTCTTGCGCCACACCTCCGGCCTAACCTATGGCTTCCAGCAACGCTCCAACGTCGATGCCGCCTACCGCAGTGAAAAGATCGGCGAGGTCGAAAAATCAGGCACACTCCAGACCATGGTCGAGGGCCTGGCCAAGATCCCGCTGGAGTTTTCGCCGGGCGAGTCCTGGAATTACTCCGTTGCGACCGACGTGATCGGCTATCTCATTGGCAAGATCTCCGGCATGCCGTTCGAGCAGTTCCTGAAACAGCGCATCCTCGATCCACTTGGCATGACCGACACCGACTTCCACGTCCCGGCTTCGAAGGCGCATCGCTTCGCCGCCTGCTATTCCGCCGATCCCGGCGGCGGCATGACCTTCCATGCGGGCCAGCGCCGCGAGGGGCTGACGCTCCAGGACGACCCGGCAACGAGCTCGTTCCTGTCGCCGCCCTCGTTCATCTCCGGCGGCGGCGGGCTGTGCTCGACCGTTGCCGACTATCTGACCTTCTGCCGTGCGCTGCTCAATGGCGGCGAGCTCGGCGGCGTCAGGCTGATCGGGCCGAAGACGCTGGCGCTGATGACGACCAACCACATTCCGGGCGGCCGTGCGCTGCCGGACGTCTCGCGCTCGCTGTTCTCGGAAGCGACCTATAACGGCATCGGCTTCGGTCTCGGCTTCGCCGTGACCATGCGCCCGGCCGAGACATTGATCGCCGGCAGCCCCGGCGAATACAATTGGGGCGGCGCCGCCACGACCTCGTTCTGGATCGATCCGGCCGAGGACCTGATCGCGATCTTCATGACGCAAGTGCTGCCGTCGAGCGCCTATCCGATCCGCCGCGAGCTGCGCAGCATGGTCTACGCCGCGATCACCGAAAGCAATCTGTAGTCCACCGCGACGACCCCGCGACGCCGGCCGCGGGATCACGCCATCGCCCCTCACTTGAGCATTTCCGGCACGATCAGGCGCGGCAGGAACAGCGACACGCTGGGCCAAATGATCACCGCCGCCAGCACGAGTAGCATCGGGATCAGCATGATGACCGTGTCCTTCAGGGCATAGCGCAGCCGCACGCCCGCGATCGAACAGGCGATCATCAGACAGAGGCCGTAGGGCGGCGTCACCAATCCGAAGGCCAGCGAGACGATGGAGATGATCGCGAACTGGACCGGATGCAGATCGACGGACCTGGCGAGCGGCTCCAGCACGGTGCCGACGATGATGATCGCGGGGATGGCGTCGAGAAAGCAGCCCACCACCAGAAAGCAGAAGGCGATGAAGAAGCCGGCCGCGACGGGACCCATGCCCCATGTCGAAACGTTCGCCAGCAGTTCTTGCGGGATCTTGTAATAGGCCAGCAGCCAGCCGAACGCACTGGCGGTGCCGACGCAGAACAGCGCCACGCCGGCGAGGCGCCCAGTGTCGAGCAAGGCTCTGTACAATTCACGGATTCCCGTCTCGCGGTAGAAGAACGCCGAGAGCACGACGGAATAGAGCACGGCAACGCAGGCGGACTCGGTCGCGGTGAACCAGCCGAGCAGAATGCCGCCGACGATGATGAACGGCGTTATTAACGCGGGTATCGACCGCCAGATGGCGCATCGCATGTCGACCCAGGTCGACTTCGGATAGGTCGGGTAGCCGCGGCGCACCGCATAGACGTGCACCGTCGCCATCTGCGCGCCCGCGATCAGCAGCCCGGGCACGATACCGGCCAGATACATCGCCGCTATCGAGGTCGAGATCAGACCGCCCCACACGATCATCAGGATCGAGGGCGGAATGACGACCGCAAGAACCGCGGAGGCCGCCGTGATGGCAATGGAAAACGAGAGATCGTAGCCCTCCTTGGTCTGCGCATCGATGAAGATCTTCGATTGGCTCGCCGCATCCGCAGTGGAGGAGCCGGAGATGCCGGCAAAGAACACCGACAGCACGACGTTGATCTGCGCCAGCGACCCCGGCCAGTGCCCGACCATCGAGCGCGACAGCGCCACCAGGCGATCCGTGATACCGCCGATACTCATCAGGTTCGCCGTCAACAGAAAGAACGGCACCGCGAGCAGGATGAACGAGTTGTACGCGTTGAAAGTCTCCTGCGCGAGCGTCATCAGCGACAGGCGCGGCTCGATCAGAAGGATCGGCACGCAGGCAAGGCCCAGCGCGAAGGCGACCGGCACGCGCACGATCAGCAGGCCGACGAAGACCCCGAACAGCACCATGGCGGCCTGTCCGGCAGAAAGTACAGTGCCGTTCATTGCTGTGCCCCGACCAGAACGCGCAGTTCATCGAGTATCTGTTCGCCCGCAAACACGATCCAGGTCACGCCGGCCACCGGCCAGGCAACGTGGATCAGCCAGAGCGGCAGATCGGCCAGCTCCGACGTCCTGTTCCAGGCGAAGCGTGTGAATTCGATGCCGGCCGACACGAACACGAGGGCCAGTGCCAGCACGCCGATCCGCGCGATGATCCGCACTGCGGCCTCCGACCGCCGCGACAAATCGGGCCACACGTCGACCTCGAAATGCTGAGCCTCGCGGATGCCGACCATGGCGCCGATCATGATCGTCCAGATGAACAGGAATCGCGCCATCTCCTCGGTCCAGATGTAGGAGGGAATGAACGGCGTGTAGCGCGAGACGATCTGCAATGTGACGGGGATGACCAGGATGCCGACGCAGGCGGCAAGCAGGAATTCCAACAATTTCGCATAGGCCGCGGTGACGCGACGCCACAGCGACGGTGTGGACGGGACGTGCATTTCGGACATTGGAGCTCCGTACGGCGCTCATCCGCCATGTCCGGGCAGGAAGCGGGGCCTGCCCGGAATGCTGTCGGCGGACAGGGCGGCCTCAGACGACGTTGATCTTCTCGAAAATGCCCTCCGCGCCGATCTCCTTGGCGTAGGTGGCCATCACGGGGTCGGCGAGCTTCTTCATGGCGTCCCGCTCCTCGAACGGAACGCGCTTGAGCTTGCCGGCCTTCTCCAGCGTGTCGAGCTTGACGACCTCCTCGCTCGACTCGAGCTGGCGGCCGTAATCGCCGGCCTCCTTGCCCGCTTTCATGATCGCGTCCTGCAGATCCTTCGGCAGGGTCTTCAGCGTCTTGACGGAAAAGCAGATCGGCCGGATCGACACGGCGTGCTGGGTCAGGTTGAGATGCGGCGCCACTTCATAGAACTTCATCGCCTCGACGCCGGCCGCTTCGTTCTCGCCGGCTGATATCACCCCGTTCTGGATCGCGTTGTAGACTTCGTTATAGGCGATCACCGTGGGGCTCATGCCAACGGCCGCAAAGGTCTTCGACCAGATCGGCGCGCCCTGCACGCGCACCTTGAGGCCCTTGAGGTCGGCGAGGTTCTTGAGCGGCTTGTTGGCGAAGATGTTGCGGATGCCGCCGCCGGCATAACCGATCAGAACCACGTCCGCCTTGGCCGCGACCTCGTCGGCGACTGGCGCCAGGATATTGGCTTCGACCACCTTGTTCATGTGCTCGATGCCCTTGAACACGAAGGGCGCATCGATGAACGGGGCGGCCTTGGCGAAGGTCGACATGTGAGCCGGCGAGACGATGCCGTAATCGACTGCCTTGCCTTGCGACATGTACTCGAAATACTGCTTCTCGAGGCCGAGCGAGGAGTTCCTGTGCAGGGTGAAGTTGACGGGCTTGCCGTAATATTTCTTCACCAGCTCCTCGAACCGCAGCAGGGCCCGATTGAAGGCATGGTCGTCATTGAACTGCACGGCACCGTTCAGTGTGATCGGGGCTTGCGCCCTCAGGATCGACGGCATGCCGATGGCAGCTGCCGCAGTGGTTGCACCGATCCCAGCGAGAAATGACCTTCGCTTCATCGTCTCCCCTCCCTTTGATGCTCCGGCCCTGTCGCCGGGCCGTGAGCGCAGCCGTTATGCGGCTTGCGAGAGGCAAGCGTATGAAAAACCTCGGCGGGACGGAAGTCATTTCGCGTGGGCTGGAGCTACCCCTTCGTCGCAGGACTGCACGTAAGCGCCTGCTGCACTGCAACTCGCCGCTTCGGTATGCGGCGGAGGCGCGAGGTCTCCGGCGATCAGGAGCGCGCTGGACGGACAGCGAAAATTCGTGGCGCAGCACAATTCCTGCGCCTATGGTCTCTTCAAAATCATTGTCCGGTGCTGCCGCGCTGGAACCGGGACGCCTGCGTTCGCCAAAGCTTACCTTGCCCGTTCGGCTCGCCTCCTTGTCGCCGGAACGACGCTACCGCTGATCGTTTTCGCGGTGGGCCTTGCCTGCTACAACTACCATCAGGATCGCAGCGAGGCTGCGCGCCGTTTGCTGGAGCGGTGCGTAGCATGCGCATGGTGCTCGATGCCGAGGTGCAGCGGATCACGGGGGCTTGCCCCTGCCGCGCGGCGTCGTCTGCACTGTGACCTGCACGCTGGAGGAGACGCTTTGATCCGCGGTCCACGCGCATATCGCAACGCAACACGGGGTGTGCTGCGACAATTGCGCTTGCCCTCATCCATTCATCCGATGTTAAACATCCGATGATTGCAGCTGCCGGGGCGTGGCAGCCAAATACAAACGAACCAGCCGCGACAGGCCGGACGGGAGAAACGTACGAGTGGCAAGAGCGCGCCCGAGCCCCGTCGACAAGCCGATCAAGCCCGGCCGCATTCGCGCCGTGCTGACGACGCTCGGCCGGGAGATCGCGCAGGATCTCATTCCGGTCGGGACAGCCCTGCCGCCGGAACCTGAGCTCGAAGCCCGCTTCGGAGTCGGGCGCGGCGTGGTGCGCGAAGCCATCAAGACGCTCGCCGCCAAAGGTCTGGTCAGCGTGCGGCCGCGCCACGGCACGCACGTGCTGCCGCGCCACGAATGGAGCCTGCTCGACCGCGACGTGCTAAGCTGGCTGGTCGGTCAGGACGAGCCGGATCGGGACCTTCTGCTGGCAATCCAGGAGGTGCGCTCGATCATCGAGCCCGCTGCCGCAGCGCTTGCGGCCGAGCGTGCAACAAAGAACGACCGCTGGCGGATCGACACGGCCCTGGCGGCGATGCAGACTGCAAAGGACCAGGCCAGCGCCCTCGCTGCCGACAAGGCTTTCCATCTCGCCATCCTGGACGCGACCCACAATCCGGTCCTCCAGGGCTTTCGCGGCGCGATCGATACCATTCTGGGCACCGTCTTCACCGTTGCCGTCGGCGGCCCCGGCGGCTGGTTCAAGGACAATCTGCCGAACCACGTCACGGCGGCGCGGGCCATCGAGAGCGGCAACCCGGAGAAGGCGCGCGCCGCGATGGAACGGCTGCTGGGCTACACCCGATCGAAGCTGTCGAACCGAAAGACCATTATCGCCGCGGCGGCTCGCAAGGCGGATGGATCGACCCTGCGCGCCGTCAGGAAGCCGAGCCTCAACCGCAAGAGAAAGCGCCATGCACCGTGACATGAGGGGGCTCGGCCCGGATCCCCGCTCCGCGCGGATCGCGAGGAGGGTCGCAACCGATACAGATATGCGATTGCGCGAGACGCGGCTACGATACCAGCAATGATCAGTGGGAAATGCCGGTACAGGCATAGCTGAGCGTCAGGGAGGTCGAATGCAGCTGACGGGCAGTCTGAAAGGCCGATCGTCGCGGCTGATGCGCAGCGTCAACTCGCTGGCCGGCGCTGCAATGTTCGTCGCGCCGCTGCTTGCGCTGGTCGCGGTCTGGGCCGCCGTGATCCCGCTGTTCAACGTCAATCCGCGCGTGTTTCCCTCGGTCGGCGCGGTCGGCACCGCCGCGCTTGACTCGATCCGGGACGGCACGTTGTTCGCCCATGTCGGCGCCAGCCTCTTGCGCGTCGGCCTGGGGACACTGATCGGCATCGCCACCGCGGTGCCGCTCGGTATCGCCATGGGCGTCAGCCCGACGGTCGCGGCCTTTCTCACGCCGCTGTTCCGGTTCTTCTCGGTGCTCGCCGGCATTGCCTGGATCCCGATCGCGACGCTGTGGTTCGGTTACGGTTTCGGCGCGATCGTCTTCGTGATCTTCAACGCCGTATTCTTCGTCGTCGCCTACAACACGCTTCTCGGCGTCAGGACCATCCCGCACACGCTGCGCAACGCTGCCGCCTCGCTCGGCGCCGGCCGCTGGGCGCTGCTGACCGAAGTACTGCTGCCGGGCGCGCTGCCCAATATCGTCACCGGCATTCGCACCGGCCTGGGCTTTGCCTGGCGCGGCCTGATCGCCGCGGAGATGATCGCGACCAATGTCGGGCTCGGCTACATGCTGTTCGTCGCGCGCGATTTCTACCGCACCGAGGTGATCGTGTTCGGCATGATCGTGATCGGCGTGCTCTGGCTTCTGATCGACCGTTTGCTGCTGGTCCCGCTGGAACGCGCGACCATCGAGCGCTGGGGCATGGTGAGGCGCGCATGAACGTCCTGCTGCAAATCTGGGCCGGCTATGCCCGCCTGACCCGGCGCTGGCCGGGCATCGCCGCGATCATTCCCTTCATCCCGGTGCTGGCGCTGTGGACCGCGGTCAGCGAGGCCGGGCTGTTTCCACGCGCGTTCTTCCCCGGCCCGGCCGACGTCATCCGCGCATTCTTCACGCTGACCTACAAGGGCATCCTGCCGGACTATCTCCAGGACAGCCTGATCCGGCTCGCGACCGGCGCCGCGGTCGGCATGGCGCTCGGCATACCCTTGGGCATCCTGATCGGCACCAGCCGCTGGGCGCATCGCATCTGCTGGCCGGTGCTGCTGTTCTTCCAGGCCATCGGCGACATCGCCTGGCTGCCGATCCTTCTGATCTGGTTCGGCTTCGGTCTGACGACGATGACCTTCGTCATCGTCTACACCGTGCTGTTCCCCGTCGTGCTCAACACCGTGCTCGGCGTCGAATCGGTACCGCGCGATCTGTCACGCGCCGCCTTGAGCCTCGGGGCTTCGCGGGCGCGCGTGCTCTGGGAGGTGACGCTGCCGGGCGCCTTGCCCAACATCATCACCGGCCTGCGCAACGGACTCGGCTACGGCTGGCGCGCGCTGATCGCGGTCGAGATGATCGTCGGCACGTCGGGCATCGGCTTCATGATGTTCGATGCGCGCCGCGCCGGGTCGACCGTCGAGATCATCCTCGGCATGATCATTCTCGGACTGCTCTGGTACATCGTGGACGCCTGGATTCTCGCCCCGCTCGAGCGTGCGACCGGCCAGCGTTGGGGATTAGTGACATCATGAAGACGCTCTCGCTGCGCAATCTCGGCAAGACCTATTTCGACCCTTATGCAGGCGCGCATGTCACCGCCGTCCACGACGTCTCACTCGAGGTCGAGCCCGGCGAGTTCATCTCGGTGGTCGGCCCCTCCGGCTGCGGCAAGACGACGATCCTGAACATGATCGCCGGCTTCATTCCCTATTCGAAGGGGGACATCCTGCTCGACGGCAAGCCGGTGCACGGGCCCGGCCCCGAGCGGGGCGTCGTGTTCCAGTCGTTCGCGCTGTTTCCCTGGAAGACCGTGCTCGACAATGTCGGCTTCGGGCCGAAGATGCGCGGCGTGCCGAAGGCCGAGCGCGACCGCATCGCGCATGAATATCTCGCGCTTGCCGGGCTCTCGCATGCGGCGCACCGCTATCCCAACGAGCTTTCCGGGGGCATGCAGCAGCGCGTCGGCGTGGTGCGCGCACTCGCCAACAACCCTGACGTCCTCTTGATGGACGAGCCGTTTGCCAGCGTCGACGCGCAGACGCGCATGACGCTCCAGGAGGAGCTGACGCGCATCTGGCAGGAGCGCAAGCCGACGGTGATCTTCATCACCCATGACGTGTCGGAAGCGGTGTTTCTCGCCAACCGCGTCGTCGTGCTGTCGAAGGGACGCGTGCTCGATCAGGTCGCGATCGACCTTCCGCGTCCCCGCGTCTGGGACGATCTCGTCAGGGATGATCAGTTCAAGCAGCTTTCGGCGCGCGTGCTGCAGATGGTGCGCGCGGCATGAGCATCGCCTCAGACGTTCTTCGCTCGCCCAAGAGCCGTGTCGTGCTCGGCGCGGTGGCCGCATGGGCATTGTTTCAGCTCTGGCTGACGGTGGCAGCGCCTGGAAAGATCTCGCCGCAGCTCGCGGGCACATCGGACAAGGTGAACGTGCAGATCGAGCTGCCGTTCACGCCGGAGCGCTTCCACGTGCTCGCCTTCCAGCAATACGGACGCGTCTCGGGAACGGACGAGCATTCGATCGAGCTGCGCGGTGTCAAAAGAACGGACCTCAATGCCGTGGCCCGGCCCTATTGGGTGACGGCGGTGGGGCCGATAAAAGAGGGAGGCTGAGACTATGAAACGACTCTTGCTGCTTGGATTGGCGCTTCTCGCCGGCATGGTGCCGGCAAGCGCCCAAACCCTGACGAAACTCAAGGCCGGCATGGTCACTGGCATCGACCAGATTGGCCTGCCCATCGCGCTCGAGCGCGGCTTCTTCGAGAAGTACGGGCTCGACGTCACGATCGCACGCCCCTACGCCACCGGCGTCGACGCGCTGAACGCGTTGCAGGCCGGCGAGAGCGAGATCGTGCAGGTCGGCGTACCCATGATCGGCGCGGTGCTGCGCGGCATGGACCTCGTCGCGCTGGGCAATTACAGCGGCAACGCCACCAAGGCCGGCTCCGATGCCACGATGGCGATCATCGCGCGCGAAGGCTCGGGCATCGTCAAGGGCGACCTGTCGACGTTGAAGGGCAAGAAGATCGCGGCGTCGTTCGGCACGATCAACCATCTCTATATCCTGGCGACGCTGGAGAAGGCCGGACTGAAACCCGACGACGTAACATTGGTCAACACCCCGCCCCCGGACATGACCGTCGCCCTGCTCGCCAAGGGCATCGACGCGTTCTCGGGCTGGGACCCCTGGCCGATCGTCGCGGGCAAGGACGTGCCGGGCGCCGTCGAGATCATCCGGGGCGGCGACGTGATCTCCTATATCGGCTTCAACGTCGCGCTGCGCCCATGGGTGCAGGCCAACGGCGAGACCATCGAAAAATTCCTCGCCGCCGTCTCCGAGGCCGACCAATGGATGCGCAAGAACCCGAAGCTGGCGGCACAAGTCGCGACGCGCTGGATTCCAGGCCTGAAGCAGGAGGTCGCGGAGGCCGCGATGCAGTTCAACATCCAGCAGGCGGACCGCCGGCTGTCGGCTAACAACTACCGCGCGCTGTGGAGCGCCCAGGACCGGCTCACCCGGCTCGGCATCCTCAAATCGACCTTCGACGTCAATGCGCATATTGAGCCGAAGCACATTCTCAAGGTCATGAAAGACCGTCCTCAGCTGTTCGCCGACCTGCCGCCGATCCCGGAGACGGCGGCGATCACGCCGGGCTACGTGTTCAAGCCCTGAGCATTGTTGCAAACGTCCAGACCGGCGCGCGATGCGCGCCGGTCCGGCCCATCGTCTGCAACGCTGGAGGGCGTCTGGTCTAGACGGTCGAGATGCCGTCGATCGGGCTGATATCCCCGACGAAACGCAGCAGGTCGGCCATCGTGAATTCGCCCGGCACTTGCGACGGCAGCGTCGGCTTCCAGGTCTTGCCCTTGAGCCAGAGATACGACTGGTGGTCGCCATGGACGAGGCCGACGAAGACCTCGGCAAGCAGGGTCGCGCCGACCGGGCCGAGCCTTTCGCCGCTGCCCCGCTGCTCCGCCTCCTTGAGGATGTAGTACCAGAGCGGGGTGTGCTGGTGCAGGCCATGCTTCTTCGCCACGGCGCCGTCGCTCCCCTTCGAGATTTCCTCCGGCGTCAGCGGATTCTTGATCTTCATGGCCTTGGCGACGTCCTGCCCGGACGGCAATCCGAGCAACACGCCGCGCTTGAGGTTGCGGAACGGCAGGCTGCCGCCGTCACCAGGCAGGGTATGGAGTTGCGGCACGATGAACGGGTCGATCTTGCGGGAGGGATTGAGCGTCACGCCCGCAGGGTTGCTCGGCAGCACCTGAAAGTAGCGCCGCCAGTCGATGATCCAGTTGCTCGAAAGCACCGGAAGCGGGAGCGGCGGCTGAATCGGATTGGGCGCGAGATCTCCGATGATTCCTCCCGAAAGTCCCGTGAACCTGAACAGCAAATCGAGAGTTGCAGGAATCCCGCCCGGGCCGGGCGTGAAGATCCGGTTGTGGCTATAGACCTGGCGCACCATGCTGTGGCCGAGACGATAGACGGCGCCCGAAAACTCGACGGGCATGTAGGGGATCTTCTTGAAGCGGTAGAAGCGCCGCCCCTGCTCGAGGATCTTGGCGACGAGCCCCTTCTCGGTGATCCGCTCCACGAAATCGTGCAGGACCATCCATTGGTAGTGCCAGGTCACGATCCGGCGCGCTTCCTCGAAGATCTCGCCCGCCGGCTTGCCGGACGCCGCGAGCTGATCGCAGACCTTGTTGTGAAACTTCAGCATCGCAAGGTGGGTTTGCGCGACGACCAGGTTCTCGTCATTGCGGTGATCGCCGATCAGGGCAAACCCCTCGGGATTGCGCGGCAGGTCGTTGCGATGATCGCCGGTGATGTCATCGACGTTGACGGTCTTGCCGATCAGCAGCTTGGGGCCCGGTGTCTTGCCGCTGTCGCTGGCCGAATTGCGCGCGTAGAGATGACGGCTGCCGTCGGGGCCGAGACCATAGACGCTGTCGAGATCGAGTGCGGGCGTGCGGAAATTCGTGACCGCCGTCGGATCGGCTTCCTTCTCGCCGAAGGAGGTCAGATCGAGCGTAATGTCGTGATCGACGAATTGGCCGAGATAGGTGAAACCCGCGGGGACATTGAGGTTGTTTCCCGCGGCGTCGCCGGGGGCGGGATCCTTCATCGCGTCGGCGAGCTCGCGCAGCGGACCGTCGTCGACAGCCAGCGGCTCCAGGGTCGGAAACATCCGGCCAAACATGCCCGGATCGTCGTGTCCGGAAAGCGTATCCAGAAATTGTCGCGTCGGTTGACGTCCGGCCTTGCCGTGACCGGGATGAACATTCACGTCGGTTCCCATCGCTTGCTCCTGCTCAAATGCTTTAGGGGAGAGGGGCGCCGAAGATGTCGCTTCCAAAATTCTCGTTTCAGTATACGTTCAGAAGAATTGCCCCTCAGGGTGTAGTACGATGAAATATTACTACAGATTGCATTCTCTGGGCGGCTCCTACCGCGAGGCTTTTTGCCCCACCAGCCACACAGGCTTTTGATCGTCCGAAGCTCGAGCAGGAAAGACTAAGGCGCGATCGACGCGTCGGCTGAATCTCTCAGCGCGTCAGCGCTTGGCAGCGAACCGCGACCAGATCTCAGCGTCCGTGTAGAAGTCCACGCCGCCATCGAGATCTCTCACCAGCCACTCGCCGAGATAGACGATCTGGGTGCCGCTGCGCCGCTCGTGCCGAAGCTCGAATTTTCCGTCGGCATCCTTCTGCAGCGAGCAATTCGACTGAACCCAGCTCGGCCACTCCTGCAACGGCTGCCCCAAAAATTGCCAGGCAACCAAGGCCGCGTTGTCCGACAGGGGTTCTAAGCGCAGTGTCTTGGTCACGTGATCTCCAGCATGCGAGTTGTCCCCCGATGAAACGCCTCGGGACCGGAAAGGTTTGGAATCGTCGTTCCGTGGCAGCATGCCTGACCGATTTCAACGGTTCCTCTACTTTTTCGTCCGTGAAAACCCGGTCCCCGCGCGCCCTAACCGATCGTCTGCAGCACCGGAAACGTCTCCAGCAGCCAGATGCTCACATTCGAGACCGCGCCGGTGAGAAAGCCGATGCCGGTGAGCACCATCAGGACGCCCATGGCGCGCTCGACGTTGACGAGGTGGCCCTTCATGCGCGCGAACAGCGCGGAGAACTGTTCGATCATCAGCGCGGCGATCAGGAATGGGATGCCGAGGCCCGCGGAATAGACCGCGAGCAGGCCGGCGCCCCTCGTCACCGTGGCTTCCGCCGCGGCGACCGAGAGGATCGCGGCGAGGATCGGGCCGATGCAGGGTGTCCAGCCGAACGCGAATGCGAGGCCCATGATATAGGCGCCCCACAGGCCGACCGGTTTGGGGATCGGCAGGCGTCCTTCCCGCATCAGAAAGCCGATCCGCGTCAGGCCGAGGAAGTGCAGGCCCATGATGATGATGACGATGCCGGCGAGGATCGACAGCTCCGCCGACCAGGCACGGATCAGCCCGCCGATCAGCGAAGCGCTGGCGCCGAGCGCCACGAAGATGGTGGAGAAACCGAGCACGAACAGGAGCGCCGACATCATGATCGCGCGCTTGGAGGCCGCGACCGGCTCGTCGCTCTCGACATGCTCGATCGTGGCGCCCGTGAGGTAGACCAGATAGGGCGGAACCAGAGGCAGGACGCAAGGCGAGAGGAAGCTGACGAGGCCCGCAATCAGTGCGGCCGGAATCGAAACATTTTGCATGATGCAATCGGAGCCATCTCAGGCCCCGTCAGGGCGCGCAGGGAACGCGCCCGGCCCGGAGCCGAACCGGCTCTGGTGTAGCCCATGCCGGAGAATGCGCAACAGAGGCGCACAAAGCCAGGGCTCCGCCCGATGCCCTCCGTGATCACAGATGCGGCATCGGGACGCGCACAAACCTCGCCGGAAAGCGAGATTGGGCGGCGCGGCTACTTCACCACGCGGAGCAGCGGACGCCGGGGCTGGTCCTGCGTCTGCTTGGAAGGGGGCGGCGGCTCGCTGGCAGCGCTCCGCAGCATTTCGTCGCACAGCGCCTTGAGATCGGCACTGTCGATTCCTTTCAGTTTCATCCTGACGTCGAGGATGACGATGGACAGCATCTCGGCCGACTCGCGGCTGTTGCAGGCATTGAGAACCCTGCGGCACTCCTCGAGCGTTTCCAGCACCGACTGCAACTGTTCGTCTGAATGCGACACCGGCGTTCTTTCCGTTAATTCGGCCTGCGAGACGTATCTGTCACGCCCCCTTCGGCCCCCATGGAAGACGATAGATAGCACGAGGCGACTGCGCCTTCGAACCTGATTTCAGTGTGTTTCTGCTGTGGAACCGGGTTCCCGCTCGCATCGCCATGCGGCGCCTTTGGCGACCGCCGCAATGCTCCGGGAGCGAACGCCTGACGCGGTGCGATTGATCCAGCAACGGCGAAGAGCACCGACTCCTGCGCAAGACCGTTCATTGCAGTCAGCGCCGGCACTCCCGCAGCCATCTCGCGGCTCGCAACGGAACTCACGTCATACCCCTCACTCGAGCCGATTAGCCTCGCCCGAATTCCCAGCCCATGGGAGCATCCAAATACCGCCCTAAGGTAGTAAGGATGACGTTCAAAACTCGTCGTTCCCCAACCCGTCGTGGTTGTGGTTTGCGCCAGATTCTGCCAGTTTAGCGTTCCAAAGGGAATTGTATGCACTCCTTGGCGGAAAGGGGCGTTCCTCTGGAGGAACGCCCAAAGACAAATATCAGCGGTCTCTCCGACTGGGACGCCGCCCGCATATTCTTGGAAGTCGTCCGATGCGGAAGCTTTCGCTCGGCGGCCGAGCGCCTGTCTCTGTCGATCAACGCCGTGCGGCGCCGAATCGACGATTTCGAACGTCAGACCGGCACCACGTTATTCACGCGCGACGTCCACGGCACCCATCTGACCGATGAGGGCGCCTTGGTAGTCTCCGCTGTCGAACGCATGGAGGCGGCCACCTTCGACGTGCTGCGCGCCAGCGATTCGATGGCCAACGCGCTGTCGGGCGAGGTCCGCGTGGCCGTCACCGAAGGGCTCGGCACATTCTGGCTTGCCCCCCGCCTGGTCGAATTCCAGCAGGCCTATCCGAAAATCCTGGTGGACCTGCATTGCGCGATGCGCTCGGCCGACGTCTCGCGCCACGAGGCCGACGTCGCCATTCATCTGTCTCGTCCCTCGGCGCTGGACATCAAGCTGGTGCGGCTCGGCCGCATGCATCTGATGTTCTGGGCCTCCGAGAAATACATCGCAAAGCATGGCGCGCCGCGCTCGGCGGCGGAATTGATCAAGCATCGTCTGGTGCTGCAATTCGCCGACCAGCTCGCCGCCAAGGAATCCTTCGAGAGCTTCTTCCCGGGCGTGTCGGAACGTGACCTTCTGGTCATGAAGACGAACGTCTCGAGCGCCAATTATTGGGCGGTCGCGAACGGCGCCGGCATCGGCGTCTTCCCGAGCTACGCCATTGCGCTCGGCGGGAAACTAATTCCACTGGAGGTCGAGCTGAACCGACCGCTGGATATCTGGCTGTCCTACCACCCTGGTAGCGGCCGTATCCCGCGCGTGCGGCACATGATTGACTGGCTGATCGAGGCTTTCAATCCGGCCCGCTTCCCGTGGTTTAAGGAAGAGTTCGTGCACCCGCATGAATTCAAGGACTCGTATATGGGCGAACCCCTGACCCAGCTCTTCGGGGGATTTTCAACCGAAGAACAAAGGTGAAAACAGAGATGAAAGCAGCGGCCAAAAGAATGAAGCAGCGCAGCGCGGGCAAGCCGGACATCGAGCTTGGCAAGCGGATCCGTCTGCGGCGCGTCGAGATGAAGATCTCGCAGGCCGAGCTCGGCGAGAAGCTCGGCGTCAGCTTCCAGCAGGTGCAGAAATACGAGAAGGGCGTCAATCGCGTCGGCGCGGCCCGGCTTCAGCAGATCGCCTCCGCCCTCGATGTGCCCGTGACCTTCTTCTACGACGGCGACAACAAGGCCCGCGAAGTCGAGAGCCTGCTCTTTCTCGATTCCGCCTTCAGCCTCCGCCTGCTGCGCGCCTACAGCAAGATCAAGGATCAGACGGTGCAGCGTCAGCTCGTCTCGCTGATGGAATCGATCGCGGCGAACGAGAGCTGAGGCCGGTCGACGGTCCGGCCTTCACGGCCGACGTTCAATCCGCCGCGTCACGGGGGCGCGGCCGGATTGCACGAGATCGGCCGAAAGATGTCTGCGCGCAACCGCGCGCGGCCTGTCTCGGGGCGGCATGGCCGCCCCTTTTTGTTGGCGGTCTTCCCCCGACCTTTCCGCCTCCGTCGAACGCCGCGCGCCATGCAATCGCAGCACAGGCGGATGCAGGCTCTCCTCTCCCGCGCCGGTTGACCGCGGCGGTGCCTGCGCCGCACATTGCGCCTCGCCACCGAGCAGCGAGCGCGCGATGCCAGACGTTATCAGCACGACCGGAACACCTTACGCCGACGGCAAGATTCTGACGCACACGGCCGATGGCGTCGGCGTGATCACCTTCAACAATCCCGACAAGCGCAACGCGATGTCGCTGGAGATGTGGGAGGGATTTGGCGAGGCGCTGACGGTCTTGCGCGACGACGACACGGTGCGCGTCGTGATCCTGCGCGGCGCCGGCGGCAAGGCGTTCGTCTCGGGTGCCGACATCAGCCAGTTCGAGAAGGTCAGGCACAATGCGGCGGCGTCCGAGGAATACGCCAAGCGCAGCGCGGCCCAGCGCGCGCTGCTCGCCGACTATCCCAAGCCGACCATCGCCTGCATCGACGGTTTTTGCCTCGGCGGCGGCATGCAAGTCGCAATGCTCGCCGACATCCGCCTCGCCTCGCAGGACAGCCAATTCGGCATTCCCGCGGCAAAACTCGGGATCGCCTATGGCTATGACGGCTTGAAGCATCTGGTGTCGCTGGTCGGGCCGTCCTGGGCGCGGCTGCTGATGTATACGGGCATGCGCATCGATTCCGCCGAGGCGCTGCGCATCGGCCTCATCGAGCGCGTGTTTCCGCAAGGCGAGCTCTGGGGCGAGACCATGGCGATGGCCGAGACGATCGCGCAGAACGCCCCGCTCGCGATCAAGGCGGCCAAGATCACAATCGCGCAGGTGCTGAAGGACGAGAGCCGGCGCGACATGGAGGCGATCAAGGTGATCGGCAATGCCTGCATGGACAGCGCGGATTTCCGCGAGGGCCGGCAGGCCTTCATGGAAAAGCGGAAGCCGCAGTTTAGGGGGAAGTAATTTCGTCGTGGAGAGAGGCCAGGAGCACAGCCCCTACAGCGCTCCCAGCACCGCTTTCGTGATGTCAGCCGTGCCATTGCCGCCGCCGAATTCCATCGGCTTGATGCCGCCGGCATAGACCTGGTCCACCGCACGCTCGATCGTCTCGCCGGCTTCCGCAGCGCTCTCGATGCCGTGCTTGTCGGCGAGCCAATCCAGCATCATCGCGGCGGACAGGATCATGCCGGTGGGGTTGGCCTTGCCCTGCCCCATGATGTCAGGCGCCGTGCCGTGGCACGGCTGGAACACCGCGTATTTGTCACCGATGTCGGCGGACGGCGCCATGCCGAGGCCGCCGATCAGGCTCGCGGTGATGTCGGAGACGATGTCGCCGAACATGTTCTCCATCACCATCACGTCGAAATCCCAGGGACGCTTGACCAGCATCGCCGAGCAGGCATCGACATAGAGCCGGTCGGTCTTCACGTCAGGATGCTTCTTCTCGATCTCGTCGAAGATGCCGCGGAAGAACGCGAACGCCTTGAATACGTTCGCCTTATCGACGCAGGTGAGCGCGCCCGGCTTGCCGCGCGCCTTGCGCCGCTCGGCAAGGCGAAACGAGAACTCGAACAAACGCTCGGAGGTTTTGCGCGTGATCACCATGGTCTCGCGCGCGTCCTCGTGGGTGACGACGCCCTTGCCCATCGAGGCGAACAGGCCTTCGGTGGACTCGCGGATCACGACGAGATCGATGCCGCGCTGGTCCGCGCCGACGATCGGGCTCGGTACGCCCGGAATGAGGCGCGCCGGACGCACGCCGGCATAGAGATCGAAGATGAAGCGCAGCTCGATCTGCGGCGCGATCTCGGTGTTGTCGGGGTAGCGCACCGACGGCAGGCCGCAGGCTCCGAGCAGGATCGCGTCCGCCTCCTCGCAGAGCTTGATGGTGCTATCCGGCATCGACTTGCCGGTCGCGAGATAATGGTTGGCGCCGGCCGGCGCCTCGGTGAAGCGGAAGCCGAGGCCGGACTTCTCGCCGACCTTGCGCAGCACCTCCAGCGCCGGCGCCATGACTTCAGGGCCGATGCCGTCACCGGCGAGCACGGCAATGTGGAAGGCGTTGTTTGCGGACATTTAAGGCCTCAAGGGAGGTGTCAACCAGGTCGTCATTGCGAGCGAAGCGAAGCAATCCAGAACTGCATCCACGGAGACATTCTGGATTGCTTCGTCGCTTCGCTCCTCGCAATGACGAGGGAGAGAGCATTCGTTACGGCGTCAGCACCGTACGCCCGACCACCGCGCCCTGCTGCAATTGCAGCAGCGCGTCGTTGGCCTTGGCGAGCGGTTGCGGCGTCACCGGGATCGGCGGCACCTTCTTCGACCGCACCAGGTCGAGCAGCTCCTGCGTCTCGCGCAAGTTTCCGACATAGCTGCCCTGGATCGTCACCGCCTTGATCGGAATCAGCGGCAACGCCCAGGTCGCGCCGCCGCCGAACAGGCCGACAAGGACGAGCTTACCGCCCTTGGTCAGGCAGTCGAAGCCGAGCTGCGTCGTAGCAGCGTTGCCGACGAGGTCGATCACGGCGCGGATAGGGCCGCCCGCCTTCTTGGCAAGCTGCTCCAGCGCGTCAGGGGCCTTGGGATCGACGGTCGCAAGCGCACCGGCCTTCTCCGCCGCCTCGCGCTTCCTCGCGTCGATATCGACCATGATCGCGCCCTTGCCGCCCATCGCCTTGAGCAGCGACAACGCCATCAGGCCGAGGCCGCCGGCGCCGAACATCACGATCGGCGTGTCGAAATGCTGCTCGACCTTCTTCAGCGCGCTGTAGGTGGTGACGCCCGAGCAGGCATAGGGCGCGGTCGTTGCAGGATCGAGGCCTTTCAGATTGAGCAGGTAGCGCGGATGCGGCACCAGCATGTGATCGGAATAGCCGCCGTCGCAATAGACCCCGAGCGAGCGCGGCGTCAGGCACATGTTCTCGTCACCGGCGAGGCACGTGGCACATTTGCCGCAGCCGATCCAGGGATAGACCAGCCCGACATCGCCGACCTTCAGGTCGCCCTGATCGGTCGGCTTCACGTCGGGGCCGAAGGCGAGGACTTCGCCGACCGTCTCGTGGCCCATGGTCAGCGGCAGGTTGATGCCGCGGTCCTTCAACGAGAGCGGCTTGCGGCCATGGCCGAGATCGTAGCCGCCTTCCCAGATGTGGAGGTCGCTGTGGCAGACGCCGGCGGCCTTCACCTTGATCAGCACCTGCGTGCCCGAGGGCTGCGGCGTCGCCTCGTCGACCTCCTGCAGCGGCGCCTTGAAATCGGCAACCTTGAAACTCTTCATCGGCGTCCTCCCGCATGCTTCTTGTTGTCGCGCCACCATGCCATGGTCGGCGCGACCAGACAAACCGGTCTTAGTTCAGGCCAGCGGATGGTGGCAAGCCGCGAACTGGCCGGGTGCGACCTGGCGCAACTCCGGTATCTCCGTGCTGCAACGCTGATCTGCGCGCGGGCAGCGGGTGCGGAAGCGGCAGCCGGACGGCGGCGCAATCGGCGATGGCGGCTCGCCGGCCGCCACACTTTCGGCGGGTCGCACGTCCGGATCCGGCACCGGGATCGCCTGCAACAGCAGCGCGGTGTAGGGATGCGCAGGCCGCGCGAACAATTGCTCGGAGGGGGCGACCTCGCAGAGCCGGCCGAGATACATCACCGCGACGCGGTCGCTGACCGCTTTGACCACCGCGAGGTCGTGCGCGATGAACAGCAGCGTCAGGCCGAAGCGCGCCTTCATCTCCTCCAGCAGGTTGAGGATCTGCGCGCGGATGGAGACGTCGAGAGCCGACACCGGCTCGTCGCAGACGATGAATTCCGGGTTGAGCACCAGCGATCGCGCGATGCAGATGCGCTGGCACTGGCCGCCGGAGAATTCGTGCGGCAGGCGGGTCGCCACGAGATCGGGGTCGAGCCCGACCGCGGAGAGCACCTCGTGAACGCGCCGTTTGCGCTCGGCGGCATCCTTGATCCCGGCGATGATCAGCGGCTCGGCGACGATGTCGCCGATGCGCCGGCGCGGATTGAGCGAAGCAATCGGATCCTGGAAGATCAGCTGCACGCGGCGGCGCATCCGGCGCAGCGCCTCGCCCTCCATCGCGGTGAGGTCCTCGCCGTCGAACATCACGCGACCGGATTTGGCGCGGCGCAGTTGCAGCACCGCGCGGCCGAGCGTCGACTTGCCGCAGCCGGATTCGCCGACCAGCCCAAGCGTCTCGCCGCGCGCGACCTGGAGGCTGACACCGGAAACGGCATGAACAATCTTGTTGCCGAGGCCGTATTCGACCACGAGATTGTCGACGTTGAGAAGCGGCGCGGGGCGCGCGGCAAGCTGCATCATGCCTCGATCCCCTCCGTCATCCGGATCGGATGGAAGCAGGCATAGAGATGTCCCGACACCTCTGCGCTGGTCAGGACCGGTTTGGCCTCATGACAGCGCCCGCCGGCATAATTGCAGCGCGGCGCGAAGGAGCAGCCCTTCAGCGGGCGCGTCGGATCGGGTGGACGGCCCGAGATCGCCGGCAGCGGCGTATGCGGCGCGGTATCGAGCTTCGGGATCGCCGCCAGCAGCGCCTCGGTGTAGGGCATGTGCATGCGCTTGAACAAGGCTTGCGTCGGCGCGCGCTCCACCACCCGGCCGGCATACATTACCGCGACCTCGTCGGCGCGGCCGGCTACCACGCCGAGATCGTGGGTGATGATGATCATCGCCATGTGGCGGCGGCGCTGCTCGCGCGCGAGCAGATCGAGGATCTGCGCCTGGATGGTGACGTCGAGCGCGGTGGTCGGCTCGTCCGCGATCAGGAGCTTCGGCTCGCAGGACAGTGCGATCGCAATCGCGATGCGCTGGCGCATGCCGCCGGAGCATTGATGCGGATATTGCGCGAGCCGCTGCTCCGGGGCGGGAATGCCGACGGCGGCGAGCAGCTCGATGCTGCGGGCCTTCGCGGCGGGAGCGTCAAGCTCGAGGTGCTCCTGGATCGTCTCCATCAGCTGCGTGCCGATGGTGAGCACAGGGTTGAGCGAGGTCATGGGGTCCTGGAATACGACCGCGAGGTCGCGCCCGCGCAGCCGCCGCAGGCTTTCAGCCTCGAGCCGCACCAGATCCTCGCCGTCGAACATCACCTGGCCCGTCAGCTTCGCCCTCTTCGGCAGCAGCTGCAGCACGGCGCGCGAGAGCATGGTCTTGCCGCAGCCGGATTCACCGACGATTCCGAGCGTGCGGCCGGCCTGCAGCGAAAGGTCGACGTGATCGACCGCGCGCAGGTTTCCGCGCGGGGTCGGCAGCTCGACCGCGACATCCTCGATGGCCAGGAGCGGCGCGGTCACAGTGCCCCCTGACGTGGGTCGGTGAGAGCCCGCAAGGTGTCGCCGACGAGGTTGAACGCCAGCACGGTCGCAAACAGTGCTGCCGCCGGCAGAAAGGCGAGGCGCGGCGCGACGTCCAGACTGTCACGTCCCTCCCCGATCATGCTGCCCCAGCTCGGCATCGGCGGCGGCACGCCGAGGCCGAGGAAGGACAGCGCGCCCTCGACCACGATGGTGACCGCGACGCCGAGCAGGAAGAAGGCGAGCAGCGGCAGGATGACGTTCGGCAGCAGCTCGCGCAGCAGGATGCGCGCATGGCTCGCCCCTAACGCCTCGGCGGCGATCACGAACTCGCGCCGCGCCAGCGTCAGCGTCGCCGCGCGCGCCACGCGCATGAAAGCGGGAATGCCGAGCACGCCGAGGACAATAGTGAGGTTGGGGACCGACTGCCCGAGATAGGCGACCACCGCGAGCGCGAAGATCAGCGGCGGAAAGGCGAGCAACACATCCATGCTGCCGACCACCAGCGTCTCGAACCGGCCGCGGAAATAGCCGGCCAGCAGGCCGAGCGCGCCGCCGATGACGAGGCCGATCATGGGCGCGATCAGCCCGACCGTTAGCGACACCCGCGCACCAAAGATCAGCCGGGCGAGCTCGTCGCGGCCGAGCCCGTCGGTGCCGAGCCAATGTTCCCCGGAGAAGGCGGCGCGCCGTTCCAGCATGTCCATATCGGTCGGGTTCTGCAGCGGCAGCACCGGCGCCAGGATCGCTAGCGAAAGGATGATCGCAACCCAGGCGCTTGCGATCCAGAACAACAGGCCGAGCTTGGGCTTGCGGCCGACCGGCGCAGCTACCTCCTCGTCCTGGATCGACAGCTCAAGCGTGGCCATGGCGGATCCTGGGGTCGAGCACGGCATAGAGCATGTCGACGATGAAGTTGACGATGACGAAGCCGCAGGCGACCAGCAGCACCACGCCCTGGAGAATGACGAGGTCCCGGGTGTAGATCGCCCCGACCAGCAGCCGGCCGATGCCGGGCAGCGCGAAGATCGTTTCCACGATCAGCGTGCCGCCGAGCAGGCGACCGATATTGATGCCCGTCACCGTCACCAGGGTCAGCGAAGAAGGCTTCAGCGCATGCACCAACAGGATGCGCGATGGCTTGAGACCCTTTGCTTTCGCCAGCGCGATATAGTCCTCCTGCAACGTCGCGATCATGTCGGAGCGCAGCACCCGCATGATGCCCGGCCATTCCGCCAGCGCCAGCGTCAGCGCCGGCAGCACGAAGAAGCGCAAATTGGCCAGCGGCGCCTCGGTGAACGGCACATAGCCGGTCGCCGGCAGCCAGCGCAGCTCGACCGCGAACAGATAGATCAGCAGGATCGCAGTCAGGAACGACGGCATCGACAGCATCGCGAAAGCGCTGCCGGTCATGAAGCGGTCGAACGCACCGCCGGCGCGCGCGGCACAGGCGATCGCAACGGGAACACCGATCAGGAGCCCGATGAACTCGGCCATCAGCATCAGCTGCAGCGAGACCGGGATGCGTTCGGCCACCGCCTGCAGCACCGTCTGCCCGGTGCGAAACGAGCGGCCGAGATCGCCCTGCACCACGTGGCCGAGCCAGCTCAGGTAACGCCACCACAGCGGCTGGTCGAGTCCCATGTCGCGGCGCAGCGCCGCGACGTTCTCCGGCGTTGCCTGATCGCCCAGGATGACGAGCGCGAGATCGCCCGGCAGCAGCGAGGCGATCAGGAACGTCAGCAACGAGACGGCGAGCAGGACCGGCAGCATGGCAAGCAGCCGCCGCGCGACGAAGTTCAGCATCGCGCGGTCATTCCAGCCAGGTGGTCGAGACGTCGATCACGCCGTTGTAGATCTTCGGAAAGCCCTTCAGCCTGGCGCTGGACAGCGCGTAATAGGTATTCTGGAAGGTCCAGAACCAGATCGCCTCCTTGTTGATCAGACGGCTGATGGCGCAATAATCCTCGGTGCGCTGGCCGATGTCGGCGGTGACGCGCGCATGGTCCAGAAGCTTGTCGAGCTCGGGGTTCGCGTATCCGGCGAGCGCCAGCGGGCTGCCGCTGCGGAAATTCGCGTACATCTGCGGATCGGGATCGGCGAGATCGACGATGCGCCACGGCGTCAGCTGGAACTGCCGGGTGAAGGCGCGCGTCGGAATCGTGGCCTGGTCGACCTGCTCGATCTCCATGTTGGCGCCGACGCGCTTCCAGAATTGCTGCAGCACTTGGCCGACCATGCGGCCGCGCGGCGTCGCCGTCACCAGCATCTTGAACTCGACCGGCTTGCCGTACTCCTTGATCAGCGCCTTGGCCTTCTCAACGTCGAACGGCAGCGCCCCGTCGTCCTTGCACTTGACCCAGGAGCCGTCGCCGTAAGGATTGCTCGCGGGCCGGCTCAGGCCGTTGCTGATCGCTTGCGACATCTTGGGACGGTCGATCGCCATCACCAGGGCCTGCCGCACCCTCACGTCATCGAACGGCGCCACCTTGGTGTTGAAGGCGTAGACCTGCGCGCCCGAGCCCTTGTAGGTGTGCACGGTGAGCTTGGGGTCCTTCTGCGCCCTCATGATGTTGTCGGCGTCGTTCTCGTCATCCCAGATGATGTCGGCCTCGCCCGATTGCAGCGAGGCAAAGCGCGACTGCGCGTCGGGCAGCGGCTTCAGGACGATGCGGTCGAGATACGGGCGACCCTTGTCCCAGTAGTTCGGGTTCTTCTCCAGCACCATGCGGTCGCCGGCGGTCCATGATTTCAGGACGTACGGGCCGGTGCCGACGGGATTGCGGTTGTAATCGTCGCCCTTGGTCTTCCAGGCGGTCGGCGAATGGATGACGTTGTTCTGGCTCTGGATGGTGATCGTCGCCGGCAGGTTCACGGAAGGATCAGTGAGATTATAGACGATTGTGTATTCGTCCGGCGCCAGCACCTCCTTGACGTTGGTGATGTAGAAGGCGCAGCGGCACTTGTTGGCGGGGTCCTTCTGCCGGTCGAAATTCTCCTTGAAGGCCTGCGCATTGAACGGCGTGCCGTCGTGGAATTTGACGCCTTCGCGGAGCTTGAAGGTCCAGGTCTTGTAGTCCTCGGAATGGCTCCAGGACACCGCGAGCTTCGGCGCGGCCTCGCCCTTGTCATTCAGCGTCGTCAGCGTGTCGAAGATCGCGGCGGCAGCGGTGAAGGTCGAGGTGTCGTAGACGCCGACCTTGAGCGGATCGAAGCCTGCGATCTCCAGCTCCTGTCCGACCGTGATGCTGCCGCCTGATTTCTGCGCCTGCGCTGGCGTTGCCAGTGCAAATGCCGCAACGAGGAAAATAGGCACGCGCCTGCGTGCCAAGGCCGCCGCGTTCGTCATGGTTCCTCCCGGGATCCCTCGTCCGATGTTTCGGATCGTGAATGACTCGGAGGCGAGCTTGGCGACAAATGCCCGCCTCGGCAAGAGGAACGAACGAGAGTTCGAACGCCGCATGTGGCGGCGATGAGACTCAGGATGTCGCGGCCGTTTTGCCTGGCGGAATTGCCGTACCGTCCGCAAGGCCGATCTCCTGGCGCAACGCGTCGGTGTGCTCCCCGAGCACGGACACGGTCTTGGCCGGCGCCGTGTCAGCCCCCGACATCCGAAACGGCAGGTTGAGCACCTGGAACGAGCCGCCCTCGTCCCGCACCTCGGAGAGTGCCTGGCGGTGCGCAAGCTGCGGATCGTCCAAGGCCTCGGACACGCTGCGATAGGCCGAGGCCGGCACGCCGGCAGCGCCAAGCACGCGCAAGCACGCATCGGTCGAAAGCTGCCGCGACCAGATTTCGACGCCGTCCATCAGCTCGGCCCAGTTCGCGCGCCGCGCGGCATAGGTGGCGAAACGCGGATCGGAGACCCAGCCCGGGCGGCCGATCACCCCCATCAGGGCCTGGAACGTCTTCTCGCTGGCGATCGTGATCATGACGTAGCCGCTTGCCGTCTCGGTCGGTCCGAACATCGGGCGTGGCGGCGGCGGCACCGCGAATTGCGAGCTCTGCAGCTCGGTCAGCGTCAGCGACAGCATGGTTTCCAGCATGGAGACGTCGATGTGCTGGCCGGCGCCCGTCACGCTGCGTTGATAGAGCGCCGACGCGATCGCGCCAAAACCATAGGTCCCGGTGACGACGTCGGCGTGGTAGATACCGCAATAGTCGGGACGGTTGCGGCCCGGCTGGTAGGCGAGATGGGCCATGTCGTAGCCCGAGGCCGCGTGGATCACCGGGGCGTAGGCCGGCAGCTCGGCCGAAGGGCCGGTCTGGCCATAGCCCGAGATCGAGCAGTAGATCAGCCTCGGGTTGACCTGACGCAGGCTGTCGTAGTCGAGCCGAAGGCGGCGCATCACGCCGGGACGGAAGTTCTCGACCAGAATGTCCGACGTCGCGGCCAGCCGGCGCACCGCCTCCTTGCCATCCTCGGACTTGAGGTCGAGGACCACGCTCTTCTTGCCGACATTGAGCTGACCGAACGCGGTGCTGCAGCCGTTGCGGAGGGGAGGCCGCGTCCGCATCGTCTCGCCGCCATCGGTCTCGATCTTGATGACCTCGGCGCCCATGTCGGCGAGCATCCGTGTGCAATGGGGCCCGGCGATGGTGGTCGAAAAATCCAGCACCCGCAGGCCCGCGAAGGCCTTTGTCGTCGTCCCCTCATGCTTATCTGCTAGCTGCATGCCTGCCTGCGCCTTGAACTCGTGGAACCATCGAAGATCTTTGTTGTTGATGCGGCGACCCTAGAGGGCGGCGGCTGAGTAGGAAAGTGTTTACCGAACAGACGTGCCGCGTGGGCGGGCTTTGGATTTCCAGCACAACTGGACCCGTTCTTGCATAGCAGCAAGCGGGGTCGAAAGAGGGCGGTTGTTCTTGAGGGTCTTGTTCGTCACCACAGAGATGGACGACTTCGTTCGCGTCGGCGGACTGGGCGCCGTTTCCGCCGCCCTCCCCCGCGCACTTCGCTCCTTCGCCGATATCCGGATCATGCTGCCCGGCTATCGCGACATCATCGAGCAACTCACGCATATTCAGGTCGTTGGCCGCTGTCCCGCATTCGCGGAGATGCCGGCCTGCTCGCTCGGCCGTGCCGCGACCAAGGACGGCCTGCCGGTCTATGTGCTGTTGTGCTCGCAGCTCTACGACCGACCGGGCAACCCCTATGGCGACGAGCTCGGGCGCGATTGGCCCGACAACGACATCCGCTTCGCGCGCTTGGCCTCGGCCGCGGCTGAGCTCGCCATGGGCAAGCTGGACAAGAATTGGGCAGCAGACCTGATCCATGCCAACGACTGGCAGGCCTCGCTGGTGCCGGCCTATCTGGCCTGGCAGGGCGCCAAGCTGCCGTCCATCCTGACCATCCATAACCTCGCCTATCAGGGCCTCTTCCCGAAGGACTCGTTGCGGCGGATCGGCGCACCGGAGAGCTCCTTCCACATCGACGGCGTCGAGTTCTACGATCAGGTCTCCTTCCTCAAGGCGGGCCTCGTCTACGCCTCGCACCTCACCACGGTCAGCGGCACCTATGCGCGGGAGATCACCACGGCCGAGTTCGGCTGTGGCCTCGAGGGCCTGCTCCGCCTGCGCTCGG
Organism: Bradyrhizobium sp. IC3195; assembly: GCF_020193585.1. NCBI lineage: Bacteria > Pseudomonadati > Pseudomonadota > Alphaproteobacteria > Hyphomicrobiales > Nitrobacteraceae > Bradyrhizobium > Bradyrhizobium sp. IC3195. Next base: position 212,071 of record NZ_JADYVG010000004.1, on the reverse strand, counting down.
ACGCCGCCGAGCTCACCGGCATCCTCAACGGCATCGACGAGAGCTGGGACCCGCGCTCCTGCGCCCAGCTCGCCCAGCAATTCGGCGCCGGCGACTGGGTCGGCAAGAAGGCGAATGCGGATTACGTCCGCAAGCAGTTCGGGCTGGCGGTCTCGCGCGGGCCGATGTTCGGCATCGTCGCGCGCCTCGTGCACCAGAAGGGGATCGACCTCGTGCTGTCGGCGGCGGACGAGATCGTCGATGCCGGCGGGCAGATCGTGGTCACCGGCTCCGGCGAGCCGGCGCTTGAGCAGGCCTTGATCGACGCGCACCGCCGCCGCCCCGACGCCATCGGAGTTGCGATCGGCTTCAACGACGCCCAGGCGCGGCGCATCTTCGCCGGCAGCGACTTCACCTTGATGCCGTCGCGGTTCGAGCCGTGCGGGCTCAGCCAGATGTACGCCCAGCGCTTCGGCTCGCTGCCGATCGGCCACCAGACCGGCGGCCTCGCCGAGACCATCAGCGACGGCGAGACCGGCTTCCTGTTCTCGAGGCCGTCGCGCGAGTCGTTCCTCGGCGGCGTGCGGCGCGCCTTCTCGGCCTTCATGGCCCACGACCAGCTCGACACGATGCGCCGCAGCGCCATGGGGCGCTCGTTCTCCTGGAGCATCTCGGCCGGCAGCTACAGCGCGCTGTACCGCAAGCTGGCGTCGGCGTGAGGCACCGCTGTCATTCCGAGGCGCGCCGTTTGGCGCGAACCCGGAATCCATCGCTCCGCCGGAAATGCTGGGAGAAATGGATTCCGGGTTCGCGCTCCGCGCGCCCCGGAATGACAAGCTGCAACGAGCTTGCCTCGAGTCCCTATTTCCCGCGCACATCCATCTGCGGACGGCCGATCCAGGCGCGATTAAGACACCGCGTCATCCAGTCGGGCCGCGCTTCGCCCCGCAGCCGCGCCTGCGCTTCCTGGTAGGGACCGACATAGCGCAGCCGGCCAGGCAATTTCGGATAGACGCGCCGGATCCACCGCAGCGCGTTATCGGCGGATCGGATCGCACGCGCGTCGAGCTCGAAGCCGAAGCCCGCGCGCAAGCGCTCGGGCAGCATGCTCGCGGTGAGCGCGCAATACCAGCGCGGCGGCCGCAGCCACGGGCGCGCGCCGCTGAATATCTGCGCGGCGATCTCGCGCGCCGCAGGGCCAACGGTTAGCGTCTCCGACTGCGCCATTGCCTTGGTGTAGGCGACGAAGCCGGACCAGTCCGCCGGCAAATCATCCCCCTTTAATCCGAAGAGGGCGCCGTACAGCCTGGCCTCGCTCCAATAGCGATCGCGCTCCTCCGCCGAGAGTGGCGGCAGCACCAGATCATGTGCCATGAGCGCGGTCTCGACCAGCGTGGCGTGGACCCAGCGCAGCGCGGGGATGTCGTTGGCGCAGTAGCGCGAGCCGGCCGCGAACGGCCCCACGGTCTCGGGCATCTCGCCGACGATCATGCTGTGACGCCGATGCAGCTGCCGGGACGACAGCAGCGCCCGGTCCAGCGAGCCGAACACCATCGTAAAGACGATGTCGAAGGTGCGATGGAAGCGGCCGATCGGATCGGCGAGGGTACGCGAATGCTCGGCGATCGCCGCCGCCACCCAGGGATGGGCCAGTTGCAGCAGCAGCGCACGGCCGGCGCCGAGAAAGAGCACGGCCTCCCGGTCGATCTGCCAGGTCAGTGAGGCCGGACCGAATACGCCCGCGACCGGTCCCGCCGCGTTGGCACGCAGCGTATCGAGCGACTCCTCCAGATCTTTCTCAGCGACCAACTGCAAGCCTCGCGACGAAGATACGGCGACCATACTCCGGACCGCGCGCCTGCAAAATCGTCGTCGTGCGAGGCTATGACGGACAGAGCCTCACTCCGCCGCCATCGGCATCTCGTCCATATGCTCGTGCAGCACGACGCCGGCGAGCGGATCGAATTCGCCGACCCAGGGCTTGCGCGCCAGCACCGATTTCGTGTGCGCATAGCCGGCGTGCCAGCGCCGCGTGATCCCGGACGGACTGAAGTCGATATCCTTGGTATGGGTCTCGTGCTCGAGCTGCGGCGCCAGCAGACGCACCACATGCATGCGGGTCGGGCAGCCGTAGCTCGTCAGTTCCCTCACCGCGGGATCGATGCGCTCGCTCTCGGGCAGCCGCGCCGCGAGCTGGTTAATGACGTGGCGCAGACGATGGGCCTGCTGCTGTCGCACGATCTGGCTGGCGATGCGGCTGGAATATTGCACGTCCTTGTGCCGGTTCAGCACCTCCGCCATCGTGGTCGGCTCCGGCCCGACCGGATTCCACAGATGCACGGAGAAGATCAGCGAGTTCCTGCGTGGATTGTCGTCGAACACGGCTTCGGTCGGCGTGTTCGACAGGATGCCGCCGTCCCAATAGAGCTCGCCGTCGATGCGCACGGCGGGGAAAGCCGGCGGCAGCGCGCCCGAAGCCATCACATGCTTCACCGTCAGCTCGCCGTCGCGGCTGTCGAAATAGCGCATTTCGCTGGTGCCGACATGAGCCGCACCGACCGTCAGACGCGGCGCGCAGCGGTTGGCGAGATCAAAATCGACGAGCTCGCTCAGCGTCTTCTCCAGCGGCGCGGTCGAATAATAGCCGGCGTGATCGGCGCCCAGCGGATAGGAATCGCCGGCATGGGCCAGCGGATTGGGCCGGAAGAAACCGGCAATGCCGTGGGTCACGGTCGACCAATAGGCCAGCTTCTCGTTGAAGCCGGGAAACGCGGTGCGCCAGTTCCAGACCGGCTGCTGCTCCATCCGCTTCCAGAACTCACGCAAGCGCGCGAGGCGGTGCTCGGGCGCGTTGCCGGCGATGAGGCTCGCATTGATCGCACCAATCGAGGTGCCGATGATCCAGTCCGGCTCGATGCCGGCTTCGTGCAAGGCCTGGTAGACCCCGGCCTGGTACGAGCCGAGCGCGCCGCCGCCCTGAAGCACGAGCACGACCTGACCCGGCAGGTCGTGCTGCTTATGCTGAGAATTGTCCTGCGTGCCCATGTCTCGCTCCTGGTGAGCTTGCACCGTTCGAGTATTCGACTTGCTGCGCCGGCCCATGTCAATGCGCGGTCCAACCGCCGTCGACCGGCAGCGCAACGCCGGTGATCGAGGCCGCCGCGTCCGTCGACAGGAACACCGCGAGTGCGCCGAGCTCCTCGACCGCAACAAAGCGCTTGTTCGGCTGTTGCGCCAGCAGCACGTCGCGGATCACCTGATCGCGGGAGATGCCATGGGCCTTGGCCTGGCCGTCGATCTGCGCCTCGACCAGCGGCGTATGGACATAACCAGGGCAGATTGCGTTGCAGGTGATGCCCTGCTCCGCCGTCTCCAGCGCCGTCACCTTGGTGAGGCCGACGATGCCATGCTTGGCGGTGACATAGGCTGCCTTGAACGGCGAACCGACCAGGCCGTGCGTGGAGGCAATGTTGATGATCCGGCCGAAACCGTGCTGCCGCATTGCCGGCAACGCGAGCCGCGTGGTGTGGAAGGCCGAGGACAGGTTGATTGCGAGGATCTGGTCCCACTTCTCGACCGGAAACTGGTCGAGCGGCGCGACATGCTGGATGCCGGCGTTGTTGACCAGGATGTCCAGCCGGCCGGATTGGGCCACCGTTGCCGCGATCATCTCGGCGATCGATTTCGGCCTCGTCATGTCCGCCGGCGAATAGCTGGCCTTGACGCCGAACTCGGCGGCGATCTGCTCGCGCGTCCGGCCGATCTCGCTGGCGACGCCAAGGCCATTGAGCACGATGTCGGCGCCCGAGGCGGCGAGGGCCCGCGCGATACCGAGACCGATGCCGCTGGTCGACCCGGTGACAAGCGCCACCTTGCCGACCAGCACGCGTGATGAAGCGGACGTCTGCGTCTCGATGGGGATATTCATGATCCAGGACCTCTTCTCGGCGCGACACCGCGCCAGCCTGGAGCGAAATGTGCGGGATCTCCGGGATTTGCGGAAATGCCGGTTGGCTTCCGAGTCGATACGTCCGCGCTATCGCAGGCGGGATGTCATTTTTCGCCCTGATCGGCTAGATTTCCGGTCGATTTTTGCTGGGAGCCGATCCATGGAAATGCACCAGGTCCGCTATTTCCTCGCGGTGGCGCAGCTCTTGAACTTCACGCGCGCGGCCGAGGAATGCAACGTCACGCAGCCCTCGCTGACGCGAGCGATCAAGCAGCTCGAGGCCGAGCTGGGCGGCGACCTGTTCCGCCGCGAACGCCCCGCCGCGCAATTGACTGAGCTCGGCCAGCGCATGCATCCACTCCTGAAGCAGTGCTATGACGCGGCCATCGGCGCGCGCTCGCTCGCCTCCTCGTTCAGGAGCGGAGAGATCGGTGCGCTCCGCATTGCGCTGACGCATTCGATCGACCTCGCTTTGCTGATTCCGCATCTCAACGAGATCAAGCGGCAGTTCAACCGGCTCGAATTCCGCTTTCTGCGCGGCTCGGGCCGGGAGGTCGGCGACTTCCTGAAGAAGGGCGAAGCCGAGCTCGGCATTGCGGCCGAGATCGACGAGGCCTGGGACCGGCTGGATGTCTGGCCGCTGTTCACCGAGAGCTTCGAGCTCGTCGTCGGCGATGGGCACCGGCTGGCCGGCCGCAGCTCGGTCGAACTGGACGACCTGCGATCGGAGCTGCTGCTGAGCCGAACTTTCTGCGAGCACGCGCGCCGCATCTCCGCGAGCCTGCGCGAGCACGGCATCGACATCGAACAGGGTCATGAGGTCTCGAACGAGCGCGATTTGATCGAGCTGGTCGAGGCCGAGATGGGCATCGCCATGGTGCCGCACACCTCGCCAGTGCCGGAGCGGCTGACCCGCGCCGCGGTCACGGGGCTGGACGCCCGCCGCACCGTCAATCTCTATGGGGTCGCCGGCCGGCAACGCACTGCCGTGGGCAACGCCGTGATGCGCATGCTGCGCGGCGCCGACTGGCGCGAGATCGCGGGGTAGTCTTTACAGTGTCGACCGCCCTTCCCCTCTCCCCCTGTGGGAGAGGGTGGCTCGCCGCATAGCGGCGAGACGGGTGAGGGGTATCTCTCCGCGACTCCAATCCTCATTTGTGATTGCGGAGGTACCCCCCTCATCCGGCGCTTCGCGCCACCTTCTCCCACAAGGCGGGAAGGAAGAAAGCGTAGCTCAATTCTCCTGGCTCGCACGCTCCAGCGCTTCGATCAGATCGTCAATCTCCATGCGCTTGCGGAAATCCGGATCGACAAAGCGGGCTTTCACGATGCCGTCGCGTCCGACCAGGAACACGGCCGGGATCGGCAGCATCCAGCCCTCATTGCCGTGGAATTTCGCCATGTCCTGATAGGACAGCAATTGCTGGATCTCGGCACCTAACCAGATCGCGAGGTTGAGCGACAGCGCATAGCCGTTGTCGAGATCCGTCAGGATCGGAAACGGCGCGCCGGATTCGGACTTGAGCTGCCCGGTATATTCCTGCGTCTCCGGCACGATCGCGACGACCTGCGCCCCCATCGCCTTGATGCGGTCCAGCGCCTGGACCACGGCGCGGACATTGAGCCGGCAATAGGGACACCAATGGCCGCGGAAGAACATCACCGCGACGGGGCCTCCCTCCAGCAGCGAGGGCAGCGACACGAGACGGCCACCCTCGTCGGGCAGCATGAACGGCGGCATCGGGTCGCCCGGCCGCGGCGCGGTCTCGCCGCCGCCGTTGTCGCTCAATCGCGCGACCAGGCGATCGACCGCCTCGCCATAGGCCGGAAAGACCTCGCGGCTGGCATCTGCATAGGCGCGGAGCTGTTCGTTCAGCGTGCTGTCCATGTCGCGGCAGCGCTGGAACGCGAGCCTGAGCTGTTCGGCATCGGCTGGCGAGAGAGACGTCATCTTCCTGCTCCGGCTTCCTTGCAGGCGAATATTAGTTTCCCGGTTCGCCCGCCCGCAAGGGGCGACCGCAATCGGGCGTGCTGGCATCGGACGCCGGATGCTGCGAAAGCGGAAATGCCGATGCCCAATCGGTTCGATAGCTGCCGCCTATCGGCATAGCGCGGGGCTATCGCATCGAAAGCAAGCCGGCATTTCAACATGGAAAAGGTCTCGACGAAGCTCCTGCCATAGCCCGCGGCCATCAGGGCTCGCGGCCAACAGAGGAGACTTTCCATGTCTAGCCATCTCACAATGTCGCGCGTGGTTTGGACAGGCGTTGCCGTTCTCGGCGCGCTGACATTTGCGACGCCGGTTTTCGCCGGCGAATGTCCGGCCGGCAAGACCAAGCCGAATGCGCAGCCGATGGTCGACTACAAGCCTGTCGGCGTTACCGACGTGACGCTCGGCGCGATCGATCTCGGCAAGCAGCCCGCCCGTATTGAGGGCCGCGAGCTGCGCTTCCGCAAGCTGACCATCGAGCCCGGCGGCATCGTGCCCTGGCACAGCCATGACGACCGTCCGGCCCTGATCTTCGTGCAGCAGGGCGAGATCGTCGAATACGCCTCCAACTGCGTCGACCCGATCGTGCACAAGGCCGGCGACATCCGCCCCGAAGTCCACGGCACCTCGCACTGGTGGAAGAACCTCGGCAAGGAGACCGTCATTCTCTATGTCGGCGACGTCCGCAAGGATCCCAACGATCGCCATATGTAATTCCGTGCGGCCATCCTTCGAGACGCCCGCTTCAGGCGGGCTCCTCAGGATGAGGACGGAGTGTGCGGCAGCAGCCTCGGCGGCCACGATGTCGCTTAGCCTCATCCTGAGGAGACCGCCACCGGGTCCGCGCAGAGCGCGGCCCGATGACAGGCTCCGCGGTCGTCTCGAAGGACGAGGCGCGCGCTCGGGGCATGCCAGGGCATGAGGGAGCGCAACGACATGACCGATCTTTCCGCATCGATCAAACCGATCGCGACGACGATGAATGCGCATTCCCCTGGCTTCGCGTTTCGCTCGCTCGTGATCGGCCTCACCGCATTCCTGACGGTCGTCGATCTCTTCGCGACGCAGGCGATCCTGCCCTCGCTGACACGGCACTACGGCGTCACACCCGCGGCAATGGGCTTTGCCGTCAATGCCAGCACCTTCGGCATGGCCGCAGCCAGCCTCGTCGTCGGCTTCTTCAGCCCGCGCATCGACCGGCGAACGGGCATCCTGCTCAGCCTGGCCCTGCTTGCGGTCCCCACCAGCCTGCTTGCTGTCGCGCCCAATCTTGCCGTCTTCGCCGCGTTGCGGGCCGCGCAGGGCCTGTGCATGGCGTCCGCCTTCGCGCTCACCCTCGCCTATCTCGGCGAGCAATGCAGCGCCATGGACGCCGGCGGCGCCTTTGCCGCCTACATCACCGGCAATGTCGCCAGCAATCTCGTCGGCCGGCTGATCTCGGCCGCATTGGCCGATGGCCTCGGCCTCGCCTGGAACTTCTACTTCTTCGCGGCGCTCAATCTTGCCGGCGCCGCGCTGGTCTATTTCACCGTCAACCGCGTGCCGCCGATGCATGCGATGACGCCGGCGGCTTCGCCGCTCGCCGCCACCATCGCGCATTGGCGCAATCCGCAGCTGCGCGCCTCTTTCGGCATCGGCTTCTGCATCCTGTTCGCCTTCATCGGCACCTTCACCTACGTCAATTTCGTGCTGGTGCGGCCGCCGCTGTCGCTCGGCATGATGGATCTCGGCCTCGTCTATTTCGTCTTCTTGCCGTCGATCGTCACGACGCTTCTGGCCGGCAGGGTGGCGGCGCGGCTGGGAACGCGGCCCACGATCTGGGGCGCGCTCGCTGTTGCCGGGCTCGGCCTGCCCTTGATGCTGTCGCCGCGTCTGGGCGAAGTGCTCGCCGGCATGGTCCTGGTCGGGGTCGGCACATTCTTCGCACAGGCCGCCGCGACGGGTTTCGTCGGACAGGCCGCAGCCGACAATCGCGGCATCGCCAGCGGGATCTATCTTACGTGTTACTTCTGCGGCGGACTGGTCGGCACCGCCGTGCTCGGGCGCCTGTTCGACGCTTTCGGATGGCAGGCGTGCGTATTCGGCGTGGGCGCGGCGCTCGCTGCCGCAGCCCTGCTTACATTCGCCCTGAAACGCTAGCGCTTGGCCGGCGCTTCCTGCGGCGGCTCGTCGTCGGCGATCGCGCGCCAGGCGGCGCCGTCGAGATCGTCGTACTGGCCGCTCCTGAGCGACCACAGGAAAGCGACGAGACCGGCACCTCCGAGCATCAATGCTAGCGGGACCAGGATGACCAGTATCTCCATTACACGATCTCCCGCGAGGCGCTGCGGGCGCGCAGCGAGTTCAGCATCACCAGGATCGACGATCCGCTCATGGCGGCAGCGGCGATCAGGGGCGTCACGACGCCGCTGATCGCAACCGGCACCGCGAGCACATTGTAGCCGATCGCAAGCCAGAGGTTCTGCCGCATCAAATGCAGCGCCTTGCGCGAGGCGTCGATGGCGGCGACGACGGGAGCCAGCGGCCGGCCGAGGAAGACGAGATCGGCGGTGGCCTGGCTGAGATGCGCGGCCGAGATCGGCGACATCGAGACATGGGCCGACGCGAGCGATGGCGCATCGTTCATGCCGTCGCCGACCATCAGCACTTTCGCACCGCGCCGTTTCAGCTCCTCGATCCGCGCGATCTTGTCGGCCGGGGTGACGCTGGCGCGCCACTCGGGGATGTCGAGCGATTGGGCCGCGGCCTTCACGGCCGGCTCGCGATCGCCGGACAGGATCTCGATGCCGATGTTGCGCGCCTTCAGAGCCGCGATCACCGCCTTGGCATCGGGTCGCAGGCCCTGGCGAACCGAGAGGATGAATTTTTCGCTGCCCTTGCTGAACGCGACGATGGAAGCTTCGGGATCGACCAAGGCGCTGGCGACCAGCGCCTCGGCACCGCAGAAGGAGGGACGGCCGAGGCGAAGCTCGAGGCCGTCGACGGTCGCACGGACACCCTGCCCGGCCTCCTCCACCGCACTGAGGATCGGAGACTTCGCACCGGCAGCTTGCGCGACGGCGGCAGCCACCGGGTGATGGCTCGACAGTGCGAGCCGGCCGGCGAGTTCGAAGACATCGGTGGGAATGTCGGCGGCATTCATCACTTCGAGCTCGGGCAGCGTCAGCGTGCCGGTCTTGTCAAAGATCACATGGTCGGCTTCAGCCAGCCGCTCGATCGCATCGCCCGCATTGAGCAGAACACCGGCCTTGAACATCGCGCCCGAGGCCACCGTCTGCACCGTCGGGATCGCAAGCCCTAGGGCGCAGGGACAGGTGATGATAAGCACGGCGACGCCGGTCACGATCGCATCGTGCCAGCTCGCACCGGCGAGGACCCATCCGAGAATGGTCAGGAGCGCGGTCGCATGCACCACCGGCGCATAGAGCCGCGAGGCCCGGTCGGCAAGGCGCATGTAGCGCGAGCGCGCCTGGAGCGCGTTGTCGAGCAGCCGCGTGATCTCGGCGAGCAGCGTCGCCTCGGAGGCAGCCGAGACCCGCACCCGCAAGCTGCCGGAGATGTTCATCGATCCCGCATAGACCGGCGTGCCCTGCTCGGCCGTGACATAGAGCGTCTCGCCGGTGATCAGGCTCTGGTCGATCTCGGAACGCCCTTCGATCACGGTGCCGTCGATCGCGCAGCGCTCGCCGGGCCGGAGCAGCACGATGTCGCCCGGATTGATCGCCGCCACCGGCACCTGCGAGATCTCGTCGGGCCCGATGAACTTCGCGGCCGTCTCAGCCTTCAGCGCGGCGAGATTGCCGGCGACCGCGCGGGTCCGCCGCCGCATGTTCTGGTCGAGGAAGCGGCCGACCAGGAGGAAGGTCAGCAGCATGATCGCGGCGTCGAAATAGGCATGCTCGGCGTGGTGGATGGTCTCGACCACGGACATGCCGAGCGCCAGGATCACGCCGATCGAAATCGGCACGTCCATGTTGGTGGTCTTGGCCGACAGAGCGCGCCAGGCCGAGCGAAAGAACGGCTGGCCGGCATAGGCCGCCGCCGGCAGCGCGATCAGCGCCGACAGCCAGTGGAAGAAATCGCGCTGCTCCGGCAGCATGTCCGAGACGTTGCCGGACCACACCGGGATCGACAGCATCATCACGTTCATGGTGGCGAACGCGGCGACCCCGAGGCAGCGCAGCAGGAAGCGGGATTCGGCGACCTCGGCCACTTCCGCACTCTCGGTCTCGAACGGATAGGCCTTGTAGCCGAGCTCTTCGAGCCGGTCGATGAAACGGCCGGGGTCGAGCGTGCCCGCCTTCCATTCCAGCGCGACGCGGCGGTCGGTGAGGTTGACGCGCGCCAGGGTGACGTCGGGGATGGCCGAGAGCCCGCGCTCGATCTTGGCCATGCAGCCGGCGCAGTGAACGCCCTCGACGGCGAGATCGATGTGCCGGAGGCCCTCGCCCGCATCGCGGACGTAATGAGAGAAATCGCGCGTGACCTGCATGACGGAATCCTTCAGTTCAGGATCACGCGGTTGCGCGACATGAACACGCGTGTCCCCCGCGCCTCGCCCTCGATCACCAGGTCCCATTGGCCCGGCGCGACGGACGCCGCATTGCCGCGATAGAGGCCGATGCCGGCTTCGCTGAGCTCGACGGCGAGGTCGGCGCGCTTGTCGGTCGGCCGCTCCAGCCGGCCGCCGAACTTCAGCCCGGAGATCGGCTGGCCGCCGGCGTCGCGGGCCTCGACCTGGACCGAGGCGCCGCCATCGTTGCGGCGCTCGACATGGGCGTTGACCTTCCACTTCCGCGCGGCCTGGTCCTGCGCCGCCGAGATCTCGCGATCGTAGACGAGGCCCGCGGCATAGGGGCTGTCGACGTCGGTGCCGGGCAGCGTTGCGATGGCGAGCTTCATCATGGTGGCATTGACGCCGATCACGAGGCCGAAGAAAGCGACCAGCATCAGGAAAACCTTGGTTCCGGTCAGCGGCTTGGATGACATGGTGGTCTCCTGATCTTACGGCGCGACAAAATTGTCGGTGGCGCTCGCGGCGACCCCGAGCCCGATGTCCATGACGTGGAAGCGGACCGGAATCGATTTCTCTGGATTGTTTTCGGCCGGCGCGGTGACCAGCAGCCGCAGCTCGCTGGTCGCATCGCGCGGGATCACGATGATCGGACGGTCCGGCGTGACCGAATCGATGCCGACGACGTGCATCGTGGGGTTCACGGGCCCCTCGACGTCGATCGCGATGACGCGGTCGTAGCCGCTCTTGTTCAGCAGCCGCACCGTATAGGCGTTGCGGATCGAGCCGTCGCTCAGCTTGACCGCGACCGGGTTGCGGTCGTGCAGCACGTTGACGTCGAGCAGGCTGCGGGTCGCCAGCGTATAGATCATGAAGCCGCCGACGGCCGCGATAATGGCACTATAGACGACGGTGCGAGGCCGGACGATCCGGTAGATCGGCGCCTTGCCTTCCTGGCGGCGATGGATGTTGATGTCGTTGTCGTAGCCGATCAGCCGCTTCGGCCGGCCGATCTTTGTCATCACGTTGTCGCATGCGTCGATGCAGAGGCCGCACTGGATGCATTCCATCTGCGGCCCGTTGCGGATGTCGATGCCGGTCGGGCAGACCGCGACGCATTGGTAGCAGTCGACGCAATCGCCGACCTGCTGGCCGAGGGCGCGCAGCTCGACGGCCTTTTTCACCGAGGTGCGCTTCTCGCCGCGGTCATAGCGATAGGTGACGTTGAGCGCCCATTCGTCGGTGAGTGCTGCCTGAATGCGCGGCCACGGACACATATAGGTGCAGACCTGCTCGCGCATGAAGCCGGCGAGCAGATAGGTCGTCGCGGTGAGGATGCCGATCCAGATATAGGCGAGCATCGGCCCCTGGAAGGTGACGAGCTCCTTCACCAGGGTCGGCGCGTCGTTGAAATAGAGCACCCAGGCGCCGCCGGTCCACCAGGCGATCATGAGCCAGATCGAATGCTTGAGCACGATCTCGGAGATGCGCTCCAGCTTCATCGGATCGGACGATTTGTCCTTCTTCATCCGCTCGCGCCGGTCGCCCTCGATCAGGCGTTCGACCGCGTAGAACAGGTCGGTCCACACCGTCTGCGGACAGAGATAGCCGCACCAGATCCGCCCGCCGATGGAGTTCATCAGGAACAGCGCCACCGCGGCGACGATCAACAGGCCCGTGAAGTAATAGACCTCCTGCGGCCACAGCTCGATGAAGAAGAAATAGAAGCGGCTGTTGGGAAGATCGATCAGCACCGCCTGGCTCGGCGCGCCGAGACCGCGATTCCAGCGCACGAAGGGCAGGAAGTAGTAGACGCCGAGGCAGAATGCCATCAGGCCCCATTTGATCCGGCGGAAAGTACCGGAGACGCTCTGGGGATAGACCTTCTTGCGGGCCGCATAGAGCGGCCCGACGTCGTCCGCGAGCTTCAGTTCGTTCGGATTGACGGTCTTGTTCATCGCCTCGAGCTTCTTCAAAGGTGCGATTAAACCTAGACCCGGCACCGCCGCGCAGGTTGATCCAACGCAAACGGGGGCGCTTTTCTTCGCCCCCGCCGGAAGTCGTCGGTCGCGGATCGGCCTATTTGCCGCCGCCGAGCGAGTGGACGTAGACCGCCATCGCCTTGATGGTGGCGGGATCGAGCCGGCCTTCCCAGGCCGGCATCACGCCGGCGCGGCCCTGGCCGATGGTCTCGATCAGGCTCGCCTCGTCGGAGCCGTAGAGCCAGATCTTGTCGGTCAGATCAGGTGCGCCCATCTCCTGGTTGCCCTTGCCGGCGTCGCCGTGGCAGGCGGCGCAATTCTCCGCGAAGATCTTCTGGCCCTTGGCGGCGTCATAGCCGTTGCGGGTCGACAGGCCCGACAGCGACCGCACGTAATTGGCGGCGGTGACGATCTCGTCGCCCTTCAGCACGCCATCCTTGCCGAAGGCGAGCATCTGCCCCTCATGGGTCTTGGCATGGCCCGACCGCACGCCGAACTGGATGGTCTGCATGATCTGGTCGAGCGAGCCGCCCCACAGCCATTCGTCGTCGTTCAGGTTGGGATAGCCCTTGGACCCCGTCGCACCCGTGCCGTGGCACGGCGCGCAATTGTCGCCGAACACCGTCTTGCCCTTGGCGCGCGCAAGCGCCAGCAGAGCCGGATCCTTCTGGATGTCGGCGAGCGAGGCCGTGCCCAGCGCCGCCATCTTGTCACCCCGGATCTTCTCGAGGTTGGCGAGCTCGACCGCGACGTCGGCGCGCGAGGAGTAGCCGAACAGGCCGGTGGTGCTGCTTTGGATCAGCGGCCAGGCCGGATAGACGATCCAGTAGCCGATCGACCAGACGATGGTGAGATAGAAGGTGATCACCCACCACCGCGGCAGCGGCGTGTTGAGCTCCTTGATGCCGTCCCACTCGTGTCCGGTCGTTGACTTGCCGGAGACGGAATCGATGTCGCTAGAATGATCGGTCATGTTTTCTCACTCCTCCCGCAAGGGCAGGTGCGCTGCCTTGTCGAACGCAGCCTTGTTACGGGGCCAAAATGCGTAGGCGATGATCGCGAGAAAGATCGCGACGAACACCGGTGTCCAGATCGTCGTCGCGAGATCGGACGCAAGATTATGGACGGTCAGGATGGCTTTCATCGTTCATGCCTTCTCAGCGAAGATTGGCTTTCTCGTTGTAGATCTTGAAGTCGACCAGCGTGCCGAGCATCTGCAGGTACGCGACCAGCGCGTCCATCTCGGTCGGCGTGCCGGTCTTGCCGTCGAAATTGCGTACGACGGCCTTGGCGTAGCGCTTGGTGAAGGCGTCGGTGCCGGCATTGTCCGGATCGGCCTGGGCCTTCAGGTCGCCGGCGGCATTGGCGATCTGCTCGTCGCTATAAGGGACGCCGACGGTCCTGAGGGTGCGCATGTCGCCGGCGATCGCATCCGGGTCGACCTCGGCCTTGCTGAGGAACGGATAGCCGGGCATCACGGACTGCGGCACGATCGCGCGCGGGTTGGCCAGATGGGTGACGTGCCACTCGTCGGAATATTTGGCGCCGACACGGGCGAGATCCGGGCCGGTGCGCTTGGAGCCCCACTGGAACGGGTGATCGTACATGCTCTCGGCGGCGAGCGAGAAGTGGCCGTAGCGCTCGACCTCGTCGCGCAGGGGCCGGACCATCTGCGAATGGCAGAGATAGCAGCCCTCGCGGACATAGACGTTGCGCCCCGCCAGCTCCAGCGGCGTGTAGGGCCTGACCCCATCGACCTTCTCGATCGTGCTCTTGAGGTAGAACAGCGGAGTGATCTCAACGAGACCACCGACCGCGACCACCAGCAGGATGCCGACAATCAGGATGATCGAGTTCTTTTCGAAGATTTGGTGGCGTGTCCAGAACGACATTGCTTGAGCTCCTCATTCCGCCGGCTGAAGAGCGACGGGCATCTGGACTTCCTGCTCGCCGACGCGAACCGTCATCCAAAGATTGTAGGCCATGATCAGCGAGCCGATCAGGAACAGGCCGCCGCCTGCGGCGCGGATGATGTAGAAGGGATGCATCGCCTCGACGGTCTCGATGAAGGAATATTCGAGGAAGCCGAGCGAGGTGTAGGCGCGCCACATCAGGCCTTGCAGGATGCCGGAGACCCACATCGCCGAGATGTAGAGGACGATGCCAAGGGTGGCGACCCAGAAGTGCCAGTTGACGAGCTTGAGGCTGTAGAGGCCCTTGCGGTTCCAGGCCCACGGCACCAGGCAGTACAGCGCGCCGAAGGAGACGAAGCCGACCCAGCCGAGCGCGCCGGAATGCACGTGGCCGATGGTCCAGTCGGTGTAGTGGCTGAGCGAATTGACCACCTTGATCGACATCATCGGGCCTTCGAAGGTTGACATGCCGTAGAAGGCGACGGAGACCACGAGCATGCGCAGCACGGGATCGGTGCGCAGCTTGTCCCAGGCACCCGACAACGTCATCAGGCCGTTGATCATGCCGCCCCAGGAGGGCATCCACAGCATGATCGAGAAGGTCATGCCGAGCGTCTGCGTCCAGTCCGGCAGCGCCGTGTAGTGCAGATGGTGGGGACCTGCCCAGATGTAGAGGAAGATCAGCGCCCAGAAGTGGATGATCGAGAGCCGGTAGGAATAGATCGGCCGCTCGGCGCGCTTCGGGATGAAGTAGTACATGATGGCGAGGAAGCCGGCGGTCAGGAAGAAGCCGACCGCGTTGTGGCCGTACCACCACTGGAACATGGCGTCCTGGATGCCGCCCCAGGCGACGTAGGACTTCGAACCGAACACCGAAACGGGCAGCGCCGGGTTGTTGCCGAGATGCAGCACCGCGATCGTCACGATGAAGGCGAGATAGAACCAGTTCGCAACGAAGATGTGCGGCTCCTTGCGCTTGAAGATGGTGGCAAGGAAGACGAGCAGATAGACGACCCAGACGATCGTCAGCCACAGATCGGCGTACCATTCCGGCTCGGCATATTCCTTCGACTGGGTGACGCCGAGCAGATAGCCGGTGCCGGCGATCAGGATGAAGAAGTTGTAGCCGAGCACGACGAACCACGGCGCGAGGTCACCGGCAAGGCGCGCGCGGCAGGACTTCTGCACCACGTAGAAAGAGGTCGCGATCAACACGTTGCCCCCGAAGGCGAAGATCACGGCGGAGGTGTGCAGCGGACGCAGGCGGCCGAAGCTGATCCAGGGCAGATCGAAGTTCAGCGCGGGCCAGGCCAGCTGCGAGGCGATGATGAGGCCGACGAGGAATCCGGCAATGCCCCAGAACATCGCCATGAAGGCCGAGAACTTGATCGGCCCCATGCTGTAGTTCGGGCGGCCGTTGATCTCCTGGGCCGGCAGCGCCGCCGGCCGCTCGAAGTAGCGGTTGACGATGAAGAACACCGCAGCGAGGCTCGCCGCCGCGCTGAGCGCAGCGTGGAACGCGAAGGGCGCATCGAGCGCCTTGGCCGAGGCGATCACGCAGAGGAAAGCGGTGACTGCGAATACGACAGCCAAGCCGCTTTCACCGATGGTCATGGATTTTGAGATGGAGGGCTGGCTCATGCGGATTCTCTCTGAAAGAACACGCTGCCAGAAACCACATCCACCCTCGCGGCGAATTGATTGAAATCAAGATAGATGGATTTCTGTTAATGTGAGCCGATGCAGTGCCAGTTGAAATGCCCTCTCCCCTTGTGGGAGAGGGCAGCGAGAAAGGTGCGGCAAACTCACTTGGGTGAGGGGTTGGTTCCGCACGAAAAGTTTTTCCGTTGAAGCGGACCCCTCATCCGGCGCTTCGCGCCACCTTCTCCCGCAAGGGGAGAAGGGAAGAAAGATAGATAACCTCCGTGAAATCGCGGAGGTTGGAACAGAAGGATCCAGACCTCACTCCCGCGCCGTCGCCTTGAGCGCCGCGATGACGTCCTCGCGCGCGATGATGCCGGCCAGCTTCTGTGTGCCGTCGAGCACGATGATGCTCCTGATGCGGTGCTCGACCATGATCTGGAGCACGCGCGTCAGCCGCGTGTCGGGGCTGACATAGATGAACTCGGGCGTCATGACGTCGCCGATCTTGCGGCTCATCAGGTCGTCGTAGCGCGGCAACATCTGGCTCGGCGTGAAGGCGAAGCACTTCAGGATGTCGAACTTGGTGACGATGCCGACCACCTGCCCGTCGTCTTCGACCGGATAGGAATTGAAATCGTCGGTCTCGAACATCTCGCTGAGCTGGAACAAATCGAGGCCGCGCTGCACCGTCTTGACGTTGCGCGTCATGTAGCCGTCGACGGTCTGTTCAAGAAATTGGTACACGGCGCGTCCTCCTCGATTCCTCCAACTGGCCGGACGATGGTCAGTGCGACAGCAGCACGCTGCGGACGGTTTGCGTCACCAGATATTGGGTGACGCCTCCGAGGATCAGTTCGCGAAATCTCGAATGACCATAGGCGCCCGCGACGATCAGGCCCGCGCCGGTGTCGCCGGCGACTTTCTCCAACCGCGCAGCAGGGGTTTCGTTTCCTGCGGCCTCGAGAACCCGCGCAGTCGCGGTGATGCCGTGGCGGCCGAGCCAGGCGGCAACGTCGCTGACACCGGCCATCACGGCCGAACGGTCGTCGCCCCGCTCCGGGATTTCCACGATGGTGACGTCCTTCGCCTTGTGCAGCATCGGCAGCGCGCCCGCCACCGCCCGCCGCGCTTCCGGCGTGTCCTTCCACGCCACCAGCACGCTGCGCAGGTCGAGCCAGTTGGCCCGGTCGGGAACGACGAGCAGCGGGCGGCCGGTCTGCATCACCAGGTCCTTGGGACTCGCCAGCGAGAAAGCATCGGAGAAGGCCGGGCTCTGCCCGCCGCTGACGACGATGTCGGCGCAACGCGCCTGCGCCGTGACGAAGCGGGCCGGATAATCCATCGCGCTGCGCCACTCCGCATGCCCACCGCGATTCTTCACGGCGGCGCGGAATTGCGCTTCGAGCCCGGCCAGCCGCCGCTTGATCGAAGCTTCGCCCTCGTCGATCAGCGCTTGCGCCTCTGCGCCGTCGGTGAAATAGAGCGGCGGGACGAACTGCGCCGCAGCGACCCCGACGATGGCCGCCTCGAATCGTTCGGCGAGCTCGCCTGCGACCTGAAGACGCGCTTCGTTGGGCTGATCGAGCGCCAGGCTGACCATGACGGTGGCGTATGTCATCGGGGATCTCCAGCATTACAGAATTTTTTGAATCCTAGACCTGCTGCCGCGCAACAGGCTGAGCTAGATCAAATCGAGGTCTCTGGCTGCCCACTCTCCCGGAATGGGGAGTCCGGCAGTGGATTCAACGTCCACGCTTGCCTCCGGCCGAGCCTTGGGCGACATTGCCGAAGCGGTAACGGCATCCTGCCGGTCCGCCGAGAATAGGAGCAGAACCTTGGCGCCGACCCGCGGGAACCATCCGGCAGACGATGGTCGGGGCGAGCATTTCCGAGTCCGCATCGAGGGATTCGGGGTCGGCACCTGGGACCTCGACCTGCAGACTCGCGAGCTCGACTGGTCGGACACGGCCAGGCGACTGTTCGGCCTGCAGCCGGACCGGGCCGTCAGCTACGATCTCTTTCTTTCCCTGTTGGAGCCGGGCGATCGGGACCACCTCCTGAAGGCGATCGGGCGCACATCGGAAGGTGGCGGGGGCCTCGACTTGTCCTTCAAGGTCAGCGGCGCGTCCGGAAACGGCCAATGGATCCGGGCCAGGGCCGGCGTGATCCGGGACGATGCGGGCATGCCGCGTCATCTCAGCGGGATATTCCTGGACATCAACGAGGAGAAGCAGCTCGAAGAGGCCCTGCGGTCCCAGGAGAATCATCTTCGCTCGATTCTCGAAACGGTGCCCGATGCCATGATCGTCATCGATTCACGCGGCATCATGCAGCTCTTCAGCAGCGCGGCGGAGCGGCTGTTCGGCTACAGCAAGCAGGAAGCGATCGGCCGGAACGTGAGCATTCTCATGCCGGAGCCCGATCAGTCGCGTCACGACAGCTATCTCACGCGCTATCTCAGGACCAATGATCCGCACATCATCGGCATCGGCCGGATCGTGACGGGCAAACGCCGCGACGGCACGACCTTCCCGATGCACCTGTCCGTCGGGAAGACGCAACGCGCGGGCGAGCCCCATTTCACCGGCTTCGTCCGCGACCTCACCGAGCACCAGCAGACCCAGGCGCGGCTCCAGGAGCTGCAATCCGAGCTCGTGCACGTGTCGCGGCTGACCGCGATGGGCGAGATGGCTTCCGCGCTCGCCCACGAGCTCAACCAGCCGCTGGCGGCGATCAGCAATTACATGAAGGGATCGCGGCGCCTCCTCGCCGGCAGCACCGATCCCAACATGCCGAAGGTCGAAAGCGCGCTGGACCGCGCGGCGGAACAGGCATTGCGCGCCGGCCAGATCATCCGCCGCCTGCGCGACTTCGTCTCCCGCGGCGAATCCGAGAAGCGGGTCGAGAGCCTGTCCAAGCTTATCGAGGAAGCCGGCGCGCTCGGGCTCGCCGGCGCGCGCGAGCAGAACGTGCAGCTCCGCTTCAGCCTCGATCCCGACGCCGACCTCGTTCTCGCCGACCGGGTGCAGATTCAGCAGGTGCTGGTCAACCTGTTTCGCAACGCGCTCGAGGCGATGGCGCAGTCGCAGCGGCGCGAGCTCGTTGTCGCCAACACCCGTGTCGCCGACGGCATGATCGAGGTGGAGGTCGCCGACACCGGCATCGGCTTCCGGGAAGACATCATTCCAAACCTGTTCCAGACCTTCTTCACCACCAAGGACACCGGCATGGGCGTGGGACTCTCCATCAGCCGCTCGATCATCGAGGCCCATGGCGGCCGCATGTGGGCCGAGAGCAACGCAGCGGGCGGAGCGACGTTCCGCTTCACCCTGCCGGCAACCGACGAGAGCTGATCCATGACGACCAAGGGAAATGTTTACGTCATCGACGACGACGCGGCGATGCGGGACTCGCTGAACTTCCTGCTGGATTCCGCCGGCTTCGCCGTCACTTTGTTCGACGACGCGCTCGCCTTTCTTGAAGCCCTGCCCGGCCTCGGTTTCGGCTGCATCGTCTCCGACGTGCGCATGCCCGGCCTCGACGGCATCGAGCTCTTGAAGCGGATGAAGGCGCAGCAAAGCCCGTTTCCGATCGTGATCATGACCGGTCACGGCGACGTGCCGCTGGCGGTCGAGGCGATGAAGCTCGGGGCGGTCGACTTCCTGGAAAAACCATTCGATGACGACCGTCTCACTGCCATGATCGAGTCGGCGCTCCGCCAGGCCGAGCCCGCCGCCAGGAACGAAGCCGTCGCGCAGGACATCGCTGCCCGCGTCGCATCCTTGAGCCCGCGGGAGCGCCAGGTCATGGAGGGGCTGGTCGCGGGCCTCTCCAATAAGCTGATCGCCCGCGAATACGACATCAGCCCGCGGACCATCGAAGTCTACCGGGCCAACGTCATGACCAAGATGCAGGCGAGCAGCCTTTCGGAACTGGTTCGCCTCGCGATGCGCGCCGGCATGCTCAACGATTGAGGCAGGTCAAGGCGGCTTCACGGGGCCATGCTAGTCAGACAGCATGGTTGATGTCAGCCCACATGGTGCGCGGCCATCGTCCTCCCCACAACCCACCGTCTTTGTGGTCGATGATGATGCCGCAGTCCTCGGATCCCTGCGTTTTCTGTTGGAAACCGACGGCTTCGCCGTGCGGACCTTCAGGAGCGGCACGGCGCTGCTCAATCTTGGCGCCGCCCCCGGGCCGGACTGCTACGTCATCGACTACAAGATGCCCGACATCAACGGCATCGATTTGACCGGCCGGCTTCGCAAATCCCACCGCGACGCGCCCGTGATCCTGATCACCGGCTATCCCGACGAGAACATCTCGGCCCGGGCCGCGATGGCGGGCATCAAGGACGTGGTTTTGAAGCCGCTTCTGGATGAAAACCTCGTCAAGTGCATCCGCCACGCGATCAAGGACCGCCCCCGCGCCTGACCTACGGGATTCTACGTAAGGCACCCCCCTTAAGATATCTCGCGAAATTTTCGAGGCACCCGATACCACGTAGGAAAGCGTCATCACAACGGAGATGGCGCAGATGCTGACCCAGACGCTCAACACCCCGGCGATCAACACCCAAATCGGTGGCAAGATTGCCCCTGCCCACCCTGTTACCGACCAGTTCGGCGCGATCGTGGGCCATGTCGGTCTGGTCGCCACCGAGTTCTCCTACGGCAAGGACGAGGAGATCTATGGCGAGGAGGAGGCGGCCGAATATGTCTATCAGGTCGTCACCGGCGCAGTACGCAGCTACAAGCTTCTCTCCGACGGCCGCCGCCAGATCGGCGCCTTCCATCTTCCCGGCGACGTCTTCGGCCTCGAATCCGGTCCCGCTCACCGCCTCGCCGCTGAAGCCATCATCGACACCAGCGTTCGCCTCGTGAAGCGCGCCAGCCTGGAAAAGGCCGCCGGCACCGACGTGCAGGTCGCCCGCAAGCTCTGGGCCATGACCGCCGGCGAGCTGCGCCACGCTGAGGACCACATGCTGCTGCTGGGCCGCAAGACTGCGATGGAGCGCGTCGCGACCTTCCTGCTCGAAATGGACCGCCGCCTCGCCGTCGCCGGCATGATGGCGCTGCCGATGTGCCGCCGCGACATCGGCGACTATCTCGGCCTCACGCTGGAGACCGTGTCGCGCGCGCTGTCGCAGCTTCACGCTCAGGGCATCCTCGGTTTCTCCGGTGCCCGCCAGATCGTGCTGCGCAACCGCCAGCGCCTGCACAATCTCGACGCCTGATGCTTCTTCCTCCCCCCACTTTGGCCGGCTGAATTCGTTTCAGTCGGCCACTTCTTTGGTGGCGGTCAGACCCGTGCGCCGCGTCTCCGGCATCACAAAGAAGATCAGCAGGAGCCCCGCTGCGGCAACGCCGGACAGCCCGATGAATGCGGTGGCATTGCCGAACTTGTCGCTGACATAGCCGCCAAGCACCGTGCTCAGCGACGCGCCGATGCCCGTTGCGGTGCCGACGATCCCCTGCGCCAGGTTGAAATGCCCGCTGCCGAACGCGACGTCGGCGACGATCAGCGGGATCATCACCGCGAAGACCGCCGCGGTGATGCCGTCGAACACCTGCACCAGCACCAACAGATACGGATCGCGCACGGTCGCAAACAACAGGCCGCGAATCGCCAGAGCACCGAATCCGATCAGCAGCAGCGGGCGCCGGCCCCACGCTTGCGCCTTGCGCCCCACCGTCGGCGACAGCAGCGCCACGATCGCTTGCGGAACGACGATGCAAAAGGCGACGAGCACGGTCGCCCATTGGCTCGATCGCGCCGTCACCGCGCTCGCCATCAGCGGCATCATCGCGGCGTTCGCGAGCTGCAGCAGCAGCACGCTGAGCGCGAACACGATGAGCGGGCGCTGCCGGATCAGGTGCCAGATATTGGGATCGCCGCGGTCGGCGGCTTCAGGCGGCAGCTCGCCGTGACAGCGCCTGATGTCGACCTCGTTCTCGCGGATGCGCGACAGAGCGATCAGGGTTGGAATCACGAGCAGGAAGGTGACCAGGAAGACCGAGCGGCTCGATAACAGGTAGCCCGCGGTGCCCATCACCGCCGCCGCGACGCCGTTGCCGAGCGAGGCGAAGCGCGCGTTGCGCCCGAGCCGCTCGCCGATCGCGAGCGGGCCGACGAGGCCGAGGCTGATCGCGGCGATCGCCGGCCCGAGCACGCAGCTCGCCATCGCATGCAGCGTGGCGGCGGTCACCACGACGGCGAAGATCGGCATCGCCGCATAGGCCAGCGCGCAGGCGCCGATGGTCGCGATCGCGAGGGCAGCGACGAGGCGCTCCGATTTCGCGGCATCGATGATCGCGCCGCCCGGCATCTGGCCGATCAGGGCGACGATGCCGCCGATCGACAGCACGAACCCGATCTCGACCTGGGTCCATTTCTGCGTCGTCAGATAGACCGCGATGAAGGGACCGAATCCGGTCTGCACGTCGGCGAGGAAGAAGATGAACCAGTCGAGGCCGCGCAGGCTCTGGCGCGACGGCGCCGGAATGCCCGCAGCCGCCGGCTCCGCGACGTTGTCCTGCTCGACGACGCCGCCGCGATCTGCATGATTCGGCTTCCTCGACAACAGCACGGGCGGTCAGCCCTCCCTGCACCTCACTGGATCGCTTGCAGCGGCTGAAGGCTGCCGGACGCGCCGAGCACGACGATCGGCGTGTCCTCCTTGTATTCCGGTGCGGCCGCGACCTGCGCCTTGGTCAATTCCAGCGTGATGCTGTCCTTCTTGTTGGCGATCTTGCCGAAGCGCAGCGCGTTCCAGTCGACGACGATCTTGCGGCTGCCGACGCCGAGGAAGCCGCCGAAATCGATCGCCGCAGCGCGGACATGGCCGGTGCGATCGACGATGACGTCGACGATGCGACCCATGTCCTCGCCGGCGGCGCTGCGAACGTCGCGGCCGAGAACGCCGTGGGCCTCGCTCGCGCCGATGATGGTCACCGATGGCGGCGGCGCGGCGTCCTTGGGCGTGACGGGCACCGTGGAAGCCGGCGGTTGCACATTTGCCGGTGCCTTTGCCTCGCTCGGGGATGCAGGCGGCTCCTCGGCCGCGCGCGATTCGGCGACCGTCAAGCCCGCGACGATCGCCACGCCCAAGACCAACCTTCCGATCGCACGCATGACCTCCTCCTCGCGCCTCTAGCGCGCCAGCACGATCGAGACCTGGATCTGACCGCGCGTGCGCAACACTTCCAGCGCCACGTCGTCGCCGTGACGGCTGACGCGAAGATCGACGCTGGATTCGCCAAGGCGCAGATCGCGCAGGATCACCTCGTTGAGGAACGCCGGCAGATGCGGGTTGCGCAGGCGAATCTCGCCGCGCGCGACGTCGAACTCGAGGCCGAGTGCCGCCTCCAGCAGCGTGAACGGCGTCGCGCTGGCCCAGGCCTGCGGCGCGCAGGCGACCGGGTACAGCGTCGGCCCGCGCCGCTTCTCGCGCCGGAAGCCGCAGAACAATTCGGGCAACCGGCGCAAATCCATGTAGGTCGCGGCATCGAACAGACCCTTGAAGACATGCGCCACCGAATGCTTGAGGCCGTAGCGCGCCAGCCCCAGCGCGATCAGCGCGTTGTCGTGCGGCCAGATCGATCCGTCATGGTAGGACATCGGGTTGTAGCGCACCTCGCCTTGCGCGACGGTGCGGATGCCCCAGCCCGAGAAGAAATGCGGCCGCATCAGATCGGCGGCGACGAGACGCGCGCGGTCCTCGCGGACCATGCCGCTGAACAGGATCTGCCCGGCATTCGAGGTCCTCACCTTGCAGGGCCGCTTCTTGCCGTCGAGCGCGAGCGCATAGGTGCCGAGCTCCTCGCACCAGAACGCCTGCTCGAAGCGCTCGGCGAGCGCCCTGGCTTCGGCCTCGAGCTTGCGCACGCGGTCCGGCTTGCCGAGCCGCAGCGCGCAACGCGCCGCGAGCTGCTTGGCGGCAAAGACGTAGCC
Organism: Bradyrhizobium sp. IC3195; assembly: GCF_020193585.1. Lineage (NCBI taxonomy): Bacteria > Pseudomonadati > Pseudomonadota > Alphaproteobacteria > Hyphomicrobiales > Nitrobacteraceae > Bradyrhizobium > Bradyrhizobium sp. IC3195. The sequence goes on along the minus strand of NZ_JADYVG010000004.1, from coordinate 188,148 downwards.
CTGGACCTCCGCGAGCGCGATATTGCCCTCGGCAAGCCGGCCGTCGGCATGGAAGATCGCGTCATAGGAATCCTTCCAGCCCTGGTTCGCCAGCCCTTTCTCGGTCGCGCGCTGGTATTCGACGAAGCCGTCTTGATCGGGATCGCCCGGACCGTCGATCCAGGCGAGCCCCGCCTCGATCGCGGGCCACAGCTCGATCAACGTGGCCTCGTCGCCGGTGCGCTCGAAATAGCTGCCTGCGAGCAGCACGAACAGCGCGGTCGAATCGACGCTGCCGTAGTAATGCGCGAACGGGACTTCCCCGAGCGCCGCCATCTCGCCGCCGCGCATCTCGTGCAGGATCTTGCCGGGCGCGGCGTCCGCGAGCGGATCGACCGCCGCGGCCTGGAAATGCGCGAGCCGGCGCAGGACGCCCTTGGCAATGCGCGGATCGACCCAGAGCATCTGCAGCGCGGTGATGAGGCCGTCGCGCCCGAACGTCGTCGAGTACCAGGGAATGCCGGCATAGGGATAGCGTCCCTGCGGCGTCTCGGTCATCAGCATGTTGAGGTCGGCCATGGCCTGGCACAGCACCTCGTTGAAGATGTTGTTGGAGGTCTCGATGCTGGCCGCGCCCATGGTCGACTGCCGCATCTCGCGGCGGTGCGCCAGCAGACCCGGGAAGAACCGCACCGGCTTCTCCGTCAGCGGCCGGTTGCAGGACACGGCCACGAACAGCGATTTGGCCTGGTGCGGCTCAAGGTCGAGTTCCCAGGTCGCAGCGTTGACCGAGAGCCGCGTCGGACGCGGATCGAAATGCAGGCCGGTGGTCCGCTCGGCGTCGTCAAGGCCGCGATACTCGAACAGGACGTCGGTCGGCCCGAGCAGCCGGCCGGTTCCGACGCCGCGGCGCGGCCGCCGCTCGCCGCGAACCTCGAACAGATCGGCGAAGTCGTTGCCGAACAGCAGCGTCAGCTCGAAGCTGGTGCGCCGGTCGCCATGGTTCTGCACGCCGATGCGCTGGTAGGCGGTGCCGCGCCACAGGAAGATGGTGCGCACGACGTGCAACAGGTCCTTTTGTAGAACGAGGTTGCCCTGCCGGTAGATGTCCGGATTGGTGAGATCGACGGTCAACGCCGAATTGTCGTCGCGCAGATTCGAGCCGAGCAGCAGCGGCTGGAGATCGTCGAGCACGAGCTCCAGCCGCGCAAGATAGCGCGTGTCGTGATGGAACAGTCCGTCCGGCCCGCCAGCGGACGCGCCGATGTCGCCGTGGCTGTCGAGCACGATGAAGGTGTCGTCGTGCTTGAGCGAACGCCGCGGCCGGGCCGAGGGCCCGGTCATCGGAATGTAGAAGGGCTGTTCCGCGACCTGTTCCGGGGTCCGCGTCACGGAGACGAACTGGGTTACGGCTTCTGCCGACATGAGCTGCTCCCCTGCGCTTGATTCGAAACGCGACCGACTCGAGAACGCGACTGTTGGTTTACGCGGCGGCTTGCGCGAGCCGGCTCATTTCCTGCGTGACCAGCTCACGATACGGCCCGTGACCCTGCATCAGGCGCTCGGGCGAGCCGTCCTCGATGATCTTACCATTCCTCAACACCACGACACGATCGAAATTGCGCAGCGTCGCAAGGCGATGAGCGATCGCGATCACGGTGCGGCCGCGCATCAGGCGGGACAGCGCCTCGCGGATCGCCTCCTCGGATTCGCTGTCGAGCGCGGCGGTCGCCTCGTCCAGCAGCAGGATCGGCGCGTCCTTCAGGAAGGCGCGCGCGATCGCGATGCGCTGGCGCTGGCCGCCCGACATCTTGACGCCGCGGTCGCCGACCATGGTGTCGAGGCCCTCGGGCAGGCTCTCGACGAAGTCGCAGCGCGCTGCGATCGCCGCGCGCAGCACCTCGTCGTCGGTCGCGTTCGGCCGACCATAACGGATGTTCTCGCGAATCGAGCGATGAAACAAGGAAATGTCCTGCGGCACGACGGAAATCGCCTCGCGCAGGCTCAGCTGCGTCACCTTCGAGATGTCCTGGCCGTCAATGGTGATATTGCCCTCGTCGACGTCGTAGAAGCGCTGCAGCAGCGTGAACAGCGTCGACTTGCCGCCGCCGGACTGGCCGACCAGTCCGACGCGCTGGCCGGGCTGGAGGCGCAGGCTGAAGCGCTCGAAGATCTTGTCGCTGCCGGGATAGCCGAAGGTGACGTTGTTGTACGCGATGGCCGCGCCGCTTTTGACCAGGGGCTCGGCCTCGGGATGATCGCGGAGCTCGTGCGGCACCAGCAGCGTGGCGATCGCCTCTGTCAGACGCGCGACGTGCTGGGTGACGTCGACCAGCGCCACCGCGAGATCGCGCGTCGCGCTCAGGATCGAGATGCCGAGCGTACAGACCAGCACGACGTCGCCGGTCGTCGCTTGGCCCTTCTGCCAGAGCGAGATCGCCCAGGCCATCAGCGCAATGGTCAGAAGCACGGTGATGACGGCATGCAACAGCCGCAGCTTCTCCAGATAACGCAGGCTACGGCTGCGCGCGGTCAGCTCCTGGTTCACGGTCGCGTCGAACCGCTCATGCTCGTGGCTGATGCCGCAGAAGGCGCGCACCAGCGGCATGTTGCTGATGACGTCGATCATCTCGCCGTCGACCAATGCGGCCTTGTCGGCGAAATCGTCATGCAGCGGCTTGCCGGCCGCGGCCAGACGAAACATCGCAACCACCATACCGCCCGCGATCGCGATCAGGCCGAGCGCCATGTAGGGACTGACGGTTCCAATCAGGATGATTGCCGCAATTGTGGCAATGCACGGCGGCAACACATTCCAGACGAACATGTTCTCGACGGTGAACACCGCGTTCGAGGTCGCGGTGATGCGGCTCGTCAGCATGCCGGGCATCCGGTCCGAGAAGTAGCTCGGGGCGTGCCCGGTCAGATGACGAAATATGTCACGCCGTAAATCGCCCGTGACCCGGACGAAGGTGAAGCTCGCCGTCCAGCTTGCGATCCGCCACAGGAAGTTGTCGGCGGCAATCAGTGACATGAGCAGAATGAATGCCAGCCATACGCCACCGCCATACGAGGGACCGGCCGACAAGGCGTCAACCAGAGCTTTGACGCCATACTGGGTGCCTACGGAGCAGGCAACGGCCCCCACGACCGCGGTCAGGATCACCAAATGCGACGCGAGACGACGCCGGAGATAGCGCAGGACAAAGGCAAATGGCCTACGCGCGTACCCAGAAAGCTGATCCATATGGCTGTCGCCCCGTTATGCTGATTTTTCGTTTCGTTACTGGTCGAGTGAACATCGACCGCTTCGCCTCGGTTCCCGGGCAATCCCATCACGACATGCGGATGCGGACGATGTGCGAAGATGTAGTGGCAGCATCGCGACGCTCCGCCGACGTGTCGAATATGTAACGTTCGGGGGAAGGAACTTCGCAGGTGCGGGAACGTTCCCTCGTCTGGCATTGCCGGTGCCGTTAAGGCGGGGGTTTCAACTTCATGATCGCAGAGGAGATGGTGAGATGCGCATCGCGCAGGTAGCTCCGTTGACGGAGGCTGTTCCACCCAAGCTGTATGGCGGCACCGAGCGGGTGGTGCATTGGTTGACGGAAGAGCTGGTGGCCCTGGGCCATGACGTGACGCTTTTCGCCAGCGGCGACTCGCGGACATCGGCCAAGCTCGATGCATTATGGCCGCGGGCGCTTCGGCTCGACGGTTCCGTGCGCGATCCCAACGCGCTGCACATGGTGCTGCTGGAGCGGGTGCGGCAAAAATGTGACGACGAGGAGTTCGATTTCCTCCACTTCCATCTCGACTATTATCCCTGGTCGTTGTTCCACCGCCAGCCGACCCCGTTCGTGACGACGTTGCACGGCCGGCTCGATCTTCCCGAGCATCAGCCGGTCTTCAACACGTTCACCAAGATGCCGGTCATCTCGATCTCCAATGCGCAGCGGCGGCCGGTGCCGCAGGCGAACTGGGTGACGACGATCCACCACGGCCTGCCGGAGAAGCTGCTGACGCCGAAGCCGGCGAAACAGGAATACCTCGCCGTGCTCGGCCGCATCGCGCCCGAGAAGGGCGTCGATCGCGCCATCAAGATCGCGACCCATTGCGGCATTCCGCTCAAGATCGCGGCCAAGGTCGACCGTGCCGACCAGGATTATTACGACGAGCTGATCCGGCCGATGATCGAGAACAATCCGTTGGTCGATTTCATCGGCGAGATCAGCGATCACGAGAAGTCGGATTTCCTCAGCGGCGCGCTCGGCCTCTTGCTGCCGATCGACTGGCCGGAGCCGTTCGGCCTCGTCATGATCGAGGCCATGGCGTGCGGAACGCCGGTCGTCGCCTTCAACCGCGGCTCGGTGCCGGAGATCATCGACGAGGGCCTCACCGGCTTCATCGTCGAGGACGTCATCAGCGCCGCGGGCGTGGTGAACCGGCTTCCGCAACTCGACCGCGCCGCGATCCGCAAGCAGTTCGAAACGCGCTTCACCGCGCGGCGCATGGCCCTGGACTACCTCGCCGCATATCGCAGCCTGACCGAGGCGCAGGCACCGCGGATCAAGCTGGTGAGCAGCGCAGAGTAGGAAGGCAACTTAGGCGCAAACCTCATGGCCGGGCCAGTACCGGCCATGATTTGCGTAAGCGCCCGGCCCTATCAATTCGTCATTGCGAGCGCAGCGAAGCAATCCAGGATCTTTCCGCGGAGGGACTCTGGATTGCTTCGCTGCGCTCGCAATGACGGAGGACTTGGCGACGGCCTCCTACCCGACCCTCACCCGCTTCGGCTCGGCGATCTCGAACATCCTTCCTACGCCGCTCACCCCGCTACATCCCCAATAGCCGCGGCAGCCACAGCGACAGGCCCGGCCAATAGGTCACCACCACGAGGAAGCCCAGCATCGTCAGCAGCCACGGCCACACTGCGACCGTGAGCTCGGTGATCCCCATCTTGGCGATGCCCGAGGCGACGTAGAGATTGAGGCCGACCGGCGGATGGCACAGGCCGACCTCCATGTTGACCGTCATCAGGATGCCGAAATGGATCGGGTCGATGCCGAGCTTGACCGCGACCGGAAACAGGATCGGGGCCATGATCAGGATGATCGAGGACGGCTCCATCACGTTGCCTGCGAGCAGCAGCAGGATGTTGACGAGCAGCAGGAAACCGATCCAGCCCAGGCCCTGGTCGATCATCCATTGCGCCAGCGCCTGCGGCACGTTCTCGTAGGTCATCAGGAACGAGAACAGCACGGCATTGGTGATGATGTAGAGCAGCATCGCCGAAAGGTTGGCCGACGACAGCAGCACGCGCGGCACGTCGCGCAGCTTCAGGTCCTTGTATATGAACACCGCGACGATGAAGGCGTAGACCGCGCTGACGGCGGCAGCTTCAGTCGGCGTGAACAGGCCGCTGTAGATGCCGCCGATCACGATCACGATCAGGAGGATGCCCCAGATCGACTTGCGGAACGCATCGAGACGCTCCATGAAGGTCGCCTTCGGCATCCGCGGATAGTCGTTGCGCCAGGCGCGATAGAACGTCGTCATGCCGAGCAGCGTGGCGAGCGCAAGCCCCGGCACGATGCCGGCGATGAAGAGCTTGCCTACCGAGCTGTTGGTGGAGACGGCGTAGAGCACCATCGGGATCGATGGCGGAATCAGAATGCCGAGCGAGCCCGACGTCGTGATCACGCCGGCGCCGAACCGCTTCGGAAAGCCTTGCGCGACCATCGCGGGCAGGATCACTGAGCCGATCGCCACCACCGTCGCCGGCGAGGAGCCGGAGATCGCGGCGAACAGCGCGCAGGCGACCACGCCCGACAGCGCGAGCCCGCCGTACCAATGGCCGACCAGCGAGGTTGCGAAGGTGATCATCCGCCGCGCCACACCGCCATGGGTCAGGAAGTTGCCGGCGAGGATAAAGAACGGGATCGCCATGATCTCGAAATTCTCGATGCCGGTGAACAGCTTCAGCGCCACCGATTCGGTTCGCACGTCGGTCAGCGTGAACATGAAGCTGAGCACGGTCAGACCCAGCGCGATCGAGATCGGCATGCCCGTCAGCATCAGCGAGAGCAGCAGCGCGAACACGATGAAGACGCGCAGGCCCTGCGGCAAGGTGATGACATGGGCCGCATGCGCGAAGCACAGCGCGACGATCAGGACCGGCAGCAGCATCAGGATCCAGCCGAGCGGGCTGCGCTCGTCCCGGACCACCTGGGTGGGCGTGACCGGCGCAGGATGCACCGGATCCGCCTCGACGCCCTCGACGCCCGCCATATCGTGATGCGGCAGCTCGCCGGTGCGGTAGAACGACCAGGCGACCTGCAGGAAGCGGAAGCACATCAGGCCGGAGCCGATCGGAATGGTGAGGTACACCACCCACATCGGCGCCTCGAGGTCGTTGGACTGTTGGCCGCTGTGCCACATGTGGCTGACGAAGGCGGCTCCGAAATAGCCCACGATGGCGGTGAACAGCGCACCGCACAGCAGGCCGAAGGTGATGATGCGACGGCGCGAGCCGCCGGGCAGGATGTTGACCAGCACGTCGACGCCGACATGGATGCCGGTCCGCACGCCATAGGCGGCGCCGAACTTCGCCATCCAGATGAACATGTAGATGCAGAGCTCCTGCGCCCATGACAAATCGAGCGCGGCAAGCCAGGCGAACGTCGCGCGCGCGGGCACGGCGAGGACGGTGAGGTTGCGGGCTTCCGCCCATTTGGCGAGGTCGATCGACAGCCCGGCGCCGTAACGGTGCACCACCGCGACGAAGATGAGCGACGTCGCAGCCGCGATCATCGTCGCGATCAGCCATTCCTCGAGATGATCGAGAAAGCGATTCAGCACACGCAGCAACTTGGTCCCCCCGGATTGGATCATTCAAGCGCAACGGCCGGGAGCGCAATTGCCCCCGACCGTTGGTACTGTTGTTATTGGGCCGCAGCCGTCGGTAACAATGAGAGCTAAGCGCTGCCAAGCTAACGTGATGACCGCCGGATGCGCAAGCCGGCATCCGCGCGAGTCCAAGGCAACGCGTGCTATGCCGCATTGCGGCAGCGCCATCAGCCTTTCCGTTGCGCGACCATGAAGAGGCGCCGGAACGGGAACAGCGTCTGCCCCGCCGCATTCTTCGGATAGGCGCTCGCGACGCGCATCCCGTAGGCGGCTTCGAACGCGGCCTTCTCCTCGCCTTGGAGCACGTCGAGATAGCGCGTCAGCCAGGTGCCCTTGGTCCATTCCTTCACGGGATTGTCGCCTTCGAGCACTTGCAGATATTCGGTCTCCCAGATGTCGATGTTGGCCGACATCGGCGCGAGCAGATCGTGATAGAAGCCCGGCCCTTCCACCGGCGGCGGGGTGACGAGATGCTCCACCTTGGAGCGCCATGGGCCGTCGAGCGCAGTCTCGCCGATCAGCACATGCGAAGGCGCGAGGAAATTGCGCGGCATCTGCACCGCGAGCATGCCCCCGGGCGTCACCTTCTCCATCAGCGACGGAAACAGTGCCGCATGATTGGGCAGCCAATGCAGTGCGGCATTGGAATAGATCAAGTCGTACTGCCCAGCGGGACTCCAATGGCCGAGATCCTCATGTGACCATTCCACGTCAGGCGCGGCCTTGCGTCCTGCCGCGACCATCTCCGCCGAGCCCTCGACCCCGGTCACGCGTGCCTCCGGCCAGCGCTCCGTGATCAATTTGGTGACGTTGCCGGCGCCGGCGCCGAGATCGGCGATCGCGCGTGGGACAAAATCGGGAATCCGCATCAACAGGTCGACGGCGGGCCGGAGCCGATGGCCGGAGAACTTCAGATATTGCTGCGGATCCCAGACCATCCTTCGACGCCTTTTGTTTTTCGTATTTCCTTCGCCAAGGCTTTTGTCCTTAAACAAGGCTCTTGTCCTTCGGCAAGCCTCTTGGTTACCACTGCTCGTCCCGGTCGGGCAATTCGCAAGCCCGCGGGACAGAGCGGCAAACGAACAACAAAAAGCAGGCAGGACCAAGGGAGCGTGCGACCATGGACCTCGGGCTCAAATCGAAAACCGCTGTCATCACCGGCGCGAGCATCGGCATCGGCCGCGCCATCGCCAGGGGCCTCGCCGCCGAAGGCGTGCGCGTCATCGGCGTGGCGCGCCGTACCGATCTCCTCGCCGAGCTGGTGAAGGAGATTGCTACCAGGCAAGTGCACTCCCTCTCCCGCTTGTGAGAGAGGGCTGGGGAATGTTTCCGCAATGGGATAGCCCCGAGAGGAGAAAGCCCTGACCCGCGCCGGAGCCTGTCGTCGGGCGCGCCGTGGGCGCGAGCCGGTGGCGTGACCTCTCCCGCATCCGCCTTCGCCAAGGCTTCGGCGGACAAGAGCGGGAGAGGTTGCACCGAGCCCGTGGCAATCGATTCAACCTAAAGCCATTCCGCTCTAACTGCGCATCCGACGGCCTCATTGTCGCCGGACCTCACGGTTTGACGTAGCTCCAGCCCTGTTCCTGCAGCTCCATGACGCGGACGACACCCGATTTGACCACCGTCGCCTGCGGAATCAGATTGATGTCCTTGTTCTCCGCCTTCCGCATATTTTCCTGGGTGATGCCGCAGGCTTTGAAGGAGATTTCGGGATTGCTCATCGCGAGCACCTCGATGCGTGGCTTTACCGGCGAGGTATCATCGCGCAGCATATGAAGACCGGGACCAAAGGTGACAATCTCGATTGAGACTGGTTCACCGAGATCGCGGTAATATTGCGCGACATTGGTGGCATTGTTGAGCGTGAGGTTCATCATCGCAGGTTCGTTGGAATTGACCTGCAATATCAGCTGGTGCGGCTTTTTGACGATCTCGGGTTTTGTCGCCTGAGCCATCGCCGCCCGTGTCGCAGCGGTTTGCTTGCTCGTGTGAGTCTGCCCCGGCTTGCTCACGTGCATCCGTCTAGTCGGTTGCTTCGGATCGCGTGCTTGATTCTTCTCGCTCATCTGCGGGATCAACTGGTTGTCCTGTTGCGCCTGCGCGCTTGGTTCGACCAGAAGCACCATCGCCAGGCCGCCGATGATTGCTATCGTCAACTTCGGATTGATCATCTCGTGTCTCCCGTTCCTTGACCATCACCTTCCCGGTCTGGCGACGCTATGTGGCCATTTGCATGCAGCCGCCATTCTCTTGCGCACGTTCTCGAATCCGCTGAGCAGGAACTGTCCGTCTTGCACCTGACCAGTGCGGGCGAAAAGGCGCACGACGATGTGACCCTCGTCGGGTAGCGCGTTCAGCAACTTTACGACGTCGCCCCCGAAAGCGACGCCGGAGCCGAATGACGGCGACGCCGCCGCGAGTTGCATCGGCGTGTCCGCATTCAGCCGAAAGGAGATGACGTATTCGTTGGCGCTCCGTGACAGCGCCGGTCCGGCGACCGTGACTTCCGTTCGGCCTTTGCGGCAGTGGATTGCGAGTTGCATCGTGGCTCCATCCGAGCCGCCAACCGAAAAGGTGGTGGCGGTGACGACGGGTGAATAGTCGACCGGCGAGGTGGTCTCGCTGATCAGCCAGCCGCCGTCTGACGCCCGCCGCCCGGGCGGCGGAATCTTACGTGACAGTTCTTGCAGGCATTCCAGCCGACCCCGCCCTTCCATCGCCGAACAAGCCCGAAGTGATTCGACGGCATCGCCCGTGTCTTGCGCGTAAGCGATTCCGCAGGCTACGTTCAAGGCGACGGCGAACGGAGGAACGGCACTCTTCATGGCCTCGCCTGTACGCTGCGTGCCTTGCGATCCAGCCATTCCTGCGCAGCCGGGAAGCGGGTGAGCCCGGGGACGGACGCCGCGAGATTGATGGACTGCCATTTCGGATCGAAGCCTGGTGCCTGCAGGCGGTCAATCCGCGAGAACAGGTACTCGACGAGGCGCGCCACGCGTTGATAGCGGTTTGAGCGTGGCGGCCAGTTGAATGCAACGAGAGCCGTCGGCACGGCAAGAGTCGCAACCCGCTCACCCTGTTTGATCAGATTGGGATACTCGTTGGCGTTCAAGGTCGCCGGCAGATAATAGTCCTCGAACTTCCTGTCGTAATGGACCGGCAGGAACTTGAATCCAGCTTCCCAGCGGCCTCGCACGAAGGCGTCCACGGGCTTCGACGTGATGAACACGACGGCCGACATCTCCCCCTTGCGCATCTGTTCCAGGGCAAGCTGATGCGGAATGAACGTCTTGTCGACGTCGATGCCGAGGCGGCTGAAGATCAGCGGACCGGAATAGGCGGCTGCGGTGCCCTGAGTATTGAAGTTCACCTTCTTGCCGGCAAGGTCCTGCAGGCTCGTGATCTCCGGCCGCACGAAGATGTGCAACTCGGACGGAAACAGATTGAGCAGATAAGTGATGCGGCTTTGGATCTGCGGAACCTGAAGCTTGTACTCCTCGAGCGCGTCGGAATTGATGATCGCGGTATCGACACCACGCAGATAGAGCAGCGCATTCAGATTGTCGGTGGCGCCCCGGGTGACGATCGGCAGGAGATGCAGCTCTGCTCCGTCGTCGACGACACGGGCCATTTCTGCCGCGAGGCGGATCGGCGCGCCCTCGAGCAGGCCGCCGGCGAGCCCGACGGTCCAGGCGTTCATCCGGCCCTTTTCGCTCTCCTGAGGGAGCGGCCGTCGGAGCATTTGTGCATCGGCCTTGGCGGATCTTGCGGTTTGTGCTTCCAGGCAAGTCGTTTGAAGCAGCACGGCAATCGGCACCAGCGCGGCGAGCACGAGCGACGAGAGCGACCTTGGCAGCTTGTTCATGTCGTTCCTTTCCGGATTGCCCACCGTCACCACTCTTCCCGGCATGAATGCAAAGCCCACTCTCAGTGATGCAATGCATCCAGTCGTTCCTTGGCTCCGCGAATGCCGCTCCTCTGTGCCTTCGCGTAGAGCTCGCGCGCCTTGGCCGCCTCGCCGCGCGTTCCATAGGCACCCCAAGCCGACAGAACCGCCGGATCATATGTCTCCGCGAGCATGAAGGTGGCCTGCGCACTGTTCTTCTCAGCCGCAAGCTCGAGCACAATCCGCGCTGCACCGATATTGCCCTGATCGAGCAACGCTCTGGCACGCGGGATCAATCGGGCCTCCACCTCGTCCTGGCCTGGATTCGTCGGCGGCTCCGTTGCGGTCACGTTCTGCGCCGTCGACAAGGTCGGGCCGCCGTTTCTTTGCGCCGCCGGGGCGTGCTGATCGATAAGGCGCGATACCGAGGCGATCTCGCTCTCCCTGGCTTCAGTCCTGCTCCGCTCCCGCTCCAGCGACTGTCGCAGTTCGGCGATCTCCCGGTTCGCTGCCTGTCTCTGCTGCGAGGCTGCATCGTTCGCCTCGCGCAGATGCCCGTTCAGCGATTCGATGACGCCGCGCGTTTGCGCAAGCTTGCTCTCCAGCGCGGCAGCATGAGCCTGGGCCTCTTCGAGGGCACGGCGTTGTTGCTCGGCGTTCGCCGTTGCCGACCGCGCGGCGTCCTCTTGTTGCGCGAGGGCTGCGTTCCTTTCGCGCTCCTGCTGCAAGGACTGCCGCAATTCCGCGATCTCCCCGCCCACCGCCTCGCTTTGCTCCGCCGTCGCACCGTCGGCCGTAGCCGATCCGCCAGTCATGCCGGCAAGCTCGCTCGCGAGGGCGGCGGCGCGTGACTGCGCCTCGTAGCGTTCTTGCTCAGCGCTTGCCGCTATCGCCTGCGCGGCGCTCACTCGCTTCGCCAGGACGGCGCTCTTTTCCCGCTCCTGCTGCAGGGACTGCCGCAGTTCAGCGATCTCCCACGCCGCCGCATCCCTCTGCTGTGCGGCCACCTCGTCCGCCTCGCGCGCCTGCGCGATACGAGCCTCTACTTCGCGGCGGGTTCCGGCAAGTTCGTCCGCGAAGGCGGCGCTGCGGGCTCGCTCAATTTGAAGAGACTGCCGCAGCTCCTCCGTGGCAGTTTCCGCTGCATGCGTGCGCTGGACCGCCTCTTCGAGCTCCCTGCGCGCGCCGGCCAGTTCACCGGAGAGCGCGTCACTGCGCCCATCGGCGTCGAGCCGTGGTGGCGGGCCCGCCGCGCTTGCGGAGACCGCCTGAATCGGGGCCTCGGACATTTCGCTCTGAAGGAGTGCTGGCGATCCGGTCGCGAAATCAGGCCGCTGGTCGAGGCCGGCGGCGCTCCCGCCGTCGATTCGAGTTGTTTCGGCAGTCGGTTGTGCGTTGAACGGGTCGAAAGCACCGAGCAGGGTCACCCCAGCGAAGATAAGGGCGACCAGAACGACAGCTGCAATGAGCGAACTACCCGTCTCCTCCGGATCGTTATCCTCGGTCTCACCCCACCAATGGGTCCGTGAAGAGCGGAGCGCTGAGCCGTCCTTTGCGCCCCATCTGCCCGTCTCGGGCGACCCGTGACCGAGCTCCTCCGCCGCATCTTCTATTCGGGTGCTTTCTCGGTCCCTGGGTGCAGTATCGATTGATTGGCGCATGCATCACGCCTCTCTCAAGAGCAACTCCAATGGAGCGATCGCCCAGCCTGTTCGCATGGTTTCGGCACCCGATCAGAACACGCGTAGATAATGTGTTGCGGCGCGGCGACACGCCCAAATTAAATATAGCAATTAACTCAAATACATATAATTTTGACCATATTCAAAAGTCAAATTAAATATGCTCGTCGGATGCCGTTAAACACCTCATACATCGCATGGAATATAGGGCTGGCGCCCCGAATCTGCGTATCTGACCATGTTCTCGTCGCGTCTAGGCATGGAGGAATGACCATGCGCATTGCATTGCCGTATTTGGGAATTGGCGTCTGTTTGTCTGTTGCCAGCTGGCTGGTGCTCGGGCTTGTGCTCTAGCAGCGGTTTTCCGTAAGAACTCGGAATCGAACTGGGGTGGTCGCGCAAAATCACCGATCCAACGGCGCTTTGATCTTTGGCATGTTCCGATCGCGGTCGGCGACGTCCCTGCCGCGCGTGTCAATCAAATTTCATGAACCTTTGCTATGGTCATCAACACTCATAGGTTTAAGTCCATTCTGTTTCTTGGCCCAGCTGTTCATTTCCTGACAGTCATAGTTTAGGGCGCGTCATGAGTACTCGTGGTCAGTGCGACCGTATTGCGATTCTGCGTCAACGTGTTTTGTCGCTCAGCTCTCAACTGACGGAGCTTCAGAACCTTCGTACCCGCCTGGAAAAGGCTGAGGAACGACGAATGCGCAAACGTTCAAAAGTCACTGGTACCTTGGCGATGCGGCGCCGATCTTGGCAGTAGGCGAGTCGACAGCCCAAGCCCGCGTCGGGAGCGCCTCAAATTTTGGGGCCGTAACTCCCAGATGCGGGCCTTCACTTGGGCCCATGCCCGATACACACTCAGGCGTGTCCTTCGGTTGTTCTCGTGCCACCACAGCTGGCTTGAAATCGCCGAAAACGGCCTGGCTTGACCGCATGGGTGCGTGCGCTCGTGGTGTTTTTCGCCTCGCGGGCGCGATACATCACGGGAGCGGTGATCCCGGTGGATGGGCGGCTTGCGGCGGTATCAGTTCTAGGAATTCATGCGATGCGTTCGACATTGAAGAGCGTGAGGGTTGGGGTCGGCCTCTTGATGCTCGTTGCCGCAGTTCACTTGACCTCCGCCGCGTTTGGCGAGGACAAGCAGAGCGCCGTCAGTCGAGATGAGGCCGCCGCGTTCGATCCCATTCGGTTTGGAGGCAGAACGGATTTCCGGGTCTCAGCCCTCGCCGAAGTCCTGCGGCAGGTGGCGTGCGCGGCACAACGCGAAAACTGCGACGCCGAAAAAGGCATAAACAGATTCCGCTTCGCTTCTTGGTCGAGAGAGAGCACCGTCTCGTCCTCGTATATTGTCAGTGGATCTTGGGAAGTCATCTCGTCTTCGACCTCAAGGACGCGCGCCACCCGAAGCTCGTCGTGTTTCCATTCCTCGCACAGAACACCGGGTTCGGCACCACGCCGCGGCCGGGCCTCATCACCTGGCGAAAGGAGGCCGGTGAGTTCGAGGCTGAGACCGGAACAGACATGTGTCCGAGCTCTCGCCTTCGTCACGTCTACCGCCTTGGAAGGACCGAAGGCTTTACCAGTGGCACCAGCAGCTTCGTGCTCGTCCGCGTGGATGTCACGGCGCGCGGCTGTGGGGGTGACCAGCCGTGGTCGACGGTGTGGCAAGCACCGAACTGGCCGGAGTCGATGATCGTGCGGTGAGGACGAACGTGAGGGATGGCCAGGGTTATCGCACATGACTTGGCCGGTGCGCACGCCTCGTCCTTCGAGACGGCGCTTACGCGCCTCCTCAGGATGAGGCTAATCGGCGTCAGTGTCTTCCGAGACTGCAGCCACACACTCCCTGCTCAGGAGCCCGCCTGAGCCGGCGTCGCGAAGGATGGCACAGAAAAAGGCTCTCGGCCCTTCGGTGGATGGCGGGTTGCGGTATCAGGTCTAGGAGCGAAGGCTCTCGTCCCAAGGATTGCTGCGCCGCGGAATAGTCGGGGTTACGGCAACGTTGATTTGCGTCAAGCGAGTGGTCGAGTCGTTGCGAGATCGTCGCGCGCTATCGGCGAGCCGACACGTGACTGCAGATATCCGTGTTGATCGTCTGTTGACCGGCGATCGCTTCGCATGGCGACCGGCCTTTGGAGTGCGCGCGGTGAACGTTTGGACGCGTTGGGTGCCCGGGATCGATACGCTTCGGTACTACGAAGCGGCCTGGCTTCGGCATGATGTCTTCGCAGGTCTCGTGCTGGCGACCATGCTTGTCCCGGTCGGAATTGCCTATGCCGTGGCGTCCGGTCTGCCGGGCATCCACGGCCTCTACGCGACCATCGTCCCGCTTCTGGCCTACGCGATGTTCGGTCCGAGCCGCATCATCGTGCTCGGACCGGACTCGGCGCTGGCAGCTGTCATCCTCGGCGTCATCGTCCCCCTGTCCGGCGGCGATCCGGTCCGCGCCGCAATGCTTGCCGCCATGATGGCGCTCGTTTCGGGAACGGTGCTCATTGTGGCCGGCATCGCACGGTTAGGGTTCGTGACGGAGCTGCTGTCCAAGCCGATACGGTACGGCTACATGAACGGGATCGCGCTGACCGTTTTGATCAGCCAGTTGCCAAAGCTGCTCGGCTTCTCGATCGAAAGCGAAGGACCGCTGAGAGACCTATGGGCGATCGCCGTTGGGATCGGTGATGGCAAGATCAATTGGGCCGCATTCGCAGTCGGGCTTGGTACGTTGATCGTCATCCTGCTGCTCAAGGACAGCAAGCGACTGCCGGGAATCCTGATTGCCGTCGTCGGAGCGACCCTTGTCGTCTCACTCCTTGATCTGGGAACTGGTTATGGTGTGAAAGTCTTGGGGCCACTTCCACAAGGTCTGCCGGCCTTCTCCATTCCCAGGATCGGCTATGGCGATCTGATCCCCGTGCTGGCCGGCGGCTGCGCCATCGCTCTGGTCTCGTTCGCCGATACCAGCGTGTTGTCGCGAACCTATGCTGCTCGTCTGGGCGACAAGGTCGATCCGAACCAGGAGATGGTGGGCCTCGGCGCGGCCAATTTGGCGACCGGCTTTTTCCAGGGCTTCCCGATCAGCAGCAGTTCCTCGCGCACGCCCGTTGCCGAAGCCGCCGGCGCCCGCACCCAGCTCACATGTGTCGTCGGCGCGTTTGCGATCGCGTTCCTTCTGTTGGCTGCGCCAAACCTGTTGCAGCACCTGCCGAATGCCGCATTGGCCGCCGTGGTGATCGCAGCCGCAATCGGCCTGATCGAGATCAGTGATCTCAAACGAATCTACCGGATCCAGCGCTGGGAATTCTGGTTGACCGTGCTGTGCTTCGTGGGCGTAGCCGTGCTCGGCGCAATTCCCGGAATCGGCCTCGCCATCGCGGTCGCCATTGCCGAGTTTCTGTGGGACGGCTGGCGTCCGCACTCCGCAATTCTCGGGCGGGCGCAGGGCGTCAAGGGCTATCACGACATCACGAGATATCCCGATGCCCGCCTGATACCCGGACTGGTGCTGTTCCGCTGGGACGCGCCGCTGTTCTTCGCCAATGCCGAGTTCTTCAAGGAACGTATTCTGGCCGCGGTCGAGCAATCGCCGACACCCGTGCGCTGGCTGGTCGTCGCCGCCGAACCGGTCACGAGCGTCGACGTCACCGCCTGCGACACAATTGCCGAACTGGACGAGGCGCTCCACGTCAGGAGCATCGAACTTTGCTTTGCCGAGCTGAAGGATCCCGTGAAGGACAAGCTGAAGCGGTTCGGGTTGTATGCGCAGGTCGGCGAAGCCCAGTTCTTTCCGACCATCGGCTCGGCCGTCTCGAGCTACCTCCACATCAACAATGTCGAATGGGAGGACTGGGAGGATCAGGTCGAGGTCGGTCGTCACGTCGGGTCTTGACGAGCCGGCCAGCGCGACAACCAGCGCAGGGCCGCACCTGCGGCCATTTTCGGCGAGCATGGCGGCCAACCGCCAGACCGCCGCCGGCAATAAGCGAGTCATTGCTGAACCGCGGGCGCGCACTTCGTGCCCGGCTTCGGGGAACATGGGCCCAATCCAATCGTTGCCTCCGCTCCACTGGAGGAAAGTTCATGCCCAAGAAATCGCTCGCCGAAATCTCAAAGGAAATGGCCGGCATCGACATCGCCATTCTCTCGACGCACACCGAGAACGGCGAGATTGCCAACCGTCCGATGAGCAACAACGGCGACGTCGCCTACGACGGCACCTCGTACTACTTCACCTACGAACAGGCGCGAACGGTGTCGGACATCCAACGAAATCCCAAGGTAGCGCTCGGATTCTCATCGGAGGCGGGCCTATTCTCGAAGGGAATCTACCTCGCGGTCGAAGGGACTGCCGAGCTGATCCGCGACAAGGCCGCCTTCCAACAGCATTGGACCAGCGACCTCGACAAGTGGTTCGAAAACGGAATCGATACGCCGGGCATCGTCCTGATCAAGGTCAAAGCCAAGCGCATCACTTATTGGACGGGCCGCGAAGAGGGTGAGGTCGTGATCTGACTGACGCGGTGATCGTGCGCCGATTCCTCGATTGGTTCTTCAGGAGCCGCGAAACCGGTGCCATCACCATCGCGCAATGGCCCAACCTCATTCTATGGATCGTGATCGTCGCGGGCCTTCTGCTTTGGATCTGGCCTTCCGCGGGAAGAGCCAGCGTCGCCCTGACAATCGTCTTTAAAAGCGGACTAGTGATTTGGGGCGCCGATGAGATTATCCGCGGCGTGAATCCCTGGCGGCGCTGCCTCGGCGCTGCGGTCGTCGTCTACGAGCTCAGCACGTTTGTGCCGTAAGGTGGGTTCGACGAAGCACGCCTAACCTTCGCGGTTTGCTGATCCCTGCGCATCGCGCCGCCATGCACCCGAGCTGACGCCGACGATCGCGGCCTGGAGCGACATTTTCTCGTACGACCAATAGCCTGCCGGAGCGAGATCGAGGGGCACCGAACTTCACCCCTGCCCCGCCGGCGGGACCACGTACAGCGTCAGCGCGAACACGGCATAGATGAAGATCAGCAGGGCGCCGACGAACCAGGCCGAGCGCCCGCTGGCCGTGATGAAGGCCGACGTCACCGTCGCGATCATCATCATGGTGACCGCGCCCGGCCAGAACTGCAGGTCCATCGGCTTCGGCCCCACGACATAGCTGAGCAGCACCAAAGCGGGTGCGACGAACAACGCGATCTGCGAGGCGCTGCCGAGCGCAATGCTGACGGCCATGTCGAGCCGGTCCTTGCGTGCCGCGGCGAAGGCCACCGCGAATTCCGCGGCGGCGCCGACCAGCGAGACGACGATGAAGCCGACGAAGGCCGGGCTCATTCCGAAGGTTTCCGCCGCCTTCTGCACCGATTCCACGAAGATCTCGCTGACCAGCGCGACCAGCACGGTGACGACCAGCAGCGTGCCGACGGCCGTTCCGATCGGCCAGTGCGCCTCCTTGTCGTCGTCGCCGTGACCGGCGCTTGCGAACAATTCCTTGTGCGTTCGAAGCGAGAACAACAGGCCGAGCCCGTAAGCTGTGATGAGCAGGACCGAAATGCCGAGGCTGAGCTTGTTGAGGATGCCCCCGCCCTGCGGCAGGTGGTCGAGATCGGCGACCGCCGAAGGCGCAAGCAGCGCGACGGTCGCCATCAGCAACAGGCCGGACGAGAGCCGCGCACCGGCGCGGTTATATTCCTGCACATGATAGCGCAGGCCGCCCAGCAACAGGCAGGCGCCCAGCATGAACACCGCGTTGGTGACGATCGCGCCCGCGATCGAGGCCTTCACCAGCATGTACTGGCCGGCGCGCAGCGCCGTGATGGCGATGATCAGCTCGGTCAGATTGCCGAGCGTTGCATTGAGCAATCCGCCCACGGCATCGCCAGTCTTGGCGGCGACCGCCTCGGTGGCGTGGCTGAGCAGCGCCGCCAGCGGAACGATGGCCAGCACCGCGAGCACGAACAGCAGCGTGTGGGAATGCGGCGCCACCGCCTCGGCCACCAGCACGATGGGCACGAAGGCCAGCATCCAGAGCAAAGGGGTATTCCGGATTTCCCTGAGCAGAATCTGCATGTAGCCGCCCTTCCATCGATGCGCTGATGGAAAGTTCGGGCGGCCGCGCAGGTCGAGTGTTGATCTGTCTCAACGTCGGCGTGGTGGAGGCGGCGCGCGCAGGACGCGCATGCGGCCTGCTCCCGGCCTGATCGCTGCCACGCTGGCATCCTGCCAGTGTTTTGCCCGACGGGTCAAGTTGATCACGGCTGCGACCGCCGTTTGCGACACGGCGGGAAAATGCCTTGTCGATCAAAGGGCCTCCTACTGTGCATGGGGTTGTTTTTCGACTTTTCTTTTGGCCTCGCCCTTGCGCCCGCAGCGCAAGCGCGTCGCCCGACCTTCGCGCATACACAGCATGCAAGCTTGCGCCTGTGGAAGCCGGCGCCTCCGTAGTACATGCCGAACGTCCCCCATGGCTACGCCGCCGGAGCAGCGCGCCAACAAAAATGACGATCACGTTACCTGCCGCCGCGCGCGAGCCCGACCATCCCACCGCCGACGGTCTTCCGTCGACGCAGCGGCGCTGGGCGGTTGCCGCGATCTTCACTGCGCTCGCGATGGCCTCGCTCGACACTGCCATTGCCAACATCGCCCTGCCGGCCATCGCCGCCGACCTGCACGTCACGCCGGAGCAGTCGGTCTGGGTCGTCAACGTCTACCAGATCGCGCTGGTGGCGACGCTCTTGCCGCTGGGAGCGCTCGGCGAGATCGTCGGGCACCAGCGCATCTATCTCGGCGGACTGATCCTATTCACCATTGCCTCGCTGTTTTGCGCGGTGGCATGGTCGCTCGACAGCCTGTTGCTGGCGCGCGCGCTGCAAGGGCTGGGCGCGAGCGGCATCATGAGCGTCAACACCGCGCTGGTGCGCTTCGTCTATCCCGGCCGCATGCTCGGCCGCGGTTTCGGTCACAACGCGCTCGTGGTCGCGACCGCCTTCACCTTCGGGCCCTCGATCGCCTCCGCCATCCTCGCCTTCGGCCCGTGGCCGTGGCTGTTCGCCGTCAACATCCCCTTCGGCCTCATCGCGATCGGCATTGGCTTTGCCATGCTGCCGAAGACTCCGCGCGCCGATCACGGCTTCGACTTGCTCGGCGCGATCCTGGCCACCGCCTGCCTCGGCCTGTTCATCACCGGCATCGGCAGCGCCGCGCACAATCTGTCGCCATTCGTGGTCGGCATCGAGCTGGTCACCGCCCTCGTGCTCGGTGTGATCCTGACCCGCCGCCACGCCGACCATCCCGCGCCGATGCTGCCGATCGACCTGTTCGCCAGGCCGATGTTCGCGCTGTCGGCGGCAACGGCGGTGTGCTCCTTCGCCGTCCAGGGCCTCGCCTTCGTCTCGCTGCCGTTCTATTTCGAGGATGTGCTCGGCCGCTCGCAGGTCGAGACCGGCTTCTTCATGACGCCCTGGCCGCTGGTGGTCGGCATCATGGCGCCGATCGCAGGCCGCCTCTCCGACCGCCATGCCGTCGGGCTGCTCGGCGGCATCGGCCTCGTCCTGCTGGGTCTCGGCATGGCGCTGCTCGCGACACTGCCGCCCAATCCCGCCATTGCCGACATCATCTGGCGGATGGTGATCTGCGGCATGGGCTTCGGCTTCTTCCAGGCGCCGAACATGAAGGCGGTGATGGCAAGCGCGCCGCCGCACCGCAGCGGCAGCGCCTCCGGCATCGTCGCGACCGCGCGCCTAACTGGGCAGACCACTGGCGCGGCGCTCGCCGCCGCCTGCTTCGCACTCGCTGGCCACGAGGGCGCGACGCTGGCGCTGGCGCTCGGCGCGGGCTTTGCCGCGCTCGGCAGCGTGATGAGCTTCCTGCGGCTCGCCGTGAAGTAAGCTGTCAGGCCGCCGTCACGCCGACAGCCACCGGAGCGACGGTCTCGTTGTCCAGCGCGGCCAGGCGCTCGTCGATCGCCGCGATGACCTTGCGGGAGTACGGGCCGAGATGTGCATAGGCCGCGATCATCTGCACGGCGATGCGCGCCGATGACGTGTCGCGCTTGGCGCAGTTCATGAAGGTCTGCCAGAGCGGCCCCCGCGCCTCAGGAAGCGCGGACACCACCTTGTGCACGGTCTCCATGGCTCCGAGCTTGGAGCGGATATCGCCTTCGGCAAGCTCGGAACGCTGCCTCGACCGGTCGAGCAGCGTCATCAGGCGGTCGACACGTGCTGCATAGGCCGCCGGGCTGTAGATGTGTTCCAGCACCCGCTTGTAGTCCGTCAGAATGTCGCGCAACGGGCGGACCGGATCGAAATTGATGCCCGCCGTGCACTGATCCGCGCCAATCGTCGGGGCCACGTCGTGCCCGGAATGCAGCCGGCCTTCGCGCTCCAGCCGGCGCGTGAGCTGCGTGTTGGGCAAGGCATAGAGCAGGCCGACCATGGCGACGGGGATTGCCGCCTCCTCGATGAAGTCGATCATCGCCTCCGCCATCGAGACCTTCTCGTTGTCGAAGCCAACGATGAAGCCCGCGGTGACGAGCATGCCGGCGGCGTAGATCTTGTGGATGCTCTCGGCGATGTTGCGCCGCGTGTTCTGCTTCTTGCGCATCGCGACCAGCGTCGCCGGGTCCGGACTTTCGATGCCGACGAAGATGCCGAAGAAATTGGCCGCACCCATCAGCTCCAACAGCTCCGGGTCGTCGGCGAGATTGACCGAGGCTTCCGTGGAGAATTCGAACGGATAGCCGTGCGTGCGCTGCCATTCGGCGAGCTTCGGCAGGAACTGCCGCAGCGACTTCTTGTTGCCGATGAAGTTGTCGTCGACGAAGTCGAGATGACCGCGATAGCCCATCTTGTAGAGCGTCTCGAGCTCGACGAACATCTGCTCGATCGTCTTGGTCCGCGGCACGCGCCCATAGAGCTCGATGATGTCGCAGAACTCGCAGGTGAACGGACAACCGCGCGAATATTGCACACCGAGATAGAGATAGTCCTCGAACTTGAGCAGGTCGAAACGCGGCACCGGCGTCTTGGTGACGTCGGCCTGAAACTTCGGTGCGGTGAAGAGGCCGGAACGCGCGCCGCTCTCCCAGGCCGCAATGAATTCGTTCATGACGCTCTCGGCCTCGCCGAGCACCCGGAAGTCGGCCCGTTCATAGATATGGGGGCTCGAGGTGGGGTCGGGTCCGCCGACCACGACCGGCTTGCCGGCAGCGCGGCAGAGCTCGATCAGACGCAAGGTGTCGGCCTGCTGAGGCAACATTCCGCCGGTGAAGACGACGTCGGCCCAGGCGAGATCCTCCTCCCCGAACGGCGCGGTGTTGCAATCGATCAGCCGGACGGTCCAGCTCTCGGGCAACATCGCGGCAACGGTGATCAGGCCCAAGGGGGCGGCCGGGCGCTTGACGCCCAGCACTTTGCAGGATTCGCCGAAGGTCCAGAAGGACTCTGCCGAGAACAGCGGGTAGAGCATCAGTACGTTGCAGGGACTCGGCACGTTCATGGAACTCCTTTTGCGTCGGCGCAGTGTACCAAAGCGCCCGCGACTTGCACCCCGGCAATAGGGACAAACTGTCGCCGCAGCGCAAGCCGCGCGGGGTCCTGGAACCGGCATTCACAGCCGGACGTCGCCTCAAGCCGCGGATTGGCGCCCTCGGAACAAGGCCTCAACCCGAATCGATTGCGAAGGGATGAGCCAAAACGGCGTCCCGGTCCATACCCAGAGCGGGGGCCAAGCGCCCTGGTCGCGCTCGGTTTGTTGATTTGAACCTCGGACTGTTGATTTGAACCGTTCCAGTTTGCCGCACACATTGCGCCCCTGAGTTCAATCGGTGGATTGGGCCAATCAGGGGACTTGCGATGGCAAACCTAACAATCAACGGAAAACCCTTCACGCTCGACGTCGAGCCGGATACGCCGCTGCTTTGGGCAATCCGCGAGAATGCCGGCCTGACCGGCACCAAATACGGTTGCGGCATTGCACAATGCGGTGCCTGCACGGTTCACCTCGACGGCGTTGCGATGCGCTCCTGCGGCATCTCGGTCAGCGAGGCCGAGGGCAAGCAGATCACCACCATCGAGGGGCTCGCCTCGGGCAATACGCTGCACAAGGTGCAGGAGGCCTGGATCGCCCAGGACGTGCCGCAATGCGGCTATTGCCAGAGCGGCATGATCATGGCGGTGGCCGCGCTCTTGAACGAGAAGCCGAAGCCGACCGACGCCGACATCGACGAGGCCATCACGAATATCTGCCGCTGCGGCACCTTCCAGCAGGTGCGCGAGGCGATCCACACGATCGCGAGCGCGTAAGGAAATCCCCACATGAACAAGCATATATCGCCGCGGCTCAACCGCCGCGCCTTCGTCATCGGCACCGCTGCGGTCGGTGCCGGCCTTGCCATCGGCCTCGACCTGCCCTTCGGCGGCCCCGCCGTGGTCCGCGCCGCCGACGGCTCGCCGGAGATCGGCGCCTGGGTCGTGGTCAGGCCCGACGACACCGTGGTGATCCGCATCGCCCGCTCGGAGATGGGCCAGGGCTCGCTGACCGGCCTCGCCCAGCTCGTTGCCGAGGAGCTCGAATGCGACTGGACCAAGGTCACGACCGAATATCCGACCCCCGGCCAGAGCGTCGCCCGCAAGCGCGTCTGGGGCGATTTCTCGACCGGCGGCAGCCGCGGCATCCGCTCCTCGCAGGACTATGTCCGCAAGGGCGGCGCCACCGCGCGCGTGATGCTGATCCAGGCCGCAGCCGACGCCTGGAAGGTGCCGGCCTCCGAATGCAGGGCCCAGAACAGCGTCATCACCCATACGCCCTCGGGCCGGACCACGACCTATGGCAAGGTCGCCGAAGCTGCGGCGAAGCTGACGCCGCCGGCGGACGTCAAGCTGAAGGATCCGAAGGACTGGAAGCTGATCGGCAAGGGCGTCAATCGGCTCGACACGGCCGACAAGACCACCGGCGCGATGATCTACGGCGTCGACGTCAAGCTGCCGGGCATGCTGAACGCTGCGATCAAGGACTGCCCGGTGTTCGGCGGCAAGCTGAAGAGCTTTGACGAAGCCAAGATCGCCAACTTGAAAGGCGTCAAGAAGGTGGTCAAGGTGGGCGATACCGCGGTCGCGGTCGTTGCTGACACCTGGTGGCACGCCAAGACCGCGCTGGAGGCACTGCCGATCGTGTGGGACGAAGGCGACAACGCAAAAGTCTCCAGCGAGTCGATTGCGAAATGGCTGGCCGAGGGCCTCGACAATGCGCAGCCCGCCTATGTCGGCAACAAGAACGGCGACGCGAAGGCCGCGATTGCCGGCGCCGCCAAGAAGATCGAGGCCGTCTACTCCTATCCCTACCAGAACCACGCCACGATGGAGCCGATGAACGCCACCGCGCTCTACACGGCCGACAGATGCGAGGTCTGGTGCGGGACGCAGAACGGCGAGGCGGCGTTTGCAGCGGTGCTGGAAGCGTCCGGCCTGCCGCCGGAGAAGTGCGACGTGCACAAGGTGATGTTAGGCGGCGGCTTCGGCCGGCGCGGCCAGACCGACTATGTCCGCCAGGCGGTTATGATCGCCAAGCAGATGCCGGGCACGCCGATCAAGCTGCTGTGGTCGCGCGAAGAGGACATGGCGCACGGCAGGTATCACCCGATCACCCAGTGCAAGATGACCGGCGCGTTCGATGCCAACAACAACCTGATCGCGCTGCACTACCGCCTGTCCGGGCAATCGATCCTGTTCTCGCTCCGCCCCGAAGCGTTGCAGAACGGCATGGATCTCGCGGCATTCCAGGGCGTCGCCCAATCCGGCGAAGCCGCATTTGGCTATTCGGTGCCGAACCTTCTGGTCGAGCATGCGATGCGCAACCCGCACGTCCCGCCCGGCTTCTGGCGCGGCGTCAACGTCAACCACAACGCGATCTACATGGAATGCTTCATGGACGAGCTCGCCCATGCCGCAGGCCAGGACCCGCTCGAATTCCGTCGCAAGCTGATGGGCAACCACCCCAAGCACCTCGCGGTGCTCAATGCGGTTGCCGAGAAGATCGGCTGGACCACGCCGGCGCCGCAAGGCGTCTATCGCGGCATCGCCCAGGTGATGGGCTATGGCAGCTATGTCGCCGGCGCCGCCGAGATCTCGGTGACAGAGGGCAGCAAGATCAAGGTGCATCGCATCGTCGCCTCCACCGACCCCGGCTACGTCGTCAATCCGGCGCAGGTGGAGCGACAGGTCGCCGGCTCCTTCGTCTATGGCCTCTCCGCGCTGTTCTACGGCGGCTGCACCGTGAAGGGCGGCAAGATCGAGCAGACCAACTTCGACACCTACAACTCGATGCGCATCAACGAGATGCCGAAGGTGGAGGCGGTGATGGTGCCGAGCGGCGGGTTCTGGGGCGGCGTCGGCGAGCCGACCATCGGCATCGCGGCGCCGGCGGTGCTGAACGCGTATTTCGCCGCGACCGGCAAGCGCATCCGCCATGTGCCGCTACGCGACCAGAACATCACCTTCGCGTAAAGCATGATCCGGAGAAGTGTGGAGCGGGTTTCCGAAAAGATCATGCTCAAAGGACAAATCGCGGCGGCCGTATCGGCCGCCGCAGCATTTTCCGGACAGGTCTCATGAATGCGCCGGTGACGCGGCGGAATGCCGTCCTCGGCATCGCCGTCGCAGCCACATCGCTCGCCGCCCCTTCGATCCTGCGCGCACAATCGGCGGGCCGCGTCGTCGTGGTCGGCGGCGGCTTTGGCGGCGCCGCTTGCGCCCGCGCGCTCAAGCGCGCCGATGCTAAATTGCAGGTCACCCTGATTGAGCCGAACAAGACTTACATCTCCTGTCCCTTCAGCAACGAGGTGATCGCGGGCCTGCGCGAGATCGAGGCGCAGCAGTTCGCCTATGACAAGCTTGCCGCCGGGGGCATCAGCATCGTCACACAGGCTGCGACGAACATCGACACGCAAACACGTCGTGTGACGACGGGCGATGGCACCACGTTCGGCTATGACCGCCTCGTGCTCTCGCCCGGCATCGACTTCCATTTCGAAGCCCTGCCCGGCTACGACGACGCCGCATCGGAGACGATGCCGCACGGCTGGAAGGCCGGCGCGCAAACGCTTTTGCTGCGCCGGCAATTGGAAGCGATGGCGGACGGCGGCACGATCGCCATTGCAATCCCGGCCAATCCTTCCCGGTGCCCGCCAGCGCCCTACGAGCGCGCGAGCCTGATCGCGCATTACCTGAAGTCGAGAAAGCCGCGGTCGAAAGTTCTGATCCTCGATGCCAAGGACGCGTTCTCTCAGCAGCGGCTGTTCGAGAAAGCGTGGAAGGAGCTCTATGGCGACATGATCGAGCGCGTCGCACTGTCGCAAGGCGGCCGCGTCACCTCGGTCGATCCGACGATGCGAACCATCGTCACGGAGTTCGGCAACTACACCCCTGACGTCGCCAACGTCATCCCGCCGCAGCGCGCGGGGCGCATCGCCGCCATCGCGGGCGCTGCGGACGCGACGGGCTGGTGCCCGATCGATCCCGTCACGTTCGAGTCGAAACTCGTTTCGAACGTCCACGTCATCGGCGATGCCTGCCTCGGCGGCGGCATTCCCAAATCAGCATCCGCTGCGAGCGCGCAAGGCAGGGCCTGTGCTGGCGCGATCGTGAATCTCTTTGCAGGCCGCGCGCCGGAGACGCCACGCCTGACAGGCGTCTGCTACAACGTCGTCGCGCCCGGTTACGGCTTTTCGTTGGCCGGCAACTACGAGCCCAGGGGCGACATCTTCGCCGAGGTCGAGGGCGGCGCCACCAGCCCGGTCGACGCGCCGCGCGAATTGCGCGCCCGCGAGGCGGACGAGGCCGAGCGCTGGTTTGAAACCATCACGGCGGACACCTTTGGCTAGAGCACCGATCCATATCGCAGCGCTGATCTCTGCCAGCCTCGCCTGCAGCGCGAGCGCGGACGAGCTCGTGCCCTACACAATCGTCGGCGACGGCATTCCCGCCTCGCTCACCGGCTCGCCCAGCGATGCCACGCGTGGGCGCGCGCTGGTGCTCGCACGCACGACGACCTGCATCCTCTGCCATTCCGGCCCATTTCCGGAAACGCGGTTCCAGGGCGACCTCGCGCCTGATCTTGCCGGTGCCGGGAACCGGTGGTCCGCGAGCCAGTTGCGGCTTCGACTGGTCGATGCCTCGCGCTTCAATCCGGACACCATCATGCCGTCCTATTATCGCAACGACGGCCTCGTCCGCGTCGGACGCAACTTCGCCGGCAAGCCGATCCTGTCGGCTGCGGAGATCGAGGACATCGTGGCTTTTCTTGCAACGCTTCGGGACTAGGTTTCATGCCAACCACGCGACGACAATTCTTGAACCTCGCCGGATGCGTGACAGTCGCCGGCACGGTCCCGATCGTGACGCTGCGGCCGCTTCAAGCGACGCCGGCGATGCTCAACGCTGCGATCCGTAACCTCGTCGGCGAAGCCCAGCTTCGCAACGGCAGGATCAGGCTCGACATTCCGCCGCTGGTCGAGAACGGCAATACGGTGCCGATGACGGTCAGCGTTGCAAGCCCGATGACGGCGGACGACCACGTCAAGAGCATCCACGTCTTCAACGAGAAGAACCCGCAGCCGAACATCGGCAATTTCTATCTTGGTCCTTCCTCCGGCCGCGCCCAGGTCTCGACCCGGATCCGGCTCGCCGACACCCAGAAGGTGGTCGCGATCGCGCGCCTGTCCGACGACACGTTCTGGCAGGTTGCCGCCGATGTCGTCGTGACGCTGGCGGCCTGCACCGAGGAGATGAACTGATGGCCGCCCTCATCAACGTTCCCTCGAAAGCCAAACGCGGCGAGATCATCGAGATCCGCACGCTGACCTCGCACATCATGGAAACGGGATTCCGCCACACCGCGGACGGCAAGCTCGTGCCGCGCGACATCATCACGAGCTTCATCTGCCGCTACAACGGGGCCGAGGTCTTTCGCGCCGACCTGTTTCCGGCGATCGCGGCGAACCCATATTTATCGTTCTTCACGGTGGCCAAGGAGAGCGGCAAGTTCGAGTTCGAGTGGATCGGCGACAACGGCTATTCGTCCACCGCATCGGCATCGATCACGGTCGAATGATTGTTTGGCGCGCGATAGCGGCGGCGATATTCCTCGTCACAGGCCCAAGCCTGCTCGCCGCAGAGATCCCGCCCGATGCGCGCCGCTCCGGCTATGCCTTCATGGGGCCGGACTCCCGGGCGATGCAGGACGACGACACCGCCAATCCCGGCATGCTGTTCGTGCTCGACGGCGAGCAGCTGTGGAAGAAGAAGACCGGCAGCGCCGACAGGGCATGCGCCGATTGTCATGGCGATGCGCGCACCAGCATGAAGGGCGTCGCGGCGCGTTATCCTGCCTTCGACAAGGCCCTCGGCCGTCCCGTCACGCTCGACCAGCGCATCAATCTCTGCCGGGCCAATCATCAGCAGGCGACGCCGCTACCTTACGAGACCCGCGACCTGCTCGCATTGTCCGCCTTCGTCGCCCACCAGTCGCGTGGCAATCCGATCACGGCCGGCGACGATCCGCAACTCAAGCCGTTTGTCGACCAGGGCCGCGACCTCTTCATGCAGCGCGAAGGCCAGCTCAACCTTGCCTGCACCAACTGCCATGACGACAATTTCGACAAGCGCCTCGCGGGCGCTCCGATCACGCAAGGACAGCCGACCGGCTATCCGCTGTATCGACTGGAATGGCAGACGCTGGGCTCGCTGGAGCGACGGCTGCGCAGCTGCATGAGCGGTGTCCGCGCCCAGGCCTATGATTACGGCTCGCCCGAGCTGGTCGCGCTCGAGCTCTATCTGATGTCGCGCGCGCGCGGCCTGCCGATGGAAACGCCGGCGGTGCGGCCCTGAAACAGCAACGGCCGGACCATCCGCCCGGCCGTTCCGCAACAATGAAGCCGGGCCTACTCCGCCGGTGCGGCCGACATCTCCGGATGCGCGGCATAGTGTTCGCTGGCGCCGAGCTTGCTGGCCGCGAACAGGCCGGCGGCCATCACGGCGTAGGCCAGCGCGACCGCGGGGGTCACGCCAAAGCCGCCGATGCCGACGGCCTCGCCATGCATGAAGCCGAAATAGGTCAGGATCGCCCCGACCAGCGCAAAGGCGGAGGCCTTCTCGAAATCGCGCTCGATGATGAAGACACCGATAGCGCCGAGGATGAGGCCGCCGAGGATGGAGCCGCCGCCCATGACTTCGAGGCCGTGATAGAACACGCCCTGCTGCGGCAGCGCCGCCACCGCTGCGGTCTTGACCGCGTCGGCCTTGTCGGCCGCCATCCCGCCGACGGTTGCTGCCGCAGTCATGGTCGAGGCCAGCATCGTATCGATCTGGAGCTTGGCCCAGGCGGCAAGGTGCGGGGTCAGTGCCAGCACGATCGCAGGCGCGTGCTTGACCGGCGTGGTCTGGAACGCCTGCGCGCCGATCAGCATGCCGATGTAGAGCAGGATCGGAGAGATCGCGACCACGGGCATCAGCGCCAGCAGCACCGAGATGATGCCGAACCAGGACAGCACCACCACCATGATGCCGGTCGCAGCCGAATAGCCGATTCGGCCGCCCATCGCCTTCCAGCCGGGATGGCCGATATAGACCGCGTTGATGAAAGGATTGCCCATCAGGCAGCCGATCAGGCTGACGACGCCGTCGGCGGTGAGCACGCGCGTGGTCGGATAGTCGTCGCCGGCCGCTTCCGCGCTCTCGACATTGTCCATGGCTTCGACGAGGTCGTAGATGCCGAACGGAATGGCCGTGACCAGGATGATGCCGAGGAATTCGAAGCCGGAGAAGACGTAGCCAAACGCCGGGATCGGCACCGAGAAGCCGAAATTGGCGAAGGCCGCACCGACGCCCGCGATGCTCAGGCCGCCGAGGCCGAGCCCGAACAGGTTCGAGCCCCAGGCGATGATCATGCCGGCCGCGATTGCGACGAGGCCCGCGGGAATGCCGCGCCAATACTTCACGCCGCCGAACCAGCTCACCAGGATGATGGCGAAGCAGACGAGACCGATCTGCGGCGTCATGTACATCTCTAACGCTGGCCGCATCGAGATGAAGGTGACGGAGACCCCTGCGAGCGTGCCGAGCAGCGCCCCGCGCGGCGTGATCTTGCGGATGAACGGCGCGAGGAAGCCGCCGATCATCAGGATGAAGCTCTGGAAGAATACCCAGACGAGGCCCGCCGACCACCCCTTGAGCGGATCGCCGGTCTTGAGCGTGATCGGCAGCATGATCACGAAGGTCACGATGAACATGTGCGGCACGCTGACGCCCGACGGCAGCGCGCAGACGTCGTTGCGGCCGGTCTTCTGGGCCAGGCGATAGGCGAGATAGGCGTAATAGAAGGTGGAGAGACACATCATCAGCCCGAGCGCGGGCAGGATGCGGCCGAACACGAGGCTGTCGGGCATCTTCAGCACGAAGCGCAACAGGCCCGTGAGCACCAACATGTTGACGAGGATGTTGGCGCCGAAGCCGAACAACGCGTTCCAGTCGCCCGACGTCCATAGCGCCGGCTTGAAGTCGAACTTGTTCAGATCAGAACTGCCGGCCGTCCCCGTCAATGTGCTCATGATATACCCCTATGTGGTCGAAACCTTCATTGCCTCCAGAACTGCGGCTGAATCCGCGACCCAACCGAAGATGCCGCCCTGGGCCTTGATCATCTTCAGGCCCATCTCGTGAAACTCGGGGAAGTAGGACGCGCAGCCGTCGGCGATGACGACGCAGCGATAGCCGCGGTCGTTGGCCTCGCGCACCGTGGTGTTGACGCACACTTCCGTGGTGACGCCGCACACCAGCAAATTCTCGATGCCGTATTTTTCCAGGACCTCGCCGAGCTCGGTCGCGTAGAACGCCCCCTTGCCGGGCTTGTCGATCACGATTTCGCTGTCGAGCGGATAGAGCTCGGGAATGATGTCGTGGCCGGCCTCGCCGCGAATGAGGATGCGGCCCATCGGACCGGGATCGCCGATGCGAAGGCTCGGCGCGCCGCGCTCGACCTTGGCCGGCGGCGCGTCGGAGAGATCGGGCAGATGCCCCTCGCGCGTGTGAATGACCAGCATGCCGGTGTCGCGCGCGGCCGTCAGCACCGCGCCGATCGGCTTCACCGCGCGCGCGAGCTGGCTGACGTCGTTGCCCAGCGTCTCGCCGAAACCGCCGGGCTCCATGAAGTCGCGCTGCATGTCGATGATGAGGAGTGCGGTGGCGGGCCAGTCGAGCGTGATCGGCTCAGGCTCGGCGCTGACGACGCCCCTTGTCGGCTTGGCTGAGTTCAACATGACGGCCCCGCGAGAACTCTCCTGAGCGGGAGTTCTGCAAGCGCCGTGCCATTGTGTACAATTGCGGTTGAGCGCGGGTAGCGAGGAATTTGTCGTCTGGTCAAAAGGTTACGCCGGCGATCGGCGTCTGCTCATTCCCTGTGCGATGGCTTCGCGCCGTGCATCTGCTTAAAGGATGAGCGGCCTCCGCTCGTCATTCCGGGGCGACGCGAAGCGTCGAGCCCGGAATCCATCGGGCGGCAGTGCGCGAGGTGAGATGGATTCTCTGATGCGCAATTGCGCATCATAGCTCGCGCTGCGCGCGCCCCGGAATGACGGGAGTGGGACTACCGCCCTGCCCCATACAACTGCCGATGCTCTTCCTCATACGGGGCGTAGGACTCCTTCAGCGTCGCCATGTTCAGCAGCATGGCCGCCACCATCGTGCCCGCCTTGTCGAACACGCGCGTCTTGACCCAGGCGCTTTCAGTGCGGCGGCTGCCGGACAGCGCGACCACTTCGCGCTCGACCTCGTATTCCTCGCCCTCGAAAAGTGGACCCTTCAGCAGGCGGATCTCCTGGTCGGCGAACAGGCCGACGGCCGGGCCCTTGGCCGGCAGCGGATCGTCCTTGGAGCGGTACTGGAACAGCACGCTCAGCATCTCCATGGGGATGATGGGCTTGCCCCACGGATTATCCGCGCCCGAATAGTACGGCGAGCTTTCGGTGATGACGGCGAGCTTCTGCCTCAGCGAGAACGGATAGAGGTCGCCCATGTTCTGGTCGAACGCCATGCGCACCGACTGCCGCTTGCTGGTCTGCGCCACCTTCACATCGCGCAAGATCACGGGATCAGTGAGCGGCTTGAGCTCGCCAAGGCGCGCCTCGAGCGCCGTTGCAACCGGCAAATCGCCGACTGATGCCGTGCCGCGCAGCACCTCAGTGCCGTCGCGCTTGACCATCTGGATCTGGCACTGGCGGGTGCCGGGCAATGGCTTCGCCAGGATCGCCTGCACCTCTTCGCCCTCATAGCAGACGCTGCGGTAATGTGCTGAAAGGCAGCCTATCTCGAACCAAGCCTGCCCCCACAGCCGCTCGCCGAGCGGAGCGAACTGGCTGAAATGCGTCGGGCCCTCGATCGTGCCGCCCTTGAAGCCGAGCTTCTGCGCGGTGGCGTCGTCATGGATCGAGGCGTGCGCGTCATAGGTCTGCGCCTGCAGCATCTGGCGTGGCTGACGCCACGGCCCGATCAGGGCCTCTGCCGTCTCCGTGATCTCGGTGTCGAATGCGTTTGCAGTCATGGCGCTCTCCGCGTGCAAGCCATGACTAGCAGGAGCGCCACGGATGCGGCCAGCGATATTGACTTCGCTGGCCCATCCTTTTGACTGTCACAATCGCATCGCGCAGCCGCGATTCCTCCCGCACCGCAAACCTCCCGCCGAACGAAAGACGAGGACTTCCGAATGACGCTGTTGCAGGTCGAGCTGGACGACAAATACCGGCTCGAATCGAAGCGGATCTTCCTGTCCGGCACGCAGGCCCTGGTCCGCCTGCCCATGTTGCAGCGCGAACGCGACCGGCTTCAGGGCCTCAACACCGGCGGCTTCATCTCGGGCTATCGCGGTTCCCCGCTCGGCATGTACGACCACGCGTTGTGGCGGGCGAAGTCGCACCTTCAGCAGCACGACATCGCTTTCGTCCCTGGTTTGAACGAGGACCTCGCCGCAACTGCGGTCTGGGGCAGCCAGCAGGTCGGCCTGTTTCCCGGCGCCAAGGTCGATGGCGTGTTCGGCATCTGGTACGGCAAGGGCCCGGGCGTCGACCGCTCGGTCGATGCGCTCAAGCACGCCAATGCCGCCGGCACCTCGCGCAACGGCGGCGTGCTGGCGCTCGCTGGCGACGACCACGGCTGCCAGTCCTCGACGCTGGCGCATCAGAGCGAGCAGGTGTTCGCGGCGGCGCTGATTCCCGTGATCAATCCTGCCACGCTCCAGGACTATCTCGACCTCGGCCTCTACGGTTTTGCACTGTCGCGCTTCTCGGGCTGCTGGGTCGGCTTCAAGGCGATCAGCGAGACCGTGGAGAGCTCCGCGTCGATCTATAGCGACCCTGAACGCATCCAGATCGTGGTGCCCGACGATTTCGAGATGCCGCCCGGCGGCCTCAACATCCGCTGGCCCGATCCGCCGCTCGAGGCTGAGAAGCGCCTGTTCGGCCCCAAGATGGCCGCGGTGCAGGCCTTCGCCCGCGCCAACCAGCTCGACCGCATGGTGCTAGATTCCAAGCCTGCGCGGCTCGGCATCGTCGCGACTGGAAAAGCCTATCTCGACCTGCGCCAGGCCCTCGTTGATCTCGGCATCACCGACAAGGACGCGCAGGACCTGGGCCTTCGCATCTACAAGGTTGCCTTGACCTGGCCGCTGGAGGAAAGCGGCGCGAAACGTTTCGCTGAAGGTCTTCAGGACGTGCTGGTGGTCGAGGAGAAGCGCGGCTTCATCGAAGACCAGCTGATGCGGATCCTCTACAACGTCGATGCCTCAAAGCGCCCGACCGTCACCGGCAAGCGCGATGAGCGCGGCGCACCGCTGTTGCCGAGCGAGGGCGAGCTGACGCCGACCATCGTCGCTGGCGCGCTGGTGGCGCGCTTGCGCAAGCTCGGCCATCACAGTCCCGTGCTGGAGCAGCGCCTCGCCAGGCTCGAGGCCTTCGACAACCCGGTGACGACCAGCACGCCGATCAAGCTCGCGCGCACGCCGTTCTTCTGCTCGGGCTGCCCGCACAACACCTCGACGCGGGTGCCCGAGGGCAGCCGCGCCATGGCCGGCATCGGCTGCCACGGCATGGCGCTGAGCATGCCGACCCGCCGCACGGATCTGATCTCGCATATGGGCGCCGAGGGCGTGAACTGGATCGGCCAGTCGCCCTTCACGAACGAGAATCACATCTTCCAGAATCTCGGCGACGGCACCTACACGCATTCCGGCCTGCTCGCCCTTCGTGCGGCTTCGGCCGCCGGCATCAACATCACCTACAAGATCCTCTACAACGACGCCGTGGCGATGACCGGCGGCCAGCCCGCCGAAGGCGCCTTCAACGTCGCGCAGATCGCCCATCAAGTCTGGGCCGAAGGCGTCAAGCGGCTTGCGATCGTCTCCGACGATCCCACAAAGTATCCGCAAGGCGGATACTTCCCGCAAGGCGCGACCATCCACCACCGCCGCGAGCTCGATGCCGTGCAGCGCGAGCTGCGCGATATCAAGGGCCTAACGGTCATCATCTACGACCAGACCTGCGCCGCCGAGAAGCGCCGCCGCCGTAAGCGCGGGCTCTATCCCGATCCCGCCAAGCGCGCCTTCATCAACGAGCTCGTTTGCGAAGGTTGCGGCGATTGCTCGCAGGCCTCGAACTGCGTCTCGGTGCAGCCGCTGGAGACCGAATTCGGCCGCAAGCGCCAGATCGACCAGTCGAACTGCAACAAGGACTTTTCCTGCGTCGAGGGCTTTTGCCCGAGCTTCGTCACCGTCCATGGCGGCTCGCTGAAGCGGATGAAGACCTCGGCTGTGGATTCCGGCCAGCTGTTCGCGGATCTGCCGCTGCCGCCGGCGCGTGAGCTGGACGGGCCCTACAACATCCTCGTCACCGGCATCGGCGGCACCGGCGTCATCACCATCGGTGCCCTGCTCGGCATGGCTGCCCATGTCGACGGCCGCGGCTGCTCGGCGCTCGACTTCACCGGCCTGTCGCAGAAGAACGGCGCGGTGATGAGCCATGTCCGCATCGCCCCGAAGCCGGAAGATATTTCCGCGGTCCGCATCACCACGGGCGGCGCTGACGTCATCCTCGGCTGCGACATGATCGTTTCCGCGGGCCCGACGGCGCTGAGCCGCGCCGAGCGCGGTGTGACCAAGGCCTACATCAACGCTGATCTGCAGCCGACCGCGAGCTTCGTGCAAAACCCCGATCTCGATTTCGAGATGGGCGCGATGCAGACCGTGCTCCGCGACGCCATCGGCGACAACAACCTCGACATCATCGACGCGACAGGCATTGCCGCGGCCCTGATGGGCGATTCCATCGCCACCAATCCCTTCATGCTCGGCTTTGCGTTCCAGAAGGGCGCGATCCCGCTGTCGCTGGAGGCCCTGCTCCGCGCCATCGAGATCAACGGCGCTGCGATCGAGATGAACAAGCTCGCCTTCACCTGGGGCCGGCTCGCAGCCCACGACATGTCGCGCGTGCGCAGCGTGCTTCAGTTCAAGGCTAGAGCGTCCGCGCCGGCGAAATCGCTCGACGACATCATCGCGACGCGCACCGAATTCCTGAACTCCTATCAGGACAAGGCCTATGCCGACCGCTACCTCGCAGCCGTCGCGAAGGTGCGCAAGGCGGAGAGCGCGGCTTCGCCTGAGTCAACCGAGCTCACCGAAGCGGTCGCAAAGAACCTGTTCAAGCTGATGTCCTACAAGGACGAATATGAAGTCGCCCGGCTCTACACCGACGGCAGCTTCGCCAAGAAAGTCTCGGAGAAGTTCGACGGCGACTTCACGCTGAAGTATCACCTCGCACCGCCGATCTTCGCCAAGCGCGACAAGGCAACCGGACATCTGCAGAAGCAGGAGTTCGGCAGCTGGATGACCCACGCCTTCCGCGTGCTCGCCAGGCTGAAATTCCTGCGCGGCACCGCGTTCGATCCGTTCGGCCGCACCGAGGAGCGCCGGACCGAGCGCAAGCTAATCGCGCATTACCTGGCGATGATCGATCAGCGGATCACAGGGCTGAAGGCGGAGCAGATCCCGCTGCTGGCGCGGCTCGCGCGCGTGCCGGAGACCATCCGCGGCTTCGGCCACGTCAAGGAGGCCAACATCAGGCTGGCGGCGGCCGAGACGGCGCGGCTGGAAGCGGAGCTGGAGAACAGCCGCTTTGCCGCCGCGGCGGAGTAGAGGCTAGGCGCCAGCCTCTCTCCGCGTCAGGCACATACACGCTGTCATCGCCCGGTTCAGCGCGCCGGCTTGCGCTCGATCGGGTCGATATCGATCGCCCGGAGGCGGCCGAGGCGCAGCACGTCCATGGCGAGCCGGCGGCCGATCCGGTCGCGGTCGAGCACGCGGATCAGATCGTCGACGCCATTGATCTCGACGCCGTCGAGCCTGATCACGACGTCGCCGGGCAACAGGCCTGCCTTCGCCGCTGGTCCATCCGGCTCGATCTGCATCAGAAGCGCGCCCATCTTGTTCTCGACCCCGGCCAGCACCGCGTGCCGCCGCGGGACCGGCGCGGTCTGCCCGGCGACACCGATATAGGCGCGGCGGACATAGCCGTGGCGGATGATCTCCGACAGCACGAATTGCGCGGTGTTGCTGGCGACCGCAAAACAGATTCCCTGCGCGCCATTGATGATCGCGGTGTTGATGCCGATCACCTCGGCATGCGACGACACCAGCGGCCCGCCGGAATTGCCGGGATTGAGGGCGGCATCGGTCTGGATCACGTCCTCGATGGTGCGCCCGCTCACCGAGCGGATCGAGCGGCCGAGCGCCGAGACCACGCCGGCCGTCACGGTCGATTCGAAGCCGAGCGGATTGCCGATCGCGATCACGAGCTGGCCGCGCCGCAGGCTCTTGGAATTGCCGAGCGCGGCATAGGGCAAGTGCCGCACGCCATTGGCACGCAGCAGCGCCAGATCCGTATCGGGATCAACACCGAGCACCTGGGCGTCGCCGACATGGCCTTCGACGTCGCGCAGCCGGATCTCCTTCGACGTGCCGACCACATGACTGTTGGTGAGCACGAGCCCATCCGGCGAGATCACGATGCCGGAGCCGAGCCCGCCGCGCTCGCGACCGTTCGACACCTTGGGGCCGGTCTCGACGCGCACGACCGCGGGCCCGACCCGGTCGGTCACGTCGATCACGGCATTGGAATAGGCGTCCAGCAGCGCCCGGTCATCGGCCGGGCCAGGCGCCGTCGTCCGCGATGACGGTGCGTCATCGGCGATATCTGAGGTGAAGTCCAACATGGCAAGAGTCCTCGAAGGCTCACACAGATGGTGGCCTGCTCCCGGAGGCGCAAGTGGCCCGCCTGGAGCGCAGGGCCGGACTGCCCAGATGGCTAGGGCGGGCGCCTCAGCGAGCCACCTCTCGCCTTGACCGGATCGAGCAGCGACCAGTCCCCCTCTGGGAGCACATGGCCCTTGGGGAATGGCGCGCGCAGCTCGAGCCCCAGCGAGCCCAGCACGCGGTCGTCGCGGTAATAGCATTGCAGCACGACACGGACGAGCGTTGCGGCGGCGGCGCCGCCGCTCTTCCGAAACTCATGCACCACCGCATCGCGTCTGGCGGCATCGAGCTCGGCAAGCGGGCCCCCGGCGAGCCGCGCCAAATGATCCAGCGCCGCCGCGACCAATTTGGTATCGCGACCGAGCGTTGCCAGCATGTCGGCCTGGATCGCGGGATCATCGGCGCCCGGCACCTTGTACTCGTCACTGGCCGGGATGATCATCGCGGCGATAGCGCGGAGATCGTCGCGCTGCCTGCGTGTCAGTTGGTTGTCTGCGGACATTACACCCTCAATCGAACAGATTGGCGAGGCGCTGCTTCATCTGGTCGGCGATGTAGAGCGCGAGGGCCTGGATGGTGGAGGTCGGGTTCACGCCGCCCGAGGTGACGAAGATGCTGCCGTCGACGATGAAGAGGTTCTTCACGTCGTGCGAGCGGCCCCATTCATTGACGACGGAACGCTCGGGATCGGTGCCCATGCGCGCAGTGCCGAGCAGGTGCCAACCGCCCCAGGGGATCGGCGAGTTGACGCAGATGTCGCTCGCGCCGGCCGTCTCGAGGAACTCGCGGCCGCGCGCCAGCGCGTGCTCCATCATCTTCCGGCTGTTCTCGCTGATGGTGTAGTCGACCTTCGGCGCGGGAATGCCGTGACTGTCCTTCAGCACCGGATCGAGCGTGACACGATTGTGCTCCTCCGGCAGATCCTCACAAATCGCGGAGAAACCTAAGCGATGGCCGTTGAGCTTGCGGAACACGCGGTGGTGATCCTCGCCCCACGGCAAGATGCCCTTTTGCTCGCTCACGACCGCTTCGAACACCGGCCCGGCCCCGCGCACGAACTGAACGCCATAGCCGCGCACGAAACCGCGCGACAGGTCGGTGTCATACCATTGCTTGCTCCACAGGCAGGTCGGCGGCGCGCGGTTGGAGTCAGTCGGCTCCTTCACATAGCCGTAGATCTGCGCATAGGGATGGAACATCAGGTTCTTGCCGACGAGGCCCGACGAATTGGCGAGACCGTTGGGGAAGCGGCCCGATGCCGAGTTGAGCAGCAGCCGCGGCGTGCCGACGCCGTTGCATGTGATGACGACGACATGCGCGGGCTGAAACTGCTCGATGCCGTCTTTGTCGTAATAGACCACGCCCGAGGCCATGCCGTTCTCGTCGGTGGTGATCTCGCGCACCCGGCAATGCGTGCGCAGCTCGACGCCGGCACGGATCGCATGCGGCCAATAGGTGATGTCGGTGGAGGATTTTGCGCCTTGCGCGCAGGCCGGCGTGCAATGCCCGAGATTGATGCAGCGCGCCCGGCCCTCGTAGTCCATCGTCGCGACCGTGGTGTCCGACGGCCACCAGTGCCAGCCGAGCTTGTTCATGGCCTTGGCGATGATGGCGCCGGACAGGCCCATCGGCTGCTGCGGCATCGGCGGATGCGTCAGCGGCGACAGCGGATCGCCCGATAGCCCCGACGTGCCCATCATGCGGTCGTTCTCTTCGAAGAACGGAGTCAATGCCTCGTAGTCGATCGGCCAGTCGTCGGCGACGCCGTCGAGCGTCTTCACCTTGAAATCGGAGGGATGCAGCCGCGGCCAGTGCGCGGTGTACATCACCGTCGAGCCGCCGACCGCGTTGTAGTTCACGACCTTGATGGGAGAGTTGTCGTCGTTGATAGGGTAGTCCTCGGGACGGCCGCGAACATTGGGGCTCGACGACCACTCGCCGTAGAACTTGGCCTCCCAGTCGCGGCCCGTGCTGGGATATTCCGCCGGGTTCATCCAGCCGCCCTGCTCCAGGCAGAGGATGTGCATCTTGGTCTCGGCCAGCGACCACGCCACCGCCGCGCCCGAAGCGCCGGCGCCGATGATCAGGACATCCACCGGGTCTTTCATCGCAACCTTGTCCTCCCCCTCGCCGCTTACCGGGCGATTCGGCCTTGCGCGGTCAGCGAGGCCGGCGAAACGATACGGGCAGAGCGCCGGCGGAGTAAAGCGGCGGGGCCGGAATGTCGCACTTCGCGAGGCGCAGACCATTGGTCTCGCCACATCCGGATGCTAGGAACGGGGCGCACGAGCCATCGATAGCGAGACCGTATGTCCTTCCAGAAAATCTTTGCAGCCGCCCGCGCTTTTGCGCTCGTTTCGTTTCTCGCCTTGTCCGGATTTCTGGCCTTGTCCGGACCAGTTTCCGCGCTGACCGGCGCCGCGACGGCCCGTGACGGCAACTCGGTCCAGCTCGGCGACGTCACCTACCGGCTCGACGGCGTCGACGCGCCGGAGCTCGACCAGGTCTGCATCGACAATAAAGCCGATGCCTGGACCTGCGGCATCGAGGCCCGCGACCAGCTCGCGAAGCTCATCAACAAACGAACGGTGCGCTGCGACGATGTCGGACCCGAGAAGAGCTTTGGCAAGCGGCACCGCGCCATCTGCACGGCCGAAGGCGACAAGGCCAGCCTGAACGAGCAGCTGATCAAGCTCGGCTTTGCCCTCGCACGCGAGCCCATGAAGGCCAACGTCAAGCCGGCAGCCACCGAGGCCAAGACGACGGCGGCGGGGATCTGGAAGGGCTGTTTTGTTGCACCGCAAGATTTCCGCAGCGGCAAGAAGGACGGCGCGCTGCTGGGCACCGCCTGCCGCCCGGACCGCGACAAGGAAATCCGCGCCGTGCTGTTTCCGGAGGAGCTGACCATGCCCCCCAATTGCAGCATCAAGGGCAAGCTCGCGGTGCGCGCCCGCGTCACCGGCAATATCGGCATCTACCATCTGCGCGGATGTCCGAGCTATCCCGCGACCACGACACCGGATCGCTGGTTCTGCTCGGAGGACGACGCCCAGGCGGCCGGCTTCCGCAAGGCCTACAATTGCCGCCGGCCAAGGTGAGCAAGCTCCCTCACGCATCCGTGAGTGGTAATCCGAGACCGTATTGATCCGGAATTGAACTTCGTCGGCGGTTGCTGCATTTGTATGCCAACGCAAGCGCCCTTGCGCGAGCGTTTCCTTGGCAGCAATCCGGCTCCGGCCGATTGTCTTTGCTTGGGCGTTTCCTCCCTAGACTTGGGCCGCTTGTCACAAGCAAGCGGCTCTTTCTTTTTGCGCGGCTGTCACTGCATCCGCATGATCTGGTCCATCGGCGGCATGTTGGCGTTGAGATTCGCCATGATCCAGACCGTGCCGCCGACCACCAGGAACACCACCAGCAGACCGAAGGCGAGCGCCAGCACGTTGTTGGTGTTATCGGGGCCGGTGGTGATGTGCAGGAAGAACACCAGATGCACGCCCATCTGTGCGATCGCGAGCACGATCAGCGCGACGGGAATCGAGGGCTGCCAGACCAAGTCCGTGCCGGCGATGAAGAACGACGTCGCCGTGAGCAGCAGCGCGAGCACGAGCCCGACGACGTAACCGAGGATCCTTGCGCCGACGCTATGCTCTTCTTCCTCGCCCGGCGCGAGGTCGCGTTTGACCATCCCATGCGTCTGCTCACTCATGGCGCGCTCCCGAGCAGGTAAACGACGGAGAACACTGCGACCCAGACGATGTCGAGCGCGTGCCAGAACAGCGCAAAGCACGTCATCCGGCGCAAGATGTCCGCGCGAAAGCCCTTGGCGAACACCTGGGCCATCATGGTGAGAAGCCACAGCACGCCGGCGGAGACGTGAAGGCCATGGCAGCCGACCAGCGAGAAGAACGCGGTCAGGAACGCACTGCGTGACGGGCCATAGCCGCGCGCGATGAGGTCGGCAAATTCGCGAAACTCGAGAACGAGGAATATCAGCCCGAGCACGCAGGTCACGGTCATGCTAAGATAAAACCAGAACCGGTTGCGCACGTCGGCGGCGATGCTGGCCATGCCGCAGGTGAAGCTCGACAACAGCAGGCAGACCGTCTCGATCGCCACGTTCCTCTGCTCGAAGATCTCCGCGCCCTTGGGGCCGCCGGCGGTCTGGCCTGACAGCACCGCATAGGCCGCGAAGAAGCAGGAGAACATCACGATGTCGGAGAGCAGGAAGATCCAGAAGCCGTAGGCGGTCACGATCCGCTTCGGCGCGGGGCCGGGATGCTCGATGACGAGGCCGATATGATGGGGATCGGCGTGCGCGTGGCTTGCGGTCGCGGTCATCGCCATCAGACTGCTCCCGCCATGCTGACGAGGTTGCGCCGTTCCTCGATGTTGCTGCGGTCGATGCGGGCGACCTCCTCGGCCGGGATGACGTATTCGTCATGGTCGCGCCAGGCGAACACGACGAAGGTCGCCCAAGCGCCCAAGCCGCCCAGGATCACCATCCACCAGATGTGCCAGATCAGCGCGAATCCCATGATGGTGGCGAAGAAGGCACAGACGAATCCGGTCGGGGAATTCCGGGGCATCTCGATATCCTGATAATCCGGCGTCTTATGCGCGAGCGATTGCTGCCTCGCGCGCGCCTTCATATCCCAATAGGCGTCCTCGCCGCGCACATCGGGATTGAAGGCGAAGTTGAACACCGGCGGCGGCGACGAGGTTGCCCATTCCAGCGAGCGCCCGTCCCAGGGATCGCCGGTGCGGTCGCGCAACGCCTCGCGATTGCGGATGCTGACGACGAGCTGCACGATCTGACAGATCACCCCGATCGTCAGCACCGCCACGCCGACCGCCGCAACGATCATCCAGGGCCGCCAGGCCGCGACGTCGTAGTGCTGCATGCGCCGGGTCATGCCGAGCATGCCGGCAATGTAGAGCGGCATGAAGGTTATGAAGAAACCGATGAAGGTGAACCAGAACGCGGCCTTGCCCCAGCGTTCGTCGAGACGGAACCCGAACGCCTTCGGGAAC
The DNA here is from genome assembly GCF_020193585.1 of Bradyrhizobium sp. IC3195. Classification (NCBI taxonomy): domain Bacteria; kingdom Pseudomonadati; phylum Pseudomonadota; class Alphaproteobacteria; order Hyphomicrobiales; family Nitrobacteraceae; genus Bradyrhizobium; species Bradyrhizobium sp. IC3195. Next base: position 146,323 of record NZ_JADYVG010000004.1, on the reverse strand, counting down.
CAGTACTCGAAGCCGGCAAAAACACCGAACAGCACGCCGCCGATGATCACGTTGTGGAAGTGCGCCACCAGGAACATGCTGTTGTGGAGCATGAAGTCGGCCGGCGGCACCGCGAGCAGCACGCCGGTCAGTCCGCCGATGAGAAACGTCACCATGAAGCCGACCGACCACAACATTGGTGTCGCAAAACGGATGCGGCCGCCATACATCGTGAACAGCCAATTGTAGATCTTCACGCCGGTCGGTATCGCAATGATCATGCTGGCGATGCCGAAGATGGCATTGACGTTGGGACCTGCGCCCATCGTGAAGAAGTGGTGCAGCCAGACCATGAAGGAGACGACACAGATCGCCATGGTCGCGAGCACCATGGAGCGGTAGCCGAATAGCGCCTTGCCGGAGAAGGTCGAGACCACCTCGGAGAAGATGCCGAAGGCGGGCAGCACCAGGATGTAGACCTCGGGATGGCCCCAGGCCCAGATCAGGTTCATGAACATCATGACGTTGCCGCCGGCCTCGTTGGTGAAGAAGTGGAAGCCGAGATAGCGGTCGAGCAGCAGCATCGCCAGCGTCGCGGTAAGGATCGGGAACGCCGCGACGATGAGGAGGTTCGAGGCCAGAGTGGTCCAGCAGAACATCGGCATGCGCAGGTAGTTCATGCCCTTGGTGCGCAGCTTCAGCACGGTGGTGACGAGATTGATGCCGGCCACCAGCGTGCCGAGGCCGGAAATCTGCAGCGACCAAGCGTAATAGTCGACGCCGACGCCGGGCGAATAGGACAGTTCCGACAGCGGCGGAAAGGCGAGCCAGCCGGTGCGCGCGAATTCGCCGACCACGAGCGAGATATTGACCAAGAGCGCGCCGGTCGCCGTCAGCCAGAAGCCGACCGAATTGAGCGTCGGGAAGGCGACGTCGCGCACGCCGAGCTGGAGCGGTACGATGAGGTTCATCAGCCCGATCACGAACGGCATCGCCACGAAGAAGATCATGATGGTGCCGTGCGCGGAGAAGATCTGGTTGTAGTGCTCCGGCGGCAGATAGCCCTGCGACTGATACGCCACAGCCTGCTGGATCCGCATCATGATGGCGTCGCTGCCGCCGCGCAGCAGCATGACCGAGGCGAGCAGGATGTACATGACACCGATGCGCTTGTGGTCGACGCTGGTGATCCATTCGCGCCAGAGATAGGGCAGATGTCCCTTCACCACGACCCAGCCCAGCACGCCGAGGATCGCGACCAGCACCACCGCGCCGGCCACGAGCGGAATCGGCTGGTCGAGCGGGATGGCCGACCAATCGAGCTTACCGAGCATCATGGCCTCCACTGTGCGACCGGCCTGCTTCGGACGCGAGGGCCGGCCCGGGCCCCGGCGGAATATGCTGGGTCGCGATCAAATCGAACAGGCGCGGATCGTCGAGGCGGTAGACCGGCCTGCCCTTCTCAATGCCCTGCTGCATCAGCTTCTTGTAGCTGTCCTCGTTCAGCACCGCGTCCGTCTTAGCCGTGTTCGCCACCCAGTCCGGGAAGGCGAGCGGCGAGATCACGTTGACGTCGAACATCATGTCCGGGAAACCGTCGCCGGAGAAATGCGCGGACAGGCCCTGAAGCTTGCCTTCGTTGTCGGCGCGCAGGTTCAGCTTCGTCACCATGCCGTTCATGGTGTAGATCATGCTGCCGAGCTGCGGGATGAAGAACGTGTTCATCACGCTCGATGACGTCAGCTGGAAATTCAGCTCGGCGCCGGCCGGCACCGTCAGCGTGTTGACGGTGGCGATGCGCTGGTCCGGATAGATGAACAGCCATTTCCAGTCGAGCGAGACCGCCTGGATCCGCACTGGGCTGCCGGTGCCCGGCACGGGCGCGGCGGGATCGAGCTGGTGCGAGCCGATCCAGGCGACGCCGCCGAGCAGGATCACGGTGAGCGCCGGAATAGACCACACCACCATCTCGACGCGGCCGGAATAGACGAACTCCGGCTGGTAGCGCGCCCTCGGATTCGAGGCGCGAAACCAGAACGCGAAAGCCAGAATCGCGAAAATGGTCGGCACCACGATCACGAGCATGATGAAGACCGAATCGACCAAAATAGTTCTATTGGCCGCAGCCACGGGCCCTTGCGGATCGAGCAGATTCATCGGCAAGCCACTGGTGGTTGGGAAGCCCCGAGACTGAGCCTAGCGCGGGAAAGGCTCCGCGACAAACGCTGCGAGGCCGGAACGGTTCCTCGACCGCAACGGCCAGCCATGCGCGATGGACCGGCCGCCACATGCAATTCCGTGCGATGTCAATGACATGAACGCGGAAAGCGCGCTCTTCTCTCCCAGGAGCGCGATTGCTAGTCTGCACGAAAATAATGACAAGGAAGGGAGTAAACCGAGATGCGCTTGAAGGACAAGGTCGCGATCGTCGTCGGCGCCGGGCAAAGCCCCGGCGAAGGCATGGGCAACGGCCGCGCGACCGCGCTCACCTTCGCGCGCGAGGGCGCCAAGGTCTTGTGTGTCGACCACCATCTGGAATCGGCGCAGGAGACGGTCACGATGATCACCGCGAAAGGCGGCACGGCGGCGGCCTTCAAGGCGGACGTGACCAAGGCTGCGGATATCAAGGCGATGGTTGCGGACGCGCAATCGCGCTGGGAACGTATCGACGTGCTGCACAACAATGTCGGCGTCAGCCTCGCCGGTGGCGATGCCGAGCTGCTGCAATTGACCGAGGAGGCATTCGATCGCGTCGTCGCGATCAATCTGAAGAGCTGCATCCTCGCCGCGAAGGAAGTGATCCCGATCATGCGCGCGCAGAGAAGCGGCGCCATCATCAACATCTCGTCGATGGCCGCGATCACCACCTATCCTTACGTCGCCTACAAGGCGACGAAGTCGGCGATGATCGCCTTCACCGAACAGGTCGCCTACCAGAACGCCGAATACGGCATCCGCGCCAACGTCATCCTGCCCGGCCTGATGAACACGCCGATGGCCGTCGACACCCGCGCCCGCGAATGGCACAAGACCCGCGCCGAGGTCGAAGCCGAACGCGACAGCAAGGTGCCGCTGCGCAGAAAGATGGGTACGGGCTGGGACGTCGCCAACGCCGCGCTGTTCCTGGCGAGCGATGAGGCGAATTTCATCACCGGTGTGACGCTGCCGGTGGATGGTGGTGCGAGCGTGAGACGGGGATGAGGTGCTCTTCTTCCTTCTCCCCTTGTGGGAGAAGGTGGCGCAAAGCGCCGGATGAGGGGTTCTCTCTACACCTGAGACTGCTCGTGACGATAGATACCCCTCACCCGGCTTCGCGTTCGCGAAGCCACCCTCTCCCACAAGGGGAGAGGGTGCAGCGTCACCGCGGCGCGCTTGTCACCCACCAGATCGTGCCGTTGCCATCTTCCGAGATCAGCAGCGATCCATCTTTCGCCACCGCCACTCCCACCGGCCTGCCCCACACTTCCGTATCGTTCACGACGAACCCGGTGACGAAATCCTCGTACTCGCCGGTCGGCTTGCCGTCCTTCATGCGGATGCGGATCACCTTGTAGCCGGTGCGTTTCGACCTATTCCAGGAGCCGTGCTGGGCGGCGAAGGCGTCGCCCTGGTATTCGGGCGGAAACTGCGCGCCCTGGTAGAAGGTCATGCCGAGTGAGGCCGAGTGCGGCTGGATCAGCACATCGGGCACCGTCACCTTGTCCTTGAGATCCGGCCGCGCGCCGGCATGGCGCGGGTCTTCATTGCCACCGATATAGAACCATGGCCAGCCGTAGAACGCGCCTTCCTTCACGCTCGTGACGTAATCGGGCACGAGGTCGTCGCCGAGACCGTCGCGCTCATTGGTCGAGCACCAGGGCAGACCGGTCTGCGGCTGGATCGCGAGGCCGACGCAGTTGCGGATACCGGTGGCATGGATCTTTCGCTCCCTGCCGTCAGGGTTGAAGGCCAGCACCGCGCCGCGCTCGAGCTCGCTGGCCCATGTGGCGCCGAGCGGCTGCGTCTTCGCCCACGCCTCCATCCCGCCGGGCGGCGTGCCCATGCCTTCGGCGACGTTGCTGAGCGAACCCACCGACACCAGCATACGCTTGTTGTCGGGAGTGAAGACGATATCGCGGGTGGAATGGCCCCCATCCGGCAGGCTTGCGACAACCGTCTCCGCTTTGCCGCGCGCCTTGAGATCGCCGGCCTTGTAGGGAAAGCGAACGACGCTGTCGGTGTTGGCGACATAGACCCATTGCGGATTGTCGCCGTTCGGAAAGAAAGCGATGCCGAACGGCTGCCGCAGGCCGCTGGCGAAGATCTCGTTGGTCGCGACCTTGCCGCCCTCGCCCGCGCGCAGCACCCGAACGGTGCCGGCGCGTGTTTCCGCGACGAACACATCGCCATTCGGCGCCACGCGGATGATGCGCGGCGCACGCAGGCCTTCGGCGAACAGCTCGATCTTGAAGCCGGCCGGCACTTGGAGCTGGGCTTCCGGCGGACGCGGCACCACGCGCGACGAGCTCGCAACCGATCGCGTGGCGCCGGGCCTGACCAGATCCTGCGGCCGGATCAGCCTGACCGTGCCGGGCTTGTCGGCGCGCCAATCGCCATAGGCATCCTTGCCCTGCAACACGGGCTCGGCGTGTGCGCCGGCCGCAGCAGCAGCCAGCAGCGCTGCGAGCATCGCCACGAACCTTATCCTGTCGCTCAATTCGTCGTCCTCCGCCTTGGGCGTGTCGTGCGTCAACGCCGATCACCCGCAAAAGGTCTCTCGGCGAGTTTGGCGCCTGCCGAATCCCACGTCAGTTCATGCCCGCACGATGTGCATCAGCCGCAGTCCATCATACTGGAAAATGCGGTTGAACGGTGCGACACATTGTGAGGGCGGCGATCGCCGGTTACGGTCATGGAGGCTGCGGCATCCAGGTCGCGCCGGATGAGGAGATCATGTGGGGATCCGTCATATCGGAATGGGCGAGCCTGCTGCTGCGCTGGCTGCACGTGGTGGCCGCAATCGCCTGGATCGGCAGTTCCTTCTATTTCATCGCCCTCGACCTCAGCCTGAAGCCGAAGGCCGACCTGCCGGGCGGCGTGCAGGGCGAGGCCTGGCAGGTCCATGGCGGCGGCTTCTACCGGATCATGAAATACCTGGTCGCGCCCAGCCAGATGCCGGACGAGCTGACCTGGTTCAAATGGGAGGCCTACACGACCTGGCTGTCCGGCTTCGCGCTGATGGTGGTGGTGTATTATCTCGAGGCCGACCTGTTCCTGGTCGACAAGTCGATCCTCGACCTCACATCATTCCAGGCCGGACTGTTCAGCTTCTGCAGCCTGGCGCTGGCGTGGCTGCTCTATGAGGCCGCCTGCCGCACCGGGCTCGCCCAGCGCGAACTGCCTTTCGCCATCGGCGGCTATCTGTTCCTGGTCGCACTCACTTACGCCTTCACCCATGTGCTGAGCGGACGCGGCGCCTTCAACCAGATCGGCGCGATCATCGGCACCATCATGGTCGCCAACGTCTTCACGCTGATCATTCCGAACCAGAAGAAGATCGTGGCCAGCCTGATCGCCGGACAGGCGCCTGACCCCAAGCTCGGCAAGGCCAGCAAGGAACGCTCGGTCCACAACAATTACCTGACGCTTCCCGTCGTCGTGCTGATGATCAGCAATCACTACCCCCTGCTCTACGCCACGCGCTTCAACTGGATTATCGTCGCGATCGTCCTGGCGCTCGGGCCGGTGATCCGCCACTTCTTCAACGAGCGTCATGCCGGGCGCAAATCGCCCTGGTGGGTGTGGGGCGTGGCCGCGGCCGGCGTGATTGCGATCCTCCTCCTCTCCGCCGCCGGACCGCGCGAGGTGAAGACGGGCGCATTGTCGGCGCCCGTCACGGCCGCCAATGTCGAGGAGATCGTGATGTCCCGCTGCAGCATGTGCCACGCGGCCGAGCCGGTCTGGGCCGGCATCGTCACCGCGCCGAAGGGCATTGTGCTCGACACGCCCGAGCACATCCATCGCAACATCCGCCTGATCGGACGGGTCGCGGCCTGGTCGAATTCGATGCCGCCGGGCAACATCACGGAAATGACCGGCGAGGAGCGCGCCGTCCTCGCGGCTTACCTCGAGCAGGCGCGCTGAAGCGTGTCGGAGGATGCCTCGCGCGGAATGAAATTCCGCTTCTCTCGCGGAATTGAAAATGACTTGACGGCCCATCCGGCGTAGACATGGCCGGCAGCCGCCGGCGCGGCGCAAAATCAGCTTGCAATCGGGGAATAACAACAGTGGCCCTCAAGAACGTCATCGGTATCGACCACGCCGTCGTCATGGTGAAGGACCTCGACAAGGCCGCCGAGAACTACAGACAACTCGGCTTCACGGTCTCGCCGCGCGGCACCCACAGCGCGCATATGGGCACCGGCAATTACACCATCATGTTCGACCCCGATTACATGGAGCTGCTCGGCGTGCTCGTGGCGACCGAGCACAATGCGCCGGCCCGCGCCTTCGTCGAGCGCCATGGCGAGGGCATCGAGCGCATCGCTTTCACCGCAGTCGATAGCGCCGCCGGCGCCGAGGAGATCCGTGCACGGGGCCTCGAGCCGATCGGCCCGACCGATTTCGAACGCCCTGTCACGCTGCCAGATGGCACGATCTGGGCGGCTAAATTCCGCACCTTCATGTGGCCGACGGCTGAAGCGCCGGGCGGCGTGCGCATCTTCGCCTGCCAGCACAAGACCCGCGAGACCGTGTGGATCCCCGAGCTGATGACCCACGCCAATGCGGCCAAGCGGATCAAGCAGACGCTGATCGCAACGCCAGAGCCCGCCAAGGAGGCCGCGCATCTCGCCCGCCTGATCGACCGCGAGGCGAAGACCGACGCGGACGGCGCCGTCATCGTGCCCTCCGGCGGCGATCGCGCCGACTTCGTCTATTTGACGCTGGACCAGCTCGCCAAGCGTTATCCCGGCGTGTCGCTGAATGGCCTCTCAGAGCGCGGTGCCGCCGCGCTGGTGCTGGTCAGCGGCGATCTCGCCGCGACCGAGAAGGCGCTGGGGCCAGCCGCCGTGCGCAGCGGAGCTGCGATCTGCGTGCCGCCGGCCAAGGCCAACGGCACCCTGCTCGCCTTCATTGCCGGCTGATTTGAACCAATTCTTTAACGGGCGTTTACCCGGCGGCTGTAGACTTCCCGGTCATCAAGCCACCGGGGCCAAATGCATGTTCAAAGAGGGATCGCCGATCGCCTATGACGCGCCGGCCGAGCTGAAGAAATGGCCGTCGCTGAAGGGCGAGCGGCAGAAGGATCGCGGGCCGCCCTATCTCGTCTACAACGGCACGCTCGCCGAATGCGTCCGCGAGCTCATGGGCAAGCCGATCAAGGGCATCTCGCTCTACGACATCATGACGACGCCGCAGGCCGCCTTCGATCAAAACGTGCTGTCGCCCGGCGACGCCGCGGAGATCGCGATGCGCAAGAATTTTCCGAAGGACTAGTTCGCGGCACGCTTCGCAGCGGGCGTGCCCTGCCGCTTCGATGAGGATTCCGTCGGCGCATCGAGGAAGACGACGGGCATGCCGCGCTTCACGTTCTCGCCGAGCACACGCGCGTCCCAATTGGTGAGCCGAACGCAGCCGTGCGACGCCGACTTGCTGACCTTGTCGGGCTCTGCCGTTCCGTGGATGCCGTAGCCCTGCGCCGACAGGCCGATCCAGTATGCGCCCACCGGATTGTTCGGACCCGGCTTGATGTCGAACGGTCTCTTGGACTTGACGCTCTTGAACTTGTAGTCGGGATTGTAGCGGTAGGTCGGCAGCTCGTGGCTGGCGGTGACCTTCAGCGTTCCGGTTGGCGTCGGGCGATCCGGACTGCCGACTGACGCCGGATAGAACGCCAGCAGAGCGCCGCTTGCGTCGAACGCTTTCAAGGTCCCGTTGGTCTTATCGACTTCGAGCCGGGCAATGCGCGGCAACTCGCGCCGCGCCGGAACATTGGCAACCACGATCGTCTCTCCGGCCTTGTCGAACGCCTTGCCCGGATTGAGCACCTTGAGCAGATCCGCGCTCATGTGGAATTTCTCGGCAAGTCCTTCGAGCGGGCTGGTGTAGCTCAGCGCATCCAGCGACTTCATGTCATCGAGCTTGGCCGGCAGCTTCTTTAAGAACGGTCCCTTCACGTCGGGGTCGGTGATCTTGTAGTCGACGAGAATCGGGCCCTCGCTCGCTGCAGTCAGCTTGTCCCAGAGCTCCGGCGCCACAACCTTGTCGGATGCGATGCCGTTCTGCTCCGCGAACGCCTTGAGCGCCTTCTGCGCGTTCTCGCCGAACTTGCCGTCGATCTCGCCGGGCGAAAATTGCGCGCGATCGAGCAGCACCTGAAGCTTCACCACGGCTGCATTCAGCTTGTCGGTGGCCGGCGGCTTCGCAGGACGCGCAGCCTCGTTCACCGCAGCCCGATCGAGATTGCCTGCGAGCGCCGGGCCGGCGAGCCACAGCGACATCACCGCGCCTAGTATCCATCGCATCGTCATCGCGCATCCCATTCGCAAACAGCCCGCAAAGCCGCGGAGAGTTTCTCTTCGGGAACACCGTAGTAACACCGAAGGAACCGACGAGATCGCAGCTTTGCCGCAATCGGACGGTTAAGAACTTCCTATCGCCGGCGCATCGCTGGCCGTTCCATCCCACAGTTCGAGGTTCTCCCAGGAAATGCGATTTGTCGTCGCGGCTTGCGCCGCGTTTCTGCTTCTGATGTGCGATCTCGATCCGTCGGCATCCCGCCAAGCATCACGTTTCGACACCACTGTTCTCAAGAACAATCATGCCTCGTCACTTGTTCCGGTGGTCGAGCTCTTCGTCGCCAGCGTGCAAGCGATCGAGCTTGCCAACGCGCACGCGGCTTACGAGCAGGTGATCGAGCCACCGCGCGCGGTTGAGCCGGTGGTGCAGGCGGAGCCCTCGCCAACCGAACGATTTTGTCACGCGCTGCGCGAGGCCGCCGAGTCCAGCGGCATTCCGGTGCCGTTCTTCGCGCGCCTGATCTGGCAGGAGAGCCGCTTCAAGTCCAACGAGGTCAGCCATGCTGGCGCGCAGGGCGTCGCGCAGTTCATGCCGGGGACGGCCGCCGAGGTCGGGCTCGACGATCCCTTCGATCCGATGAAGGCCCTGCCGGCGTCGGCAAAATTCCTGCGCAAGCTGCGCGACGATTTCGGCAATCTCGGCCTTGCTGCCGCGGCCTACAATGCCGGTCCCGGCCGCATCCAGAAATGGCTTGCCAGGCAGAGCGAGCTGCCGCGCGAAACGCGTGACTATGTCCGGATCATCACCGGCACCAAGGCCGAAGACTGGACCGAACGGTCGGAGGCACTCGCGATCCGCATCGACCTGCCGCGCGAAGCGCCATGCGAAGGCATCGGCAGTCTCTCGAAGGCCAAGGACGTCGCCTGGGTTCCGGTGAACCTGACGCCTTCGGTGGCGAACATCATTCGCAAGGCGGAGCAAGTCGCGGCGCGCGTGACGACGAAGGGCGCCCGCAAGCGGCTCGCCACACTGTTGCGGAAGAATGTCACGGCTCCCGGCAAGGCCCGCAGCATGATCGCGGCACGCGCGGCCGGAAAGAGCGCGAAGGCTCGCGCCGTTCGTCTCGCATCGCGCGAACGGACGTCAGGCTAACGATCGGAGCCGCTCGCTTGCGGCGGCTCCGACCCAAATCGACCTAGTCGATCTCCTCGATCACCCGCCGCTCGCGCGGCTCGATGACATAGGTCCGGGTGTCGCGGTGGATGTAGCGATATTCACGCAAGCCCGGCGCATCGCGGTAGACCGTGGTCGGGAACTCCTCGACCTCGACGCTCTCGGGAAGACGGTCACCGACGCGGATCTCACTGCGCGCCGTGCTGCCGGTGGTCCGCACTTCCTTGCGCCCCTCGGTACGGGTTTTCGCATGCTTGCGGATCACCTCGCGATCGCGATCCGAGAACTTGCTGGCGCTACGCTCGCGCGTGGTCGTCGTTGTCGCCGTGGACTGGCCTGAATACGGCAGCACCGTCACGATCTTGTAGGTCGCCGGATCGACCACGACGATCTGATCTTTCACCAGCGCAAAGCTGTAGCCGCGATATTGCGGCACGATCTCGACGACGTCGGGCGGCAGCGTCGAGAGGTGCACGTCGCGCGGCACCACCGTGCCGACGTTCAGCGCGAAATTGACGTTGGTCAGCGGCCGCACGTTGAGGTGCGAGATCGACGCGCTGATCTTGGTCTCCTGCTGCTTGTTGAGGTTGACGTCGGTCTGGGCGGCCGCCTGGTTGCTCGTCGGCGCAGACGGTGCCTGCTGGGCCTGGTTGGTTCCAGATGCGGCCGGTGCCTGCTGGGCTTGATTGCTGGCCGGCGGCGGATTGGACCGGTCCTGTGCCTGGTTGGTGTTCGCAGCTGGCGGGTTGGCGCTCTGCTGCGTTGCAGGCTGGTTACCGGCTGCATTGGAATTCGCCGTCCCGCTCTGCGACTGCGCAGTCGAGCCCGTATTGGCGGTGCCGGAGCCGGACGATGGTGGATTGGTCTGCGTGGTCTGGGCCGGCGTTCCCGACGACGGGGATTGCTGCGGTTGCGATGTGGTCTGCTGCTTGTCGGTCGCGCTCGACGGCGAGGTCGTGGATGGCGCGGTGGAGTTCGACTGGGACTGCGGCGTCTGCTGAGACGGCGGATTCGTGCTGGGCGATTGCGCAAACGCGGCGCTCGCCAGCACCACCCCCAATGCGGTGGTTGCCAACAGGCGGATCATGGTTCACTCCCTTTCATCAAATGAACATTGGCTACTAACCTGCGCTAGGACGCGCAGTTCCACTTTTTCCCGAGGGAAGGCCGCGGCTCTTTTTCTGCGGAACCTGCAATGCCATCGAAGAGTGCCGGGATCATCGCTTATCGCAAGCGTGGGAACATCGAGGTGCTCCTGGTCCATCCCGGAGGGCCGTTCTGGCGCAACAAGGATCTCGGCGCATGGTCGATCCCGAAAGGCGAGTACGCGGACGGAGATGACGCAGAGGCCGCTGCGCGACGGGAGTTCGCCGAGGAGCTGGGACAGGAGCTTTCCATGCCGTTCACCCCGCTCGGCCAGGTCAGGCAGCGCGGGGGCAAGCTCGTCACTGCCTTCGCGGCCGAGCTCGATCTCGACGTGCGCAGCATTCGCAGCAACACGTTCGAGATGGAATGGCCGCCGCGCAGCGGCAAGCGGCAGGCCTTTCCGGAAGTCGACCGCGCCGAATGGTTCACGCTCGACGCGGCGCAGGAGAAGATCAATGCAGGACAGCGTCCGCTGCTCGACCGGCTTAAGCTGCTGATGGGCAGATAGCGCGTCGCGCCCTATTCCGCCTTGATGTTCGCCGCCGCGACCACCTCTGCGAGCTCCTTCGTCTCCTTGGCGATCTTCGCGGCGTAGTCGGCCGGGCTGAGCACGCTGACGACGCCTTGCGCGCCGAGCTTCTCCTCGGCCGAGGGATCCTTGGCGGCGGCGACGATCTCCCGATGCAGGGTTTCCAGGATCGGCGCGGGTGTTGCCTTGGGCATGAAGAAGCCGACCCAGAACGAGATGTCGAATCCGGGATAGCCGGCTTCCGCCACGGTCGGCACGTCGGGCAGCGCCGGCAGCCGCTCGGCCGAGGACACCGCCAGCGCGCGCAGCTTGCCGGCCTTGACCAGCGGCACGGCGGAGAGCGGATCGAACACCGCCAGCACCTCCTGCGCGAGAATGCCGACCTCGGCGGCCGAGCCGCCGCGATAGGGCACATGGATCAGCTTGATGCCGGCCTTCTGGCTGAGCAGCTCCATGGCGAGATGGGCGAGATTGCCGTTGCCGCCCGAGCCGTAGGCGAGCGCGCCGGGCGCGGCCTTCGCCGCAGCGACGAGATCGGCCACCGACTTGACGTTCGCCGTCTTGGGATTCTCGGGATTGACGACGAGGACGAGCGGCGCCGAGACCACTGTGGTGAGCGGCGCAAAATCGACTTGCGGATCGTAGCGGATGTCCTTGAACAGCGTCTTGTTCAGCGTGATCGTCGACGAGTTGCAGGCGAGCATGGCGTAGCCGTCCGCATCGGCGCGCGCGACGCCTTCGGCCGCGATCATGCCGTTGGCGCCGGCGCGGTTCTCGACGACGAAGGGCTGGCCGAGCTTGTTGCTGAGCCGATCGCCAATGATGCGCGCGACGACGTCGACCGGGCCGCCCGCACTGAAGCCGACCATGATCTTGACCGGCCGCGACGGATATTTCTGCGCGAGAGCCTCTGTCGCCGGCGCCAAGGCGCATAGAGCTGCGATGACTGCCAGCAGGCGGGCGGTTCGTTGCATTCGTTCTCTCCCAGACCTCTTGGCGCCGCTTGTGCATGCTTGTTGGTGCGACGCCGTAGAAGTCATGAATAGCGGCCGTGCCGGATTTCGCAATCGCGTTTGAGCGCCGGCATTCCGCCGCACGGCACGTGTGTGCCGCTTCCAAAACAAAAGTGCGAAAACAACCCCTTGCACAGTAGACCGCCCCTTTCAGAACAAAGGCTTGCGCAGGGCCGAGGAAATTTTTCGGATTTACGAAATAAATTCTGTCGCGTCGGGCAAAACAGTGCCATAATGCCATCATCGCAACGGTCGCGAGCGTCACGGCCTGCCGGCCCGGACCCGTGCCGACGCGGTTGCGCCTAAACCCTTCATCGACATTCCGAAATCCGCATTCGCGCGCAGCGGCGAACGGCCGTTCGCGCTTGCGCGCTCAAAGGACACATGCCCATGACGACAGCTCTCGAACGCCACATCCCCTCGCCGCTCGCGGCATCCGATCGCAGCGTCCCCGCCGCGACCCCGCGCGTAAAACTCTACAAGCGGCGCATTGCGATCAGCCATCCCGACCCACAGGCCGGCGAGCGGCTGCTGGCCGAGGCGCTCGGCGCCGCCGACCGCGACGCGATGCACGGCATGCTGAGGCAATTGGTCAAGGCCAGCGTGGTCGGGCAGAAGCCGGATGAGGCCAATCTCGCCTTCATGATCTCGACCATCAGGAGCATCGCGCCGAAGGATTCCATCGAGGCCATGCTGGTGTCGCAGATGGTGTCGGTGCACATGGCGGCGATGCGCTGTGCCTGCCGGCTCGCCTGCACCGACGATCTCGCACAGCAAGAGGGCGTCGCCCGCGCGTTGACCCGACTCTCCCGCACCTTCGCCGCCCAGGTCGAAGCGCTGAACCGTCATCGCAATAGCGACGAGCGCGCGATCACGGTGCAGAATTTGTCCGTGCAGGACGGCGGACGGGCGATCGTGGGCAACGTCACGCAGCATGCCAGCATGATCATTGCGGAGGCTGGCGCAATGGAGACGACTTCGAATGCAGAAACGGGCGCAGGCCGCGAGGTCCATACGAGTGGCGCCTGCGTATGACCGGCGATCACATCCGTCATACCGATGCAATGCAGTCGAGCCCGCGCTGCGGGGCGCAGACGCGCCGCGGTCTCGCGTGCCGCGCGCCAGCCGTGCACGGCAAGCGCCGCTGCCGCATGCATGGCGGCGCGCCGAGATCGGGCGCTCCGAAGGGCAACCGGAATGCATATCAACATGGAATGTGCACACCGGACGCCCGCGCCGAGCGACACCGGATGAAGGCCTTGCTGGAGGACGCTTGGAAGCTGCTGATCGAGTTGAAATAGATTGCGGCCCAGGAGCGACGCGGATGACGCCATTCCGGCGCGAGACATGACCTCAAGAAAACGAAGCTCTGATGGAGCCTTAAGCCAAAAAGCTCGGTGCCGCAGCCATAGAACTAGGGCCGTGTATTTGCCGGAGCCACAGGGACAATCTGCAGCCCAGCTGCGTTCAGCGCTTCAGTGATTTGCTTGGCCAGCAGCTTGGCTTCCTCAGTGCCGATTTGAGCGTCGGGAAGCCGCTCGAAGAACGCACAAAGCGTCGTCGCTATGATGGTATTGACCTGGTGCGCATCAACCATTTGCTGCACGCGACATTAAGAATGACTTCACCGGCGCGGCGGTCGCCTGCCGGGCCGTGGCGGGTCATCGCAAGCCGAAGAACGAAAGAATGACGGCGATCACAACGATGAGCCCTATGAGGTAGATCAGACTGTTCATCGCAATTCTCCTTTCCCACGTGATGGGTTGGATTCATTCGAGGGTCGTCGCTGCGTCCCTGGCACTACCTTGCTGAACGGCCAGCTTTTCGAGCTCCACTTCCTTCTCGATGGCCGCCAGAGAGTTGCCGATCTTGTCGACGATCCTGACCAGATCGGCATTGGAGATGCGAAGCCGCCTGCGGACCGACTTGACCTGCTCAGCGTTCGCAAGATCGAGCGTCGTGCGAATGGGCCGTGGCGGTCTCGAGGACAGCATGATCAGGTCTCCCTAACCTAGGTAAGAGAGACGATGTCTCCTTTGTTCCTACGTTCGCCAACGGAAGCTCCCAAGAGCGAAGATGATGCAACCGTCGCGCGCACCGCGGAGACGCCCACAACACTTTATCCCCGCGGCGCAACGCCATGACTCCCTACCAGGCTGAGTGCCGTCTCGAAGGTGGTGCGTTGCAATGCGGCTAACCTCTCGGCAATGGCATTGCTCGAGAGGTCGAGTACCAGTCCGAGGTCACATTCCGGCATGAGGGGGGCGCGCTGCCGCCATTGGCACCCGCCCCCTCAATCCTGTAACCCACCCTAAAACCTTCTCGGGACGGGACGCTCATGACCAATGCCGACGACGACGCGGGCACCGCCACCCGCGCGCTGATCTTCGCGCTGGTCGCGCTCGCCTGCGGCCACATGCTGTCGACCCTGCTGCGCACCATTCCGGCGGTGAGCCTCGACCTGATGGCGGCGGATTTCCACATCGAGCCGCAGGCGCTGGCGAGCCTCACGTCGGTCTACCACTTTGCCTTTGCAGCCTCGCAGATCCCGGTCGGCGCGGCGATGGACCGGTTCGGCGTGCGGCCGGTGTCGCTCGCCCTGCTGGCGGGAACCGTGTTCGGCGCGATGGCCTCGGGGTTTGCGACGGGGCCCGAGAGCTTCGCCGTCGGGCAACTGCTGCTCGGCGTCGCCACCTCGGGCATGCTGATGTGCCCGATGACGCTCGCAGCCAAGCAATTGTCGGCGGCGCGATTCGGATTGTGGTCGGGCGCCATCCTCTCGATCGGCAATATCGGCATGCTGCTGTCGGCGAGCCCGCTCGCTTTCGTGATCGATACTTACGGCTGGCGCGCCGGGTTCTGGATCTCCGCAATCGGCGGCATCCTCGTCGCGCTGGCGGTGTTCGTACTGGTGCCGCACCAGCCGGCCGAGCACAAGGACGAGTCCTCGCCGCTGTCGCAGATGATCGATGTGGTCAGGCTCGGCCTGTCACGGCCGCTGCGCGGCGTGATCGCGCTGGCGATGGTGTCGCTGGCGAGCACGCTGGTGCTGCGCGGCCTGTGGGGAGGACCCTGGCTGATGGAGATCAAGGGCCTGACGCGGATCGAGGCCGGCAACCAGCTCGGCGCGTTCACGCTGGCGATGATCGCAGGCCCGCTGCTCGTCGGCATGATCGACCGCAGGCTCGGCCGCCGCCGCGAGCTGGTCGCCGGCACGCATGCGATCGCGGCGCTACTGCTCGCGCTGATGGCGCTGGGAGCGCCGCACTTTGCCGTTGCATGGCTGTTCGGCGTGAACGTCATGCCGCCCTCCTACGATCTGGCATTGTTCGTGCTCATCGGGCTCTTCACCTCGGCGCAGCCGCTGCTGTTCGGCATGTCCAGGCAACTCGTCGATGCGCAGGTCGCCGGCAAGGCGCTTGCGGCCGTCAATCTCGCCTTCTTTCTCGGCACTGCGCTGATGCAATCCGTCACCGGCGCGGTGGCCGCGCTCGCGGGGCTGCCGGCGGTGCTGCTGTTCATGGCGGCGGCACTGGCCGTAGGCGTGCTGATTTTCTTGATCTACACGCAGCGCGTCTGAGCCCCTTGCGAAATGCGGAAGCGCAGGAGATGCTGCGCCGCCATCCGCATCAAGGGAATTCGAGTCCATGCCTGTCGACACCAAAGCCGCCACCGATCGTCTCATGCGCTTCCTCGCCGTGGAGGGCGTCACCGGGCAGGAGGCGGCGATCGGGCGGGAGCTCACGGCTGCGCTGAAGGAGAGCGGTGTGCCGGCGAAGGCGATCCGGCTCGATGACGCCAACACGCGCATTCCGGTGCCGACCGAGACCGGCAACCTCATCGTCGACCTGCCCGGCCGCGGCGCGCTGCACAACCATCCACGCATCATGTTCATGACCCACATGGACACGGTGCCGCTGTGCGCCGGTGCCAAGCCAAAGTTGACGGGGCGCAAGATCGTCAACGACGCCAAGACCGCGCTCGGCGGCGACAATCGCTGCGGCTGCGGCGTGCTGGTGACGCTGGCCGCCGAGCTCCAAAAGCAGAAGCTCGATCATCCGCCGATCACGCTGTTGTTCTGCGTGCGCGAGGAGAGCGGGCTCTATGGCGCGCGGCACGTCAAGCTCGACGAGCTCGGCAAGCCCGTGATGGCGTTCAACTATGACGGCGGCTCGGCCTCCAACGTCGTGATCGGGGCCGTCGGCGCCGACCGTTGGACCGTCGAGATCTTCGGCCGCGCCTCGCATGCCGGCGTCGCACCCGAGCGCGGCATCTCCTCGACCATGATCATGGCGCTGGCGCTTGCGGACGTGAAGGCCGGCGGCTGGTTCGGCAAGGTCGTGAAGGGCAAGAGGCAAGGCACCAGCAATGTCGGCCCGGTCACCGGCGGCGAAGGCCGCCCCGCGGGCGATGCCACCAACGTCGTCACCGACTACGTGCACGTGCGCGGCGAGAGCCGCAGCCATGACGGAAAATTCTTCAAGGAGATCACCAAGGCCTACAAGGCCGCGTTCGAGAAGGCGGCCAAGAAGGTCACCAACGCGCAAGGCAAGTCCGGCAAGGTCAAGTTCAAGGCCGAGACCGACTATTATCCGTTCCGCATGAAGGAGAACCTGCCGGTGGTCAAACGCGCGATCGAGGCGGTGTCTGCGGTGGGCGGAACGGCGAACGTGCGCGCCGCCAATGGCGGCCTGGACGCCAACTGGATGGTCCGCCACGGCGTTCCGACCGTGACCTTCGGTGCCGGCCAGAACGAGGCGCACACGGTCGACGAATGGATCAATCTCGACGAATACGACCGCGCCTGCGCGCTGGCGGTGCAGCTGGCGACGATGCGGTGAGATGGCAAACGGCACGTCATAGCGCTTTAACACGGCTCTGATCTAACGGGTCGATCGCGGCTTCCGTGAAGTCCGCGCCTGTCCCGTGCTGCCATCGATGGCGAGCACCGTCACGCGGTTCCTCGGCCGCAATCAAACCGAGTCAGGAGCAAACCTCCGCCATCAACTCCAAGTAGATTCAGATCCAAGCGTGACCGCAGTGCGTCTCGCCGAGACCTCCGCTGTTTTCAGAGTCACGTGACTGACATGAAATGGGAGTGATGCGCCATGCGCACGATGCCGAACGACACCCTGATTCTTACCTTTCCGGACTTCAGCCAAACCGCGACCATCGTCGGGGATCCCAACTTCCCGATCGACGGCTGGGGCGGGAACGACACGGTGACGGCAACCATCCTCAACGCGGACGTGTTCGTTACGCTGATCGGCGAAGACACGGTCATGCAGGGCAATTCCCACGGCGGCAACGACACGCTCACGGCGAACGTGGATTATCCCTTCAGCGGCGCCACCATTATGGGCGACGCCGAGACCATGTTGGGCAATGCTGCAGGCGGCAGCGACACGCTCACCGCCGACGCCGGCGGCAATTTCCGCTCCAACATCTCCATTTACGGAGATGCCGGAGGCGACATGTCGGGCAACACGCAAGGCGGCAATGACACGCTGACAGGCGTGACCGGTGGGCGCGCCTTCGAGAACGTGTTCAGCGGCGATGCCGGGGGATCCATGAGCGACAACGCGCATGGCGGCAACGACACGCTGAACGTATTCGAATATGCATACGAAAGCACGGCGACCCTCAGTGGGGATGCCATCGGTGCCATGACCGGCAATACAATCGGTGGCAACGACGACCTCACGCTCGGCATCAGCAGCGGCATGGCGATCGGAGGTGGAACGCTGGCCGGCGATTCGCTCACGTCATTGACCGACAATGCCCAGGGTGGCAACGATACCCTGACCTTCGTGACGAATGGCGGCGAGCCGCCGCCGGCCGTCTACGGCTCCCAGCTGATTGGCGACGCCATGAACATGTCCGGCAGTGCGCGTGGCGGCAATGACATCCTCAATGGCGGAGAGTTCACTGATCATCTCTACGGCGATGCGCGGACTTATGCGCCATCTACCCCTGGCTCTATCACCGGCGGCACGGACACGCTGAACGGCGGCGCGGGTAATGATCAGCTGTGGGGCGGACCGAACAACGATGTTTTCGTCTTCACGGCCGGCTCCGGCAACGACGTCATCAACGACTTCAATCAAGGCAACATCGCGGTCGGCAGCACCGCGGGGGAACTCGACGTGATCAACCTGCACGACTACGGTTTTGCCGACTGGGCGACCCTGTCCGGCCTCATCAGCGATGACAGCTCGGGCAATGCGGTGATTCAGCTCACTGCCAATGACACCATCACCCTGAGCGGAGTGCATGCGGCCTCGCTGGAGGCGACTGACTTCATAGTCTAGCGTAAGGTGGGTTAGCCCCGCGGATTGCGCGAAGCGCAAACCGCTAGGCGTAACCCACCACTGTTCGTATCCGCAGAGACAGAAGAGGTGGGTTACGCCAGCGGACTGCGCTTCGCGCATCCGCTAGGTAACCCACCCTACGAAGAAGAAGAACCAAAGACAGGGAGGCACCATGCCACGCATCGCAAACATCGAGACCGGGCTCTACCGGATCCCCCTCCCCATCACCCTGTCGGACTCCACGCATGGCGACATGACGGCGTTCGAGCTGATCACCTGCCGCATCCGCGATGCCGATGGCGCCGAGGGCGTCGGCTACACCTATACGGTCGGGCGCAACGGCGGGGCTGTGGCCGACATTCTCAAGCGCGAGATCCCGCCGCTGGTCGAAGGACGCGAGGCCGACGATACCGAGGCGATCTGGCATCATGTCTGGTGGGGGCTGCATTATGGCGGGCGCGGCGGGCCGGCGGTGCTGGCGCTCTCGGCACTCGACATCGCGCTGTGGGATCTGAAGGCGCGCCGCGCCAAGCTGCCGCTGTACCGCCTGCTCGGCGGTTTCGATGCGCATGTGCCGTGCTACGCCGGCGGCATCGACCTCGATCTCTCCGTCGATGCGCTGCTGAGGCAGACCGACGGCAATCTCGCCAAGGGCTTTCGCGCCATCAAGATGAAGGTCGGCCGGCCCGACCTCAAGTCCGATGTCGCGCGCATCTCCGCGATGCGGCAGCATCTCGGCGACGGCTTTGCGCTGATGGCGGATGCCAACATGAAATGGACGGTCGAGGAGGCGATCCGCGCCGCGCGTGCTTTCGTTCCTTTCGACCTCACCTGGCTCGAGGAGCCGATCATCCCCGACGACGTCGCGGGCCATGTGCGTATCATGCAGGCGGGCGGCGTGCCGATCGCAGCGGGCGAGAATCTGCGCTCGCTGTGGGAGTTCAAGAACTACATCGCCAGTGGCGCGGTGTCCTACCCGGAGCCCGACGTCACCAATTGCGGCGGCGTCAGCGCGTTCATGAAGATCGCGCGGCTCGCGGAAGCGTTCAACCTGCCCGTCACCAGCCATGGCGCGCATGACATCACCGTGCACCTGCTCGCGGCCTGCCCGAACCGATCCTATCTGGAGGCGCACGGCTTCGGGCTCGACAAGTATATCGAGCATCCGCTGGTGCTGAAGGACGGGATGGCGCTGGCGCCGGACAGGCCCGGGCACGGGATCGGGTTTGACTGGAAGGGGCTGGCGAAGCTGGCGCCTTAGGGCACCGTCATGCCCGGGCCTGCGCGGCCGAAGCCGCTACGGCGCGGCGAAGGCCCGGGCATCCACGTTCTTTTCAGCTGCGAAGCAAGACGTGGATGGCCGGGTCAAGCCCGGCCATGACGATGTGGCTGCACGCGAGCCATTCCCCTTCGCAGGATGCGTCAGCCCGATAATCCTTTTATGGTGACGGCACCCGACACCTTGCGAAAGATCCCCTGCCTTGACCCCCGACCTGCACCAGAAACTGACCGCGTGGCGGCGGCATCTTCACGCCCACCCGGAGCTGTCGCTCCAGGAGAAAGAGACCGCCGCGTTCGTGCAGGACAAGCTCACCGAGCTCGGCATTCCCTTCGAGGCTGGAATCGGCGGCCACGGCATCGTCGCGACCTTGAGGCGCGGCCACGCGCAGAGGCGGGTCGGCCTGCGCGCCGACATGGATGCGCTGCCGATCACCGAGGATACCGGCCTGCCCTATGCTTCGAAGACATCGGGCGTGATGCATGCGTGCGGCCATGACGGCCATACCGCCGCGCTGCTCGGCGCCGCGGCGCTGCTCGCCACTGATACCGATTGGAGCGGCACGGTCGACTTCATCTTCCAGCCGGCCGAGGAAGGCTTTGGCGGCTCGCGCGCGATGGTCGCGGCCGGGCTGTTCGATCGCTTTCCGATGGAGCGGATATTCGGTTTCCACAACTGGCCGGGCCTTGCCGCCGGCACCATCGCCGTGCACGACGGCGTGGTCATGGCCTCCGGCGGGCGCATCACCATCACGATCGAGGGCCACCCCGGGCACGCCGGCATGCCGCATCTGACCCGCGATCCCGTGGTGGCGGCCGGGCACCTCATCGTCGCGCTGCAATCGGTCACCTCGCGCGGCGTCGATCCGCTCGACACCGCCGTGCTGTCGCTCTGCACGATCGAAGGCGGCACCGCGCCGAACCAGATCGCCGGACGCGTCACCATCCGCGGCACGCTGCGCTATCACCGCGAAGCGGTCAAGGACGTCATCCTCGACGGCATCACGCGTACCTGCGCCGGGATCGCGACCAGCTTCGGCGTCAAGGTCACGCCCGAGATCGTCTGGGGTGTCGGCGTCGTGATCAACACGCCTGATGAGGCCGACCTCGCGCGCATCGCCGCAGAGAAGGTGCAGGCGCCGGTGCGGCGTGATCTCGCGCCGAGCATGGCCGGCGAGGATTTTGCCCATTATTTGCAGCAGCGGCCCGGCGCCTTCGTCTGGATCGGCAATGGCGAGTTGCGCGACGGCGCCGAGCTGCACGGCCCGCGCTACGATTTCAACGACGCGATCCTGCCCGTCGCCTCGCGCTGGATGGCCGAGGTCGCCAAGGCGGCGCTGGCGTCGAAATAACTTAGGAGATTTCGCGCGGCAGCTTCCAGTCCGGCCGCGGCGCGAATGTCTCGTCCACGCGCTCGACGTGATAGCCGGCGGGCAGAAGGTGGCCGCCCTCCTCGTCGGCAACGGGCACGTCGGTGACGAGGCCTTCGATCAAGGCGGCTTCCCACACTTCCTTCTCGGTCGGAAAGGGATTGCCGATCTGCTTGTCGCCTTCGAACAGCGCGTACATCGGTTCCGGTCCTCACCGTTGATGCTCACGAGAAACGTATCGGCCGCACGGACGTTCCCTCCGGCAAATGGCAACGGATGGTACGTGAAACATGGCGCGCGTTCTGATCGGAACTTCGGGCTGGCACTACGCCTCCTGGCGCGGCCCGTTCTTCCCCGAGGGCGTGACGCTGAAGCAGCAGCTTCGCTACTATGCCGGGCAGTTCGACACCACGGAGCTGAACGGGGTGTTCTACCGCACGCCGACGCCGGAGGCGGTGAAGGGATGGCGGGAGCAGACCGGCCGCGATTTCGTGTTCGCCTGGAAGGCGTCGAAATTCATCACGCACTGGAAGCGCCTGTCGGAGCGCTCCGTCAACAGCCTCGAGCTGCTGGAGGACCGCATCTCCAGGCTCGGCGGCAAGGCCGGCCCGATCCTGTTCCAGCTGCCGCCGCAATTCGAGGCGAATGCGGACCGGCTCGCCTCGTTCTTCAAGCTGCTGTCGCGAAAGCGGCGTTACAGTTTCGAATTCCGCCATCCGAGCTGGTATCAGCCGCGCATCCTGCGCATGCTGGCTGAGGAGAACATCTCGCTGTGCCTGTCCGATCATCACGACGCGCCGGCGCCGTGGAAGCGCACGGCGGATTTCGTCTATGTGCGCGGACACGGGCCAAGCGGGCGCTATCACGGGCACTATACCAAACCCACGCTGGCGCAATGGGCTAGGCGCATCAAGTCGTGGAAGCGGCAGGGCTGCGACGTCTATGTCTATTTCGACAACGACCAGAAGAGCGCAGCACCCGCCGATGCAAAGGCGTTGAAGCAGCTGCTGTGAGTTAGATGATGCCGCCTTGCCGGAGCGCCGCGATCTCGTCTGCATTGTAGCCGAGGTCGGCGAGGACGCGGTCGGTGTGCTCGCCGAGCGTCGGCGGACGGTGCGCGATCTCGCCCGGCGTTTCCGACAGCCGCACCGCGGCGCGGGCAACCGGGGCCTGCTTCGGCAGGCCGGGATAGTCGACGTCCTGCATGAAGCCGGCGGCGCGGATATGCGGATGATCCAACGCCTGTTGCGGCGAGAGCACGGGACCGGTCGGAATCATCGCCTGGCCCAGCGTGTCGACGGCCTCCTGCGTGGTGCGCTCGGCGCACCAGCGCGCCATCCGCTCGCTGATGATGCGGCCGTTATTGCCGCGGCTGATGTCGTCGGCAAAGCGCGGATCGTTCAGCCACACATCCTCCTCGCCCATCAGCCGCGCCCAGCGCTTGAACAGCGGATGGCCGGTGACCTGGCACAGCACCCAGCCGTCTTTGGTGCGGTAGATGTCGGCAGGTGCCGCGGTCTGACCGAGATTGCCGGTCGGCACGCGGTTGACGTCGATGACGGCCTGCTCGATCAGCGTGGCATTGGTGAAGGACAAAGCGGTTGCGAGCAGCGCACCCTCGACGATCTGCCCCCGCCCGGACTTGCCGCGCTCGATCAGCGCCGCGAGCGTGCCGAACGCGCAGTGCAGCGCAGTGCCGAAATCGACCCAGTTCACCGCGGCGCGGTACGGCGGATCCCCGCTGCCGGTCATGTAGACCGAGCCCGACATCACCTGGCCGACGCCGTCGAAGCCGACGCGGTCGGACCACGGGCCCGGCCCGCCGAACGCGGTCGCCGTGGTCAGGATGATGTCCGGCTTGATCGCCTTCAGCGATTCGTAGTCGAGCTTCATCGCGCTCAGGGTCTGCGGCGGCAGGTTGGCGACCACGACGTCCGCGGTCGCGATCAGGCGGCGCATCACCTCCTGGCCTTCCGCCTTCATTGGATCGAGTGTGATGCCCTTCTTGTTGCGGTTGATCTGGAGGAACAGCGCGCCCTCGCCGCCTTCGCCCACCGGCGCGACGAACCGATCCTCGCTGCCGTCGCGCTTCTCGACCCGGATGACCTCGGCCCCGAACTCGGCCAGCAATGTCGCGCAATAGGGCCCGGCGATATAGCGCCCGAAATCGAGCACGCGCACGCCCTCCAAGACTCCTCCCATCGCACCCTTCCCTGTTTTTTTGCAGATTACAGGGACTGGCCGCCAGGGCAAGTTGGGAAGCGCGCATGCGATTTTCATCGTCACATCGCGAACGCCTCGATGAAGCCGCCGTTCGTGTACCCGCCTTGAGGTTCCCGCTCGCTATTGCTGCGGGGCGGAGCCCTTGCTCCTGTGCATGAACGCCATCATCTCCTCGAAAGTGAGCTTGCCGTCCTTGTCGCGATCCATTGCCTTGAAAATGCGTTCATGGGCGACCTGAAACTCGGGCAGCGAGACGTTCCCGTCTCCATCAGCATCCATCAGCGCGTAGACGATGCGGAAGACGACCGGCGGCTCCATGGCGGCACCGCCCATCGCGCCATGCCCTTTCATTCCTTGTCCCATCATTCCTTGTCCCATCATCCCGCGCCCCATCATTCCCATCATGTCTCCACCGCGCATCGGGCTCTGCCGCTCGGCGGATGGGTTGGCAGGAGAACTCGACTGCGGGGATGCCGGCGTCTGCTCCTGTCCGGGATGATGACCTTGATGGTCCGCTGGCGATTGAGCCAGAGCTGGCTGGCCCAGGATGGCGAGCAGCAACGCTGCAGCAACGGTTCGACCTAGCATGACGCTTCCTCCGGCCTTGATGTCGGTCCGACGAGCTTGCCGAACGTCATCGGAATTATCTTGAGCCAAGTCAAAAAGGCGGGCTGGTGGGCCAGGTTTCACCCCGCCCGTGCGGAGGAAGCGGCGCGGTCACCGACGGAAACTCGACGGCCGGAGACTATGCGTTAAGATGCGACCGGTTCGTCCCCCAGCGAGAAGTGCACACCCATGCCGCAGCAATTCGATCGGTCCGCAGAAGATCTCGGCAACGCCATCCATTTCGAGCACGTCAACATCCAGGTCCCGGACCAGCGCCTCGCCACGCTGTTCTACGTCGCCGGGCTCGGGCTCACCCGCGATCCCTATCTGATGGTGTCCGACACCAACATGTGGATCAATGCCGGGCGGAGCCAGTTTCATCTGCCGAGCGGCCGGCCGCAGGTGCTGCGCGGACATATTGGCCTCGTCATCGAAGGCCGCGAGGCGCTGCTGGCGCGGCTTGCAACGGTCGCGAAGAAACTCGAGGGCACCGCGTTCGCATTCACCGAGCATAACGACCATGTCGAGGCGGTCTGCCCCTGGGGTAACCGTTTGCGCTGCTACGAGCCCGACGCGGCGCGGTTCGGCCGGATCGCGCTCGGCATTCCCTATGTCGAGTTCGACGTGCCTATGGGATCGGCAGCCGGCATCTGCGCCTTCTACCCTGAAGTCATGGGCATGCTCGCGAGCTTGCGGAACGGCGATGGCACTGTGGCCGCCGTGAAGACGGGCCGCAACCAGCATCTGCTGTTCCGCGAGACCGACCGGCCGCAGGCCGACTATGACGGCCACCACGTGCAGATGTACATCACCGACTTCTCCGGCCCCTACCGCAAGCTGCTTGCGCGCAGGCTGATCTCCCGCGAGGACAATCAATACCAATACCGGTTCTGCGACATCGTCGACCTCGACAGCGGCAAGCCGCTGTTTACGGTCGAGCACGAGGTGCGCTCAGTGACCCATCCGATGTTCATGCGTCCGATGGTCAATCGCAATCCGGCGCTCAACAACCGCAATTACGCGGTCGGCCACGACGAGTCGGCTTGGGCGATGGGGCCGGATCAGTACGAGGGATAATTCTCACGCGGCGCTTCCGTGCGCTTCACGCTACGGCAGATTGTCCCGCAGGAAAATGTCGATGCGGATGCGCTCCTGGTCGGGGCTGATCGGCTCGCCCGAACAATGGGCGAGCAGGACTCGCGCCGCAGACCGCGCCTCATGGCCGGCATCCTGGTTGATGACGGCGTCGAGCGTGCCGCGCACCAGGAAGCGCCTGGTGTGCTCGGTCAGCTCATGGGTGATCCAGACCACCTCGCGCGCGCGGCCCGAGGCCTCGAGCGCATCGGCGATGCCGCGGTTTCCGGCGCCGCAACAATAGATGCCGCGGAGGTCGGCATGGCGGGCGAGCAGCGCGGCCGTGAGGTCCCGGGTGCGGTCGCTGTCGTCGCGCCCCTCGATGACAGGCAGTGCGGACAGGCTCGCATACTCGCTCGACAGGATCTGGTGGAAGCCGAACTGCCGTTCGGTGTGATCGCGCAGCGACAACGATCCCGCAATCACGGCGACGGTGCCCTCGCGCCCGGCGAGGAAGCGTCCCATCAGCGTGGCGGCGGTGCGGCCCGCGGCCGGATTGTCGATCCCGACATAATGCACCCGGGACGAACTCGGCGCGTCCGACACCAGGGTGACCACGGCAACCCCGCGCGCGACGAGCTCGTCGATCGCGGCGCGCACCCGGGGATGATCGAGCGCGATGACGGCGACGCCCTGATAGGCCGGCGAGAGGTTCTCCAGCGCTCGGGCAAGGACATCGGGGTCGAACACGTCGACATGGTGGATGTCGATGAAGCCGCGATGGCCGGCGAGCCAGTCCGCGGTGCGCACGACCTGCTCGCTGAGGTTGGTCATGAAGCTGTTGCTGCCGGTCGGCAGCACGAAAGCGAAACGGAAGGTCTGCCCGCGGGCGAGCCGCGCCGCGGCAAGATCGGCGCGATAGCCGAGCTTTGCCACCGCGGCCTCGACACGGGCGACGGTTTTGGCGCGGACACCCTCGCGCCGGTTGACGACGCGATCGACGGTGGCGAGCGAAACGCCCGCGGCGCGCGCGACGTCCTCGAGCGTGGCCCGAAGCACCGGCTGGGTCGCGCCTTCAGTCATTCGCGCGCGGCCCACAGCATGCCGCGGGTCATCAACGTCCGGATCTCCGGCACGTCGAGCTCGTAGGCGCGGTGGCCCAGCGAGGAATAGAATACCCTCCCCGCGCCATAGCGCTTCTTCCACACCACGGGCATCACCACGCCCTCGATCCAGGGCGCGTGCTCACCGGTGAAGGTCGTCGTTGCCAGGACCTCGATGGCGGGATCGACATGCATGTAATATTGCTCAGACCGATGCTCGAAGCTCTTCAGACCCGTCATGATCGGATCGTCCGGCTTCGTCAAGTCGACCTTGTAGTCGATGATGTTGCCGGGATGGGCGACCCACTGCCCGCCGCACAGGAATTGGTAATCGACCGATTCGCGGAAGGCATCGCACATGCCGCCATGATGGCCGGCAAGCCCGACGCCACTGCGCACCGCATCGCAGAGGTTGAGCGCTTCCGCCTTCTCGATCTTGGACATCGTGTAGATCGGTATGATCAGCGACAGATCGTGGATCGCGGGATCGGCGAAGGCTGCCGTCGTGGTTTCGATCCGCACCTCGAAGCCCTCCGCCTTCAGCCAGCCACGGATCATCGACGCGCAGAGATCGGGATCGTGTCCCGGCCAGCCGCCCCATACAATCATTGCCTTGCGCATGGTCATTCCCTCAATCGATCTGTCCGGTTTCGCGTCCCGCCGGCAGCATCGCCGGCCGCTCGACGCGGCTCTCGATCTTGACGCGACGGCCCTCGTCGGCGGAAGTCTGGAACGCCTCCATCACCTCCAGCACGTGGAGGGCGAGCGCGCCGCTGGCGCGATGCGGCCGGTCGTTCAGGATCGCGCCAGCCATGTCGGCGACGCCGATCGAGCGGAACTCGCCCTCGACGTGACCGTGCGTCAGCGGCATCGCTTCCCATTCGCCGCCGGTTTTGGCCACCTGAACCTCGCCGCCGAAGCGATTTGGATCCGGCACCAGCATGCTGCCCTTGTCGCCGTAGATCTCGATCGGCGCATGCCGATGTTTCGGCACGTCGAAGCTCATCGTGATCGACACGACGGCGCCGCTTTCGAACTCCAGCGTCCCCGCGACATGGGTCGGGACCTCGACCGGAATCAGCGCGCCGTTCATCGGCTGGCTGGTGACGAGGCGCTCGTTCCTAGGGCGCGCGGTCGAGCCCATCACGCTGGCGACCGGGCCGAGCAATTGCACGAGATCGGTGATGTAATACGGCCCCATGTCGAGCATCGGCCCGCCGCCGCGCAGGTAATAGAAGCCGGGCGCCGGATGCCAGCGCTCGTGGCCGGGGCAGCCGAAGAAAACGCTGCCCGCGACTGGCGTGCCGATCGCGCCGTCGTCGATCAGCTTGCGCGCGGTCTGATGGCCGCCGCCAAGGAACGTGTCGGGCGCGCAGCCGACGCGCAGGTTCTTCTGCGCGGCAAGCTCCATGACCTTGCGCGCCTCAGCGACATTGATGCCGAGCGGCTTCTCCGAGTGAACGTGCTTGCCGGCGTTCAGCACCGCCAAACTGACATCGGTGTGGGCGAGCGGCACCGTGAGATTGACGATGATTTCGACGTCGTCTCGCTTCAACAATTGGTCGACCCGCATTCCCGGCAAGCCGAAGGCCGCGCCCTGGCGTTCCGCAATCTCGCTGCGCATGTCGGCGAGCGCCCTGACCTCCATGACCGGAAAGCGCTGGGCCGCCTTGAGATAGGCGGTGCTGATCACCCCGCAGCCGATGATTCCGATGCCGACTTTTCTCATGTTATCTCCTCAGAATACGGCTCATCCCTTGACCGCGCCCGCGGTGAGGCCGGCCACGATGTGCTTCTGCGCCAGCAGGAACAGAATGATCGTGGGCAGGATGGTGAGCGTGATGAAGGCCAGGATCAGGTGCCATTCGGACGAGTATTCGCCCTGGTAGACCATGATGCCGAGCGGCCAGGGATACAGCGCGTCGGTGTTCAGCATCACCAGCGGCAGCAGGTAGGCGTTCCAGCTGTTGACGAAGGTGATGGTGCCGACGGTCGCCAGGATCGGACGCGACAAGGGCAGCGTCACATAGCGGAAGAATTTGATGTAGCTGCAGCCGTCGACCAGCGCCGCCTCGAGCAGCTCATAGGGGATGTCCTTGAAGAAACGGCGTAGCAGCAGCACGCTCATGGCGAGGCTGAACGCCACCTGCGGCAGCGCGACGCCGAAATAGGTATCGAGCAGGCCGAGATCCCGCACCTTGATGAACAGAGGCAGCACGGCGGTCGCGGCGGGAAACAGCAGGCCCAGCGTCAGATAGCTGAGCAGCATCGATGAGCCGAAGAACCTGACATGGGCGAAGGTGAACGCGGCCATCGAAGCCGTGATCAGGGTCAGCGCCACCGCCAGCGTCGAGATGACAAGCGAATTGCGCAGCAGCTGCCAGTAGCGCGCCGAGAACAGGATGTCGGCGTAGTTCTGCCATTCCCATTGTGCGGGCAGGCCGAATGGATTGACACGGAGCTCGCCGAGCGACTTGAAGCCGCCGAGCAAGGTCGCGAGCAGCGGCACCAGGACGAAGATCGCGACCATGCCGAGGAACAGCGCCTTGAACAGCGCTGCGGGATCGAACGCGTTTCTGGCCCCGGCACTATTCATCGCGCATGAACCATCGCTTGTAAGTGAAGGCAAAGGTCACGCAGATCGCGAACAGGATGACGCCGATGGCGCTGCCATAGCCGACGCGCATGCGCGAGATGCCATTGTTGTAGAGAAAGCTCACCAACGTGTTGGAGGAATCGGCCGGTCCGCCGCGCGTCAGCGGCATGACGAGATCGAACAGCTGCAGCGATCCGATGATGGCGAAGAACACCGACAGGCGGATCGTCGGATAGAGCAAGGGGATCACGACGTGGCGCAGCGTCTGCGTCCGCGTCGCGCCGTCGATACGGGCGGCCTCGACCAGGTTTTTGTCGAGGCTCTGGAGCGCGGCGATGAACAGCATCATGTGGAAGCCGAAATATTTCCAGACCACCACGATCAGCACCGCCAGCATCGCCGTGTCGGTCGAGGCCAGCAGATGCGGAGGCTCGGCGCCGAAGGTGCGCCAGATCGAGGCGACGAGGCCGTAGTCGCCGTCATAGACGAAGCTGAAGATCAGGCCGGTTGCGATCTCGGCGAGGATATAGGGCATGAAGAACAGCATGCGCAGCGCCACGGCGCCACGAAAGCGTTCGGCCAGCATGAGGGCGAGCGTGAGCGCAAGCGGCAGCTGGACGGCGAGCGAAACGGCGATGATCAGCCCGTTGTTGCGCAGCGCGAGCCAGAAGGCCCGCGTCTCCAGCACGAAGCGGTAATTGTCGAAGCCGATCCAGTTCGTCGGCCTGCCGAACCCGTTCCAGTTGAAGCCCGAGTACCAGGCGGCCTCGCCGATCGGCAGCACCACGAACAGCGTGAACAGCAGCAGCGCGGGCGGCAGGAACAGGATCAGGACCGTGAAGCGGCCATCCCAGCCTGGGCCACGAATCCCGACCTGGGGGGCCGCCTCACCGGCAACGCCGATCGGCGACGACATCGCGATCCGTCGCGCCACCGGTCAGTTACCCTGCTTGTACGCCGCTTCGATGGCTTTCGCTGCGTTCTGCGGGCTCATGCTGCCGCCGGCGATCTCAGCCGTGACGTCGTTGACGACGCGGCCGACCGACGGGCCAAGGCTCTGGTCATAGAAGTTCTGGTGATAGTTGGACTTCGCCAGATTGGCCGCGATCTGCTTCATGAAAGCGCTGTTGAGACCGGCCTCGCCGCCCTTGACGACGGGAACGATGAAGTTGCCGGCGGCAAGCCGCGCCTGCACGTCCTTGGAGATAAAGAATTTCAGGAAG
Source organism: Bradyrhizobium sp. IC3195 (assembly GCF_020193585.1). Taxonomy (NCBI): domain Bacteria; kingdom Pseudomonadati; phylum Pseudomonadota; class Alphaproteobacteria; order Hyphomicrobiales; family Nitrobacteraceae; genus Bradyrhizobium; species Bradyrhizobium sp. IC3195. Next base: position 116,200 of record NZ_JADYVG010000004.1, on the reverse strand, counting down.
TCGGTGGCTTCCTTGGGCGCCCCTTTGGTGATCAACCAGCCGGTGATGCCGCCGAGCGTGTCTGACGGCTCGCCCTTGCCGCCGGGTACGACCGGAAAATCGAACCAGCCAAGCTTGTCGTCGCCGAGACCAACCTTGTCGGCGGCAAGCGCGCGCTGGGTGTGATAGAAGGACGAGATGGCCAGGATCATCGCGGCCTTGCCGTCGCCGAAATAGCCGACGGCCTGCGGATTCTTGAAGCCGAGGAAGCCGTTCTGGAAGGGCTGGAGATCGACCAGCTGCTTGAACAGCTCGCCGGATTTCTGAAAGGTTTCGCCGGCGAACCCGCCATTCTCACCCTTCAGTGCTGCATCGAAGGCTGGCTTGCCGCCGATGCGCACTGCGAGATGCGTCCAGTAAAAATGCAGCGGCCATTTATCGGCACCGCCAACCACAATCGGCGTCACGCCCGCGGCCCTCAGCGTTTTCACTGCGCCGAGCAGATCGTCCCATGTCTTGATCTTGCTCGGGTCGACATTCCCCTTGGCCATCAAGTCCTTGTTGTAGAGGAAGCCGACCTGCGAGAGCGCGGTCGGCAGGCCATAGACCTTGCCGTTGCTGGTGAAAGCCGCGAGCGCTGCCGGTGCGATCGTGTCGCTGTAGCCGCCGCTTTTCACGGAATCGGTGATGTCTGCCAGGACGTCGGCCTCGATCTGGGTCTTCAGCACTCCGCCGGCCCAGCTATAGATGATGTGCGGCCGATCCTTCGATTGCAGGATGGTCGGCAGCTTGGCCTTGTAGGCCTCGTTCTCGAGGAACTGCATCTCGACCTTCACACCGGGGTGCGACGCCTCATAGCTGCGTGCGACCTCCTCCCAGATCTTCACCTGGGCCGGGTTGACCTCGATGTGCAGCCATTTGACCGTGGTGTCGGCTGACGCGGAACTGGCCCAAAGCAGGCATGCGGCAGCGGCGAGTCCCAGTTTCCCGAGCAATCTCATCACATCCTCCCGACCGTCTTATTCTTTGACACAATCCTGCCCTCAATTTTTGAGGTGCGCAACACAAATTCTGATCTATGCACCTCACCAATGGAATGGCTATGGTTTGCGAAAGAGTCGACGCGGCCTGCCGCGCCGGCCGCAACAAACGAGGTGCCCATGGCTGCGATCTATTCCGACCTCGCCGGCAAGGTCGTACTCGTCACCGGCGGCGCAGCCGGAATCGGCGCTGCGATCGTGCGGCGCTTTGCGGAGCAGAAATCCAAGGTCGTGTTCTTCGACATCAAGGTCGAGGAGGGACAGCGCCTGGCGCGCGAGCTGTCCGAGCAGGGATTGGCTGCGCATTTCCAGCATGTCGATCTCACCGACATACCCGCGCTGCGTGCCGGCGTCGCCGAGGCACGCAAGGCTCATGGCCCGATCAACATCCTGATCAACAATGCCGCGCATGACGAGCGGCACAACACCGAGGAGATGACGCCGGACTATTGGGACGACCGCATCGCGGTGAACCTGAAGCACCAGTTCTTCGCATCTCAGGCCGTGTTGCCGGACATGAAGGCGGCCAATGCCGGCGCCATCGTCAATTTCGGCTCGGTGTCGTGGATCGCAGGACAAGGCGGCATGGCCGCCTACACCGCGAGCAAGTCAGGCGTGATCGGGCTGACGCGCTCGCTGGCGCGCGACTACGGCCCCTACAACATCCGCGTCAATGCGATCGCGCCAGGCTGGATCATGACCGAGCGGCAGCTCGAGAAATGGATGACGCCGGCCGGCGAGATCGAGTTGCAGCAGCGACAATGCCTGAAGCGCCGGCTCATGCCGGACGAGGTTGCGAAGTTCACCGTCTTCCTCGCCTCCGACGAGGCGTCCGCCTGCACCGCCCAGCACTATATCGTCGATGGTGGCTGGGTCTGAGATGCCTTGAGGATCCAGTCGGAAATCTGATCCGGGCGCGGCTGCGCGAAGCTCACGAAGTCAAGGACGCGATGGATCAGGCTGGTTGTGACCGGCTGGCGCCGTGGTCGCGCGTGGCCGACCGATGCCCCTCGCTCAAGGTCTTGCCGCTGGCGACATTGACGAAGTGCAGCGAGGCGCAAGCGGGACACCGGACCGGGACGTGCGTGTCCGCGGCGTCGGAGCCTGTGCCGGAAATCCAGTGCTGCACGTTCACGCCCGTGCGGGGGCATTTGAAGATGACGTTGCGCTCCATGCTGGAGATATGCGCCCGTCGCGGCGACCTGGAAATTGCGGGCCAATACTTACGCAGATGTCCTGAACGGATTGACGCGAGCAGCGGTGAAGACATCGCGCAGCGCTTGTAAGCAGGTTGCCGATCGAGAAGCGTTCGGTCGAATACCGCCGCCTCCTTTGAGCTGGATCAAGACATGTTTGCGACGCCGGCGATAGTCTTGTGTCGGCATCGGGAACGCTTTTTCGAGGTCCCCTTTGCCGGAGCGAGCGACGTTTGGATTTCGAGGCCTTCCCGGCGCCGCTTTCACGGAGAGTGCAGAAGACCGCGAACATGGAGCAGGCCGGAGAGCGGCTCCGCCGAAGAGTTCGATGGAACGAAGATCGGCAGCGCGGGTTTGCTGGACGAGTTCAGACCCTGGATGGAAGAGCCACGCGAACAATCGGCCTCGGCGCTCCCATCGAGCCCGAGGCCGATTTTCGTCGAAGCCAGTGCATGGTCTGGACAAGGGAGGATGCCGATCAGGAGAACCGACATGCTTGCCGACATTGACACCGACGATCTCACCGAGGTCGTGCGCTACGCCCTGGAGACGACCCGCGCGACGACGGCCTGCCCGTTCCATCGGGACGTGATCGTCCGCATCGGCGATGACGCCGCCGAGAGTCACGCCTTCGAGCGCGCCAAGCGAATCGTCAGATGCGACGGCGCCGAATGGAACAAGGAGGCTCTCAGGGCCGAGCTCGGCCGCCAGGTCGGCGCAGCCGCCGACGGCCGCTGCCCGAAGTGCGATCCGACCGCCTCGTGCACCTAGCGCGCCGCGATTTGCAAAATGTTGCGGCGCCATGCGTCGGCGACGAGCCATGCAGATCGACCCGCTCCGGCGACTTAACTTGTGTGAAGGCCGCAGATGGAATTGGCACCTAGCCTGAACGACGCGCGTCGTGCATCAGAGGTCAGACTTCCCGTGAAAGTGACAAAGCCGATCGCCTCGATCATGCGCGGGAGTTCCAAGACGGATCCTCCGTCGCCGGACGGGAACGACGAATGTCAGCTGCCGCCATCGGCCGAGAGGCGTCAGGTCGTCGATGAGTACGCCGAAAACTTGCGGAAGATCATCCGAAGACTGCTTGGAAGGCTGAACTGACAGCGCTTGCGGTCGTCCTTGAGCGCTTTGCGGCAAGGGATCAACTTGTCCGGCCCTTTGGCGTGCGATCGTGCTGCCGGTTCGCCTTTCCGGGCGAGCGCTACGGCCAAACCCCGCCGCCCGAAGGGGCAAGGGTGATACGAGCTTGCCCATCGTCTCAATGACAAGGACGTCGCATGCCTCAGTGCACCCCAACACCGAGCAGGCGCTCGACCATCTTGGGGTCGTCGCGCAAGTGCGCGCATTCCCCACTCCAGACCGCTTTGCCGCGTTCAACCACCATGACATGATCGGCAAAGCGCAGCGCTCGTTCGATCTGCTGCTCGACCAAAACGATGGTCATCTCACCAGAACTCGCCAGCGCGGTGATGATTTCCATGATCTGATCGCAGATCACCGGCGCGAGCCCCTCGAGCGGCTCATCCAAGAGGAGAACTGAAGGCCTTCCCAGCAGCGTCCTGGCGAGCGAGAGCATCTGCTGCTCGCCGCCCGATAGTTGCGTCCCGAAATGGCGTCGACGTTCGGCCAACCTCGGAAACATCACGTAGACCTCTTCAAGTGCCTCTCGACCTCGATCCTTGAGACCCGCGACCAGGTTTTCTTCCACCGTCAGCGACCGAAATATGTCGCGTGTCTGCGGTACGTAACCGAGACCTCGTTGAGCGCGTGTCGATGCCTTGGTGTCTGTGAGATCAGCCTCGCCCAGGAATACTTTTCCCCCATGATGGGTCGTCAGACCCATCAGCGATGCGAGCAAGGTCGTCTTGCCGACTCCGTTTCGACCAAGGACGCTGAGACGGCCTCCGGGCAAGACCTCGAACGACATGTGATCGATGATACGGGTGGGGCCATACCCGGCACTGAGACCTTTGACTTCAAGACGCGTGGCGGGCATCTGCGTAGCTACCTAGATAAGCTCGACGGACTTCCTGATGGTGCGTGACTTCTGCCGGATCGCCCTGGAAGATCAGCTTTCCGTTGGCGAGAACGAGCACACGGCGGGCAAATTTGAACACCAGGTCCATGTCATGCTCGATCATCAAGACCGCGATATCAGATGGCAATCTGTCGATCGCCTCGATGATCTTGGAGGACTCCTCCGACGGAACCCCTGCCGCGGGCTCGTCCAGGAGCAGGACCTTCGGCTCGAGAGCAAGCCCGATTGCCAGGTCAAGAAGGCGCTGCTGACCGTACGCCAGTTGCGAGACCTGCCTGTCGGCCAGATGGGCGATACCGAGCGTTCCAAGGGCCCGCTCCCACTCCCGACGAACGTCCGGCCGATCCATCGGGCAGGAAAATATGCTTCTCGTGAGCCCCTTTCGTTGCATCACGGCGAGCGCGACGTTTTGTGCGACCGTCAGGCTCTTGAAGAGCCTCGTGATCTGAAATGTCCGGATCAAGCCGGCGTCGACGCGATCGGAAATCGGTAGCGCGGTGACATCAACACCAGCGAGGTGGACGGCACCCTGTGAAGGGGTCAAGTCACCGGAGATGACGTTGACGAGCGTGGTTTTGCCCGCGCCGTTCGGGCCAATCAACGCGACCCTTTCTCCCTTCCCGATACTGAAGGAAATATCATCGTTGACCCGCATCCCGCCGAAGGACATCGAAACGTTTCGCAGTTCGAGCAGCGGCCGGCTCACGGGCGCCTCCTCATCACCGAGGCGGTGCGACCAGCAAGCAAGCCTCCAAGGGACACCAGGCCTTTCGGGGCGAACAAAACGACCGCGATCAGCAACGCACCGACCATGGTCATCCAATGGAATGGATTCGCAGCCGAGACGTAGTGCTCGAACACTTGAAAGACGATGGATCCGATCAGCGCGCCCCAGAGACTGCCTGCGCCACCCAGGACCAGCATGACGAGAGCTTCAGCCGACCGCTCAAATCCGATGCTATCCAGTCCCACGACGCCCGTATTGATGGCATTGAGAGCACCACCAATTCCGCCAACAACCCCCGACACGCCATACATCAGCACGAGCCGGGGATACACGCGGGCACCGATCATCCGAGCTCGCAGGCTGTCATCCTTGATTGCCTGACAAAGCAGGCCGAACGGAGAGTGCACGATTCGAAGCAGCACCACGAACACGACCATGAGCACCGCAACGGAGAACACGTAGCCGGTGCGACCGTACATGTCGAACGCGTAGACCCCGAAGACTCGTCCAGGCGAAATGCCGGACAATCCGTCGCTTCCGCCCGTCAGGCTGGACAGTTTGTTGGCCAGCGCCGCGACGAGCTGTCCGACGGCAATGGATAGCACGAGCTGGGGGAGACCCTTGAACCTCGTGACAAGGACGCCTGAGACCAGCCCCATCACGGCACCGGCCACCGCCCCCACGAGCAACAACAGCAGGGGGTCGGAATGTCCGGCAAGGCATGCGTTACCCACGACGTAGGCGCTCACACCGTAGATCGCAGCATGTCCAAGGGTGGCGACACCGCAATACCCCGTGACCAGATCGAGCGACAGCACCAGAAGCGTGATGCTGATCAGTCGCGTCAGAAACGCGAGGTCATCCGGAAAAAGCGTGTAACCGAGCACTCCGAGCGCCAGCGTGATTGCGACAGCGCGCAGCTCAAGCGGCACGGAAAAACGCGGCGGGCTCACGCCATCGACCATGGCTCGATCGGTCACGTCAGTGCCTCCTGCCCAAAAGGCCGTTCGGGAACAGAAACACGACCAGGATGACCGCAAGATAGAAGAAGAACTCACCATATTCGGGTGCAAGATACTTGCCGGTCGTGTCCGCGAGGCCAAGCAATATCGATGCCGCCACGGCGCCCGGGATCGATCCTGCCCCGCCGACCGAGACGACGACAAGGAACGTCACCATATATCTGAGCGCGTAAAAAGGTTCGACGGGCAACAGTTCGGCGCCCACCACGCCCCCGAACGCCGCCAGGCCGACCGCAAGCGCGAAGGTCGCGGAAAAAAGGATCTGCGTCTTGATTCCGAGCGACTCGGCCATGTCACCGTTGTCGACCGCGGCACGCAGCCGGATCCCGAACTCGGTGCGGTCGATCAGTAGCCAGAGCAAGCCCGCGGTGCACACTCCGCAAATCGTCACGAAAATCCGATGAGCCGGGATCATTCGGAAGCCGAGATCGACGGGACCGCTCAGCAGCGGAGGCAGCGGAATGGATTTGGTTGTCGGGCCAAGAATGTAGTTGGCAACGCCGATGATGACGAACGCGATGCCGATCGTGAGCAATATCTGGGTCAGCTCATCGGACTTGCGATAAATCCGGCGGTAGAGAAGAAACTCGAGCGGAAAGGCGATCGCGATGGTGCCGAGGACCGCTAGGACAATCGCGAGTGGATATCCAACTCCCGCGTTCTTGAGCGCAAAAGACGCGAGATATCCCCCGATCATCGCAAATGCGCCATGAGCAAGGTTCACGACCCTCATCAGGCCCATCATGATGGACAGCCCGATGGAGATGATGAAGAGCACCATGCCGTACGAGAGGGCATCTAGCCCGATGCTGAGACCCGTCCACGCCATTAGTTGAATGCTTCCGCGGCTTTTCGGATCTGGAGCCGCTCGGCAGCCAGCCCGAACAGGTGGATGTGCGCGTCCGTCAAGCCGGGTATCATCCGGTCGCTGGCATCGCCATAGATGCGACCGTTGACGAAGCGAATAGACTGCGACCGACCACTCATTCCGGGCCCTTATCCGACACGATGAAGAGATTGCTCGCGAGATTTACATCGCGAGCGATCCGCCCTAGTTCTTCGCCAGGCCCCAGTCCGGCTGCGCATCGAACGTTTGCAGTTCCTTGTTGAGGAGCTTGCCGTCCTGCTTCACGACTTCGCGCAGATAAACGTTCTGACGAATATGCCGGGTATCCGGGTCGATCGACACGGGGCCGCGCGGACTGACCCATTTCATGCCCTTCACGGCCGCAAGGGCTTTGTCCGGATCCTTTTGACCGTTCGTGGCCTCAACCATCTTGTAGATGAGCCGAGCACCGTCATAGGCCGCGACCGACGCCATGGTGATGTCGTCAGCCTTGGCGCCAGCCTTGATCAGATCGGCCAGGAAGGCTTTGTTCTCTGAAGAGTCATGCGAGACCGCGTAGTGGTAAGTCGACAGGATGCCTACGCCGCTGTCACCGATAGTCGGAAGATCGGGCTCGGTCACGACATCACCCGTGGACAACAACTTCACGCCAGACGCTTTCAGTCCATTGTCGATATAGGCCTTGACGAACCCCAGGGTCGGCGGACCGGCCGGCAAGAACGTGAAGATCATGTCAGCGCCGGAATCCTTGATCCTTTGCATGATCGGGCCGAAATCGGTCGTATTGAGCGGCATCCTGATCGATTGGACGATAGTGCCTCCATCTGCCTCGAACGTCTTTTTGAAGGCTGATTCGGCATCGATGCCGGGGCCGTAATCGCTGACGGCGATCGCCACCTTCTTGGCCGCTCTGGCCTTCGCCACCTTCGCCGCGGGGACCGTATTCTGCCACATCGTAAAGGACGTCCGCACGATGTAGGGGCTCTTCTCGACGATCGCGGACGTCGCGGCGTTCATGACGATCATAGGCACCTTCGCTTCCTCGAGAAGCGGAGCGACGGCCAGGGCGTCCGGAGTGAAGTACAGTCCCGCGATGTACTGAACCTTCTCCTTGACGATCAACTCCTGAGCCAATGATTTCGACTTGGCGGGGTTCGGCGATTCTTCGTCGCGATAGACAAACTCGATCTGATGATCGCCCACTTTCGATCCATGCTTGGCCACCCAGGCGTCAATGCCGTACTTGAAGTTCTGGCCGAACAAGGCATACGGACCGGACATGGTGCCGATGATACCCACCTTGATGGTGTCGCACTGCGCCGGCGACATCCAGGCAGTGGCAATCGCGACGGCCCCAACAAGTCCAAACCTCAAGCTCATATCTCTCTTCTCCCGCTTCGGTGATGCTGTTTCAGAACATTTCGAAATATTCTCGCTGCTCCCACTCGGTGACCGTCGATTGGAAGCGCTCAATTTCCGCGTTCTTGATGAAAACGTAGTAGTCGACGAATTTCTCTCCCAGAGCCTCGCGGAAGAAGGGGTCATCGCGTAACGCGAACACCGCCTCGCGCAAGGAGGTCGGCAGGAGGTTCGCCTTGGTCTCGTAGGGGGTGTCCGCCGACGGACCGGGATCGAGCTGGCGATCAATGCCGTTGAGGCCGGCCAGAATCTGCGACGCCATGTAAAGATAGGGGTTTGCGGCCGGCTCGCCGATCCTGTTTTCGAGCCGGGTGGCTTTGTCGTCGGGACCGCCCAGCACGCGGATCATGACGCCCCTGTTGTCGCGTCCCCAGATCGCCCGATCCGGAGCCAGCGAGTAGGAACGGTAGCGTTTGTAGCCATTGATCGTCGGCGTCGAGAAGACCGCGGATGCCCTGGCATGCTCCAGCAGCCCGGCCATATAGTGCTTGCCAAGGTTCGACAGGCCGGCCGGTTCGCTGGTCATGAACGCGTTGACGCCGTCTGTTCGGGAGACCAGCGATTGGTGAAGGTGCCACCCCGATGACATCACGTTCGGTATCCGCGGCCGGCACATGAAGGTCGCGTGATAGCCGTGGCGGTTGCAGATCTGCTTCACTGCCGTACGAAACAGCACCATGGTGTCCGCCGGCTCAATGCCGACGGTGGGCTGGAACACGAACTCGCACTGGCTCGGCCCGTATTCCAACTCGATCGACCGAAGCGGCAAGCCCAGCGCCACAATGTTTTGCCTGATCAGCTCGAGCGCAGGCTCCATCTGGTCGTAACGTTGCTCCGTCAGGTACTGATAGCCCTGCGAAAGCAGGCTGACCTCCGGAGGCTCACCCGGTTGGCCGGGACTGCCGGCGTCCCAAGGCGCCAGTCGGGGATTCTCGACTCTGAAGATGTGGCATTCGACCTCGAGGCCCGCTTTGAAATCATAGCCCCGGTCCTTGAGCTGCCCCAGCACGGATTGATACAGGCCCCTGGAGGCGAAGGGCACGGGTCGTCCGTCGGAGAAGTAGAGGTCGCAAAGCACCCACCCGGTTTTTGATGCCCAGGGGAGAACCTTGAAGGTGGTGGGATCAGCGACCATCAAGATGTCGCCTCCCCCCTGCATCTCGTGCATCCCGAACCCGCCGCCAGCGGTGAAGACGGGAAACACCGTGCGGTGAGAGGTATCTTTCGCGAGCAATGTCGTCGTTATCGAGCAGCCGCTCTCGATCGACGAGAGCGCCTCGGAAGCGACCAGCGCCTTGCCGCGCAAGATGCCGTGCTGGTCCGGAAAGGAGAGCCGGATCGTATGCAACTCCTGCTCCTCCGCCATCCGCCGCATGCGGATGGCAGCCTCCTTCTGTTCGGACGACCAGAGACCGTGCTTTTCGACGAAACTCAACGACATCTCCTTTGCTGAGCTGGGCGGCCTGGCTTATTCGGCGGCGGTCAGGTGAGGCACCTTCTTGGCGAGCTCGGCGGGCACCGGCGCGGCCCAGGGAGCGCCCCGACGACGCTTGACGTCCACTTCCATCCAGTAGGTTTCCCAGCCCTTCGTCGGACCGATGCCGTCCATTGTGGCCGGCCCCTGGATGCTGCGCGCGCTGGCAGCGTCGAGGAACAACAGCGGCTTGCCCCCGGAGGCCACCTTCTCGATCTCCTGGCGAAGCAGCCGGCGGTACTGAATGATCGCCTTGTCGGATTGCCCGAGATGCTCACGCGTCCGGTCCTGAATAGCGCCCATCGACTCGACGGCCCACTGGTCGTGGACGTTGATGTCCGCGCCCATGCCGGTGTAAGTCTCGGTCGCCTGCTCGTGCGGGTCGAAGCCGTAGTCGTTCGACTTGTTCTTCCGCGAGCGGTATTCCGGCAACTCGTAAAGCTCGAGGCGCTGCGCGCGCATTTTCGCCTTGTCGACGGGCGCGGCGTAGCTGGTGAAAATCGCATACCAATAGCAATTCACGTCGTCGACGGGCACGTGCCACTGGGTAATCGTCATCTCCGTGCTCATCGGAATGACGAACGCATGCGGGAATAGCTGGTTGGTGACGCGAACGTGGGTGCGCTGCTCGTCGATTTCTCGCAAGGCGATGAGCCGCAGGCCGTATTCGGTGTGCTCGACGTTGATGATCGGCCGGTCGTACTCGCGCAGGACCTTCGTCATGGGCATTTCCGAGTCGGCCGACGCACCGCGAAACTGCTTGCCATAGGCCGCCGATGTATCCTCATCCTCGAAGAACCGGTGAAGGAACGATGCGTGGGCCGGGTCGATGCCGACTTCCAGCGCCTGCAGCCAATTGCATTCGATCAGGCCCTTGAAGGCGAAGGTGTATTCGTCCGGCGCCGCGAAGCAGTCGATCTCCGGAAACGCGGGCGGCTCGCCTTCACCCAAATACGCCCACAGGATTCCACCCTTCTCCACGACGGGGTAGGACCGCTGCTTGATATTTTTGCAGAGCGAGGAGTTTGCAGGCTCGGCGGGCGTCTCGAGACACTGTCCCGTGACGTCGAACAGCCACCCGTGGAAGGCGCAGCGCAGGCCACCGTTCTCGAGCCGGCCGAAGGCAAGGTCGGCGCCCCGATGCGGGCAGTCGCGATCGAGCAGGCCATAGCGCCCCGTTTCGTCCTTGAACAGAACGAAGTTCTCGCCGAGAAGCTTGACGGCCTTGATGGGGCGCCCCTCCGCGAGTTCGTCGACGAGCGCAGCAGGCTGCCAATACATCCGCATCAGCTTTCCCGCAGGCGCCTTCGGTCCGACGCGGGTAATAAGGTCGTTCTGCTCTTGGCTCATCATGACTTGGATCTCCTCTCTCGGCTTCGAGATGCGTCCTCATGCTATCGGGACGCAGACTAACGCTGAAACACGATCTTGCCGCCGACGATCGTCAGGTCGGCTTTGATGTCTTTGATCTGCTCCTCGGGGACCGTCATGAGGTCCGCCGACAACACGGTCAGGTCCGCGAGTTTTCCGGCCTCGATCGTCCCCTTCTCGTTCTCTTCGAACATATAGTGCGATGCCGCGCTGGTGTAGAGGCGCAGCGCCTGCTCGCGGCTGACGGCTTCGTTCGCTCCATAAACGCGTCCGGCGAGATCCTTGCGGGTTACCATGACGTAGATGTTGATGAAGGGATTGATCGTGTTCACCGGGAAGTCGGTGCCTGCGCCGAGGCTGTTCAGCCCCACCTTCTCGATGAGAGTTTTCGTGGGCACGGCCCGATTGGCGACCGCCGCACCCAGGAAGCGCTCGACGGTGGCCGCCTTGTCCCACATGAAAACGTTCTGGAGGTCGACTCTGACACCGAGGCGTTTCGCGCGCTCCATTTGCTCGGGCACTATCAAGCTTCCATGGATCAGGACGAAACGCCGGTCCTTGATCGATTTCTCCTTGTCGGCCGCTTCGAATGCATCAAGGACGTAGTCGATGCCCTTGTCGCCGACAGCATGGACACCCACGCGCCAATTGTGGCGATTGCAAATGGACACCAGCTCCTTGAGGCGTTCCGGCGATTGCTGGGCAATGCCGTGGTAGTCATCATGCGAGTCCGGATAGGCCTCGCGCATAAGCGCCGTCTTGAGCGTCATGCCGCCATCGTAAAGGATCTTGATTCCGGCGAACTTCAGCCAGTCATCGCCAAAGCCGGAGGAGGCGCCGTTGCCTCGCATGATGGCCTCCCAGGCCGCGTTCTCGGCGGGGGGCTCCGGGCGCCACATGAGACCGACCCGTAGCGTTGCTTCACCGGCCTGCGCCACGCGCTGCAGGGCCGCGATGTCCCTGGGCGAGGTGGCCCCTTCTACGGCGCTGGTGATCCCGAACGAGTTCAGCACACCTTCCGCGAGCTTGAATTGGCGAAACTCGTCGTCCGCCGTCCACTCCGGAACGGTCTTTTCGACCTGATCGATCGCCGTCTCGACCAGAACGCCGGTCAGGTCACCGGCACTGTCGCGCTCAAACGATCCGCCGCTTGGGTTTGGCGTGGCCTTGGTTACGCCGGCCTTCTCGAGCGCCATCGAATTGGCCATCGAGAAGTGGCCAACGGTCCGGAGATAGACCGGATTGTTCGGCGCGACGCCGTCGATTTCCTGGCGTGTCAGGTAACGCTTTTCCGCGAGCTGTGACGGGGGATGCCAGGCGCTTCCGATGATCCACTCGCCGGGCTTTTTCTTCGCCACGAACTGCTTGATGCTTGCGAGGGCATCCGCAACAGTCTTGGCGCCGCTCATGTTGACGACGTAGTCGGACAGACCGGCAGCCTTGAAATGCGCGTGCGTGTCGATCAGCCCGGGAACGACAGTCTTGCCCTGCAAGTCGATCGTGCGGGTGCGATTTCCGGCCAACGCCTTGATCGTCGCCGCGTCTCCTACGGCCAAGATTCGTCCGTCGCGAACGGCAAGCGCTTCCGCAACCTTTGACTGACCGTCCATGGTGAGAATCTTGCCGTTGATTAAGGCAAGCGAGGGAGCATTGGCCTCCTGCTGCTGGGCAAACGCCGCGCCTGATGTCAGCACCACTCCCACGATCGCTGTCGTCAGCTTCATTGCATCCTGCCCTGTCGTTCGGTAGTCGAACATTAGTTCGATATCGTTCAGAATGACTCCAATGTGACGGGCAAGCAAGCAAAATATTTCCGCATAACTTGCCTGATGGAACCGCAGCGGCGGCCAACAGGTCGGGATTGAGGGTCCGCCAGAACTGCTGTAACCGTTTAGCGAACTTATGTTCTCAGATCGAACAAACTTAGGAAACGGAGGTCGGATGCCGCGAGTGAGATTTGTCCAGCAGGACGGCAGCGGAAAATCCATCGAGGTCGGACGCGACGTGAGCGTGATGCTCGCGGCCGTCCGCAACGGTATTCACGGCATCGACGGCGAATGCGGCGGCTGCCTCGATTGCGCGACCTGTCACGTCTACGTCGATGAAAAACAAGCAAGCTCTGTCCCTCAGCCGAGCGAAGAAGAGCTCGAGTTGCTGTCCGCCGTCTCGGGAGAGCGAAAGCCGAACAGTCGGCTGAGTTGCCAGCTGAAGGTGCCCGCCCCTCTCGACGAGCTGGTGGTCCATGTGCCGGCGAGGCAATCATGACAGGACTGGTCATCATCGGCGCATCATATGCGGGGGTTCAAGCCGCTCTCACGGCTCGTGAGGCCGGCTATTCTCAGCCCATCACCATCGTGTGCGACGAAGAGTGGCTGCCCTATCAGAGGCCGCCGCTATCCAAGGACTTCCTTCTCGGGCGCATCAGCGAGCAAAATCTGATCTTGCGCGACGAGACTTTCTTCGAAGGCAAGCAGATCAATCTCGTTCTTGGGCAGCGCGCCACGCTGCTCGATTTGCACGCGCGACAGGTCACTCTGGCCGGCGGCAACGCTTTGAAGTTTGAAAAACTCCTCTTCGCCACGGGCTCGCGCGCGCGGCGCATCGCGGTTGAAGGCGCGGACTTCGATGGAATTTTCTATCTGCGTTCGGTGACCGATGCGATCGACCTGAAGGCAGGTCTGGCCAATGCTGCGGAGATTGTCATCGTCGGGGGCGGCTTCATAGGGCTGGAAGTTGCGGCCTCCGCGGCAAAGCTGGGCAAGAAGGTCACCGTCGTGGAAGCAAGCAGCCGCCTGCTTGAACGTGCCGTCTCGCCGGTCTTGTCGACCTTTCTTCTTGATACGCATTTGCGGGCTGGCGTCGACGTGATGCTCGACGAAACGGTTGCTTCCTTCAAAGGAAACGATCGAAAAGTTTCCGCTGTCGTGCTGGGCAACGGTGCCGTTGTCCACGCCGACCTGGTGCTGGTGGGGATTGGTGGTGTCGCCAATGACGAGATCGCGCGCTCGGCGGGGCTTAGATGCACGAATGGAATTGTCGTTGACGCGCACGGACAATGCGAAACATCGGACATTTTCGCGGCCGGTGACTGCGCCAACCACTTCAACCGCTTTTGCGAAAGCTGGGTGAGATTGGAATCGGTGCAAAACGCCCAGGATCAAGCGAAGGCCGCTGGACTGGCGATCGCCGGCGCTCGAGCGCCCTATGAGAATGTGCCGAGGTTCTGGTCCGACCAATATGACGTCAAGCTGCAGATCGTCGGGCTGGCCGGACGATATGATCGGCAGGCGGTCCGAGGTTCGGTCGACGACGGAAGATTCTCGGTCTTCTACTATCGCCAGGGCCGATTGGTCGCGGTGGACAGCGTCAACCGGCCAGGCGAGCAAATGGCAGCCCGACGCCTGATTGCGGCGGGAATCTCCCCTGCACCGGAGCAAGCCGCAGACTCTTCCTTTGACCTCAAATCCCTGGTGACAGCCGGAGACAAGGCTGGCGCCTAGCGCGCGGATTTGTGATGGTTCTCGCTTTCGAGAGGCCACTGAGAGGGACCGCCCAATAGAATGCCGAGGCTGAAGCGTACGGAAGAAGAGGAAAAGGCGCGGGAGGGCAGCGAGTTCATCGAGACCCTGGATCGGGGTCTTCGCGTGATACAGTCGTTCGGTATCGATCGCCGTCCAATGACCCTCAGCGACCTCTCCAAGAGCGCGAATCTTCCGCGGGCGACGGTGCGCCGGATTCTGATGACCCTCGTAAAATCCGGATTCGTCGCGGGCAACGAGCGGTTGTTTTCGCTAACGCCCAGAGTGCTGCTTTTGGCTTCGGCCTATTTGGCGTCGAACCAAATCAGCACCGTGATGCAGCCGTTGATGGACGAGGTCGCCGGCAAGGCCAGGGAGGTCTGCTCCCTTGCGGTCCTGGATGGCGAAGAGGTCGTTTTCATCGCCCGCTCGAGTCCGGCGCGGGTATTTTCGACCGGACTGGACATAGGATATCGGCTGCCGGCTTTCTGCACGTCGGTGGGACGCGTTCTGCTGGGCAGATTGGCAAACGACGAGCTGACGAGAACGGTCGACGGCATGAAGCTGGCGGCTCTGACCCAGTCGACGCTGGTCGACAAATCGGCAGTGATTGCGACGATCATTGCCGACCGCACCAAAGGGTATAGCCTTGTCGATCAGGAAGCCGAAGAGGGCTTTCGGTCGATATCGGTGCCAATTCGCCGCTACGATGGCGCCGTCATCGCGGCCGCAAATATCGGCGCTCATGTCGATCGCATCACGACCGGTGAGATGATCGATCGCTTCCTGCCTCTCCTCAAGGAGATGTCCCTCGCCGCGCAGCCCCTGCTCGTCTGAGAAGCTGCCGTCTTTTGGCGAGCACCCGTCATTTTAGCCGTTTCTTGTAGGCGACCGGGTCCATGTCACGGACATCCACGCTTATGCTGGCCACATCCGGGCATCGCTCTGTCATCGTCCGTCGAAGGCTCGTACTCAGCTCGACCTTCTGGTCGGGCGATCGACCTTCGAGCAAATAGACAGACAGATGCACGAAGCTGTCACGCTTCCCGGCAACCAGGAAATCGTTGTAGACGCACGCGCGCACCTTGACGTCCTCCGCCTTCATGATACCCGTTCGCCAAGCGGCTTCAAAGAGCGCTTCCATCAAGCCTGTTACGTCGTCGCGAGCGAGCGCCCCTTCCGAATATTCGATCACCAAGTGCGGCATGACGTTGTTCTCGTTTTAGGTGGCGTTCATGAGATGACCTCACCGTCGTAGACCGTTCGCCCCTCAACGTCGCCATCTTTGTCGCGGCGGGTCATGGTTCGCATGGGGAAGGCCCGGTCGGCGGAATCTTTGCCGAGAAACGCCCTGTGCAGCGCAGAGCTGTGCAGCAGCTCCCCAGCCGGGCCGGGTCCGTGGGTGATTTCAGGCTGGGCGGAAGATCTGGCTGGGGCGGGAGGGATCGAACCTCCGAATGGCGGAATCAAAATCCGCTGCCTTACCGCTTGGCTACGCCCCAACAGACGACGAACGGAACGGGCAGAACCGGCACCCGCAGATTCCCGTCGGTCGCAGCCGGTCTATAGGGAGCGGCGCGGCATTTCAACCGCCTGGAGGGGCAAAAAGGGCCCGGCGGCCGACACTCTATTCTGGGCTCCGACGGCCCTGCCCGTTCCGGCCAGCCCATCCGGCGTCCCGGCAGTTGAGACCGCTCCCGTTTCATGGGAATACGGCGCCAATATTTGTTCTCGGGGAGTGAGCCATGACCTACCGCGCGCCGATTTCTGACATGCTGCTGTCGCTCAACCATGGCGCGGGCCTCAAGGCCGCCCTGGAGGCCGGCCATTACGGCGATTTCGACGCCGACATTGCCGCGGCCGTGCTGGAGGAAGCCGGCAAGTTCGCATCCGACGTGCTGGCGCCGCTCAACAAGGTCGGCGACGAGCACGGCATCAAGCTCGAGGGCGCCAAGGTCACGACCGCGCCGGGCTGGCCTGACGCCTACAAGCGCTGGACCGAGGGCGGCTGGAATGCGGTGTCCGGCCCGGAAGATTTCGGCGGCCAGGGCCTGCCGCTCGCCATCAACGCCGCCTGCACCGAGATCTGGAGCGCGGCCAACGTCGCCTTCGGCCTTTGCCCGCTGCTGACGGCGTCGGCGATCGAGGCGCTGGACGCCCACGGCAGCGACGAGCTGAAGCAGATCTATCTCAAAAAGCTCGTCTCCGGCGAATGGACCGGGACGATGCAGCTGACCGAGCCGCAGGCCGGCTCCGACGTCGGCGCGCTGCGCACCCGCGCCGAAAAGCAGGCGGACGGCACCTATCGCATCAAGGGGACGAAGATCTTCATCACGTATGGCGAGCACGACATGACCGACAACATCGTGCATTTCGTGCTCGCGCGTCTGCCCGATGCACCCGCCGGCACCAAGGGGATCTCGCTGTTCCTGGTGCCGAAGTTCATGGTCAACGCGGACGGCTCGCTGGGGCCGCGCAACGACATCTATGCGAGCGGCGTCGAGCACAAGCTCGGCATGCATGCCTCGCCGACGTGCACCATGACCATGGGCGATCATGGCGGCGCCATCGGCTATCTGATCGGCGAAGAGAACCAGGGCATGCGCTGCATGTTCACGATGATGAACCAGGCCCGCCTCGGCGTCGGCCTGGAGGGCGTCGGCGTTGCCGACCGGGCCTACCAGCAGGCCCTGTCGTATGCGCAGGAGCGCCGCCAAGGCCGCGCGGTAGGCAAGAAAGGCGACGGCTCGGATGCGATCTTCGTGCATCCCGACGTCAAGCGCATGCTGATGCGGATGCGGGCCCAGACCGCGGCCGCCCGCACCATCTGCTATGCGACGGCTGTCGCGATCGACGTCTCGACCCGCGCCAAGGATCCGACGGTGCGCGCTGAAGCCGCCGCACGCGCGGCGTTGCTGACGCCGATGGCCAAGGCCTATTCCACCGATATCGGCAACGAGGTCGCCTATCTCGGCGTGCAGGTGCATGGCGGCATGGGCTTCATCGAGGAGACCGGCGCGGCCCAGCACTACCGCGATGCCCGCATCACCGCGATCTACGAGGGCACCAACGGCATCCAGGCGATCGATCTCGTCACGCGCAAGTTAGCTGCCAATGGCGGCGCGTCGGTGTGGGCGCTGCTCGACGAGCTCTCGGCGACCGTCAAGCAGGTGGAGGCCTCCAACGATCCCGCCTTCGGCACCACCGGCACCAAGCTGCGCGAGGCGCTGGAGGCGCTCACGCGCACCAGCAAATGGCTGCTGGAGCGCGTTGCCTCCGCGCCGAACGACGCGCTTGCGGGGGCGACGCCCTATCTGCAGCAATTCGGCTCCACGCTCGGCGGCTGCCTGCTCGCCTCCGAGGCGCTCGCCGCCAAGGCCGAAGGCCTTGGCGACGCGCCACGCTACGTCGCGCTGGCGCGCTTCTTCGCCGAGAACATCGCGGTGCAGGCGGGCGCGCTCGAGCGCACCGTGACCGAGAGCGCGGAATCGGTCGCAGCGGCGGATGCGGCGCTGCTGGGGTAAGGTGAGCGCCGCAAACGCGACATCTTAGCCCGGATGGAGCGTAGCGAAATCCGGGAAAGTCTCACCGCGGATACAGCGGTCCCGGATTGCGCTGCGCTCCATCCGGGCTACAAAGCTGCGACCTGAGCCCTTCTCCCCGGCCGCCACAGCACCACGCCCGCCGCGGCGAGATCGAGCACCACGCAGATCGCAAACGCCGTCGTGTAATTGCCCGTAACGCTCCGCACGAGACCGACGACACCGGGGCCGAAGGCGCTGACGATGCCGCTGATCGAGGTGCCCAAGCCCACCGCGGTCGCGAAGGCCGAAGCACCGATCTCGCGCTGGATGATCAAGGGCGGGAACGTGATCATGTTCCCCATCGAGAAGCCGTAGACGGCGCAGCAGGCCAGCAGCACGGTCGGGCTCGTGCTTTGCAGAGCCACGAACAGCGCAGCCGCCTGGCTCGTCATCGAAACCGCACAGGCGAGCCGGGCATCGAGCCGGTCGACGAACAGGCCGAGCGAGAGGCGCCCGACGATCGCCATCGCCGCCATGATCGTGACGGCAAGCCCTGCGGCGGAGCGGCCGATCAGCGGCTCGAGAAACGTCACCTGGTGGACGATGAAACCCATCTGCGCCAGCAGCGCGAACGCGATCGGCAGCACCATGGTCCAGAACGCCGCGTTGGCGAGCACCGCCTTGCGCGAGCGAACCGGCGCTGAGGAGCCGGAGGAACGTCCGCCCGCTGCAGGCGCCATGCCTGCGGGCCAGCCGATGAAGGTCACGACCGCCGGCAGCACCAGCACCATCATCGCGAGGGTCGCCGCCAGCATCGCGGAACGGAAGCCGATGCTGCCGGTCAGCGACAGCAGCAGCGGGACGAGAATGATGCCGCCGCAAGTCGCGCCGTTGAAGGCAAGGCTGAGCGCAAGCCCGCGCCGCTGCTCGAACCAGGAATTCAGCACGGTCGCGATCACCACCGTGCCCATGCCGGTCCAGCCAACCGACATCAGCGCATAGGCGAGATAGAGCTGCCAGGGCGTCTGCACCAGCGCCAGCAGCACAGTCGAAGCGCCGAGCGCCGACAGGCCGCACAGGATCAGCGCGCGCAGCCCGATGCGCTCGAGCAGGTCATCGGTGAAGATGACGAGCACGGAGGTCAGGAGAAACGAGAAGGTGCTGGCCGCGGAGATCAGCGTGCCCGGCCAGCCGTGAGCGCGCTGCAACTCGGCGAGATAGACGCCTTGGCCGTAGAGGCCGAAGCCGAACATGAAGAAGGCCATCAGGAAGCACGCCAGCACGACCCGCCAGCCGCGATAATACGGTGAGGATTCGTCGATCCGGGGGGCGGCAATCATGAATCTGACGGTCTGTCTGAAGGGAACGGGGCCGGATCGTGCCCCACAACCAGCGGTTTTTCAAATGAAACATTGTAGCTAATTGTTGCGGCACGTAGCGGACCTGGCGGCGATGATGGGATTGTCGGGGGAACGACGCTGCGCGTGCCTCAAAAATGACGACAACAACCTTCGTGAAATCTTCGCGCCGAACGAATAGTCTAACTCCATGCGACATCTTCTCCGCCTGGCCTGCTTCGTCCTCGCTCTCACCGGCACCCTCCCCGCTGCGGCCCAGAGCGCAGCCCCCGTCGAGCTGCGCATTCTCGCGATCAATGATTTTCACGGCCATCTGCGGCCGCCGCCGGGCGGCATCCGCATCAACGACCCCGAGGACAAGTCCAAGAAGGTGACGGTGGTAGCCGGCGGCGCCGAGTACATGGCGACGCTGCTGAAGCAGCTGCGCGACGGGCACAAGAACGCCATCTTCGTCGCCGCGGGCGACCTGATCGGCGCGAGCCCGTTTCTGTCGGCGATGTTTCACGACGAGCCCTCGATCGAGGCGCTCTCGATGATGGGCCTTGCGATCAGCTCGGTCGGCAATCACGAATTCGACGAGGGCAACACCGAGCTTCTGCGCATGCAGAACGGCGGCTGTCATCCCGTCGACGGCTGCCAGGGACCGCATCCCTTCAAGGGCGCCAAATTCCGTTATCTCGCGGCCTCCACCGTCGAGACCGCGACCGGCAAGAGCGTGCTGCCGCCCTACGAGATCAGGGAGTTCGACGGCATCCCCGTCGGCTTCATCGGCCTGACCTTGAAGGAGACCGCCGGCATCGTCTCGCCCGCGGGCATCGCCGGGCTCGAATTCCGCGACGAGGCCGAGACAGTGAACGCGCTGGTGCCGCAGCTGAAGGCGCGCGGCGTCGAAGCGATCGTGGTGCTGATCCACCAGGGCGGCGAGCCCGCCGGCGACTACAATGAATGCCCTGCCATCACCGGGCCGATCGTCGACATCGTCAGGAAATTCGACCGTGCCGTCGACGTCGTCGTCAGCGGCCACACCCATCGCGCCTACATCTGCAATATCGACGGGCGGCTCGTCACTAGCGGCGACAAATACGGCACACTCGTCACCGCGATCGACCTCAAGCTCGATCCTGTGACTCGCGATATCGTCGCCGCCAAGGCCGAGAACGTCATCGTCGCCAATGCTTCGCTGGCCAGGGATCCCGAGCAGACCGCGTTGATCGACGCCTACGACAAGCTCTCCGCGCCGATCGCCAACCGGCCCGCCGGCTCAGTGACGCAGACATTGTCGCGCGTGCCGAACGAGGCCGGCGAAAGCGCGCTCGGCGATATCATCGCCGACGCGCAATTGCTCGCAACGCGCGATGCGAAGGATGGCAGCGCTGTCATCGCGCTCACCAATCCCGGCGGCATCCGCACCGACATCGTTCCGAAGGAGAATGGCGCGATCACGTTCGGCGACGTCTTCGCCAGCCAGCCGTTCCGCAATCGTCTTGTCACCATGACGCTGACGGGCAGCCAGCTCAAGGACTTGCTCGAGCAGCAATGGCTGGACCCGAAGCGGCCGCGGATTCTCCAGGTGTCGAACGGCTTCAGCTATACCTGGGATGCTTCAAAACCGTTCGGCGAGCGCGTCAGCCTGGAGAAGATGACACTCAACGGCAGGCCGATCAAGCCAGGAAGCGGCTACCGCGTCACGCTCAACGATTACCTCGCCGTCGGCGGAGACGGGTTTACCGTCGCCAAACAGGGCACCGCGCCACAATACGGCGGTTACGATGCGGACGCGCTGTTCGCGTTCTTCCGGGCGCACGGGCCGGTCGGTCCGCTGCCGCCCCGGCGCATCCTGCGGGTGAATTGATCCGGATCAAGCGGGCAGCCCTTTGCCATTCCCGGCCAAGCGCTTAGATTGGATTTTGCATTGCGTTTTGGCGCCGGATGCGCCAACGACGGCAAAAGCCCGTTTTTCCGTGAGGCCGACCTGATGAGCACGCTTCTCCTTTCCCACAAGGCCTGCCTCGACCATGTCACGCCGCCGGGACACCCTGAAAGGCCAGATCGCCTACGCGCGGTGGAAGAAGCCTTGTCGCATGAGCGCTTCCAGTTCCTGGCGCGCGAGGAGGCGCCGGAGGGCGATCTCGATCTCGTCACGCTCTGCCACAACGAGCATTACGTCACCGAGCTGCGCCACATCGCGCCCACCAGCGGTCAGGTCTACATCGACGGCGACACCTCGATGTCCCCCGGCACGTGGGAGGCGGTGATGCGCGGCGTCGGCGGCGCGGTTGCGGCGACCGAAGCAGTGATGGCCGGCGAGCATCGCAACGCCTTCGTCGCGGTCCGCCCGCCCGGACATCACGCCGAGATCGGCAAGCCGATGGGCTTCTGCTTCTTCGACAACGTCGCGATCGCCGCGCGCCACGCCCAGCGCAAATACGGCATCAAGCGCGCGGCCATCGTCGACTTCGACGTGCATCACGGCAACGGCACGCAGGACATCTTCTGGTCGGACCCGACCGTGATGTACTGCTCGACGCACCAGATGCCGCTGTTTCCGGGCACCGGCGCCAAAAGCGAGCGCGGCGATCACGACACCATCGTCAATGCGCCGCTCGCCTCCGAGGACGGCGGCCCGGAATTCCGCGTCGCGTTCGAGAATCTGATCCTGCCGCAGCTCGAGAAATTCAGCCCGGAGCTCTTGATCATCTCGGCCGGCTTCGACGCGCATTATCGCGATCCCCTGGCTTCGCTCAACCTGCGCGCGGAGGACTATGCCTGGGTGACGCGCAAGCTGATGGACCTCGCCGACAAGACTGCCGGCGGCCGCGTTGTTTCGGTGCTCGAGGGCGGCTATGACCTGCAGGGACTGAAAGAATCTGTTACGGCGCATGTCGGCGCCCTGATGGGCGCTTGACCCACCCGCCACATTACGCCCGTAAAACTCTGCTTTCTCAAAGGTGAAGCGAATCGGGCAATCGGAAACGGATATGGCCGAAAACACTCAAGTCGACGTCTCCAGGCTCACCTTCGAGCGCGCGATCGAGGAACTCGAAACGATCGTGAAGCGGCTCGAGGACGGCAAGGTGCCGCTCGAGGAATCCGTGACGATCTACGAGCGCGGCGAGGCCCTGAAGCGGCGCTGCGAGGAATTGTTGCGCCAGGCCGAGGCGCGCGTCGACAAGATCACCACCGATGCCAGCGGCCAGGCCACCGGCACGGCCCCGCTCGACGTCCAGTAATAAGAGTGCTCTCCCGCTCAGTCTTCTGCCCCCGCAGGGCCGCGCAAGACCGCGACGCAGGTCCGCGTAGAATGTCTTCGCGGTGAGCGTGGCCGCTGCGTCCTTATCGCCGTGCGCAGCTCCCGGCCGTCATGCGGTTCCCTGGCGGTGGATACGTCCCTGCCTTCGAATCGGGTCGTTGAGAGCTAGAAAAGCCCATACTCGGGCCAAAAAGCCTGCCAAGAACCGAGCAAGGCCGGAACCCCTTACCGCGCCCCGAGGTTAACCACTTCTGGTCCGCGAGTTGCACCTGCATACCCCTAATCGGCCCAGCGGGTTGGCTTTGGCCTAAGCTTTGGTGTAAAGCTGCGCGGAGTGTGGCTTTTTGTAAGCCTTGCGTGGGCACCGATTACCGACGACAAGTGCTTCAAACTGCTGATGAAATTGGCTTGGGACGGACGAAGCCGATCTAAGTGACAGGGATCACAGAGACTGAACCGGAGCACACTTAAGCTTACCTAAGCTTGAAGGCGGGGCCTTGCCCCGTGCAGGTGGCTCCGACGGTTATAGGACTCGCGCTGCGCCGATATTGTGCAAACCCATCGCGCACCGGAATGACCTTCTGGTGCTGACAAATTGGAAATCGCCGTGAACGCATACAGTAAGACGCCGCTTCTCGACACCATCCGGACGCCGGAAGATCTGCGCAAGCTCAAGGTCGAGCAGGTTCGCCAGGTTGCCGACGAGCTGCGGCAGGAGACCATCGATGCCGTCTCGGTGACCGGCGGTCACTTCGGCGCGGGCCTCGGCGTGGTCGAGCTCACCACCGCGATCCATTACGTCTTCGATACGCCGCGCGACCGGCTGATCTGGGACGTCGGCCACCAGGCCTATCCGCACAAGATCCTCACCGGCCGGCGCGACCGCATCCGCACGCTGCGCACCGGCGGCGGCCTGTCCGGCTTCACCAAGCGCAGCGAGAGCGACTACGATCCGTTCGGCGCGGCGCATTCCTCGACCTCGATCTCCGCCGGCCTCGGCATGGCCGTGGCGCGCGACCTCTCCGGCGGCAAGAACAACGTTATCGCCGTGATCGGTGACGGCGCGATGTCGGCCGGCATGGCCTATGAGGCCATGAACAATGCGGGGGCGATGAACTCGCGCCTGATCGTCATTCTCAACGACAACGACATGTCGATCGCGCCGCCGGTCGGCGCCATGAGCGCTTATCTGTCGCGCCTCTATTCCGGCAAGACCTATCGCACGCTGCGCGATGCGGCCAAGCAGATCAACAAGCGCCTGCCCAAGATCCTCGCCAACCGCGCCAATCGCGTCGAGGAATATTCCCGCGGCTTCATGATGGACGGCGGCACGCTGTTCGAGGAGCTCGGCTTCTACTATGTCGGCCCGATCGACGGCCACAACCTCGACCATCTCCTGCCCGTGCTGAAGAACGTCCGCGACATGGAGACCGGTCCGATCCTGGTCCACGTCGTGACGCAGAAGGGCAAGGGCTACGGCCCGGCGGAAGCCTCCGCCGACAAGTATCACGCCGTCGTCAAGTTCGACGTCGCGACCGGCACGCAGGCCAAGGCCAAGCCGAACGCGCCGGCTTATCAGAACGTGTTCGGCCAGAGCCTCGTCAAGGAAGCGCAGAAGGACGACAAGATCGTCGCCATCACCGCGGCGATGCCGTCGGGCACCGGTGTCGACATCTTCAACAAGGCCTTCCCCGACCGCACCTTCGACGTCGGCATCGCCGAGCAGCACGCGGTGACCTTTGCCGCGGGCCTTGCGACCGAAGGCTACAAGCCGTTCTGCGCGATCTACTCGACCTTCCTGCAGCGCGGCTACGACCAGATCGTCCACGACGTCGCGATCCAGAGCCTGCCCGTCCGCTTCGCCATCGATCGCGCCGGCCTCGTCGGCGCCGACGGTGCGACCCATGCCGGCTCGTTCGACAACGCCTATCTCGGCTGCCTGCCCAACATGGTGATCATGGCGGCGGCGGATGAAGCCGAGCTGGTGCACATGGTGGCGACCCAGGTTGCGATCGACGACCGTCCGAGCTCGCTGCGCTATCCGCGCGGCGAAGGCCGCGGCATCGAGATGCCCGAGGTCGGCATTCCGCTCGAGATCGGCAAGGGCCGCGTGATCCGCCAGGGCAGCAAGATCGCGCTGCTCTCCTTCGGCACCCGTCTCGCCGAATGCGAGAAGGCTGCCGACGAGCTCGCCGCCCACGGCCTGTCGACCACGATCGCCGATGCGCGCTTCATGAAGCCGCTCGACACCGAGCTGGTGCTCAAGCTCGCGCGCGACCACGAGATCCTGATCACGATCGAGGAAGGCTCGATCGGCGGTTTCGGCTCGCATGTCGCGCAGTTCCTGACCGATCAGGGCGTGCTCGACACCGGCATGGTCAAGTTCCGCTCGATGGTGCTGCCCGACGTGTTCCAGGATCACGACACCCCGGCCGCGATGTACGCCCGCGCCGGCCTCGACGCCAAGGGCATCGTGGCCAAGGTGTTCGAGGCGCTCGGCAAGGATGTGAAGACCGAGACGGTCAAGCTGGCTTGATTGTCGCGGCAGACGCTGAACCCCACCTCTCCCGTAGGGAGAGGTCGGATTGCTCCTGGCGATGCGAAGCATCGTCCAGTGCAATCCGGGTGAGGGGCTCAGATCCCACGTGAGAACGTAACCCCTCACCCGCGCCTTTGGCGCGACCTCTCCCCTTGGGAGAGGTTTTGCACCGCCAACGTCGCGGCAACTCCGATGCCTTCTCAATCGGTCGTGCGATGAAAATCTATCTGGCAGGCCCCGACGTGTTCCTGCCGGATGCCCTCGAGATCGGCCGGCGCAAGGTCGAAATCTGCGCCGCGCACGGGCTTACCGGGCTCTACCCCCTCGACAACGCGATCGACCTCACCGCGCGCGACGCTTCGCGGCAGATTTTCTGCGGCAACGAGGCGATGATGGACGCGGCCGATGCCATCATCGCCAACCTCACGCCGTTCCGCGGCGCCGGCGCCGATCCCGGCACCGTCTACGAGCTCGGCTACATGGCCGGCCGCCGCAAATTCTGCCTGGCTTATTCCAACGATGGCGCCGCCTATGCCGACCGCCTCAGTCGCTTCATGGAGGTCACCTCCGAGAACGGGCGGCTGGTCGATGCCCAAGGGCTGACGGTCGAAGATTTCGGCCTCGTCGACAACCTCATGATGATCCATGCGCTGGAGCTGCACGGCTGCCCGCTGGTGACGCCGGCCACTATGCCGACCGACGTCTGGCACGATCTCACCGCGTTCGAGACTTGCGTCCGGATGGCGGCCGCGCGATTGATCGCTACATAAGCTTTTTAGTCGTCCGTCGGAGATCCGATGCCCCCTGCCCGCAAGCGCGCGGATGTATTGCTGGTCGAGCGCGGCCTGTTCGAGAGCCGGGCGCGGGCCCGCGCGGCGATCGAGGCCGGCCTCGTCACGGCCGACGACAAGCAGGTCGCAAAGCCGTCGGAGACGATTGCCGAGGACGCGGTGATCCAGGCCGAGCCGGCGCACCCTTACGTCTCCCGCGGCGGCGTCAAGCTCGCCGGGGCGCTGGAGCGGTACCCGATTGAGATCGAGGACCATGTCTGCCTCGACGTCGGCGCATCCACCGGCGGCTTCACCGAGGTGCTGCTAGCGAACGGCGCGAGCCTGGTGTTCGCCATCGATGTCGGAACCAGCCAGCTGCATCCCTCGCTGCGCGATCATCCCAAGATCGTGTCGATGGAGGAGACCGACATCCGCAGCTATGAGGGCAAGCGCCTGCCGGCGCGGCCCGATGTCGTCGTCATCGACGTCAGCTTCATCTCGCTGAAATCAGTGCTGCCGGTAGCTCTGTCGCTGGCAGCCGCGCCGATGAGCCTGCTGGCGCTGATCAAGCCGCAATTCGAGGCGGAGCGGAAGCACAACAAGAAGGGCATCATCCGCGATGCCGCCGTGCACCGGGAGATCTGCGACGACATCGCAGCCTTCGCGGCTTCGCTCGGCTGCACCGAGATCGAGATATTCCCCTCGCCGATCACGGGCGGCGACGGCAACATCGAATTCTTCCTGGGCGCGCGCCGTGGTTGAGCGCATCACGATCGATCATGTCGGCCATCGCGGCGACGGCGTCTGCCTCGACGCCGGCGAAGCAATCTATGTGCCTTACACGCTCGGCGGCGAGACCGTCGAGGTCGATCACGTCGCAGGCCATCATCCCGACCGCCGCAAGCTGCTGGCAGTTGAAGTCGCCAGCCCGGAACGCGTCGAGCCGTTCTGTCCGCATTTCGGCGTGTGTGGCGGCTGCGCCATCCAGCATTGGGCGACCGAGCCGTATCGGGCCTGGAAGCGCAACATCGTGATCGAAACGCTGGCGCAGGCCGGCATCGATTGCGAGGTGGCGCCGCTGGTCGACGCCCACGGCGCCGGGCGCCGGCGCATCACGCTGCACGGCCGGTTCGGCACGCACGACATCCTCAAGGTCGGCTTTTCGGCTGCGAGCTCGCACGACGTCATCCCGATCCATCGTTGCCCGATCCTCGATCCCGCGCTCGAGGGCGCGATCGATGCCGCCTGGGCACTCGCCGAGCCGCTGACGTCCAAGATGCCAGTGACCAAGCCATTGGACATCCAGGTCACCGCGACCGCCAACGGGCTCGATGTCGACGTGCGCGGCTCGGGCCCGCTGCCGACGGCGCTGGTCGCGGCGCTGTCGCGGGTCGCCGAGCAGCACCGTCTGGCGCGGCTGACACGGCATGGCGAGCTGGTGCTGCAACGCCTGCCGCCGACGGTGAGGATGGGCCGCGCCGAGGTGACGTTGCCGCCGGGCTCGTTCCTGCAGGCGACGGTGGCGGGCGAGGAGACGCTTGCCGCACTCGTCGCCGAGCGCATCGGCAAAGCCAAGGAGGTGCTCGACCTCTTCTGCGGCGTCGGCCCGTTTGCGCTCAGGCTCGCGGAGAAGGCCCGCGTCACCGCCTATGACAGTGACGCCGGCGCCATCGCGGCGCTGGCGAAAGCTGCGCGCACACCTGGCTTGAAGCCGATCAAATGCGAGCCGCGCGATCTGTTCCGCCGCCCGCTGGTGCCGCAGGAGCTGCGGGACTTCGACGCCGTGGTATTCGACCCGCCGCGCCAGGGCGCGCAGGCGCAGGCTCTGAAGCTTGCGGCGAGCAAGGTGCCGGTCGTGATCGCGGTGTCCTGCAACGCCGCGACGTTTGCCCGCGACGCACGGCTCTTGATCGACGGCGGCTATCGGCTGGAGTCCGTGGTACCGGTCGACCAGTTCCGCCACACGCCGCATGTCGAGCTGGTGGCGCGGTTCAGCCGCTGACGCGGGCTACGCCGAAGCCTCGAATTGCGGCTGCCATCGCAAGAGGTAGGACTGCAGCGAGCGCACTGCGATTGCCAGCAGGATGCCGACGAACATCATGACGAAGATGGCTACCATCATCTCGCTGGCATTGGCCCGCGCCTCAGCTTCGATGATGAGCTTGCCGAGACCGCGTTCGGCGCCGATGAACTCGCCAACGATCACGCCGATCAGCGCGAAAGAAACGGCCGGCAAGAGCGAGGCAAACACCCAGGCGAGCGCGGATGGGATCACGACCGTGCGCAGCACCGTGAATTCGCTGGCGCCGAGCAGGCGGGCGGCAGCGATCTGGTCACGGTCGACCGCACGCGTTCCCTCGAAGGTGTTGAAGAACACCACGAAGAACACGACGAGCCAGGCGGTTGCGATCTTGGAGAGGTCACCGAGGCCGAAAATCAGGATGACGAGCGGGACCAGCGCAATGCGCGGTATGGAGTTGAACGCCACGATGTAGGGGCTGAACACGCGAGAGAGGAAATCGGAACGGCCGAGCACCAGGCCGGCCGCGATCCCGCTCGCCGAGCCGAACAGAAAGCCCCACCAGGTGTTCTTCAACGTGACGAGTGTGGCAAGCCATAGATTGTTGTCGCTGCCCTTGATGCAGGCGGTAAAGCCGGTCGCGTCTGCGAAGCAGCCAAGCCGCAGGAAACTCTGCCAGATCAGCGACGGCTTGGCGACGAAATAGGGATCGAGGATTTTCGGCACGTAGGCCTTCGGCAGCAGCGTCTTGCTCCATTCGAAGCCCCATTGCCAGACGACGAGAACCACTGCGAGAATGGCCAATTGCCAGAACAGGATGACGGTGCGGCTGTTGGACATGATCAGTCGGCCCTGGTGCGGCGGAATTCTTCGCCGAGGGAATGCCAGATGTGGGAATAGAGCCGGGCGAACTCGGCCGTCTCACGCACGGCCACGGGATCGCGCGGACGCGGAATGGCGACGTCGAAGTCTTCCTTGAGACGCCCGGGGCGCGCCGAGAGCAGAATGATGCGGCTCGCCAGCGTCAAGGCTTCGCCGAGATCGTGAGTCACAAACAGAACGGTCTGCCGCTCGCGTTCCCAGATCTCCACCAGCGTCTTGTGCATCTCGAGCTTGGTGTGGGTGTCGAGCGCGCCGAACGGCTCGTCCATCAGCAGGATCTCGGGCTCCAGGATCAGCGTGCGCATTAAGGCGACACGCTGGCGCATGCCGCCGGACAGCATGCGCGGGAAGCTCTGCGCAAAGCCTGCAAGGCCGGCCTTCTCGATGGCGGTGGCAACGCGCGCGGCGCGCTCGCTCTTTGGCACTCCCGCGATCTCCAGCCCATAGCCGATGTTCTGCTCCACGGTCCGCCACGGAAACAGCGTATCGCGCTGGAAGACATAGCCGACCCTGGGGTTGACCTCGCCGGTCTCGACCGTGTCCTGGTCGATCAGGATGCGTCCGCCGGAGCGCGGCAACAGCCCCGCGACCATATTGAGAATGGTGCTTTTGCCGCAGCCGGATGGACCGAGCAGCGCGACGAACTCGCCCTGCTTGACCTCGAAGGAAACGTCATCCACCGCCACGAACTCGCGTCCGGACGCGTTGAAGCGCTTGGCAAGACCCTGTACGGCGATGCGCGTGCGCGCAGCCGCTGCTCGATCCTCGTCGCGCGCGAGCGCGAGGCTCTGGCTTGGCGCGGCGATCATTTGTATTTCGCCCTGGCCGCCTGAAGGAAGCTCATGTCGACCGCATCCTCGTATCTGGTCTCGGGAATGTCCGTGCCCTTGCGGTACCAGGGCTTGGCGCCGCGCTCGAACGACGCCTTGTCGATGACGCCGTCATAGGCCCAGGTCGACTTGTCGAAGCCGAGCTCGGCGCTGACGGCATCGGGATCTATCCCTGAAAAATACTTCGGCGTGACCAGCGCCTGCACCTCCGCGAGCGGCGCCGCCTTCACAAAAGCCATCGCCCGGTAGATCGCGTTGACGTAGGCCTGCACCATCGCCTTGTCCTGCTGGACCGTGTCCTGGAGCGTGTAGATCACCAGCACGGGCAACGTCCCGCCGAAATCCTTCTCGAACACGCCAGGCTTCGACGTGTCGTAGATCGTCCGGCCAAAACCCTTCTTCTCGACCTCGACGATCCAGCTCGGCGGCGCCACGATGGCGTCGAACTGCTTGGTCTGCAGCGATGGGAACATCGTGTTGGGCCCGCCGCCCGCAACCCAGTTCACCTTGTTGCCGAGCCCACGCGCTTCGAACACATAGGTGCCGTACACCCAGGTGCCTGACCCGATGGCGGTCGCGGCAACGATCGGCTTGGCGCCGTCGGGGCGCTTGTAATCCGCGAGCTTCTCGATCGAATTGATGCCGCTCTCGTAGAGGTCCTGCCGGACCACGATGTTGGCGTAGGAGCATACCATCTCGGTCGCGAGCAGCATCCTGCAGGGCTTGCCGCGCGCACCGAGCTGGAGCGGATGGCTGGCATCGCCGTGCGCGAACAGCGCCTGCCCCGCCGCCAATGTCTGCCGGCCGAACGTACCGGCATTGCCGGTAACGAGCTTGGAGTCGAGCCCTTCGTCCTTGAAGTACCCCTTCAGCTCCGCGATCATGCCGACGGCGTAAACCGGCGACACCGGCCCGAAAGCGAGCGAGACCTGCTTGGCCTCCGCACGCAATGGCCCCGGCAGCAGCGACGCGCCGGCCCATGCAGACCCCGCGAACAGCGCCTGGCGTCTCGAAATGCTCATGTGATCCTCCTCCCTTGGTTCTTGTTCAATCGCGCGGTCCGTCAGGACGGCGGGACCTTGATTGTCCCTGCTTGTCGCAGCTGTTCGATCTCATCCGGCGACATCCCGATCTCGCGCAGGATGTCGCCGCTGTGCTCGCCGATACCGGGTGGATCGTAGCGGTTGGACAGCCGCTTTCCGTCCATGGCAATCGGCAACAGCGGTGTCTTGACCTCGTTACCGTCAGGCAAACGGATGTCGGTCAGGCCGCCGGATTGGTTGAGATGCGGATCGTCGAAGAGATCGCCGGGCTTGTTCACCGGTGCGTAGGGCAGATCGAGCTGCTCGAGCCGCTTGGAGAGATCGGCCTTGTCCCATTGCTTGAAGATATTTGCGATTTCCGGGATCAACCAGCCGCGATGATCGACCCGGTCATTGCTGGTGGCAAAGCGGGGATCGGAGAGCCAAGCTTCGCGAGCGAAGGCACGGCAGAACGCTTCCCATTGCTCTTCACCGACGATGGTGACGAACAGTTTCGAGCCATCCCTGGTGTCGAAGAGGTCGTAGACGGGCCACGGGCTGTCCTTGATCGAATAGGGGATCGATGGCTGCCCGCTGACCACCTCGCACATCATCGCCTGGGCCATCAGGAACACGTTGTTCTCATACAGCGCACTCTGGATGTAGCGGCCCCGGCCGGTGCGCTGCCGCTCGGCGAGCGCGGCCTGGATCGCGATCACACCGAACATGCCGCCCATGACGTCATTGACCGAGGCGCCGGCGCGCATCGGCCTGTCGGGCAAGCCGGTCATGTAGGCGAGGCCGCCCATCATCTGCACGACTTCGTCGAGCGCCAGGCGGTTCTCGTAAGGACCAGGCAGATAGCCCTTGAGCGAGCAATAGATCAGGCGCGGTGCGAAAGCCGCGACGCTCTCGTAGTCGAGACCAATCCGCTTCAACAGGCCCGGCCGGAAGTTCTCGATCAGCACGTCGCTGTGCTCGAGCAGTCTGCGTGCGATGTCCTGGCCCTGTGCTGTCGACGTGTCCAGAGCGATGCTGCGCTTGTTGCGGCTGTAGGTCGCAAAGAAGCCGGCGGCAGGTCCCTTGAAGGCGCGGGTACGGTCACCCTTGGGCGGCTCGACCTTGATCACGTCGGCACCGAGATCGGCCAGGATCAAGCCGCAGCTCGGCCCCATCACCATCTGGCTGAACTCGATGACCCGAAGGCCCGCCAACGGACGAAGCTCAGATCCCGTCTCACGCACAGCCATGGTCATGCCGCGCTCCGCAGGAGCTTGGGAATTCCGGCCTCGTGCAGATGCCCGGTCAGATGGTCTGCGGGGATGTGGCGGGCGAGAATCTCGCGGGTCTGCATCAGGCGGTCGAGGTCGATGCCGGTGGAGAGCCCCATGCGCTCCAGCATGAACACCAGATCCTCGGTGACGATGTTACCGCGTGCGCCTGGAGCGAAGGGACATCCGCCGAGGCCGGATACGGCGGCATCGAAACGGCGAATGCCCGCTTCAAGGCCGGCGACGGCATTGGCCAGGCCGGCGCCGAGCGTATCGTGCAGATGCAGCCGCAGCGTCATTTGCGACCCGAGCTCGCGCTGCACCGCCCCGACGATCTGCCGGATCGATTTCGGCGTCGCATAACCGACGGTGTCGGCAAGCCCGATCTCGTCGGCACGCGCTTCGGCAAAAGCGCGCGCAACCCGGCACACCGCCGCTTCGCTCACCTCCCCTTCCAGCGAGCAGCCGAAGGAGGTGGAGATCGCCCCCATCAAGCGCGGCCGCTGCCCCAACGGCTGGGCGTCGATCGCAGCGCGGACTGCGCGAAACCCCTCGACCTGCTCGTCGACCGAGCGGCGCACGTTTGCGCGGTTGTGCGTCTCGCTGGCCGAGATGACGAAATAAACGGCGTCGACGCCGGCGCCGATGGCGCGCTCGGCGCCCTTGGAGTTAGGCACCAGCGCGCCGATGGTAGTCGATTTGTGCATGAGCGCATGCGCCATCACCGTATCAACGTCGGCGAATTGCGGCACGACCTTCGGCGGAACGAACGACCCGGCATCGATCTCGCGTATGCCCGCGGCGGCGATCATGTCGATCAACGCGCATTTGGCCTCGGTCGGAACGAAGATGTCCAGGTTTTGAAGACCATCGCGGGGCGCGACCTCGCAAATGTGGACATCGGGCTCGCGGGCCATGTGGGTCTCCCTCGGGACGATTGTATATTATTGCATAAAAGAACAATCCATGAGACAGTCTGTCAAGCCCTAAAACTTGCGTGCACTGCAATGAGCGCCACCGACAGTTCCCGACCGCGCAGCGACAAGAACGGTTCCGAGCGGGCCGAGCAGCTCGCCGGCCTGATCATGGCGCTAGCCCGCCGCGAAGGCATGAAGGCCGGAGACCGCTTGGTCGAACAAAGGCTTGCGGATGCGCTGGACCTTTCACGCGCGCCGATCCGGCTCGGCCTGAAGGCCCTGGAAGCGGCGGGGCTGGCACGCGGCGAGCCGCATCGTGGCTTCGTGCTGGCGAAGAATCCGACCAGCGGCGCCGCCCAACCGGCGCTCGCGGCCGTCAGGCGCGGCGAGCAGGTTTATACGGCCATCGCAGGGGACGTGCTCGCGAGCCGACTCCCAGCCGACGTCACGGAGGCGGAGCTCTTGCGCCGCTATGATCTGAGCCGCGCGGAGTTGCAGCGGCTGCTGGACCGTATCGCCGCCGAGGGCTGGATCGCACGCCTGCCCGGCTATGGCTGGCGTTTCGCGGAGACGGTCTCGAGCCCCGAAGCGCAGGCGCAGGCCAAGGCGTTTCGCGCAGTGATCGAGCCGGCGGCGATCGCACAGCCCGGCTTTGCGCTGCCCCAGGAGGTGATCACACGCCTGCGCGAGCGCCAACAGCGGGTCTTCGACGGCGAAATCGAGAAGATGACGATTGGCGAGATCTTTCACTCCGGCTGCGAATTCCACGAGGAGATCATCCGCGGAACAGGCAATCCATTCTTCCTCGAAGCGCTCAAGCGCGTGAACTCGATCAGGCGCCTGTTCGCCTATCGCAGCTTCGCCGATCGTGACGGCATGAGGCGGCACGTGCGCGAGCATCTGCGCCTGCTCGACGTTCTGGAAGCGCGGCGCTACAGCGAAGCCGCCGACCTGATGGCCCGGCACCTGCAGCGTCCGCTGGTCGCCGGCGTATCGTGATCCTGCCGACCTTGATTCCGGTCAATCTTCTCGGCGCCGCCTGGCGCTAAGAATGCCTCATCATGGGGTGTGGAGCGGAAGTCCGTGGCCAACCGGCGACAATTCATCACGACCGCGCTCGGGCTTTCTGCGGCAGCGATCGGCAGCCCTTCCGCCGCGCTGGCGGCGATGACCTATGACGAGGCCATCAACGCGTCACGGGCTCCGCTGCGAGCAGGCCAGAGGGATCGCGAGCTCGTCCGGTTTGCGACGCTTGCGGCCAACAGCCACAACACCCAGCCGTGGATCTTCGCCGTCCGCGGCAATGTCATCACGATTGCGCCTGACGTCGCGCGGCGCTGTCCGGCCGTCGATCCCGACGATCATCATCTCTTCGTCAGTCTCGGCTGTGCCGCCGAAAACCTCATCCTCGCCGCGGCCACGCTGGGCTGGCGCGCCGATCCGGTCGTCGACGGCGATCGCATCGTGATCACGCTCGACGAGGCCGCTCCTGCCGCATCGGCCCTGGCCGATGCAATTCCCGTCAGACAATGCACCCGCGCGGCCTTCGCCGGCAAGCCTGCCGCGCCCGAGATCCTGCGCCAGCTCGAGAACGCCTGCCGGCAACCCGGCGTCGCTGCGATCCTGATCACCGAGCGTGCCGGGATGGCTGAGGTCACCGACTATGTGCTCGAAGGCAATTCGGCGCAGATGCGCGACAAGGCCTTCATGCGCGAGCTCGTCGACTGGATCCGCTTCAACGAGGCAGAGGCGGTCGCGACGATGGACGGGTTGTTCGCGCCCGCATCGGGAAATCCTGCGCTGCCGTCCTGGATAGCCCGGCCGCTTCTGAAGCTGTTCTTCACCGAAAGCGGAGAAAACAAGAAATACCGCGAGCAGCTTGACAGCTCGGCCGGTGTCGTCGTGCTTGCTGCCGATCGCAGCGACACCTCGCACTGGATCGCGGTCGGCCGCGCCTGCCAGCGCTTCGGCTTGCAGGCGACCGCACTGGGACTGAAATATTCCTTCGTCAACCAGCCGGTCGAGGTCGCAGCACTGAGGCAGCAATTCGCGACCCGACTCGGCCTCGGCGAACGACGCCCCGACATCGTGATGCGCTTCGGCACCGGCCCAAGCCTGCCGCAATCGCTGCGGCGTCCGCCGGAGCTGGTGATGCGACCCTAGCGCCGAAGGCCGCTCAGCGCCGGCGATTCGCCGGGCAGCATGTTCGATCTGATATCGCTGTCCATGCGGCCCGATTCCTGCTGGGTGTAGCCGACGCCGAACGACAGGCTGAGATTTGAGGTCGGCTTGAATTCGACACCCGCAAACCCGCCATAGCCGGGCGCGGCGGTGGAGGTGAGCGGCGCCAATGAGCTGCCGATGCCGTTGCCGTATTTCAGCGTGTCGAAGCCGGCGAAAAAGGTGACGGGCATGCCGCCGCCGGTCTTCATCTGATAGCCGAATTGCGTGCTGTCATAAGAGAGCGCGCTGAAATTGCCGAGCGAGCCCGCCTGGTTGAAGCCGCTCAATCCGAGATTGCCGCGTTCGCGACCGATGAAGAAGCCGTTCGCAGAGCTCGTACGCCAATCGGCCTCTCCGGCGTTGAAGCCCGCAAAGTTGCCATAGCTGTCGGAGCTCAGGCCGGCAGCGCCGCCAAGGCCGAAAGGCCCGCCGGGAATCCAATATCGCAGCGGCGCCACTTGCGCGTGAACCGGCGCTCCGCCGAGGCAGAACACGGCGAGAGCTGCAAGAGCGCATGAGCGTGCAAGGTCGAACATTCTGGCTACCGTCTAAAAGCCCTTAAAACTATACTCCTCGACCGTCATCAATGCCAGCGGAGTGACCGCGCCGGCCCTCGCGGCCGCAGGTCTTTCGGGGAACCGCACCTAATGCCGGACGATCCGCTGCTCACCCGCCTGACATCCGTTGTTGCCGATGTACCTGGCGTTCAAGCTGTCGTACTCGGCGGCTCTCGCGCGCGGGGCCGCGCGCATGCGGCCTCGGACTACGATATCGGACTCTATTTCAAGTCAGCGCTGGACATCGGACGGTTGCTGGCCGCCGCGAAGACGATAGCGGACGATCCCGCCGCCACGACGGTGACGCCCGTCGGAGAATGGGGGCCCTGGATCGTCGGCGGCGCCTGGCTTTCGGTGGGAGGCTGCAAGGTCGACCTGCTCTATCGCGACGCCGACGCGGTCGAGGCCGTCATGGAATCCTGCGGCGCCGGCGTGGTCACCATGGACTACCAACCCGGCCATCCGCATGGCTTCTGCTCGGCGATCTGGATGGGCGAGATCGCATATTGTCAGCCGCTGCACGAGCCGACCGGCCTGATTGCCCGGCTCAAGTCGATCGCGATTCCCTATCCGGAGCCACTGCGCAGCGCCCTGATCCGGCGCTTCCAATGGGAAGTCCTGTTCAGCATCGAAAATGCCGAGCTCGCGGCCGCACGCAACGAGTGGACCCACGTCGCGGGCTGCCTCTACAGATCGCTCGCCTGCGTCGCGCAGGTTCTGTTCGCACTGAACGAGCGCTATCTGATCAACGAGAAGGGGGCGCTGCAGGAGGCAGCCGGCCTGCCGCTGACGATTCCACACCTGGTGGAGCAGGCCGACGAAATCTGGCGACTCGTCGCTGATGGCGGTTTCGCGCAGGCCTGCGCAATGCTGCGGCAGGTCGACCGAGAATTGAAGGCGCTGGCTCACCCCGGCGGAACAGCGCCGTAAAGGGTGGTTATGCGGTCTTGTCGACCGAAGACGACGAATCCGCCGGCGGATATTTCGTCACCGGCACCATGAAGGATTTGGTGCCGACCTGGTAGATGATCTTGCCGTTCTGCCCGTCGTCGCTTGCGATCTGCGTCTGTCCGAACATGATGACGTTCTTGTAGACGAAGCCGGTGCCCTTGCGGGTGACGCCGTCGGTGGTGACGCTGACCTCGGCCTCCTTGCCATTGACCGACAGCACCTTGAAGCTCGCGCTCTTGCCGTTCTCGCTGGAATAGCCGCCCCAGCTTCCCATCAGGCGGCTGTCGGACGCCGGCGGGTCCTGCTTTTGCAGATTTGCGGTCTGCTTGCCGACGCCCCCGAACGAGAACAGCATCACCATGTTCTTGCCGTCCTTGGTGCCGACCGTAACCCCGCCGAAGGTGATGAGCGTGCCCTGAACCTCGCCGAAGCCGCGCTCGGTGCGTCCGTTGTAGGTGTACTCGACCTGCGCCCGGGCCCCGCGGATGTTGACGACCTTGAAGCCGACGGGCTGGTTGTTGCCGACCCAATTGCCCTTCCACTCACCGAGCAGAGCGCTCTGCCGGTACAGCCGCTCGTTGGCGGGCGAAATCTGGCTGGTGCTCGATGTGACGATGGCCATTGGATTGCTCGGACGGGCCTGACAAACCCGCTTTCGCACGCTTGGGCAGGTCAGGATGCCGGCGGGAACGAACAGTAACGATGCGATTAGGGCCACGCACCCGTTAACGAGCCGTTAAGCGCGCGTTGGCCGGGCGGGCAAAAGGTCTCAGCCGGAACTGGCGGGCGTGATGCCGCCGGAAAAAACCGCCCCCTCACCGCCCCCAGCGATCGGACCAGATCTTCTCGCCGATGAGGCAATTGACGCGCGGCTCCTTGTCGGCAACCGGCATCACGGGCCGCTCCGGGGTGCGGCCGGCGATTTCCATCAGCAGCTTGGTGCGGATCGCTTCCTTGAACTTGTCGCGCTCCTTGATCGTGATGACGAAGGACCCCGGTCCCCCGATGACGCAGTCCTCGTAATAAAGATCGAGATTGTCGATATCCATGGTCGAATAGGACGGCTCCTTGACCATGATCGGCAGGCCGTTGATGACGATGCCTTTCTCCAGCGCGGCGTCACGCGCCATCGTGACCGGGCCGCCATTGTTGTTCGGACCGTCGCCGGAAATGTCGATGACGCGGCGCAGGCCGCGATAGGGATCCTCGTCGAACAGCGGCATCGCGAAGTTGATCGCGCCTGATATCGAGGTGCGCGAAGCGCGCCGGATCGGCGTCTTCATGATCTCGGCGGCAACCGCGTCCGCCGTCTCCGGACCATCGATCAGCCGCCAGGGAATGATGATCTTCTGGTCGCTGGAGGCGGCCCACTCGAAATAGGTCACTGCGATGCGGCCGTTCGGGCCGAGCTTCAGCGCCTGCAGGAACTCCTTCGACTGGATCGCCTGTGCATAGCCCTCGCGCTGGATCGCGAGCTCGTCCATGTCCATCGAGTAGGACACGTCGACCGCGAGGATCAGCTCGACATCGACGCTCTGCGCGTCCTTGTCGGCCGCAAGCCGCTGCGGTTGAGTTCTGGGCGATTCGAATTTGGGTCCTGGTGCCGCGATGCCCGCGACGTCCCCTCCGGCGAACATGCCGGCCACCAGCACAGCCCCGATCGAGAACAGCAAACGCATCGCAGTCTCCCGTCGTATGACGCGATGGTGACATGCAATCGGCTTGCCGCAAAGGCCGAAGATCGCTTGTGCTTCACATTCGAGTTAGGAATTCACACGTTACGCAAGTCTGCCGCCATGTTGCCGTGCTTGCGTCGGGAACAGGGGCGATCTCAAGAGCCGTCGTTCCGGGACTCGCGAAGCGAGGGCCCGGAATCCAGCTGCCGGCGGAGGCACGCGACCCCGCCCACTTGTCCGGCACGATTTCCATGCTAGGTTGGTCGCAGATGGGGATGGAGTCCCCCGACAACCGCCCGGCGATCGATGACCTCATGGGCTGATGACTCCTGCTCGAGGAGAGGCAATCTTGGGCCTCTGCCTTTGGCGGGAGCATGGACACACCCGCCGATGGCGGGTTTTTTGTTGCCTGCTGGCGGCCGGCAGGCGAATGCGAGGGGACCACGAAGACGTGACGATGACGACACCGAATGCCGTACGTACCACACTGCCCAGAGGGATCTGGGTGCTCGGCTTTGTCTCGATGTTCATGGACATCTCCTCCGAGATGATCCACGCGCTGCTGCCGGTCTATCTCGTCACCGTGCTCGGCGCCTCCACCCTCACCGTCGGCTTCATCGAGGGCATTGCCGAGGCGACCGCCTCGATCACCAAGATCTTCTCCGGTGCGCTGTCGGACTGGCTCGGCCGCCGCAAGCTGCTCGCCGCGCTCGGCTACGGGCTAGCCGCCTTCACCAAGCCGCTGTTCCCGCTCGCGCCCAGCGTCGGAT
Organism: Bradyrhizobium sp. IC3195; assembly: GCF_020193585.1. NCBI lineage: Bacteria > Pseudomonadati > Pseudomonadota > Alphaproteobacteria > Hyphomicrobiales > Nitrobacteraceae > Bradyrhizobium > Bradyrhizobium sp. IC3195. The sequence goes on along the minus strand of NZ_JADYVG010000004.1, from coordinate 77,006 downwards.
GGCTGGTAGCGGCGCGCTTCATCGATCGCGTCGGCAAGGGAATTCGCGGCGCGCCGCGCGATGCGCTGATCGCAGATATCGCCCCCGTCGGCCTGCGCGGCGCGAGCTTTGGCCTGCGGCAATCGCTCGACACGATCGGCGCCTTCCTCGGCCCGCTCGTGGCAATCGGCCTGATGTGGTGGACGGCAGACAATTTTACCCTCGTGTTCTGGGTGGCGGTGCTGCCGGCCTTCCTGTCCTTCGGGCTGATCGCGTTCGCGGTGAAGGAGCCGGAGCCCGATCCGAGCCGGAAACGTGCGGAAAATCCGCTCAATCTCGCCGCAATGCGCCAGCTCGGAGCGGTCTATTGGCGCGTCGTCGCCGTGGGCGTCGTGTTCACGCTCGCGCGCTTCAGCGAGGCCTTCCTAATCTTGCGCGCACAGAACATCGGGCTCGACGTGATGTGGGTGCCGGCTGTACTGGTGCTGATGAACGTCGCCTATGCACTGTCGGCCTATCCGGCCGGCGTGCTGTCGGACCGGATCAACCGGACCGGCCTGCTCGCGCTCGGCCTGGTCTTCGTCGCCGCGGCCGACCTCGCGCTGGCGCTGCTCCCGAGCCTTGCGGGCCTCGCGCTCGGAGTCGTGCTGTGGGGACTCCATATGGGACTGACGCAGGGCCTGCTCTCGGCCATGGTCGCCGATGCCGCCCCGCCAAGCCTGCGCGGCACCGCCTTCGGCTATTTCAACCTGTTCACCGGGCTTGCCTTGCTGGCTGCGAGCGTGATCGCGGGTGCGCTGTGGGACGCCTATGGACCGGCGGGAACGTTTCTTGCCGGGCTTGGATTCGCGCTGGTTTCGCTGGTGGGGCTGCTCGCCGTCGGCAAAGGTCTGGCCACCGAGGGCAAGTGAAGCAAATGGCGAAGTGGGGAACGAGACATTGAACATTCAATACATCCTCGCCGTTGCCGGCGGCGGAGCGCTCGGCGCGGTCATACGCTATCTCGTTGCGATCGGGTCGGGCCGCGCGTTCGGTACGGATTTTCCGTGGGGCACGCTGATCGTCAACGTCACCGGATCGTTCCTGATCGGCATTTTTACCGCGCTGTTCGCGACCAAATGGAACCTGCCGCAGGCCGCGCGGATCTTTCTGACGGTCGGAATTTGTGGCGGGTACACGACGTTCTCGACGTTCTCACTGGATGCCTGGTATCTGATCGAGCGCGGCCAGACATGGGCATCTGCCGCCTACATGATTGCGTCGGTCGTGCTGTCGGTGGGCGCTCTGATCGCCGCATTACAGCTCGTTCGCGCACTTCCGTAACTCACGCAGGGCGCAAGTCGTGCATTCCTGCCCAGCCGCGACGGCATAGTGGCGAGCGGCCGCATATCTTGGAGCGCTCCCCGCTCCTGCGGTATGATGTGTTGGCTGGTGGCTCATTCGAGCCAGGGCGTTTCGGGACACGATGAACGACACCGTCACCAAACCGAAAACCAGGACCAGGACCAAGGTCGAGCGGCCGAAGCTCCACAAGGTCATCCTGATCAACGACGACTACACGCCGCGTGAATTCGTTACCATGGTGCTGAAGGCCGAATTCCGCATGACCGAGGATCAGGCCTACAAGGTGATGATCACCGCGCACAAGCTGGGCGCCTGCGTGGTGGCCGTATTCACCAAGGACGTCGCCGAAACCAAGGCAACGCGCGCCACCGACGCCGGCCGCGCCAAGGGCTATCCGCTATTGTTCACGACGGAGCCGGAGGAATAGGCTTCATCCTGCGACGATGAATGTCCTTCAGCTCAGTGCACATCACGCCATCACCACCGGCGTCTCCTCCGCCAGCCCGTAGACGCGCTGCGCCTTGGAAAATCCTGCGATCGGAAACTCGCCGAGCTGGTGCCAATCATGGCGGCAGACATTGGCAAAACCTTCCGAGGCGACGACGGTCCGCCCCAGGCGCCCCGTGATCTTCTCCAGCCTTGCCGCGAGATTGACCGCCGGGCCGATGCAGGTGAAGTCGAGGCGGTTGCCGCCGCCGATATTGCCGTAAAGGATGTTGCCGACATGCAGCGCGACGCCGAAGCGGAAGCGCTCGACGGCCTCGCCGACCGGAAAGGCGAGCGCCTCGACGCTGGCGCGCGAGTCGCGCGCCGCCGCCAGCACCTGCGCGCAGACATGAGCGGCATCGCCGACATATTCGTCGATCGGGAACACGGCGAGCAGGCCGTCGCCCATGAACTTCAGCACCTCGCCGCCATGGTCTCGGATCGCCGTGACCTGGCAGTCGAAATAATGATTGAGGATCTGGACAACCGTCTCGGGCGGCAGCCGGTCCGACAGCGCGGTGAAGCCGCGCAGGTCCGACAGCCAGATCGCCGCCTGCATGGTGTCGTTGTGACCGCGGCGGATCTGGCCGCCGAGGATGCGCGCGCCGGCGCGATTACCGACATAGGTGTCGAGCAGCATCTCGGCGGTGCGGCGCATAGTGATGATCTCGCTGATGCGTGCGAGAGGCGCTATGAGAGCTCGGATGGCTGCGATGTCGTCGTCGCTGAAGCCGCCGGGCTGCCGCGTGATCCAGCTCGTCGCGTGAGTGGAGCCGTCGAGAAAAGGCACCGGCACCGCGATATAATCGGTCGCGCCTTCGGCGTGCATGTCCTCGAGGAACGGAAATCGCTTGCTGTCGGGGTCGCCTGCGCGGCCCCTGACCTCGATGCCCTGCTCGAAAACCACGCGAAGCGGGCTGTGGGCGAATTGGGGCGTGTCCAGGATCTCAAAATCGACGCTGCCGATTTCAACTCCCTCGCCCTGCCGCCAGATGAAGTTGCGGCCGAAGACTTCGGGATGCAGCGTGCGGATGAAGATGCCGAACCGCCACAGCGGCAGGCCGGCCGCGACCAGACGTTCACAGAAATCGGCAATCCCTACGGCCGACTCCTGAGCCGCCCAAGTGCCGTCGATCAGCCAGTTGGAGATGCGCTGAAGCTCGGAGCTGTTCATGGCCGCATTTGCGGACGAAGTTGCAGGGCCGTCAAGCTGCGCGGTGGACTAGTACCGCGAGTTCAACGCCCGACCTGTCCGCGATCGCGCAGGAAGTGATCGGCCAGCACGCAGGCCATCATGGCCTCGCCGACGGGGACGGCGCGGATGCCGACGCAGGGATCGTGGCGGCCCTTGGTGAATATCTCGGTCTCGGTGCCTTGCCGATCGACGGTGAGACGCGGCTGCAGGATCGACGAGGTCGGCTTCACCGCGAAACGTACCACCACGGGCTGCCCGGTGGAGATACCGCCCAGCACGCCGCCGGCGTGGTTGGAGAGGAAGCGCGTGCCGTCATTGCCGGAGCGCATCTCGTCGGCGTTCTGTTCGCCCGTCAGTTCCGCCGCGCCAAAACCGGCGCCGATCTCGACGCCCTTCACCGCGTTGATGGTCATCATCGCGCCCGCCAGATCGGAATCGAGCTTGGCGTAGATCGGCGCGCCGAGACCTGCCGGCACGCCCTCGGCGACGACCTCGATCACGGCGCCGATCGAGGAGCCGCTTTTGCGGATGCCATCGAGATAGGTCTCGAAGAACGCGGCCTTGTCCTTGTCGGGACAGAAGAAGGGATTCTTGGCGACCTCGTCCCAGTCCCACTTGTCGCGGTCGATCTTGTGCGGGCCGATCTGCACCAGGGCGCCTCGCACCTTCACATCCGGCAGCACTTTCCGCGCGATGGCGCCTGCGGCAACGCGCATCGCGGTCTCGCGCGCCGAGGAGCGCCCGCCGCCGCGATAATCGCGCAGGCCGTACTTCGCCTCATAGGTGAAGTCGGCATGACCGGGACGAAACTTGTCCTTGATCTCGGAATAATCCTTCGAGCGCTGGTCGGTGTTCTCGATCAGAAGGCCGATTGGCGTGCCCGTCGTCACCTGAGCGCCGGTCTCGGGATGGGCCATCACGCCGGATAGGATCTTCACCTGGTCCGGCTCCTGGCGCTGGGTGGTGAAGCGCGACTGGCCGGGACGGCGCCGGTCGAGATCCCGCTGGATGTCGGCCTCGGTGAGCGGGATCATCGGCGGGCAGCCGTCAACCACGCAGCCGATCGCCACCCCATGGCTCTCGCCGAAGGTTGTGACGCGGAACATGTGGCCGAAAGTGTTGAAGGACATCGCTGCTCGCGGGTTCGTAAGTCAATGCTGACTTAACTCGCCCTGAAATAGGGGTCAAATATCGGCGAAGCCTTCATGGCCGGGCTTGTCCCGGCCATCCACGTTCTTGGTGGCTGCGAGCACGAAAGTCCGTGGATGCCCGGGACAAGCCCGGGCATGACGGCGGGGGCGAGGCAGCGCTCCGGGCTAACTAAACTTCTCCAACCGCCCGTCGCGGAACACGTAGACGGCGCCCTGCTCGATATAGAGCTCGGCGGCGCTGGCGGGCGTCTCGAGGCCCAAGGCCACCATCAGAGCTCGGCAGGTCCCGCCATGGGCCACTGCGACGGTGTCGGACAGGAGCTGGTCGTACCAGGTGCGCACGCGGATCTGCACGTCGGCGTAGGTCTCCCCGCCCGCAGGCCCCACGGTCCATTTGTCGGCGAGGCGCCTTGCATAGATGTCCGGATCCCTCGCCTCACTCTCGGCCAGCGTCAGCCCCTCCCAGGTGCCGTAGCCGATCTCGCGCAGACGATCGTCGAGCGCGTAATCGGCAGGCGGCAATTCGAGCTTGCCGCGCGCGAGCTCCATGGTCTGGCGCGCACGGCCGAGCGGGCTCGACACGTAAGCCAGCGCGGCCTTGTCGCGTCCGTCGCGCTTGAACAGTTCGGCGAGAATGCCGCCGGCCTGCACGGCCTGGCTGCAGCCGCGCGCGTTCAGCGGAATGTCCCTGGTGCCCTGAAGCCTGCCGAGCGCATTCCACTCAGTCTCGCCGTGGCGAAGATAGTAGATCGTAGGCTTGGGCATTTCAGTTAGAGGCTAGTCCTTCCCGCCAAGCGAGATATCAGGCGCATCCGGCCGCTTCATGCCGAGCACGTGATAGCCGGAATCGACGTGGTGCACCTCGCCGGTGACGCCGCGCGAGAGGTCGGAAAGGAAATACAGCGCGCTGCCGCCGACGTCTTCGGTGGACACGTTGCGCCGCATCGGCGCGTTGGTCTCGTTCCACTTCAGGATATAGCGGAAGTCGCCGATGCCGGACGCCGCCAGCGTCTTGATGGGACCTGCCGAGATCGCGTTGACGCGAATGTTCTTCTCGCCGAGATCGGCAGCGAGATAGCGCACGCTGGCTTCCAGCGCCGCCTTGGCCACGCCCATGACGTTGTAGTGCGGCATCCACTTCTCGGCGCCGTAATAGGAGAGCGTGATCAGCGAGCCGCCATCCGTCATCAGCTTCTCGGCGCGCTGCGCCACCGCCGTGAACGAATAGCAGGAGATCAGCATCGACTTCGAAAAATTCTCCTGCGTGGTGTCGACGTAGCGGCCGTCGAGCTGCTCGCCATAGGCGATCGCATGCACGAGGAAGTCGATCTTGCCCCATTTCTCCTTCAGCACAGCGAAGACGGCATCGATGGTCGCGGCATCGGTGACGTCGCAATGGCCGAGCACGAGGCCGCCGATCTCGGCGGCGAGCGGCTCGACGCGCTTCTTCAGCGCATCGCCCTGATAGGTGAAGGCGAGCTCGGCGCCAGCGGCGTGGCATGCCTTGGCGATTCCCCAGGCGATCGAGCGGTTGTTGGCGACGCCGAGGATGACCCCGCGCTTTCCTTGCATCAGACCCGAATTCTGCGCCATTTTTGCACGTCCCGTCGAACTCTCGTTGAGGTCTGGAGGTACACCAGCCCTCCCTCGCGGTACAGCCCTAATCCGCAGCATTAACGCTGTTTCGAGTGCCGGAATAGCCGTTCCGCTTGGGTGTTATGATCGCTATAGGCGCGCGTCGAACGCCAGGGATGTCAGGACCGCAATGAGTGCGTTTCGCCAGAGTGTGGAAGCCATGATCCCGGCGTTGCGCCGCTACGCCCGCGCGCTCACACGCGATGCGGATGCGGCCGACGATCTGGTCCAGGATACGTTGGTACGCGCGCTGCGTTCGGAGCGGCTGTTTCTCGGAGGCGACGTCAGGAGCTGGCTCTATACGATCCTGACCAACCTCAACAAGAACCGGCGGCGCTCGCTGGCAAGGCGGCCGCAATTCATGCCGCTGACGGACAACAACCCCGATGCCAGCGGGACCGAGGCCGAAGGACGCGACATCGAGAAGGCGCTGACCACCCTCGTCGAGGAGCAACGTTCGGTGCTGCTGCTGGTGATGCTGGAAGGCATGAGCTACCGCGAGGTTGCCGACATCCAGGGCGTGCCGATCGGCACCGTAATGTCGCGCCTGGCGCGCGCAAGAGCCCACGTCAAAGCCTCGCTGGAGGGCGAGCGTACGACGCTCAGGCGGGTGAAATGATGGCCGGGTCGATGCATCGAACGATCTCCGCCCGCAGCCGGATAGTGAGCTGCGCGAAGCTAACTCGCAGAAGACATTTTGGGCCGCAGAGCCAGAGACGACCGATATGAACGACCGCAAGATTCCAGTAACCGAGGACGAACTGCACGCCTATGTCGACGGCGAGTTGCCGGCCGAGCGACGCGCCGACGTCGAGGCCTTTCTTGCCGCCCACCCCGAGGACGCCGAGCGGGTGCAGTCGTGGCGGACCATGGCCGAGATGCTGCACGCGCGTTACGATTCGATTGCCCATGAACGGGTGCCCGCACGGCTCGAGCTCGAGAGGCTGGAGCGCCGCCCGCGGCAATGGTTTTACGGCGCCGCCGCGGCCGTGCTGGTCGCCTTCGTCGCCGGCGGCACCGCCGGCTGGGTGGCGCATGGCGCCGCCAACGCGCCCTCGACCTTCCGGAGCTTTACGGCGGACGCACTCGACGCCCACCGCCTCTATGTCGTCGAGGTCCGCCACCCCGTTGAGGTCGGCGGCAACGAGCGCGATCACTTGCAGGCCTGGCTGACCCGGCGCTGCGGCTGGACCGTGTTCGCGCCGAACCTGGAGGCGAGCGGGCTGAAGCTGGTCGGCGGCCGGCTGCTACCGGGACCGAACGGTCCGGCGTCGTTCCTGATGTACGAGGGCGCCTCGGGCGAGCGGTACACGATCTACAGCGCCAAGACCGAGAATGGTGCAACGCAAATGCGCTACGCCAAGACGGACAAGGACGGCGCGTTATTCTGGTCCGAGCGCGGCGTCGGCTACGTCGTCAGCGGCAGCAGCGATCGCGAGCGGCTGACCAAGGTGGCGCAGGCCGTCTACGACCAAGCAGAGAAAAACGGCACCTAGACAACCGCGCAAGGCCAGTGCCCAGATTCCGTCATCGAAAATTTGGAATCAGGACATCGACACGTCTCATTATCGCACCGGGTGCTCACGCGATTATGAGTGGCGTTCGATCCGCCGATCGACGCGGGCGGCCTCGATTGGGGTTTTTGGTACCGCGCTGGTCCCCCTCTCGAGGCCGCACCTTTTTATCGGCTGCCCCGCCGGACAGCCGACACGTCGAGACCATGAAGCGCTACCACGCCTCAGGCGTATGATGGGCATCATCTCCAGGACGATGCCGTGGTCCTTTAGGAGAACCCCTTCAGTTCGCTCTCGCCCTAACCGACACCGCTACGTGGATTGTAGGGGTGTTGGTCCCGCCACTTCTCCATCAATGCTTCAAGCTCGGCGTCGTTCCCGTCCGGTAGCATAATCCTGATGATGACGAAGAGATCCCCGGTTCCGCCGGCTTTCGGCAGGCCCTTGCCCTTGAGGCGGAAGGTCCGGCCGCTGGACGTGTTCTTGGGGACCGAGAGCTCCACGGCATTGCCGAGGGTCGGCACGCGGACCCTGCCGCCGAGCACCGCCTCGTAGAGCGTGACCGGCAGGTCGATCCTGAGGTCTGCGCCCTCGACCTTGAAGAACGGGTGCGGTGCAATGTTGATGGTGATCAGGAGATCGCCGGGCGGATGGCCCTGCGCACTTTCTCCCTGCCCCCGCAGCCTGATCTGCTGGCCCTCGGTGACCCCGGCCGGAATCTTGACGTTGAGCTCCTTGCCAGTCGGCAGCCGCACACGCTTCTCGCCGCCCTTGACCGCCTCTTCCAGCGAGACGCTCATGGCGACGTTGACGTCGAGATCGAGCCCGATGCCGCCAGTGTCGAACTCGAACTGGGCGCCGCCGCCGGCTCCGGGCCGTGCGCCGCGCATCCCGCCGCCGAACATGCTGTTGAGGATGTCCTCGAACGCACCGCCGCCCGGGCCGCCCGCACCGCCGCTTCGGAACGTATAGCTTTCGAACCCGCCTGGGCCCGCGCGGCCGCGAGGACCGCCGCCGCCCGGAAAACCCTGGAAGCGCGGCTTGCCCTCGGCGTCGATCTCGCCCCGGTCAAACTGCTTGCGCTTGTCCTCGTCGCCGAGGATCTCGTTGGCCGAGTTGATCTCGGCGAAGCGTTCGGCAGCCTTCGGATCACCCTTGTTGCTGTCAGGATGGTGCTTCTTGGCCAGCTTGCGATAGGCGCTTTTGATCGCGGCAGCGCTGGCGCTCCGCGGCACCCCCAAGACCTCATAGGGGTCGCGCATTCGTCACGTCTCCTTCAAGAAATCGAATTGTTCAAAGGGCTCCCCGCCCCACCTGCGGGTGATGTGGGAAGAGAGTGGCATTTTTGCAACTAGGAACGCGAGCTGAAGCTCTATCTTTGGAGCATGGTCTGATCGGAAAACCGGTTCCCACGTTTCCGGATCATGCTCAGCTCCGCCACGGCTTTAGCGTATGAATCTCCCAACGGCCACGACCGCTTTGGCAGCCGGCGCCCTGGAGCCAGCTTTCGGTATTGCCGTTGACGTAGCTCGCCAGGAAGTCGCGGCATTTGCGCCCGTCCTCGGCGGCATAGGACTGGGCGATGGGCGTCACCGAGCCGCGCGCCCCTGTCTCCGGATTCTCCCAATGCTGGCTGGAATCCTTGTCGCCCTTGCTGAGGACGTCAGAGGCGGCGTTGCGGGTGAAGGCGAGATCGGTCTCGGTCGGGGGAGCGTCCTTCGCCGGCCGCGCGATCGAGCCGGTGAGGTCGCTGTCCTCGGCCTTGGCATAGGCGCTGCCGTCGTTGCGGGAAAAGCTGCAGCCGCCGGCACCAAGCCCGATCAGAATCATCGTCACGACGAAGCCGGACGGCCGGATCGCCGATAGGCCAACGCGTCCCCATGCCCTATATAGGGCGGTAGCGGACAACAACGCGTTTTGGGCCGCGGGACGCAACTCGGACTCCGGACATGACCGACACGACCTCGATGAAACACCAGACACCCTTAACATCCGGTGATTTCACCGCCGCCGACGAGCCATTTGCGTTGTTCGAGGCCTGGCTGAACGAAGCGGTCAAGAGCGAGCCGAACGATCCGAACGCCATGGCGCTCGCAACGGTCGATCCCGACGGGCTGCCTGATGTGCGCATGGTGCTGATGAAGGGCTTCGATACCGAGGGTTTCGTCTTCTACAGCCACATCGCCAGCCAGAAGGGCCGCGAACTCGCCGCAAATCCTAAGGCAGCGTTACTTTTTCACTGGAAGTCGCTGCGCCGTCAGGTGCGCATCCGCGGCAACGTGACGCCGGTGACCGACGCGGAGGCCGACGCCTATTTCGCGACGCGGCCGAAGCAGGCCCAGATCGGCGCCTGGGCGAGCAAGCAATCGCAAGAGCTGGAGAGCCGGTTCGCGTTCGAGCAGGCCATCGCCAAGGTCGCGGCCAAATACGTCATCGGCGAAGTGCCGCGGCCGCCGGGCTGGAGCGGCTGGCGCATCACGCCGGTGCGGATCGAGTTCTGGCACGACCGCCCGTTCCGCCTGCACGACCGCATTGAATTTCGCCGTGACGCGGCCGGCCAACCGTGGTCCAAGACGCGAATGTATCCGTAAGCTTTGGGCCGACCTGAAAGATGTCCATGCCGCATTCGTCCAATGCGCCGCGCCGTACGCTGCTCCTGACCGGAGCCAGCCGCGGCATCGGCCACGCCACCGTGATCCGTTTCTCCTCGGCGGGCTGGCGCGTCATCACCTGCTCGCGGCATCCTTTCCCGGAGGACTGCCCCTGGGACGCAGGGCCGGAGGACCACATCCAGGTCGACCTCGGCGATCCCAAGGACACCGCGCGCGCGATCTCGGAGATCCGCAACCGGCTCGAGGGCGGCACGCTGCATGCGCTGGTCAACAACGCCGCGATCTCGCCGAAGGGCGCCGGCGGCTCGCGGTTGGGCTCGGTCGACACCGACCTCGATACCTGGACCCACGTCTTCCATGTCAACTTTTTCGCGCCGATCATGATGGCGCGGGGGCTGATCGAGGAATTGAAGGCCGCCAAGGGGTCGGTCGTGAACGTCACATCGATCGCGGGCTCGCGCGTGCACCCCTTCGCAGGCGCAGCCTACGCCACCTCGAAGGCCGCGCTCGCAGCGCTGACACGCGAGATGGCCTCCGACTTCGGCCGCATCGGCGTCCGCGTCAACGCGATCGCCCCGGGCGAGATCGACACCTCGATCCTGTCGCCGGGCACCGAGAAGATCGTCGAGCAGCAGATCCCGATGCACCGCCTCGGCACGCCCGACGAAGTGGCAAAGATCATCTACGTGCTGTGCACGGACACCAGCTCCTACGTCAACGGCGCCGAGATCCACATCAACGGCGGCCAGCACGTGTAGGCGGGCACTGTCATTGCGAGCGAAAGCGAAGCAATCCAGACTGTCTCCGCAAAGACAGTCTGGATTGCTTCGTCGCGGAGCCTGTCATCCGGCCCGCCGGAGGCGGGACCGGGTGGCTCCTCGCAATGACGGAAGTGGAAATGGCCGCTCAGGGAAGCAAGGCGATCCAGACAACGCCGCCGCAAGACCTGGATCGCCCTTACCTTCCGTTCCTCAATCGAGTCGAATCCGACGTGACCGCTCGCGCGGCCGCGGAGCGGCCGTGCTGAATGCAGTCGAGCAGTCGTCGTCGTTCTCACCATCGAGCAGCGGAGCACCACAGTGCCGGCACATGCGTGCCGACATCGACGGCGCCTTGCCGCTCGCCAGAACCTGACGGTAGTTCGCCAGATCGATGACGTTGCGGGGCGACGTTATGTGTTTCTCAACCATGGCTGTTCCTCGCGGCTACGCCCTGCTTATCGCAGACAAGTTTCGCGCAAACGTTCAGCCCACCGCTCAAATTTTACCGGAGGAATTGCGGCATGACACACGCGTCACCGCGTCGCCGCAATCCCGATCGATTCTGCGACACGATTCATCGTGTCTATGCGAGCGGCGTAAGGTCTCGGTAGGTATCTTTGCTCGCGCACGATCCTACAGCCACTTCTTCCACTTGAAGATCCAGTAGGGGACGATGGCGGCGATCAGCATCATCACCAGCGCCATCGGATAGCCGTGCACCCATTCGAGTTCCGGCATCACCTTGAAGTTCATGCCGTAGATCGAGGCGATCAGGGTCGGCGGCATCAGGACAACGGCCATGACCGAAAACAGCTTGATGATGTTGTTCTGCTCGAGATTGACGACGCCGAGCATGGCGTCGAGCACGAACGTGATCTTGCTGGAGAGATAGGAGGCGTGATCGGTCAGCGAGGCGACGTCGCGCTGCATGGTCTTGAGCTGCTCGCGCATGTCCTTCGACCACTTCACGCCCTCGACCACGGCGGACAGGAACGTCACGACGCGGCCGATCGACACCAGGCTCTCGCGAACCTTCGAGGTCAAGTCGCCCTTGCGGCCGATCGAGATCAGAATCTGGGAATATCGCTTGGCATGGCCGTGGCGCTCGCTCTCCGGCTCGAAGATCTCGTGGGAGACCTGGTCGATCTCGGCGCCGCAGCGCTCCAGAATGTCGGCGCAGCGGTCGATCACGGCGTCCAGGAGCTCCATCAGCACCATCTCGCCGGTGATCGAGGGCGTGCAGGAGCGGGCGAGCTTGGCCTCGACCAGCGCAAAGGGCTTGGGCAGGTCGTAGCGGACCGTCACCAGGCGGTGGTCGCCGAGGATGAAGGTCACCGCCGTGGTCCGGGGCATGTCGGTATCGGAGTGGCACATCAGCGTCGCGGTCATGTAGCGCGCGCCGTTCTCCATATAGAGGCGACTGGAGATCTCGATCTCCTGCATGTCTTCCCGGGTCGGGATGGCGATGCCCGCCAGCCGCTCGACCGCCTTGTCCTCGGCAGCCGAGGGGTTGACGAGATCGATCCAGACTGCGTTCTCCGGCAGCGCTGTGAGATCCTCGACAACCGCCTTCTTGAGGGAGGTCTCGGAGGGAACGAACACCGAAAACATCAAAAGCTCCAGAGATCCTGCGACAGAACGACAGCCCTTAGCGCGATTCTGACAGGTTCACGATGACAACAACATTAACGGAGCGTTTGCATCTGCGGCGGCCCTAGGGCTCAACTGTGGCGCCGGAGGAACAGTCTGGCGCGTCTTACCAAAAAAACCCGCACGACACCCCCAAATTTGCGGCAGAAAAGCCACAGCTGGGGTCTTACAGCCCTGGAAAACGGCTTCAGCGCTGGAATTGTGGCAGATTTCAACCATAATGGGCTTAACGGAGTCGAGGAACTTGGGCGCTACGCTCAGGTCCCTTCCGCACGGTATTGTTTTGATTGGAACCAAACCATGTCGTCGCTGAAAATTATGTTTGGGATTTTGGCCGCTGGCCTGATGCTGTCGGGCTGCATGCAGGCCACGACGCGTTACGAGGCGACGGACACCAAGGCGTTCAAGCCCAAGGACAAAGAACTCCTTGCCAAGGTGAAATACGAGAATACCGCGGTCGCAGAACCGTTCCGCCGCGCCATTGTCGAATTCCACCGCAAGGAAGCGCCGGGCTCGATCGTGGTCGATTCCGACAACCATTACCTCTATTACGTGCTGGAGGGCGGCAAAGCGATCCGCTACGGCATCACTGTCGGCGAAGAGGCCATGGCCTGGTCGGGCATCGCCAAGGTGGCCAGCAAGACCGAGTGGCCGGCCTGGCACCCCACCCCCGGCGAAATCTCGCGCCTCGGCGTGCCGACCTATGTCGCACCCGGACCGGACAATCCGATGGGCTCCCGCGCGCTGTACCTCCATTCTGGGGGCAAGGACACGCTGTTCCGCATCCACGGCACCAACCAGCCGGAATATATCGGCGCCTCGATCTCGTCAGGCTGCATCCGCCTGACCAACGAGGACGCGATCGATCTCTATGATCGCGTCAAGCTCGGCACCCTCGTCGTGGTGCTCGAGCCCAAGCACGGCGATTCGCCCTACAAGCCGCGCCTCGCGCTCCAGGGCGGTTCCAGTTCACCCTACTAAGCAGGCCTTGCCCGAGGCCTTTCAAAGGCGCCGGTTTCACCGGCGCTTTTTTGTTGCCGGCTGGTGCGATCGGGCTTTGTTGCCATCCGCCGCCGGCTTGTCCGCAGGTGCAGCAGGCTTTTCCGCCTCACCGCCGTCGGCGCCCTCCTTTGCCTCGGGCTTGGCCGCGACCTCGCGCGGCGGTGCCTCCTCGGGACGCTCCGCCGGCAGCAGCGGTGCGACCTGAGGCAGCGGATCCCACACGTTCCATTGGCAAATCCGGTAGTCGTTGCGTCGCTGCGCGAGATCGAGATGGATGTGGTCCTCGTGGTACCAGTCCGAACCCGGGCCTAGCACGGTGGAAAAGCGAGTGCAGACCGAGTGCAGCACGCGCTCGCGCACCTCGCGCGAGGTGGTGCGGTCGGTCAGGCCGATCGACTGCCCATTGGCGAGCTTGACGGCGCGGATGTCGATGGCATTGGCTTTGCCGTGCTCGGACAGCATCGCGCCGGCCACGCGGTTGCGGCCGCGGCACTCGAAGCTGTCGAAATTGTCGAGCTCGCTGACGGCGGAGCCGAGGCTGGTCGCCAGCGGCGTCATGTCCTTGCGCACCCAATCGGCGAGCGCGGACGCCATGGTGCAGCGGAGGATCGCCGCCGGCTTGACCGTCACCTTGCGCTTGTCCGGCAGCACGATGGCCTCCAGCCGCACCAGATCCTCGCCGCCGCAGGCACCGGGACCGCGGATATCCGGAATGGACGGCGCGATCGCGATCTCCTCGGTCAGCGCCAGCCGGCAGGCCGAGGCCTGCTTCTCGGGCGGCGGCGCGGCCTCGGCGGGCTTGTCCGCACCTGGCTTGTCGGGGGACGGCTTGCCGTCTGCCTGCGCCGCCCCCTCATCCGACGCTTTGGGGGCCTCCTCGGGACGCGGTTTCGGCAGCGGAATCCTGGCGGCGCGAACGGTTGCGCGGAGCTTCGGTGCTCCAATGTTGAAGATATCGAGCGGCGCATGATATTTCCGCGCCTCTGCCCTTTCGGCGATCAGCAACAGCCCCGCCGCAGCGGTAACCATTGCCGCCCCGGCGGACATATAGCCGCGACAAGACCATTTGCGACGAAAGTCCGGCAGGCTAAAACTCATGGCAATTCTTTGGCCCAACGCTGAGAGCGATAACGCGCCCAGCGACTTCTCGGAGGAACGTCGGAATGCTTGGTTTGATGCAAGATTGGCCCCTGCTCTGCCACCGGATCATCGAACACGCCGCCAGGATTCATGGCAAGCAGGAGGTGGTCACACGCTCGGTCGAGGGACCGATCCATCGCACCAACTACGCCGAGATCCACAAGCGCGCGCTCAAGGTCTCGCAGATGCTGGAGCGCGACGGCATCAAGCTCGGCGATCGCGTCGCAACGATCGCCTGGAACACCTGGCGCCATCTGGAGGTCTGGTACGGCATCATGGGGATCGGCGCCATCTGCCATACCGTCAATCCGCGCCTTTTCCCCGAACAGATCGCCTGGATCATCAATCATGCGCAGGATCGCGTCGTGATGACCGATCTCACCTTCATTCCGATCCTGGAGAAGATCGCGGACAAGCTGCCCAGCGTGGAGCGCTACATCGTGCTCACCGACAAGGCTCACATGCCGGAGACCACGCTGAAGAACGCGGTCGCCTACGAGGACTGGATTGCGCAGGCCGACGGCAAATTCAAATGGAAGGACTTTGACGAGAACACGGCGGCGGCGATGTGCTACACCTCCGGCACGACCGGCGATCCCAAAGGTGTGCTGTATTCGCATCGCTCCAACGTGCTGCACGCGCTGATGGCCAACAACGTCGACGCGCTCGGCACCAGTGCGTCCGAGACAATGCTGCCGGTGGTTCCGCTGTTCCATGCCAACAGCTGGGGCATCGCCTTCTCCGCACCCTCGCAGGGCACCAAGCTGGTGATGCCGGGCGCCAAGCTCGACGGCGCCTCGGTCTACGAACTGCTCTCGACCGAGAAGGTGACGCACACCGCCGGCGTGCCGACGGTGTGGCTGATGCTGCTCCAGCACATGACCGCCAACAATCTCAAGCTGCCGGATCTGAAGATGGTGATCTGCGGCGGCTCGGCAATGCCGCGCTCGATGATCAAGGCCTTCCTCGACATGGGCTCGAACGTCCGCCACGCCTGGGGCATGACCGAGATGAGCCCGATCGGCACCGTCGCGGCGCTGAAGCCGCCGTTCCAGAATGCGACCGGCGATGCCAGGCTCGACGTGCTGCAGATGCAGGGTTATGCGCCGTTCGCCGTGCAGATGAAGATCACCGACGATGCCGGCAAGGAGCTGCCCTGGGACGGCAAGACCTTTGGCCGCCTCAAGGTCTCCGGGCCCGCCGTCGCCAAGGCCTATTACCGCGTCGATAGCAACATCCTCGACGAGGACGGCTTCTTCGACACCGGCGACGTCTCGACCATCGACGAGGACGGCTATATGCGGATCACCGACCGCTCCAAGGACGTGATCAAGTCCGGCGGCGAGTGGATCTCCTCGATCGACCTCGAAAACCTCGCGGTGGGCCACCCCGCCGTGGCGGAAGCCGCCGTGATCGGCGTGTTCCACCCGAAATGGGACGAGCGGCCGCTGCTGATCGTGCAGCTCAAGCAGGGCCAGCAGGCCACGCGCGAGGACATCCTCAAGTTCATGGAGGGCAAGATCGCCAAATGGTGGATGCCCGACGACGTCGCTTTCGTCGACGGCATTCCGCACACCGCCACCGGCAAGATCCTGAAGACGGCGCTGCGCGACCAGTTTAAGGATTACCGGTTCCCGAACGCGGCGGCGTGACGGGCTGGGTGCGCCCCTCCTTGGAGGGGCGTCAGCGTCCGACTTGTTGAAGCCTCCACGACGTCATGGCCGGGCTTGTCCCGGCCATCCACGCCTTGCCCCACGGTGCAGTGAACGTGGATGGCCGGGACAAGCCCGGGCATGACGGCTTGGGCGTAGCCGGAACCCTTGAATTTGCTCCCGCGCCGTGGTCTCAACGGCGCATCGTCGCGCCAAATCGGCCGGCATCGCCAACCCCGGCAGAGCTCACCCGATGGCCCGCAGGTTTTCCGCTCCCTACCAGTCGGAGCCCGTGTCCAGCCTCGCGAGCTGGGCGCGCAATCTGGCCGTGTTCGCGGTTCTGGCGGTGGTGGTGTCGATCATCGTCGTCCGTTTCGATTTCCTGGAGCCCAAGCCGGCGCTGGCGACGTTCATCGGCGGGCTCGCGATCGCCGGCCTCTCGATCCTGTTCGGGCTCGCCGGCTTTGCCGCAATCTGGCAGAACGGCTCGCGCGGCATGGCGCGCATCCTGCTCGCCTTCCTGATCGACGGGGCGATCCTCGCCTATCCCGCCTATCTGGCCTTTCAATATCGCAAGCTGCCGTCGATCTACGACATCACCACCAATCCGATTGATCCGCCGCGCTTCGATGCGCTGGCGCGCCTGCGCACCGGCGAGGGCACCAACACCGCGGTCTATGCCGGCCTCTATTCGGCGGAGCAGCAGCGCCATTTCTATCCCGAGATCGAGCCCGTCGAGCTCGAGATCTCGGCCGACCGCGCCTATGCGATCGCGCTTCAGCTCGTCCACAAGCGCAAATGGATCGTGATCGACGAGCGCGCACCGCAGCCGCCGCGCCGCATCGGCCGCATCGAGGCGGTGGCGCGCACGCCGATCATGGGTTTCCGCGAGGACGTTTCGATCAGGGTCGTGCCGGATGGCGATGATTCCCGCGTCGATATCCGCTCTGCGTCGCGCAATTTCGACAGCGATCTCGGCAGCAATGCCGCACGCGTCAAGGCGTTCATCGACGACCTCAACACCGCCGCCGATGCCGATGCACTCAAGCCGGTGAAGAAGACGCCGGTGACGCCGCCCAAGGCGCCGGCGAAGACGGTGAAGAAGTGACTTGGCGAATGGGGAGTAGCGAATAGCGAATGGAGCCGCCCATTCGCTATTCCCCATTCGCTATTCGCCCCCTAGGCCATCCGATAGGTCCCGCCGATCACGGGATCGCCATCCGTCGCCACCACGCCGCGGGCGACCAGATCTTCCAAATGCGCCAGCACGGAATAGCCGGCAGCTGTCGTCAGGCGCGGATCGATACCGATATAGATCGCGCGGACCATGGTCGGGATGTCGGTCTCGCCCTTGGCGAGGCGGTGCAGGATCGAGGCCTCGCGTGCCTTGCGGTGGCGGATCAGGAAGCGCACGAAGCGCTGGCCCTCGGGAATCTCGGGGCCATGGCCCGAGAAATAGAGATCCTCCTCGCGGGTGGCGAGCCGGTCGAGCGAATCCATGTAGTCGATCATCGAGCCGTCCGGCGGCGCCACGATCGAGGTCGACCAGCCCATCACGTGATCGCCGACGAAGTTGAACTTCCGCTCCGGCCAGGCGAATGCCAGATGGTTGGCCGTGTGGCCGGGCGTCGCGACGGCTTCGAGCCGCCAGCCGTCACCTTCCACGACGTCGCCGTGCGCGAGATTGACGTCCGGGGCAAAATCGCGGTCGGCGCCGGATTCCGGATTGTGCTTCTCGCTCTCGAATCGCGGCCGCGAGGCGCGATGCGGGCCTTCGGCATAGACCGGCGCAGCCGTCGCCAGCTTGATCCGCGCGGTGTTCGGCGAATGGTCGCGATGGGTGTGGGTGACGAAGATGTGCGTCACGGTCTCGCCGCGCACGGCATCGAGCAGCGCCGCCGCATGCGCCGCATCGTCTGGACCGGGATCGATGATCGCGACATTGCCCTTGCCGACGATGTAGCTGACCGTGCCCGTGAAGGTGAACGGGCTCGGATTGTTGCAGAGCACGCGCCGCACGCCGGGGCGGACCTCCTCGACGATGCCGGGCTTCAGCGGAAAGTTGCGGTTGAACGGGACGTCGTCGTTGTCGGACATGGGACTTCCTGTGCCACACTCTCTGCCGTCATACCCCGCGAAGGCGGGGTATCCAGTACGCCGCAGCGCCAGTGACAAAAGCGAAGTCTCTGGGATACTGGATCGCCCGCCTGCGCGGGCGATGACAGTTGAGCAAGCTAGCCGCGGCGGAAAACACAGTGACTAGAAAAACGCCTGAATGCCCGTGATCGCGCGGCCCAGGATCAGGGCGTGGACGTCGTGGGTGCCCTCGTAGGTGTTGACCGTCTCGAGGTTATGGACGTGGCGCATCACGTGATACTCGATCGAGATGCCGTTGCCGCCGTGCATGTCGCGGGCGGTGCGGGCGATGTCGAGGGCCTTGCCGCAATTGTTGCGCTTCATGATCGAGATCATCTCGGGCGCGAACTTGCCCTCGTCCATCAGGCGGCCGACGCGAAGCGAGCCCTGCAGGCCGAGCGCGATCTCGGTCTCCATGTCGGCGAGCTTCTTCTGCACCAGCTGGGTCGCGGCGAGCGGCTTGCCGAACTGCTTGCGGTCGAGCGTGTATTGACGGGCGCGGTGCATGCAGTCCTCGGCGGCGCCAAGCGCACCCCAGGAGATGCCGTAGCGGGCGCGGTTGAGGCAGCCGAACGGGCCCTTGAGGCCGGAGACGTTGGGCAGCAGGGCGTCCTCCGGGACCACGACGCCGTCCATCACGACCTCGCCGGTGATGGAGGCGCGCAGCGAGAGCTTGCCGCCGATCTTCGGCGCGGACAGGCCCTTCATGCCCTTCTCCAGCACGAAGCCGCGGATCTGGTTGTCGTGCGCGGCCGACTTGGCCCAGACCACGAAGACGTCGGCGATCGGCGCGTTCGAGATCCACATCTTGCTGCCGGTAAGGCGATAGCCGTCCGACACCTTCTCGGCGCGGGTCTTCATGCCGGCCGGATCGGAGCCGGCATCGGGCTCGGTCAGGCCGAAGCAGCCGACCCACTCGCCGCTGGCGAGCTTGGGCAGGTACTTCTTGCGCTGGTTCTCGTCGCCATAGGCGTAGATCGGGTACATCACCAGCGAGGACTGCACCGAGTTCATCGAGCGATAGCCGGAATCGACCCGCTCGATCTCGCGCGCGACGAGGCCATAGGCGACGTAGCTCGCATTGGCGCAGCCATATTCTTCCGGCAGCGTGATGCCGATCAGGCCGAGTTCGCCCATCTCGTTGAAGATCTCGCGGTCGGTCTTCTCCTCGAGATAGGCCTTGGAGACGCGCGGCAGCAGCTTGTCCTGCGCATAGGCGCGGGCGGTGTCGCGAACCATGCGCTCGTCTTCGGTGAGCTGCTCGTCGAGCAGGAACGGATCGTCCCACTGGAAAGAAGCCGCAGCCGGCTTGTCCTTGGCCTGAGGGCGCACGCTCATGAAACGTCCTTTCGCGTCTGGTTCCGTCGATAATTGCCCGACAAAGTAAAGCGCCGCGGCAACAAGTTCAATTGCATCCTGGCTTGGTCGTTCCGGGGTGGCGCTTTCAGCTCGACCGGGAGAAAGACAATGCGTGTCAGCTTTCGAGCTGCTCGTTGGCGACGATCTCGATGCCGAAGCCCGATAGGCCCTTGTAGTCGTGCACCGACGAGGTGAGATGCCGGATCGAAGTCACGCCGAGGTCGCGCAGGATCTGCGCGCCGACGCCGACCTCGCGCCACTGGCGGTTGCGGTCGGCCTCCGTCGACGTCTCGTCCGGCAGCGGCGAAACGGGCACGCCGGCCGCGCCGTCGCGTAGGTAGACCAGCACGCCGCGGCCGGTCTTCTTGAAATGCTCGAGCACGGCGGCCATGCGCTTGTGGCCGGTGAAGGTGTCCTTGACGATGTTCGGCTTGTGAAAGCGCGTCAGCACGTTCTTGCCGTCGCCGACCCCGTTATAGACGAAGGCGACGTGGGCGATGGAATCGAACGGCGAGCGGTAGGCGTAGCCCTGCAACGGACCGATCGGGCTGTCGGTGACGAAGGTCGAGACCCGCTCGATCAGCTTCTCGCGCGCCTGGCGGTAGGCGATCATGTCCGCGATGGTGACGTGCTTGAGCTTGTGTCTGACCGCGAATTGCGCGACCTGCTCGCCCTTCATCACGCTGCCGTCGTCGTTCATGAGCTCGCTGATGACGCCGACCGGCGGCAGGCCGGAAAGCTTGCAGAGGTCGACCGCGGCCTCGGTGTGGCCGGAGCGAAGCAGCACGCCGCCGTCCTTGGCGATCAGCGGGAAGATGTGGCCGGGCCGGGCGAAGTCGTTGGCGCCGACATTGGGATTGGCGAGCGCGCGGCAGCACGAGGCGCGCTCCTCGGCGGAGATGCCGGTGCCGCCGTCGGGCTTGTAGTCGATCGAGACCGTGAACGCGGTGGTGTGCGCGGAATCGTTGTGGGCGACCATCGGATCGAGCCGCAGCCGGCGCGCGTCCTCGGTCGTCACGGGCGCACAGACGATGCCGGAGGTATGGCGGATGATGAAGGCCATCTTCTCGGCGGTGCACAGCGAGGCGGCGACGATCAGATCGCCCTCGCCCTCGCGGTCCTCGTCGTCGGTGACGACCACGAGCTCACCCCGAGCAAAGGCCTGCAAGACTTCCTGAACGCTATCGGGCATTTCCCAATCTCTATCGGTTATGGCCGGGAGGCTTAGCCGGACTTGGGTCGGGGCGCTAGTCTCCCCAGCGCAACCACATATGTCCGAGGGCGGGCCTGCCGATGGGTTTCAGGCTTGCACCGGGCATACCAGCGATATAGGCGCAGATTGCCCGCAAGGAAGGCGGGCAAGGAAGGCGGCCCGACGCCATCAGGGCAGCACCTCGCGGCGCTCGCCGAGGCGCTGATCGAGCTCGGCGCGCTTGTCCGCGAGCAGGCCGGCCTGGGCGGCTTCGATCACGGTAAACAGCTCATGTGCATCGCTGAGCCGGGTCACGGTGACATAGCTGGCGCCGGCCTCGTAGAGCGCGCCGACGTCGGCCAACAGGTCGGCCGTGGCGACGATCAGGGCGGTCGGATTGAGCGCGCGGACGTGACGGACCAGCTTCTCGTTGGTGGCGCCCTTCAGCAGCGAATCCGGCACGCTGAGGATGATCATCTCGGACTTGCCGACGCCGGCATGGAGCAGCGTGTCGGCGCTGCTGATGTCGCCATAGATCACGTGCAGACCACGTGAAAGCAGGGTCTGGTACACATTGGGGTTGAAATCGACCACGGTGATCTGCTCCAGCAGCACCGGTGCCTGCCGTTCGATCTCGGCCAGCAGCGCACTCGCCGCACGGAAAAAGCCGAGGATGACGATGCGGCGGGCCTCGCCATGGCCGCCCCCGTGGCCCTCCTCGGCATGGCCGTTGCCATGGTCGAGATCGCGCAGGCCGATCCGCTTCAAGGGGCCGATCGCCCAACGGGTGATCTCGTCGCTGCGGGTCATCACGAAGGTCGAGAGCACCGCCAGCACCACGAAGGCGAACGAAGCCGCATTCGCCGTCTCGGCTGCGATGTGGCGGTCCGCGACGCCGGTCTGGATCACGACCAGCGAGAACTCGGAGATTTGCGCGAGGTTGAGCGCCGGCAACAGGCTGGCGCGCAGGCCCTGCTTCATCAGATAGAGCGGGATGAAGGTGGTGACGAGGCGGCTCACCACCGTGAACGCCGCGATCATCAAGGCGAGGCTGATGACCGAGAGGCCGGGCACGGGAATGGTCATGCCAAGCGCGACGAAGAACAGCGTGATGAAGAAGTCGCGCAGCGTGGTGACCTTGGCGGTGACATCGAGCGCATAGGGGAAGGTCGAGAGCGAGACGCCGGCGATCAGCGCACCCATCTCGCGCGACAGCGACAGTTGATAGGCGGTCTCGGCGACGAGAAAGCACCAGGCGAGCGCGCCGAGCAGGATCAGCTCGGGCCGCCGGGCGATCTGGTGGAACACGCGCGGCAGCACGTAGCGGCTGACCAGAAGCGCGGCCGTGACCAGCACCGCGACGCGGCCGATCGAGAGCAGGATGACGCTGACCTGCAGATTGGCGAGACTCGGCTGCACCGCCAGGAACAGGATGGCAAAGATGTCCTGGAGCACCAGCACGCCGAGCGTGATGCGGCCCGGCAGCGTATCGAGCTCGCGCTTCTCGTAGAGCACCTTGACGATGATGACCGTGCTCGACAGCGCGCAGGCGACGCAGAGATAGACCGCATCGAAATGCCCACCGCCGAGCGACAGGCCGATGCCGACGAAGAACAGAAGCCCGAGCAGACAGCCGCCCAGCAGCTGGCTGGCCGCCGCGAACAGGATCACCCGCCCGGCCCGAACGATCTTCTTCAGGTCGATCTCGAGCCCGATCATGAACAGCATGAAGATCAGGCCAAGCTCGGAGATGACGCTGATCGATTCCTGCGAATGGACCCAGCCGGCGCCGAATGGACCTATGCAGAAGCCGGCGATAAGGTAGGCCAGGATCAGCGGTTGCCGGGAGAAATGGGCGAGAAGCCCCAGCATCCAGGCGAACAGAATAGAGAGTGTGATATCGCGAATGAGCTCATGCATGCCAAATTGGTCCGTTTTGCCGCACCCTAGAGGTGGGTTGCGGTGCGGCAAGCGAGCAATTCGTCACATGCGGAATGGGCTCTTCGCAGCCATGCTGCTCGCTCCCCTCGCCTTTGCCGTGCCCGCCGCCGCGCAATCCAAGGTCAGTATCGAACAAAACTTTGCCGATTCGCTCACCACGCCGCTGAAGGAGGACCTCGCCGTATCCGGCGGTTTCTACGTGCCCGCCTATTCCAGCGTCGCGATGAGCCAGGGCAAGCTGCGTGTCGACTTCTCGGTGACGCTGAGCGTACACAACGCCTCCGAGACCCAGCCGCTGGTCATCAAACGCATCGCCTATTTCGACACCGCAGGCAAGCAGGTCGAGAGCTATCTGAAGACGCCGGTGGCGTTGAGGTCGCTCGCCACCGTCTCGATCTTCATTCCGACCGACGACGTGCGCGGCGGGACCGGCGCCAATTTTCTGGTCGACTGGGCCGCCACGGGCGAGATCGCAGAACCCGTGGTCGAAGCCTTAATGGTTGGCGGCATCGCCAACACGCATTACGCTTTCATCAGTCAGGGCCGTCCGACCAGGACGGCCGGCAAGAAGTAAGGCGGCCGGTGCAAAGCCGAGCTCAACAAGAACAAAACGAGGAACGCTCCCATGACGTCCAGCTTCGATTTCGCGCCCCTGTTTCCAGCAGGGCTGCCGGCCCCGTCTGCGCGCTGGACGGGCCTTGCCAAATACAGCTTCGTCGGCGGCAACAACGATTCCGAACAGGTGCCGCTCGACGAGCTGATCGAAGCGGCCGACACGGTGCTGCGGCGCGAGGGCCGCTCGCTCGCCACCTACGGTCTGGCGCATGGTCCGCAGGGCTACCTGCCGTTGCGCGAATTCCTGGTGACGAAACTCAAGCGCGACGCCGGCATCAGCTGCACGGTCGACGACCTCCTGATCGTCTCCGGCTCGCTGCAGGCGCTCGACCTCGTCAACGCCACCCTACTGACGCGCGGCGACACCGTGATTTTCGAGCAGGAGAGCTATCAGGGCTCCCTGACACGGCTGGCGCGGCTCGGCGTCAACGTCGTCGGCATTCCCCTCGACCAGGACGGCATGCGCATGGATCTGCTGGCCTCCGCGCTGGCCGACCTGAAGCGCCGCGGCATCCGGCCGAAATACATCTACACGATCCCGACGGTGCAGAATCCGACCGGCAGTATCATGCCCGAGAGCCGCCGCACCGAGCTGGTGCGGCTCGCGACCGAATATGGCGTGCCGATCTTCGAGGACGATTGCTATGCCGACCTCATCTGGTCGGGGCAGCGGCCGCCCGCGATCTACGCGATGAGCGAGAGCGGCGGCGTGATCCATATCGGCTCGTTCTCCAAGTCGATCGCGCCGGCGCTGCGCGTCGGCTTCGTCGTGGCGCCCTGGGAGGTGATGTCGCGGATGCTGTCGCTGAAGACGGATGCTGGCTCCGGTGCGCTGGAGCAGATGGTGCTCGCCACCTATTGCAAGCCGCATTTTTCAACTCACGTGCCGGCCCTGACCAAGGCGCTGCGCACCAAGCTCGACACGCTCATGGAAGCGCTCAACGAGCAGTTCGGGACCGCCGCTGAGTTCGAGGAGCCCAAGGGCGGTATCTTCCTTTGGGTGAAGCTGCCCGACCAGGTCGATACGCTGAAGCTGTATCAGGCCGCGCTCGCCGCCGGCGTCTCGATCAATCCGGGGCCGGAATGGTCGACCAGCAAGGGCCATTCCGCCTCGCGGCTGCGGCTGTGCTTTGCCAGCCCCACGCACCAGCAGATCCGCGATGGCGTCGCCGTGCTAGCCGAAGTCTGCCGCAAGGAGTTTGGCGTGCCCGCCCGCAGCGCCAATGTGGAGAAGCGAGCCTGAGGCCCAGTCCGGACGTCTCCTCACGCCGCCTGTGGCTGACTGCCGTGAATCGCGGAAGCCAGCCGCAGCAACAGGACGATGGAGACGTTGCCTTTGCCGGCCTCGATCTGGGCGATGTAGCGCTCGGAAATCCCCGAGCGCCGGGCGAGCTCCCGGCGCGACAGATCGCAGCGCATGCGTGAGGACCGCAACCGATCGCCCAGCTCGCTCAGAAACGCGGCCTCGGAATAAGGCGGTACGGCACAGCTCCCCGGCAGTACTTCGCCCGCAAAATCCATGACTTGATTCAGCATTGCTCTATCCACGTTCGCCTTCGGGAAACGCCATCTTATCTTCGAACCGCCCCGCCTCATTGACGCGGATCAAATTCGCGGGCGATCGGCAGCCGCCGTGGCAGGGCCGCGCGCGGGATGCTAAACTTTGGAATTGTTCGAGGCGGGGTTTTTCAGGACATGATGCGTTGTTCGGGCCGCTGGATCGCGGCTGCGGTGCTGTGGGTCGCGTTCACCCCCACGGCTGGTGCCGAGACGCTGGCCGTGACCGTGGAGCAATGGGGCCTGCTCGGCTCCTGGGCGGTCGATTGCTCGGGTAGGCCCGACCGCGAGCAGGGCGCGCGCTTGACTTACGAAATCCGGAAAGACGGCCGGGTGATGTACCGGCGCGATTTCGGCGAGGCCAGGGACGAGAACGAGGTGGTGTCCGCCACGGTCAATGCCGAGGGCCTGCTCAATGTCATGGTGTACTTCCCCTCGCTGCATCAGGCCCGCGAGTTCGGGTTGCTGTTGCAGAAGGACGGCAGCCTGCGCGCGATCTACAATCGCAGCGAGCGCGGCGAGTACACGATCAGGAACGGCAAATACGTCGCCAGCGGTGCGCCGACGCCCGCGCAGCAGCGCTGCGACTAGCACGCCTTCGTCTGAACATCCGTTCAGAATTCTCTTCCCGCTCCTCCGGAACGTTCGCGCAAATCTGCGGTTTAGATGTGCATTCGTTTGGAGGAGGACATCATGAAGAAGCTTGGTTATGTGGTTGCGGCTCTCGGTGCGCTCGTGATCGCGGCGCCAACGCTCGCAAGTGCGGAGACGGTGGTGATCAAGCGCAGCGGCGGCTATCATCATCATCACCACGGTCCGTACGGCGCCCGCGCCGAATTCCGCGGACATCGTCATCATGGCTGGCATCGCCACCATCGCGGCGACAAGGTCGTGGTGATCAAGCGCAGCCATCGCCATCACCACTGGGACTAATGCGCAACGCGACAAGGAAATGGCCCCTCACGGGGCCATTTCTATTGCCCGATCACTGCAGCTAATCCCAAGCCGGCGCGAAGCCTGGATTGACGCAGCGTCTGTCCTTCGCCAGCGCGGCGATCTTCTCGCGGTCGGCATCGTCGAGCGTGATCTTCAGCGCGTCGAGATTGGCCTGCTGGCTCTCGCGCCGCGAGGCCTTGGGGATCGCGGCGACGCCGTCCTGGTCGAGCAGCCATTTCAACGCGACCTGCGCGGCGGTGGCATCGTGCCGGGCGCCGATGTCGGCCAGCACCGGATCGGCCACGAAACGCCCTTGCGCCAGCGGACAATAGGCAACCAGCGGGATCGACCTCGGCTGGAGATAGGCAAGCACCTTCGATTGATCGAGCATGGCGTGATATTCGACCTGGTTGCAGGCGATTGGCGCCTTGATCTCCTCGACCGCGACCTCGAGCAGCGCGGTGGTGAAATTGGCAACGCCGATGGCGCGCGTGCGCCCCTCCTCCTTCAGCGTCATCAGCGTTTCGAACACCGCCCCCCAGTTCGCGGCCTTCGACGGCCAATGCACGAGATAGAGGTCGACATGGTCGAGCCGGAGCTTCCTAAGGCTGGCGTCGAAAGCGCGGCGGATCGCATCGGAGCTGAGGTTCTCGTGCCAGACTTTCGTGGTGACGTGCAACTCGCCACGCGACACGCCGGACGCGGCGATGGCCGCGCCGATCGCCTCCTCGTTGGCGTACATCTCGGCGGTATCGATGTGGCGATAGCCGATCGAAAGCGCGCTCTCGACCGCGGCACGGCAGGCATCGCCCTGCATGCGGAAGGTGCCGAGGCCGAGCTTGGGCATGCTGATGCCCTGGGTTTTCAGATGATCCATGCAACAGGCTCCTGAGCAATTCAGCCCACCGGATCGCGCGGCGATGCCGCGTGAGCAGACTTTTCGGTGATGGAAAAGAAGTGGCGGGACCCCTCACCCTAGCGCGGGAGGAGCAAAGCGGCCAATCAAGATCGGGTTAGCAACCTCACCAATGCTGCGCCACCAGCGACGGATGCACCTGCGGCTGCGGCACGATGTCGACCGACCAGAGGTCGCGATTGTCGACGTCCTTCAGGGTCACCGTCATCACGCCGCTGTGGCCATCGATGTCGACCCGCCCGAAGAACTGCAAGCCGAAGCAGGGCGCGAGATTCTCGCCTTGCGCAGCGCTGCAGCCATGCTGGTACATCGCGACCGGGCCGAAGGTGTCGTCGAGCTCGCCCGGTCCCCAGCTGCCGGCATGCAGCGGGCCGGAGACGAACTCCCAGAACGGCTCGAAATCCTTAAATTGCGCCTTGTTCGGATCGTAGTAGTGCGCGGCGGTGTAATGCATGTCGGCGGTGAGCCAGACGATGTTGCGGATACCGGCGCGCGTGATGAATGCGAGCAGATCGGCGATCTCGTGCTCACGCCGGTCGGGCGGCCCATCGCCGAGCGCAACGGCATCCAGGCTGATCAGGCCGATCGGCAAGTCGGCCGCGATCACCTTCCAGGTCGCGCGCGAAGCGGCGAGCTCGCGCTTGAGCCAGGCGAGCTGCTCGGCGCCCAGGATCCAGCCGCGGTGATCATCGCCCTTGTTCCAGCTCTCGTCGCGGTAGCTGCGCATGTCGATCATGAAGACGTCGAGCAGCGGGCCGTAGGCGATCTTGCGATAGACGCGGCCGTGCCGCGCGCCGATGTCGCGGATCGGCACGAAATCGAAGAAGGCCCGGCGGGCGCGCGCGACCAGGCGTGGGGTGCCGTCGTCCTCGTGTCCGGTCTCGTCATAGGTCCCGATCGGCGACCAGTCGTTGGTCACCTCGTGATCGTCCCACTGCGCGAACATCGGCACCTGCGCATGGAAGGCGCGGAAGTGCTCGTCGAGATGGTTGTATTTGTAGTTGCCGCGGAACTGCGCCAGGGTGTGCGCCACCTCCGATTTCTCTTCGGTGACGATGTTGCGCCAGGTCTCGCCGTTCGGCAGCTTCTGCTCGGAAGGGATCGTGCAGTCCGCGTAGATGTGATCGCCACAGTGGATGAAGAAATCCGGATTGTTGTCGAGCATGGTGCGATAGCTGCGATAGCCGCCGCGGGAGACGTCGATGCCCCAGCCCTGCCCCGCAGTATCCCCGGACCACAGGAACGAGATCGACTGGCGCGCTGCCGGCGCGGTGCGGAAATGGCCGACGCGGCTTTCGCCGACGAGTCCGGTGGCGATGTCGTCGAAGCGGACGCGGTAGAAGATGTCTTGCCCAGGCGGCAGATCCGCCAGCAGGAGTTTTGCAGTGAGATCGGTGTCGGGCAACGCATCGCCGGAAGCCGAGGCGATGATGGTCTTGAAGCTCTCGACCGTCGAGCATTCCACCTGCATCCGCGCCGGCCGGTCCGCACGCGCCCAGATCACCGCGGAGCCGCCGGAGACGTCGCCGGACTGGATGCCGCCTGTGATCTGCGGTCGATCGGCGGCGCGGCTCACATGAGGCTTCGCGAGCGAGGCGATGGCGAGACCGGAGGCGGAGCGGACCAGGAACTGCCGCCGGGTCCAGGCGCGCGAGGCGCGGAGCGTTGCCATTCAGGAGACCTTCGTCGAATCGCGACGGAAGGTGCCTGCGCTCCTTGACTGCCAGCTTACGGTTTCTTGACTCCGCGCCTACGGTTTTGCGACGCGGGGATGACGGCTGTGATCACCGCTTCCAGTTGCAGATGCCGCCAGAGCGGCATGGCCAGGTCTGGATGCGGGTGTCCATCGCCTGCGCATCGAGCGGGTTGCCGCGGCGTGCTAGCTTGGCGCGGGCCGCCCCGCGCGACGGTGCGCTTCTGGCATGCGCGCTCTTCGGCTCGGCCACACGAACACGTTCGGCGGCAACCTTCTTCGGCACATCGACCGGCTCAGCACGCGCCTGCGCTTCGTTCGCGCCACGCGCTTCGAGCGCGACCGGCGCGAAGTGCGTCTCCGGCCCGAGACGTTTCGGCGACAGCACCGCCTTGGAGAGATCGAGACCAAGATATTCGCCGGGCTTGTAGTCGTCGGCGCGCGCAACACCGGCCCCTGCGACCACGAGGGCGAAGGCAATTGCGAAGGGAACGCTTTTCAGGACCACGGACGCCTCCTGAAATCGATTTATGAAAGGGGCAATTTACCCCTATCTAGGAGGCGCCGCGCGTAATTCCAGCGGTCAGATGCCGCCGTGGTTAAGAAGTTTGACGGTGTCAGGCGACCTTTCGCGCAGCGTCCGTCCCGTCCAGGAACCCCAGCAGGCGGCTGCGGATGATGGTTTCAGCCTCGCCCATGATGCGATCGATCAGCTCCTTGCAGGACGGGATGTCGTGGATCAGGCCCGCGACCATGCCGCAGCTCCAGGCGCCGGCATCCATCTGGCCGTCCAGCATGATCTTGGGATAGACGCCCGCGACCTGGTCGTGGATGTCGTCGATCGTGAGCTTGGCGCCCTTCTCGCGCTCGATCTCGAGCAGGCGGTCGACATTGGCGTTCTTCAGGACGCGCTCGGTATTGCGCAACGCCCGCATGATCAGGCGGGTGTCGAGCTCGGTGGCCGCGACCAGCGCGTTCTTGACGTTCTGGTGCACCGGCGCTTCCTTGGTGGCGATGAAGCGCGTGCCCATGTTCATGCCCGCCGCGCCCAGCGAGAGCGCCGCGACCAGGCTGCGACCATCGGCCATGCCGCCGGAGGCGACGAACGGGATCTTCAGCTCTTCCGCCGCCCGCGGCAGCAGGATCATGTTGGGAATGTCGTCCTCGCCGGGATGGCCGCCGCACTCAAAGCCGTCGACGCTGACGGCGTCGCAGCCGATGCGCTCGGCCTTCAGCGAGTGACGCACCGATGTGCATTTGTGGATGACCTTGATGCCGGCGGCCTTCAGCGCCGGCATGTAGGCTTCCGGGCTGCGGCCCGCGGTCTCCACCGCCTTGATGCCGCCCTCGACGATGGCCGCGATATATTCCGGATAAGGCGGCGCCGAGAAGGCCGGCAGGAAGGTGAGGTTGACGCCGAACGGCTTGTCCGTCATGTCGCGGCAGCGCGCGATCTCCTTGGCGAGCAGCTCGGGTGTCTTCTGCGTGAGACCGGTGATGATGCCGAGCCCGCCGGCATTGGAGACGGCAGCGGCCAGCTCGGCGAAGCCGACGAAATGCATGCCGCCCTGGATGATCGGGTGCTCGATGCCGAACAGTTCGGTGATCGCGGTCTTCACTGAAAATCCTCCCGGAATTTGCTTGATGTTGAGCTCAGTCTAGCCGGACTTTCTCGCCGCGGTCACCATTTCTCTCCGAAGGGGCGGATCTCCATCTCGAAGGTCCAGGCGCTCTTCGGCTGCTGGTAGAGCTGCCAATAGGCGCTCGCGACCGATGACGGCGGCATCAGGAGATCGGGATTATCGAGCGCATTCGGCCCGAGCGCCTCGAGCCGGCGCTGGCGCACCCATTCGGTGTCGACGCCGGAATCGATGATGAGATGGGCGACGTGGATGTTCTTCGGCCCGAGCTCGCGCGCCATCGCCTGCGCGACCGCGCGCAGGCCGAACTTGGCGCTGGCGAAGGCGGCATACCCGCTGCCGCCGCGCAGGCTTGCAGTCGCACCCGTGAAAAAGATGTTGCCGCCGCCGCGCGGCAGCATCAGCCGCGCCGCCTCACGGCCCGCGAGGAAGCCGGAATAGCAGGCCATCTCCCACACTTTCCGAAACACGCGCTCGGTGGTGTCGAGGATCGGGAAATTGACGTTGGCGCCGACGTTGAAGATGCAGACTTCGAGCGGTGCATGCTTGTCGGCGTCGTTCAGGAAGGCGATGACCTCATCTTCCTTCCGCGCGTCGAGCGAGCGCGCGTGGATGTCACCACCGGCAGCTTCGATCTCTTGCACCAGCGGCGCCAGCTTATCGCCATTGCGGCGGCCGGCGAAAATCGAGAACCCTTCGGCGGCAAACTTCTTGGCGATCTCGGCGCCGATGAAATCGCCGGCTCCGATGACGGCCGCAGTGGCGTTTCGCTTGGACAAGACCGCCTCCTCCCATGGGCCGCGCTGCGAGCGCGCGGCATTTATGTGCCGGAGGCTATAGTTCAAAAATAGAACTGTCAAACTGAGCGGCTGAATGTTAGCTTCTAGTGAAAATCTCTCTGATCGATCAACTTAGTTCCTTTTTCAGACTGACGACTTGCAGGAACCGCATCATGAAATGGGACACGCTGGAGGAAGAGCCCTGCTCGCTCGCGCGCACCGTCGCCGCGATTGGCGACCGCTGGACGCTGCTGATCCTGCGCGAGTGCTTCCTGCGGGTACGGCGGTTCGAGGCGTTTCAGTCCTCGCTGCAGATCACACGCCATCTGCTCTCGGAGCGGCTGAAGAAGCTGGTCCGCTTCGGCATCCTGCGCCGCGTCCCCTATTCCGAAGCACCGAAGCGTTACGAATACATCCTGACCCAGAAGGGGCTCGACCTCTACCCGATCATCATGGCGATGGTGCATTGGGGCGACGCCCATATGGGCGACGAGCGCGGCCGCCCGCTGCTGCACGAGCACAAGAGCTGCGGCAAGCTGTTCGATCCCGTAATGGTGTGCTCGGAATGCGGCGAGGTGCTGCATGCCAAGCAGGTGCATGTGCATGCGGGCCCGGGGCGGAGAGAAGCGGCGGAGTGAGTGAGGCGCCGCGCCTCTCAAAGCTCAAGCGAAGGGAACACCGTAATAGGAGTTGATGCCGCGCACGGCGGCGTCGTCGCTCCAGTTCCAGTCGGTCTTCTCACCGTATTTCGGCGCGCCTTCCAGATCCTTGGCGGTGATCGCAGTCACGTAACCGCCGAGCTCGGTGTCGTACTTCAGCGACTGCCAGGGCAACGGATAGTGATCATTGCCGAGGCCGAGAAAGCCGCCGAAACCAAGCACCGCATATGAGACCTTGCCGCTGATCTTGTCGATCATGACCCGTTCGATTGAACCGATCTTGTTGCGATCGGCACCGTAGACCGCGGTTCCCTCGACCTTGTCGCTTCCGATCAGCCGGCCCATCTCGTTACGGTCCAGTTCGCTCTGATTGAGCATCGTTATTCTCCACTCGGCCATTTGTGAATCAAGCGAAAGGGGTGCGCGATCGTTCCGGCGCGTGTTCCGGAAATGCTTGGGAACATCGCCACAAAGAACCGGTTCTCTGAGGCTATCGAGGCCGCAACAGAGAAAGCCGCCCGCAATGTCCCAGACCGTCTCCGACTTCATCATTCAGCGCCTGCACCAATGGGGCGTGCGCCACATCTTTGGCTATCCCGGCGACGGCATCAACGGCGTGTTCGGTGCGATGAACCGGGCGGGCGGCAAGATCGGCTTCGTGCAGGCGCGGCACGAGGAAATGGCGGCATTCATGGCCACCGCTTACGCAAAATTCTCAGGTCAGCTCGGCGTCTGCATTGCGACCTCCGGTCCCGGCGCCTCGCATCTCGTCACCGGGCTGTACGATGCGCTGCTCGATCACCAGCCGGTGCTGGCGATCGTCGGCCAGCAGTCGCGCAACGCCCTCGGCGGTCATTATCAGCAGGAACTCGACCTCCTCTCGATGTTCAAGGACGTCGCCGGCGCCTATGTCATGCAGGCCTCCTCGCCTGCGCAGGTGCGGCACCTGATTGATCGGTCGGTGCGGATCGCACTGGCGCGGCGGACTCCCACCGTCATCATCTTGCCCAACGACTTGCAGGAGGAGAATTACGAGGACCCGCCCCGTGCGCACGGCACGCTGCATTCCGGCGTCGGGTACAGCCCACCTAAAGTCGTCCCTCGTGATGCCGATCTCGACCGCGCCGCGGAGATCCTCAATGCCGGCAAGAAGGTCGCGATGCTCGTCGGCGCCGGAGCGCTCGGTGCAACCGACGAAGTCATCGCGGTCGCCGACCGGCTGTCGGCCGGCTGCGCCAAGGCGCTGCTGGGCAAGGCGGCGCTACCCGACGACCTGCCATGGGTCACCGGCTCGATCGGCCTGCTCGGCACCGAGCCCAGCTACAACATGATGATGGAATGCGACACGCTGCTGATGGTGGGCTCGGCCTTTCCTTACGCCGAATTCCTGCCGAAGGAAGGCAGCGCGCGCGGCGTCCAGATCGACATCGACGCCGGCATGATGTCGATCCGCTTTCCCATGGAGGTCGGCCTCATCGGAGATGCCGCCGAGACGCTGCGCGCATTGCTGCCGCGGCTGAAGCCCAAGAGCGACGGCGCCTGGCGCCAGGGCATTCAGGACGACGTTGCGACCTGGTGGAAGACTTTGGATGGCCGCGCGCATCAGCCCGCCGCGCCAGTCAATCCGCAGCTCGTCGCCTGGGAATTGTCGCCGCGCCTGCCCGACCGCGCCATCATCACCAGCGATTCCGGCTCATGCGCCAACTGGTTCGCCCGCGACCTGAAGATGCGGCGCGGCATGACAGCCTCGCTCTCCGGCGGGCTCGCCTCGATGGGCGCTGCGGTGCCTTACGCGCTCGCGGCCAAATACGCCCAGCCCGACCGCCCCGTGATTGCACTCGTCGGCGATGGCGCCATGCAGATGAACAACATGGCCGAGCTGATCACCGCGGCGAAGTATTGGCGCGACTGGAAGGACCCGCGTTTCATCGTCTGCGTCTTCAACAACGAGGACCTCAACCAGGTCACCTGGGAGCAACGCATCATCAACGGTGATCCCAAGTTCGAGGCGTCACAGCGCATTCCCGACGTCTCCTATTCGCGCTTCGCCGAGCTCGTCGGCCTGCGCGGCATCTTCGTCGACAGCCCACAGCTGCTCGGCTCGGCCTGGGAACAGGCGCTAACAAGCGAGATGCCCGTCGTGCTGGAAGTGAAAACCGATCCCGAGGTGCCGCCGCTGCCGCCGCACATCACCTTGCAGCAGGCGAAGAACTTCTCGCTCGCCCTGATGAAGGGCGACCCGAACGAGAGCGGGATGATCAAGGGAGCAGCGCGGCAGGTGCTGGAATCGATCCTGCCAGGAAAGCAATGAGGCGAGCCATGAGTGATTTCCGCGACATCCGGCACGGCGTCAACGATCCGGTCGACGGTCTCGACGTCAAGCGCCGGATCAGTGACAACCCCACCTCCCACGAGCAGGCGCAGCACCACGCGGACGTACGGGCCGACGCGACCGCCACGGCGGCCGAACCGTTCCTGCCCGAACGGCTTCGACGCAAGCCGACAGATCCCATCAATCCGCGCACCGGACGGAATCGCGCGGATTAGCCGTTAGGAACCTCGGCCCCGGCGGCGTGTTGGTCGCCGCACGTCGCCGGCAAGCGGCCACGCGACCTTTTCGGAAGGATTTGACCATGAAACGCACAATCATCGCTCTTGCCTGCATGATTCTCGCAGGCCCTGCCCTCGCCCAGTCGCTGGGCGAAAAGACCGGCGTGAATTCGGCGCTCGGCGTTGCGCCTGCGACCGCGGACTTCGTGACGCAGGTCGCGATCAGCGATATGTTTGAGATCGAATCGAGCAAGCTCGCCCAGCAGAGGGGCAACGCGGAAGAGAAAGCCTTCGCGCAGCAGATGATCACCGATCACACCAAGACGAGCAACGAGCTCAAGGGACTGGTCGGCAATGGCAAGGTGCAGGCCAAGCTGCCGACGGCGCTCGACAGCTCGCATCAGAGCAAGATCGACAAGCTCAAGAATGCGAGCGGCAAGGATTTCAGCTCGGACTACAATTCCTATCAGGTCAGCGCGCATGAAGATGCCGTGTCGCTGTTCGAGCGCTACGCCAAGGGCGGCGACAATGCCGAGCTCAAGGATTGGGCCGGCAAGACGCTCCCGGCGTTGAAGCACCACCTCGAGATGGCCAAGAACCTCGGCAGGGCGCCGAGCGTCGGCCAATCCAGCAAGTAACGCATTGCTGAAAGGACGCCGGCCCTCCGGCGTCCTTCCTGACGCGCGATGAGAACGTCATCGCGCTGCCGCTGGGCGGTGCCTGCCGGTTGAGCCAGGAACCTTCTTTGTTTCCAGGCTTTACAAAACTGTCATGGAGGAACAGTCGCCGACGGACCGATGGCCCTTGTAACAGTCAAACCCACCCGGATCGATACGGCGATCGCCAACGAGATCGCGCACAATACCAAATCGGGGCTCGAGCATGCCGCCCAGGCCATGACGTGGGCCGCCGACGAGCATGTCCTGGTTGCGCTCGCGGCAGCAGGATGGCTCTACACCCGCCTCCGGCACCCGCAGCAGCGCCCCGTTGCCGATCACGTCCTGATCGTGTCGCTGGCGACGGCCGTGTTACCGCATGTCTTGAAATCCGTGTTCGATCAGACGAGGCCCGACCGGCTGACGGTGAGCGGCCATGGGCGCGGTGTTCCCTTTTCGGGGCGCGCGCATGATGCATTTCCCTCAGGTCACGCCGTGCATATGGGCGCCCTTGCCTCGGCCGCGGGCCTGTTGCCGCCGGCCCCGCGCAACCTGGCGCGCTCCTCTGCGGTGGCGCTGTCCCTGACGCGTGTCGCGCTGCTCGCGCACTGGGTCAGCGATGTCGTGGCAGGTTTCATGCTGGGCATCGTTGTCGAGCGCCTGTTCCGGCCGTTCACGATGGCGAAGTCACGGCAGCGGCAGCGCAAGGGCTCGGGGGGACAGCCATGACTGAATATCTCGTGCGCTTCGTCGCCGGCGGCCTGATCGTATCCGTCTTCGCGATCCTCGGTGACATGCTGCGGCCGAAGAGCTTTGCCGGGCTGCTCGGCGCCGCACCGTCGGTGGCGCTTGCCACCCTCGCCATCGCAGTGGTCCAGCACGGCCCGCAATATGCTGCGGCCCAGAGCTGGACGATGATCTATGGCGCCGTCGCGCTCGCCTGCTACAGCGTCGTCGTCTGCCACCTCCTGATGAGGTTCCGTTTCGGCGCGCTTCCAGCCACGATCCTCGCCTTTGCCGCATGGCTCGTTGTCGCCTTCGGCCTGCTCGCCGGCCTGGGAGGTGCCGCCTGATGCTGGTGAAGCTATCGACATCGGCGCTGAAACAGACGCGGTGGTACGAGTACGCCATTCGCTTCGTGCTCGGCGGCGGTGCGACGGTGCTCGCGGGCGTTATCGGCTCGAAGTTCGGCCCGTCCGTCGGCGGGCTCTTTCTTGCTCTTCCGGCCATCTTCTGCGCCAGCGCGACGCTGATCGAAAGCCACGAGCGTCACGCCAAGGAGAAGGCCGGCCTGAGCGGGCGGCGTCGCGGACAGAAGGCCGCGGCGCTCGATGCTGCCGGCGCCGCGCTCGGCAGCATCGGCCTCGCCGCGTTCGCCGCTATCTTCCATTTAATCGTCGGGGCAAGCGTCGCGCTCGCTTTTTTCGCCGCGCTGACGGTCTGGGCCATCGTGTCCGTGTCGGCCTGGTGGCTCAGACGCAAGCTTCGCAGTGTCTCCCACAAATCGCGCCGATCAGGCCATTCGCCGTCGGCAACGGGCTCTCGCTTCGCAAAGCCTTAAAGCGCGATGAGATTTGGATGAATCGTCATCGCGCTTTAGATTGTTGTTTACGCATGATCTTTGCGGAAAACCGCTTCGCACTTTTCCGGATCATGCCCTAGCTCGCTTTCGCTCCCGTCGAAGGCTGCGATTGCGGCGGCTGGAGGCCCGGGCTGTTGGCCCAGCGCTCGACCTCGTCGATGATCTTCTGCTGGCTTGGCCGCACCGGCTCGGGCGCTGCGGGTTCTTCGGAAAGCTTGCGAGGTAACCTGACTTCGTCGGTCATGGTCTCTCTCCCTTACGGGAACAATGCCTTACGGCGGCATGCGTTTCAATAAATTATTGATTTTATTGGATTTCCTATTCACTTGCAGACTTCGTCGGCTTTCGCGGAACTCTCATCAAGTTGGTTCGTTGAGTAAGCTACTCAACCTACTCAATTTGCGTGATCGCCATGAACGACCTTCGCGCCGAGCGCCTTCAGGTCATGCTCTCGCCGGAAGAGTTGGCCGCCATTGACGATTTCCGGTTCAAGCACCGCATGCCGACGCGGGCGGCAGCAGTCCGCGAACTCCTGAAGTTCGGACTGGCCGCTGTGGGCGTCGATGCCGCTGCCGGCGTGAAGTCAAGCAGCTTCGGCGTATTCGGCCGCGGGCCTGAAGGACATACTCAGGGGGATCCGGAGAGCGGCGCCGAATGACGCACGGAAAGCCCCTCCAAAAGCAAACGACCCCGGCACGGTGGGTGCCAGGGCCGTCCTTGGAGATTGCTTCCGGCGCACCGGGGGCATGACTGCCGGAAGCAATCCGTCGACTCTTCCTACGCGAATTCGTTCCTGGTGAGAGCTAGCCCGTGGCGTCGCTCGAGCCGTCCGGCATGGCGCCGGAACCCGGCGTCTTGATGTTGTCGTTCAGCTTGGGGTCGCGCGTCGCTTCACGCGAGGGCGAGCCTTTCGGATCCGCCTTGTGCACGGATTGGGCACGTTCCTTGTCGCGGGGCTGCTCCTCCCCACGCTTGTCCTTGATGATGCCGTGGTCGGAATGGGCCATGATGCGCTCTCTCTTCTGCTGATGTGTCGGAGCGCTTACGCATTGCGGCGTCGAATGTTCCGCTGCCGCAATCAGCTGCGCACGGCGTGGACGGCAGATGCGCTCTCGAGATGCACCTGTCGCACCGTCGTCACCGTCGCGAACGCGACGGAGACGCCAAAGGCGAGAATGAGGGAGAGAAGAGCCAGACGCGGAGCCATCGCCAAACCTCCTTCTGCAATTGGAATCTCCGCGATCGACGTTCCCGGATGATCCCAAATCAGTTGTGCGCCTTCCGTGAGCGGTCTCACATGCAGATTCTTGAGACGAGCTCACCCGTTCCGCTTTGGAGCTGCATGGACGGGAACGGGCGAAATTTCGCCGTCGAGCCAATCCTGCTCGTTGGCGAGTGCCGTCCAGGCGTCGGCCATGCGCGAATAGCGCTTATGGGCGGGCTGTCCGTCAGCGCGCTCGGCAAGCTGAAGACAATTGTCAGCGTTGTCTCTGAAGACGTCAGACTGTTTCATATAGAGGACGTGGGGACGGAACTCTTGCGCCGCAACCCGCTTACCGGATCGTAATGGTCGGGGAACTTTCGCACGCGGTTCGTCATTGAAGATCGATGCGAGTTGTCGCCGCAATCATTCTGGCATTGATCAGCACCTCGGCGCTTGCCGACAGCCGTGGCGAACGAAAGCCCGGCGCACGGGCGCCCTCCGCGATCGAGGTGATCAGCGGCGCCTACAATTTCAGCCGGTTTCAACAGGGGCTGCTCGAGAACACCGACCTCAAGGGCAACGCTGAGGTCAAGAACCTCGCCGCCCTGCGCGCCGAGGAAGCGGCTAAGCGCGACAAGCGACTGAAAGAGGTCCAGGAGGCGATCGGCGCGGAACTGCATGTCGGCAGGGCAACATCCTCGAGCGCGAGCCTCGTCGAGCCCGAAATGTCGGATGGTCCGGCCTATGTCAGAAGCTTCTATGCCGCGCAGATTCCCGAGTATGAGTCGATCATCAGCCTGCTCGAACGCTATCTGACGGCGCCCGACAATGCAGCGCTCGCAGCGTTCGCGCGCGAACAACTGCCGCTGCTGCGCGCGCAGGTCAGGGACGCCGAGCGCACCATGGCGGACAAATAACCTCTACTTGTCGCTCGGACGTTGCTGGCTCTGCGGCCGCACGGTGCGGTCGCTCTCCGGCATCTTGTCGCGACCCGCATCGCCGTTGTCGTCCTTGCCGCCGGACGAGGACGTGCCGCTTCCGCTTGGATTCGAGCGGGTGGCCGCTCCGGTGGTCGGCGTGTCCGCCTGCGGGTTGGCGGAGCTTGCGGCGGGGTCACCCGTCACCGAGCCGCGCCCGCTTGGCGCACCGCCCTGCGCCAGAGCCGATCCCGCGGCGAGCGCCGTGATGGCGATGGCGAAAATTGCTGCCTTCATGTCCGTTCTCCCTGTCTGCGCTGGCTAACCGTCAGGCTCGGCGCTCCGTTCCGAAGCAGGGCTGCGGACGTCGGACGCGTTGACGACCCGCCCCTGCGGCCTTTTTCCTTTCGAGGGGTATGGAACAAACCGGTCGGTCCGTTGTTAACTCGGTCGGGCTGAGCAAAGCGGGTTCCATTTCCTTGCGCCGTACGTTGGCGCTTGATTTCGAATTTGGCTGACGCTCTTATTTCGTCGAACGCGTCTTGCCTCAGATTCGGCCGACGCCTGCGGGGGAAACGGTATGAGCGACCTCGATTCCGGAACTGCATCACGCTCCGGTCGTCGCGTCCCAAAGCCAAAAATCAACGGTACGTCCGAGCCGGATTCCCGAGCGGAGCTGCTGCTCGCCCTCCAGGCGATGCGCAGCGGTGACTTTTCGGTGCGCATGAGCGGCGACTATCTCGGTATCGACGGCAAGATCGCCGACACTTTTAACGAAATTATCGCCGCCAACCAGCGCATGGCACAGCAGCTCGAGCTGGTGGGCCAGGTGGTGGGACGCGAAGGCAAGACCCGCCAGCGCGTGAAGTTCGGCCTCGCCTCCGGCTCCTGGGCCGACATGGAAGGCTCCGTCAACACGCTGATCGACGACCTGTTGTGGCCGACCCGCGAGGTGACGCGTGCGGTCGCCGCTGTGGCGCAAGGCGACCTGCTGCAGACCGTCAAGCTCGACGTCGACGGCCGTCCGCTCCGCGGCGAGTTCTTGCAGTCGGCGACGATCGTCAACACCATGATCAAGCAGCTCGGCGTGTTCACCTCGGAGGTGACGCGCGTGGCGCGCGAGGTCGGCACCGAAGGCAAGCTCGGCGGCCAGGCCCAGGTGCCGGAGGTGACCGGCGTCTGGAAGGACCTCACCGAGAGCGTCAACTCGATGGCGAACAACCTGACCAACCAGGTTCGCAACATCGCCGAGGTGACGATCGCGGTCGCCAACGGCGACCTCTCCAAGAAGATCACGGTCGACGTCCGCGGCGAGATCCTCCAGCTCAAGGAAGCCATCAATACGATGGTGGACCAGCTGCGCTCCTTCGCCTCCGAAGTGACGCGCGTGGCGCGCGAGGTCGGCACCGACGGCAAGCTCGGCGGCCAGGCCATCGTGCCCGGCGTCGCCGGCACCTGGAAGGACCTGACCGACTCCGTCAACGCGATGTGCGGCAACCTGACCGCACAGGTCCGCAACATCGCCAACGTCACCACCGCCGTGGCGCGCGGCGACCTCTCGCGCAAGATCACCGTGGACGTGCGCGGCGAGATCCTGGAGCTGAAGGACACCATCAACACCATGGTGGACCAGCTCAACTCGTTCGCCTCGGAAGTCACGCGCGTCGCGCGCGAGGTGGGCACCGAGGGCAAGCTCGGCGGCCAGGCCCAGGTGCCGGGCGTCGCCGGCACCTGGAAGGACCTCACCGACAACGTCAACTTCATGGCCTCCAACCTGACCGCGCAGGTCCGCAACATCGCCGACGTCGCGACCGCCATCGCGAGCGGCGACTTGTCGAAGAAGATCACGGTGAACGTCTCGGGCGAGATCCTTCAGCTGAAGGAAACGCTCAACACCATGGTCGACCAGCTCAACGCCTTCGCCGGCGAAGTGACGCGCGTCGCCCGCGAGGTCGGCACCGAGGGCCGGCTCGGCGGCCAGGCCAACGTGCTCGGCGTCGCCGGCACCTGGAAGGACCTCACCGAGAGCGTCAACTCGATGGCCTCGAACCTGACCGCGCAGGTCCGCAACATCGCCGAGGTGACCACCGCAGTCGCCGGCGGCGACCTCTCGAAGAAGATCACCGTGGACGTGCGCGGCGAGATCCTCGAGCTGAAGGACACCATCAACACGATGGTGGACCAGCTCAACGCCTTCGCCGGCGAAGTCACGCGCGTGGCGCGCGAGGTCGGCACCGAAGGCAAGCTCGGCGGTCAGGCGGTGGTGCGCGGCGTCGGCGGCACGTGGAAGGACCTCACCGACAGCGTCAACTCGATGGCCTCCAACCTCACCGCCCAGGTACGCAACATCGCCGAGGTCGCAACCGCGGTGGCGAAGGGCGACTTGTCCAAGAAGATCACGGTGAACGTCTCGGGCGAAATCCTTCAGCTGAAGGAAACGCTCAACACCATGGTCGACCAGCTCAACGCCTTCGCCGGCGAAGTCACGCGCGTGGCGCGCGAGGTCGGCACCGACGGCAAGCTCGGCGGCCAGGCCGACGTGCCCGGCGTCGCCGGCACCTGGAAGGACTTGACCGACTCCGTGAACTCGATGGCGGGCAACCTCACCGCGCAGGTCCGCAACATCGCGGAAGTTGCCACCGCCATCGCCGGCGGCGACCTGTCGCGCAAGATCACCGTGGACGTGCGCGGCGAGATCCTTCAGCTCAAGGACACGCTGAACACCATGGTCGACCAGCTCAACCGCTTCGCGGGCGAGGTGACGCGCGTGGCGCGCGAGGTCGGCACCGAAGGCCGCCTCGGCGGTCAGGCCAACGTCCCCGGCGTCGCCGGCACCTGGAAGGATCTCACCGACAGCGTCAACTCGATGGCGGGTAACCTCACCGCCCAGGTCCGCAATATCGCCGAGGTGACGACCGCGGTGGCGCGCGGCGACCTCTCGCGCAAGATCACCGTCGACGTGAAGGGCGAAATCCTCGAGCTGAAGAACACCATCAACACCATGGTGGATCAGCTCAACGGCTTTGCCGGCGAAGTCACGCGCGTGGCGCGAGAGGTCGGCACCGAAGGCAAGCTCGGCGGCCAGGCCGAGGTGCCCGGCGTCGCCGGCACCTGGAAGGACCTCACCGACAACGTCAACTTCATGGCCTCCAACCTGACGGCGCAGGTCCGCAACATCGCCGAGGTCGCAACCGCGATCGCCGGCGGCGACCTGTCGAAGAAGATCACGGTGGACGTACGCGGCGAGATCCTTCTCCTGAAGGACACGCTGAACACCATGGTCGAGCAGCTCCGCTCCTTCGCCGCCGAAGTCACGCGCGTGGCGCGCGAGGTCGGCACCGAGGGCCGGCTCGGCGGTCAGGCCGTGGTGCCCGGCGTCGGCGGCACCTGGAAGGATCTCACGGACAACGTCAACCTCTTGGCTGCGAACCTCACCACCCAGGTCCGCAACATCGCCGAAGTCACCACGGCGGTCGCGCGCGGCGACCTCTCGCGCAAGATCACCGTGGATGTGAAGGGCGAAATCCTGGAGCTGAAGAACACCATCAACACCATGGTGGACCAGCTCAACGCCTTCGCCGGCGAAGTGACGCGCGTCGCACGCGAGGTGGGCACGGAAGGAAAGCTGGGCGGCCAGGCGCAAGTGCCCGGCGTCGCCGGCACCTGGAAGGATCTCACCGACACCGTTAACTTCATGGCGGCGAACCTGACCGAGCAGGTGCGCGGCATCGTCAAGGTGGTGACCGCGGT
Organism: Bradyrhizobium sp. IC3195; assembly: GCF_020193585.1. Taxonomy (NCBI): domain Bacteria; kingdom Pseudomonadati; phylum Pseudomonadota; class Alphaproteobacteria; order Hyphomicrobiales; family Nitrobacteraceae; genus Bradyrhizobium; species Bradyrhizobium sp. IC3195. The sequence continues at coordinate 34,803 of NZ_JADYVG010000004.1, read as the reverse complement.
CGCCAACGGCGATCTGAAGCAGAACCTCACGGTGAAGTCGAAGGGCGAGGTCGCGGCGCTCGCCGACACCATCAACAACATGACCGAGACGCTCGCGACCTTCGCCGATCAGGTGACGTCGGTGGCGCGCGAGGTCGGCGTCGAAGGCCGGCTCGGGGGCCAGGCCAACGTGCCCGGCGCTGCCGGCACCTGGAAGGATCTCACCGGCAACGTCAACCTGCTCGCGGCCAACCTGACCTCGCAGGTGCGCGCGATCGCGGAAGTCGCAACTGCGGTGACCAAGGGCGACCTGACGCGGTCGATCCAGGTCGACGCCCGCGGCGAAGTGGCGGAGCTGAAGGACAACATCAACACGATGATCACCAACCTCCGTCTCACGACGGACGTGAATACCGAGCAGGACTGGCTCAAGACCAACCTCGCCAAGTTCACCAACATGCTCCAGGGACAGCGCGATCTCACCACGGTCGGCCGATTGCTGCTCACCGAATTGTCGCCGCTGGTGAACGCCCATACGGGCGTGATCTACCAGGTCGAGAACGAGAACGATCCCCAGCTCCTGCTGCTCGCCTCCTACGCCAGCGACGGCGTCTACCCCTATCAGCCGGTGCTGCAGTTCGGCGAAGGCCTGATCGGCCAATGCGCCTTCGACAAGCGGCCGCGCGTCGTCTCCGACATTCCCTCGGACGTGGTGCCGATCAACTCGGCGCTGTTCCGCGTCGCCCCGAAGAACCTCGTCGTGCTCCCGGTCCTGTTCGAAGGCCAGGTCAAGGCCGTGATCGAGCTCGCCTCGCTGGTCTCCTTCACGACCTCGCAGATGACGTTCCTGGAGCAGCTCACCGACTCCATCGGCATCGTGCTCAATTCGATCGAGGCCACGATGCAGACCGAAGGCCTGCTCAAGCAGTCGCAGCAGCTCGCCGGCGAGCTGCAGACCCAGCAGCGCGAATTGCAGCAGACCAACGACCAGCTCGAGCAGAAGGCGCAGCAGCTCGCCGAGCGCAACGTCGAGGTCGAACGCAAGAACCAGGAAATCGAGCAGGCCCGCCGCGCGCTCGAGGAGAAGGCGACCGAGCTCGCGCTGACGTCGAAGTACAAGTCCGAATTCCTCGCCAATATGAGCCACGAGCTGCGTACGCCGCTGAACTCGATCCTGATCCTCGGACAGCAGCTCAGCGACAATCCCGATGGCAACCTCTCGGCCAAGCAGGTCGAGTTCGCCCGCACCATCCATGGTGCCGGCACCGACCTGCTCAACCTCATCAGCGACATTCTCGATCTCTCCAAGATCGAGTCCGGCACCGTGACGGTCGACGCCGAGGAAATCCTGACCGCGAACCTGCTCGAGACCGTCGGCCGGCCGTTCCGGCACGAGGCGGACAACCGCAACCTGTCGTTCAAGATCGACGTCGATCCGAACCTGCCGCGCAGCATCGTGACCGACTCCAAGCGGCTGCAACAGGTTCTGAAGAATCTGCTCTCCAACGCCTTCAAGTTCACCGCCGACGGCGAAGTGCGCCTGAAAGTCGCCGGCGCAATCGGCGGCTGGGGGTCGGATCATCCGGTGCTGAACTCGGCGCCGGCCGTGATCGCCTTCGAAGTGTCCGACACCGGCATCGGCATTCCCCTGGAGAAGCAGAAGCTGATCTTCGAGGCGTTCCAGCAGGCCGATGCCGGCACCAGCCGCAAATATGGCGGCACCGGCCTCGGCCTTGCGATCAGCCGCGAGCTTGCCAGCCTGCTCGGCGGCGAGATCCACCTGCGCAGCGCGCCGGGCAAGGGCTCGACCTTCACGCTCTATCTGCCCTTGAAATATTCCGGCCCGACCCTCGCGCCGCGGGCGCCGGCGTCACAGCAATACGGCCAGCCGCCGGCGCTGCAGCCTGCCGCGCCTGACCAGCAGCGCGTTATCGAGCAGCTGCCCGACGACCGCCTCAACCTCGAGCCCGGCGACACCATTCTCCTGATCGTCGAGGACGACCCGCATTATGCCCGCGTGCTGGTCGATCTGGCCCGCGACAAGGGCTTCAAGGTCCTGGTCGCCGCGCGCGGCGCCGAGGCCCTCGAGCTCGCCAAGCAATACCAGCCGACGGCCGTCTCGCTCGACGTGTTCCTGCCCGACATGCTCGGCTGGACCGTGCTGAGCCAGCTCAAGCACAATCCGCTCACCCGCCACATCCCGGTCCAGATCATCACGCTCGACGAGGACCGCCAGCATGCGCTGGCGCGCGGCGCCTTCTCCTTCGTCAACAAGCCGACGACGACCGAGGGCGTCTCGGCCGCGCTGACGCAGATCAAGGAATATGCGCGGCCGCGGCGCAAGCGGCTCTTGATCGTCGAGGACAACGAGGCCGAGCGGCTCTCGATCCGCGAGCTGCTGCACCACGACGACATCGAGATCCTGGCCACGGATACCGGGGCAGGCGCGCTCACGACGTTGCGCGAGCAACCCTGCGATTGCGTGGTGCTCGACCTCAGGCTGCCCGACATGAGCGGCTTCGAGGTGCTCGATCAGATCCGCAACGACGAGGCGCTGTCGAACATCCCCGTCGTGGTGTTCACCGGCCGCGAGCTCTCGGCCGAGGAGGATGCGGAACTCCACACCATGGCACGCAGCATCGTGGTCAAGGGCGTGGAATCGCCCGAGCGCCTGCTCGACGAGACCGCGTTGTTCCTGCACCGCGTGATCACGGAGTTGCCGCTCGAGAAGCAGCGCATGCTGGAGAAGCTGAACAGTTCCGACGAGGACCTGATCGGCAAGACCGCCCTGCTCGTCGACGACGATGCCCGCAATATCTTCGCGCTCTCGAGCGTGCTGGAACGACGCGGCATGAAGGTGCTGACGGCCACGACCGGCAGCGAGGCGGTGACCTTGGTCGAATCCAATCCGGAGATCGCGATCGTGCTGATGGACATCATGATGCCGCAGATGGATGGCTACCAGACCATCGGCGTCATCCGCGAGAACCCGGCCTTCGCCCGTCTGCCGATCATCGCGTTGACCGCCAAGGCGATGAAGGGCGACCGGGAGAAATGCCTCGAAGCCGGCGCGTCCGACTACCTCGCCAAACCGGTCAACACCGACCAATTGCTGCTTGCGATCCGCATGTGGCTGCATCGCTGAGTTGGACATGCGTATGGACCAGGAAAAGGTCAACATCCTGCTCGTCGACGACCAGCCGGCCAAGCTGCTCGCCTATGAGGTGATCCTGAAGGATCTCGGCGAGAACCTCGTCATCGCCTCCTCGGGCCGCGAGGCGTTGGAGGTGCTGCTCAAGACCGAGATCGCGGTGATCCTGGTCGACGTCTGCATGCCCGAGCTCGACGGCTTCGAGCTCGCCGCGATGATCCGCGAGCATCCGCGTTTCCAGAAGACCGCCATGATCTTCATCTCGGCGATCCAGGTCAGCGACATCGACCGGCTGCGCGGCTACGAGATGGGCGCGGTCGATTACGTGCCGGTTCCGGTCGTGCCGGAGGTACTGCGCGCCAAGATCAAGGTGTTTGCCGAGCTCTACCGCAAGACGCGCGAGCTCGAACGGCTGAACCACGAGCTCGAGGATCGCGTCCGCGCCCGCACCGCGGAACTGGAGGCTTCCACCGCGAAGCTGCGCGAGAGCGAGCAGCGGCGCAGCATGGCGATCGCGGCAGGCAAGATGGGGTCCTGGGACTGGGACTGGATCAGCGGCGATTGGATGTGGGACGAGGGGCAATACAATATCTTCGGCGTCAGCCCCGACAATTTCGAGATCAATCCGGCCAACGTTCAGGCCCTGCTGCACCCCGACGACGTCGACCAGTTGCGCAAGGCGATCGCCGAGTTCAACAAGGGCACACGCGCCTATGAGACGGAGTTCCGCATCATCCGGCCCGACGGCGAGGTGCGCTGGTGCGTCGGCACGGCGGCCGCAACCACGGACGAGAGCGGGCGCGTGGTGCGCGTCAGCGGCGTGACCGTCGACATCACCGAGCGCAAGCGCGCCGAGGAGCGGCAGAACCTGCTGGCGCGGGAAGTCGATCATCGCGCGAAGAACGCGCTGGCGCTGGCGCAGTCGATCGTGCGCCTCACCCGGGCCGACGAGGTCAAGGCCTATGTCAACGCCGTCGAGGGGCGCATCAATGCGCTGGCGCGCGTGCACACCATCCTGTCGCTGTCGAGCTGGCAGGGCGCCGAGCTCTCCAGGCTGATCGACGAGGAGCTTGCGCCCTACTCGCTGGGCGACCAGATCAAATTGGCAGGGCCCGAAGTTCAGTTGCTGCCGGCGACGGCCCAGACGCTGGCGCTCGCACTGCACGAGCTCTTCACTAACTCGGCAAAGTACGGCGCGCTATCCACGCGAGCGGGGCGGCTCGCGATCGATTGGCAGGTCGACGAGGAGCTGCTCACGCTGAGCTGGGAGGAATCCGGCGGTCCCCTGGTCAAGACCCCGAAATCGCGCGGCTTCGGCACGCGAAGCCTGCTTGCGAGCATCGAGTCCCAGCTTGGCGGACAGGCGCAGTTCGATTGGCGCGCCGAGGGCCTGCTGTGCCGTCTTGAGGTGCCGTTGACACGCAAGACCGCGGCGGCTGCACCAAGCAAGTTCGACACCGCCGGCGCTGCCGAATTGCAACGCGCATCCGGTTAACCTGACGCTGCGCTGGTCATGCGCTGCGCCGTGCGCGGTTCGCGCGCGACGCGCCCCTCGAGCCAGGCTTCCGTTCGGGCGAGATCGCGCAGCGCCCTCGCGTAGCGGCGGGCCGCGCTCCGCTCCGCGCCAAGCGGAAGCTTGCGCGCCTTGCGCAGGATGTCCGCGGCCGCGTTGCGATAGGCCAGCGAGCGGTAAAGAAAGACGACCTTACCCATATCGATGTTCCCGTTTTGCTGGCGCCCATCTTGGCAAGCCCGGCATGAACGCCGGATGAAACGGGCGGTAACAATTCCTTCAGCGGAACGGAACCCGGCGATCACATGCGCGTTGGCGTGGCAGTTCGGGATGCCGTCCCATGCGCACCAAGAAGTCGTCTGAGCTGATCTCTGCCAGCGGCCTTATCAAGCTGATGACGCATGCAATGATGGGCGCAGCGCTCGGCCTCATTTTCAGCCTCACGCTCGTCCTGTCCAATCCAGCCGTCGCCAACCTGCTGAACAATGGCGGAAGCCAGGCCGCGATGGTCTTCGCCCTCACCTTGGTGACGACCTTCGCGATCGGCGCGACGCTCACCGGCGCCGTGTTCATCCTGGCCGAGGACAAGCAAACTTGAAGCGTGGGTGACGCACGGAAGATACTTCGCCGGGAACTCCCTGCCGCGACGCGCGGTTTGTGCCTGCGTCAATTTAACTCAGGGAGTTTCCCCGCATGAAGACGACCAAGCTCGCTCTCGCCGTAATATTGGCAACCGGCCTTGCCGCCGCGCCGTTTGCCGCCCAGGCCAAATCGCACAAGACTAAGCATGGATCCTCGATGTCGTCGGCACAGACCACCGGCGCCAACACCAAGTCCTCCAAGGGCGCTGATCCGTCCGGCCAAGGCGGCGCCGGTCCCGGCTCTGATCAGGGCGGCACCATGACCAACAAGGGCGGCATGACCGACACCAAATAGGCGCTCCCTGGAATCATGAAGGGCTCCGCATTGCGGAGCCCTTTGTCTTCTATCTTTGGTTCGGCGCTCGGCCTTCAGTATACGGCGCCAAGGATCTCAGCGGCGCTCGGCTGCGCGCGCGGAGTTGCCGCCTGTCTTCACGGCACGAAGCCGCACCCGGTCGCGGACGTTCGGCAGTACGTCGCTGCCGCCGGCAGCCTTCCATTCGGCGATCAAGAGATTGATCTTCCGGCGCAAGTCCATCTGCGCCAGGGCTCTCTCCGTGCAGTCGTGATCGCGCTTGACGAGGTCGCGCACCGACGCCTCGACGTCGGCCATCTCAAGCCTCAAGGCTCTGATTTTACGTCGAATTTCATTAATTCTGTTGTCCATGCCTTGTTAGAACAAAATAAGAACATATAGTCAAGTCACGATTTCAGGACGGAGACGCCAGATGCAGGTTCAAGGTAAATACGACGCCAGATTTTTCCTGGGCGAGCAGATGACGCGGGCGCAGGGTCTCAAGCTGAAGCGGCTCAGCGAAGAGGCCTACCAGCCCGGCCAATATGCGCGGGATCTGTCCTTCAGCGAGGCCGCCCGGCGCATCCAGGTGCTGGAAGCGGAGATCGAGCTGGCAAACTCCTTCTAGAGCATCGCATCGCGCTTTAGGCATGCGCCGTTCCACGCTCCCGGAACCATGGCTGTGCAGAATGGTTCTCCCCGCCGAGGGAGAATATGCATGGCACGCAAGGCAAAAAAGCGCCGCTACTCACGCAGCTCGGGAAGCGATGTCGCCACCGAGATGCGGCGTTACAAGAAGGGCACCGCGAAGAGCGGCCGTGGCGGGCGCGGCGGCCGCGTCAAGAACCGCAAGCAGGCCATCGCGATCGGACTGTCGAAGGCACGCAAGAAGGGCAAGAAGGTCCCGAAGAAGGCTTCGAAGCGCAAGAGCGCCAAGAAGACGTCCAAGAAAGCATCCAAGAAAACGTCCGGGACGTCGTCCAAGAAATCGTCGAACAAGAAATCATCGAAGCGCAAATCCAAGCGGTCGCGCTGACCCGCCTCAGATCATGCTCCCCGGCATGAAGCAGCGGATCGAAATCCCGAACGCAGTCTTGACCGGCCACACCATCGTGCGGCCGGCCCGGTTGGGCTCGGTGATGACGGCCTCATCCGGCACATCGATCCACTGTCCGTCGATGCGGACACGGTAGCGCCCGTTGTGCGACTCCCAGTCGAGATCGGCAAGGGCGAAACCGTCCGCGTCCGAGCAGCACGGACCGAGATGGCTGCGCAAACTGTCGAACCATGGCTTCAGAGGAGAATTCGCGTAGCGGCCGTCGTCGCGCCCGAGCGCGTTTCCCCCCGAGAGCACCAATGGCGCCACGAGCAGCGCACTCCTGAGCGAGAGCTTCAATCGATCCATGTCGGCACCGATCACTTGTGAACCACCGGCGAGTTCCACAAAGCGCCGGGAGGCTCGAAGTTCCACGCTTGCAACCCCTCTCAGCGGCGACGTTGGCGCAGAGCACCGAGGCGCCCTTGCGAGTGTGATCAGCGAACACGGCTTTTTCGGACGCACCAGGTCATCATCCCTACCGTTAACGAGAATGTGACCGGCCTGGTGCGGACGTGACGTGTGTGCAAAAGGCGGCCCGAAGGCCGCCTTCCTGGATTGGTAAGGGTCGAGTTGACGTTATGCGAGTGGCACCGCAACGAAGCGGGTGGCCTCCGCGCTTCTGACCTGAAGCAGCACGCTGCGCTTGCCCGACGATTTGGCCTGCGCCAGCTCGGAGCGCACCTCGCCGACATTGCTGACAGCCTTGCCGCCGACATTGAGGATGACGTCGCCGGTCCGGATGCCGCGTTGCGCGGCCGGGCCTTGCGGATCAACCTCGGTGACGACGACGCCGTTCTGGCCTGCGCCCTGAACGTCACCGGCGGGCGCCAGGCTGAGGCCGAGGCGCGGCGTGCCGGCACCCGGCTGTCCGCTGCCCTCGTCGGCATTGCCACTGCCATTGCCCTTGGCCTGCCGCTCGTTCGGCAACTCGCCGAGCGCCAGCGTCACCGTCTTGCTGTCGCCCTTGCGGAAGACATCGAGCTTCACGGACGTGCCCGGCGTCAAGCCGGCGATGGTGCGGGCGAGGTCGCGGGAGTCCTTGATCGTGGTGCCGTTGACGGCGGTGATGACATCGCCCGCCTGGATGCCGGCCTTCGCCGCCGGGCTGCCATCCTGCGGATTGTCGACGATCGCGCCGCGCGCCTCCTTGAGCCCGAGGCTGTCGGCAATATCCGATGTCACCGGCTGCACCTGCACGCCGAGCCAGCCCCGGGTGACCGCGCCCTTGTCCTTCAATTGCGCGACGACGAGCTTGGCGGTCGAGGCCGGGATATCGAAGCCGATTCCGACCGAGCCGCCCGAGGGCGAGAAGATCGCAGTGTTCACGCCGATCACGTTGCCGTTCATGTCGAAGGCCGGGCCGCCGGAATTGCCCTTGTTGATCGGCGCGTCGATCTGGATGAAGTCGTCATAGGGACCGTTGCCGATGTCGCGGCCGCTGGCCGAGACGATGCCCGCGGTCACGGTGCCGCCAAGACCGAAGGGATTGCCGACCGCGACCACCCAGTCGCCAATGCGCGGCTTCTGGTCGGAGAACTTGACGAACGGAAAGTCCTTCTTGCCGTCGACCTTGATCAGCGCGAGATCGGTCTTCGGATCGGTGCCGACCACTTTCGCGGTGTAGGTCGTGCCGTCGTCCATCGTCACCTGCACGGACTCGGCGCGATCGACGACGTGATTGTTGGTCACGGCATAGCCGTCGGCGGAGATGAAAAAGCCGGAGCCTTCGCCCGTGATCATCTGGTGGCGCTGGCGCGGCATGCCGTTCGCGCCGCCCGGAAAGCGGAAACCGAACTGTCGCGAGAACTGGTCGAACGGCGTGTCCTCGTCCGAATCCATCCGGTTCTGCTGCAGCATCGCGCTCTTGTCGTTGTCCTGATCGATTTTGACCCGCACCGAGATCACAGCGGGTTTGACCCTGCTGACGAGATCGCCGAAGCCGGGCGGCGTCGCGGCGGCTTCGGCCGCCTGAGCCGGCGCAATCAAGGAGTTGATGCCGTACGGCGAGGCGCCTGGCGCAACTGCCAGGGCGGCCACGCCCAGCGCGGCCACGGTGCCGAGCAGCGCGAGCCGCCGCGGCCGCAAGATCTTGCGAGACGTGGTGATGTCGGAATTGACGCGATCGTTCATGTCGAAATGTCCATGTTGAGCAGGTGTCGCCTTGCCCGCAACATGGTCGCTGCCACCTTACGGCGTCCCGTCCGTCCGATTAAATCTCGGCAAAGAATGGATGAGCGGTCGCAGCAGGCAATCCGGACGTTTGATACAGCTCAACGCGCCGCCTTCGCGCAGTGAAAAACTGCGACCATCGGATGATGCTCAGCGGAGGCGCGCCATGTACAAAGACATTCTCGTCCACATTCCCACCGAACGTCCCATGCGTCCCGCGATCGAGGGCTCGGTCTCGCTCGCGGCGAAGCTCAACGCGCATCTCGACGCGGTCGCGGTCGGCTATGTCGCCACCAGTACGGCTTACGTCATGGAAGGCGGCGCGGCGGTGGCGGCCGTGTTCGAGCTGGAGCGCGAGCGCGCCGTGGAGCGGGCCGAGGCGGCGCTCGCGGTATTCAAGAGCGAGGCGGCGAACGCCGGCATCGCCTATACCTGCCACGCACTCGGCGCGATCCCGGCAGATGCCGCCGGCTCGCTCGGCGAGATGGCACGGCTGCACGACCTCAGCGTCGTGCTCCAGCCCGATCCGGCGCAAGGCTCGTTCGACAACGACATGCCGAGCGAGATCCTGTTCCGCGCGGGCGGCCCGGTGCTGTTCCTGCCCTACACTTTCCGCGGAGCCTTCAAGGCGAACCGGATCGGCATCTGCTGGGATGGTAGCCGCCTCGCTGCCCGCGCCGTGCGCGACGCAACGACGTTCCTGGCGCGCGCCGCCGAGATCGTGATCATCACGGTGAACGAGACCGAGGCGGTCTCCGGCGAAGCCTCAGCGAGCGGTCTGGCCAGACATCTGGGCCGGCGCGGATTATCGACCCGCACAGTCAGCCTGACCGCCACGCGCGCCGACATTCAGCCGACGATCCTGTCGCTGGCGGCCGACGAGAGTCTCGATCTCCTGGTGATGGGCGGCTACGGCCATTCGCGGTTGCAGGAACGCTTTCTCGGGGGCGTCACCCGCGCCATGCTGGAAGCCATGACGGTCCCGACGCTGATGTCGCATTGATGAGCCGGCCTGGCGCCGTCACGCCGCGACGGGAGCCTCCCAAGTCGCCGGCGCGGCGGCGTCCTTGTCGCGATGCACATTGCACGCGTCGAAATGCGCCTTGAGCTCGATTTCGGCAAGATGTTCGAAATGTTCGGCCTGGCCGAGGAGTTCCCAGTTCTGGAGCGGCCGGTAGGCCGCCTGCTGACGGCAGAGGGACGCCAGCGCCCGGTAGCGACGTACGTTCTCCATGAGACCCTCCCTCGCGTTCACCGGCTTATTGCCCTGATTTGCGTCAGGCCGATGGCGTTTATGCAAAACATTTGCTGCGCGCTCAACGCGCCTGAACCAAGTTAATTTTCGAGAAGTGCCGGTAAGGATTTTAGTTCCAAACGTCCGCTCGGAACTCTGTGCCCAATGCTAGGCGTAGAGGCGGGGCGCTCCACGGCGACGCCCACCAGGTCGAGATAACGCTCGATCAAGTCGGGACGGCCGACGAGATAGCCTTGCATCTCCTCGCAGGCCTCGCGGGCCAAGAAGGCACGTTGGGCTTCCGTCTCCACCCCCTCGGCAATGACCGGGATCTTCAGCGCGTGCGCCAGGCTCAGGACGGCGCGGACAATCTCGGCCGATTGCGGCGTCGCCTCCAGGTTGGAGATGAAACTGCGGTCGATCTTGATCTTGTCGAACGGGAACGACTGCAGATAGGACAGCGAGGAATAGCCGGTGCCGAAATCATCCATGGCGATGCGGATGCCGAGCGCCTTCAGCCGCCGCAGCAGGTTGAGCGCGCGGGTGAAATCGCCGATCAGCACGCCCTCGGTGATCTCGACCTCGAGCCGCGTCGGCGTCAGCCCCGTCTCCAACAGGATCTGGTGGATCGAGCGCTCGAGATCGCCCGCCTGGAATTGGACCGGCGACAGATTGACCGCGACCTGCAACGGCCGCGGCCAGGATGCCGCCTCGCGGCACGCCTCGCGCAGCACCCATTCACCGATGTCGACGATCAGCCCGTTCTCCTCGGCGAGCGGAATGAACTGGTCCGGCGGCACGAAGCCCCGCGTCGGGTGATTCCATCGCAGCAGCGCCTCGAAGCCGATGACCTCGCCATCCACCCGCGCCTGCGGCTGGAAATAGACGAGGAGCTGGTTCTGCTCCAGCGCCTGCCGCAGGTCGTGCTGCAACAGCCTGCGATCGCGCAGCTCCTGGTCCATCTCGGATTCGAAGCAGCGGACCCGGCTCCTGCCCTCGCGCTTGGCGCGGTAGAGAGCCGAGTCGGCATTGGCGAGCAGCGTCGCCGCGTTCACGCCATCGTCGGGATAGAACGCGATGCCGACGCTGAGGCCCACGTGGGAGAGATAGTCGTCGACCTCGAGCTCCTTGCCGATCGTCTCGACCAGGCGTTCGGCCAGCGCCAGAACGTCCTCACGGCTGGCGTTGTCGGGCATCAGGATCATGAACTCGTCGCCGCCGATCCGGGCGACGAAGGCGCCTTCGGCTTCCGCGGCAAGCCGGTCGGCGGCCGCCCGCATCAGCATGTCGCCGACAGGGTGACCGAACACGTCGTTGACCTCCTTGAAGCGGTCGAGATCGAGGCTCAGCACAGCGAAACTGGTCGATGCCTCCTGCGCCCGCTCCAGCCGTTCGTCGAGCGCCGCGTTGAAGGCGCTGCGGTTCGGCAGGTCCGTGAGCGCATCATGATGCGCAAGATGGCTGATCCGCTGCCGGGTGGTGACACGCTCCGTGACATCCTCGATCACGCCGACCAGATATTGCGGATCCCCGTTGCCATCCGTGATCAGCATCTTGCGTGAATTGACGACCCGGTCGCGGCCCTTGACGCCGACTTCGAGCAAATGCTCCTCCAGAACCATCGGCATGCCGCTGGCCGCGACGCGTCTATCCTGCTCGTTGACCACGCGGGCCACGTCAGCCGGGAAGATCTGCTCGGGCGTTCGGCCCAGCATCTGTTCGCGCGGCATGCCGTAATAGTCTTCTCCGGCGCGGTTGAGCAGGATGTAGCGCGAACTCTCCGCACATTTCGCGAAGACGGCGATCGGAATGTTTTCGATGATTGTGTCGAGGAACTCGCGGGTCCGCAGCAGATCCTGCTCGACCTCGTCGCGCGTTTGCGCGCGTACTTCGATCATCCGCTGACGCTCGCGATCACCGGCCTCGTAAGCCGCGCTGACGAACTTGCCCAGCTTGACGAGATCGACCTGTCCGGTGGCATCGGTGGCGCAGCGGAGCTGCTCGGCGAACAGGCGATGCATGCTCATGCCATCACGTTGCGCCGCGTGCGGGCTTCATGCCGCAGTTTCCGTCGTTACGCATCCGCGCTCTCATAGCGTCCCTAAACCACAGATTGAGACGCTTGGCATTGCGCGGTCGTTAATCGATTGTCCTTCTCCGGTGCGTTGGTTACCCCGGCCTGAATGAGCCGATCGATTTGGAAGGCATGCTCCGTAGAGATCCGGAGAAAGTGGCGCGCCTTGACACACCGGAGCCACGGCGCTGGGCTGATCCGTAATCTACCGGATAAGCGCACTTTCTTCGGCCCGCTTCGCGGGCGCGGAACTATCTTGCAGCTTCGGAACCCGGCCGGTCTCCGCGGCGATGCGAATAGCCGCGATATTAGCGGCATATTCGCCAGCGCTCTTGCCGCGAAACACGGCGGAGCCCGCGACCAGCGTGTCGGCACCCGCTGCAGCCACGGCCGCGGCATTGTCGCGCGTGACACCGCCGTCGACCTCGAGCCGGATCGGCCGCCCGCCGATCATGGTCCTGATCCGCCTGATCTTGTCGATCTGCGACGCGATGAAGGATTGGCCGCCAAAGCCCGGATTGACCGTCATCACCAGCACGAGATCGATACGATCGAGCACATACTCGATCACCCCTTCCGGGGTCGACGGACAAAGGCTGACGCCAGCCTTGCTGCCGAGCGAGCGGATCGCCTGGAGCGAGCGGTCGAGATGCGCCCCCGCTTCGGCGTGCACCGTGATGATGTCCGCTCCGGCCTTTGCGAACGCCTCGAGATAGGGATCTGTCGGCGCGATCATCAAATGCACGTCGAACGGCTTCTTCGAATAGGGACGGACCGCCTTGATGACGTCGGCACCGAAACTGATGTTCGGCACGAAGTGTCCGTCCATGACGTCGCAATGGATCCAGTCGGCCCCAGCGGCGTCGATCGCGGCGACCTCCTCGCCGAGACGCGCGAAATCCGCGGCGAGGATCGATGGAGCGATCATGATCTCCTTCGTCATGGCACTGCACTCCGCGCATCCGCACCGCCGCTGAAGACTCGGCTCGCCAAGACGTCCATGGCATCGATGGTTTCGAGGTCGGCGACATCGAGCATGCGATTGAGATCGGACACCAGCCGATCGGCCTGCCGCAGGCGGATGCGGTCGACGGCGTTGCGGATCGAGCGCGCGTTGGAGAAGAACGGCTGGGTCCGACGCAGCGCGATGTATTTCTCGAACGCCTCGCGCGCCGCGGCCGACAAGCGATAGCCGCGCTCCTTCAGCATCAGCTCGGCTATGACGAGCAGCTCGGCCTCTGCATAGTCAGGGAATTCGATGTGGTGGGCGATGCGCGAGCGGAAGCCGGGATTGGAGGCGAAGAATTTCGTCATCCGCTCGCCATAGCCGGCGAGGATCACGACGAGGTCCTCGCGCTGGTTCTCCATCACCTGGAGCAGGATCTCGATCGATTCCTGACCATAGTCGCGCTCGTTGTCGGGACGATGCAGATAATAGGCCTCGTCGATGAACAGCACGCCGCCCATCGCCTTTTTCAGTATCTCCTTGGTCTTCGGCGCGGTGTGGCCGATATACTGGCCGACGAGATCGTCGCGCGTCACCGAGATCACCTGCCCGCGCCGCACGAAGCCGAGCCCGTGCAGGATCCTGGCCATGCGCAGCGCGACGGTGGTCTTGCCTGTTCCAGGATTGCCGGTGAACGACATGTGCAGCGTCGGCAGCGCGGCGGCGAGGCCGGCACGCTGCCGGATGCGCTCGATCAGCAGCAGCGAGGCGATCTGGCGCACGCGGTTCTTGACCGGCTTGAGTCCGATCAGCTCCTGATCGAGCTGTTGAAGCGTCTCGGTGATTCCGGCGGCTTCAGCCTCCTTGCGGAGATCGAAATGGGTCTCGCTGTGTTCGGTCGTGGTTGCGTGGGGGACATCGAGCATGACTACCCTCGAAGAAAAGAGCTTCGCCGCGAGCAAGGCGGCGAAGCAGTGGTCCGCCAAGGATGCGAAGCAGGGAGAGCTCCGCGCGGAAGCGGATGACTCAAGCTGGCGCGTGCGCGGCCGGCTTTCGAACCGTGGTGTAGCGGACCGCACGGCCGCCGACCTCCTGCCGCACCAGCTCGAACTGCGTTTCTTGCTTCGGCCGGTTGACCAGGAAGGAGATCCGCACCGATTCCCAGCCGTGGCTGGCATCGAAGCCGCTGATGCGGATGTAGCTGTTACCATAGACCCTGCGGCACTCGGCGAGCTCCATCATCACGCCGGCGGCGTCCTGGAGATCGAACATCGGCAGGCCCCACATCTCCCAATAGGTGTTTCGGGGATGCGGATCGTCGGTGAACTCGATGTTCACCGCCCAGCCATTGGCGAGGCAATACTGCACCTGGCTGGTGATCTGCTCGTCGGTCAGATCCGGCAGGTACGAGAAGCAGCCCTGGGTGATCTTCATCTCAAATCTCCTCAGACGGTTTCTAGCGCCGTCGGCACGAAGTCCGGCGTGTCGGTGGATTGATAGTTGAAAGTGACGTCCTTCCAGACCTCGAGCGCGGCCTTCAGCGGCGTGCAGGTCTGGGCCGCCTTGGCCAAGATTTCCGGGCCCTCGTGGACATAGTCGCGGCCCTCGTTGCGGGCGAGGATCATCGCTTCCAGCGCCACGCGGTTGGCGGTCGCGCCGGCCGCAACGCCCATGGGATGGCCGATGGTGCCGCCGCCGAACTGCAGCACGACGTCCTCGCCTAACAGGTCGAGCAGCTGGTGCATCTGCCCGGCATGGATGCCGCCGGAGGCTACCGGCATCATCTTGTTGAGGCTCGCCCAGGACTGGTCGAAGAACAGGCCATGCTCGAGCTTGGTCGGGTTGAAGTCTTCGCGGCAGACATCGTAGTAGCCGCGTGTGGTGTTGGGATCGCCTTCGAGCTTGCCGACCACCGTGCCGGCGTGGATGTGGTCGACGCCGGCAAGCCGCATCCATTTGGCGATGACGCGGAACGACACGCCATGGCTCTTCTGCCGCGTATAGGTGGAGTGGCCGGCGCGATGCAGATGCAGGATCATGTCGTTGCGCCGCGCCCACTTTGCCATGGACTGGATCGCAGTGTAGCCGATCACGAGGTCGATCATCACGATCACCGAGCCGAGCTCCTTGGCGAACTCCGCACGCTCGTACATGTCCTCCATGGTGGCCGCGGTGACGTTCAGGTAGGTCCCTTTCACCTCGCCGGAGGCGGCCTGCGCGCGGTTCACCGCCTCCATGCAATAGAGGAAGCGATCACGCCAATGCATGAAGGGCTGCGAGTTGATGTTCTCGTCGTCCTTGGTGAAGTCGAGCCCGCCCTTCAGCGCCTCATAGACCACACGGCCGTAATTGCGGCCGGACAGACCGAGCTTCGGCTTCACCGTCGCGCCGAGCAGCGGCCGGCCGAACTTGTCGAGCCGCTCGCGCTCCACCACGATGCCGGTCGCCGGTCCCTGGAACGTCTTCACATAGGCGACGGGAAAGCGCATGTCCTCGAGGCGCAGTGCCTTCAGCGGCTTGAAGCCGAACACGTTGCCGATGATCGAGGCCGAGAGGTTGGCGATCGAGCCCGGCTCGAACAGGTCGAGATCATAGGCGATGTAGGCGAAATACGAGCCGGGTGAGCCCGGAACGGGATCGACGCGATAGCACTTGGCACGATACTTCTCGGCCGCCGTCAGGCGATCGGTCCACACCACCGTCCAGGTCGCGGTCGAGGATTCGCCGGCAACCGCAGCAGAGGCCTCGATCGGGTCGACGCCCTCCTGCGGTGTCACGCGGAACAGCGCGATGACGTCGGTGTCCTTCGGCGTGTAATCGGGCTCCCAATAGCCCATGCGCTTGTATTCCATCACGCCGGAGCGATAGCGCTCTTTGCCGCGGACCGTGCCTGCATGTGCGTTCATGTCTCTCTCCTGCTCTTTTCTCTGCTCTTTCTGATTGGCTAAGCGGCAACCGGCTCGCGGGCGTCGATGCGCGGATCGAGCTCGCCGGCGCGATAGCGCCGCGCCATCTCGCTCATCGGAATGACCTTGATCTTGCTGGCGTGGCCCGCGGTACCGAACTGCTCGAACCGCTCGCGGCACAATTCGCGCATTGCGTCCATCGCCGGCTTCAGGAACTTGCGCGGATCGAATTCGGAGCGCGCTTCCGCCGCCACCTTCCGGAACACCGCGGTCATCGCCAGCCGGCAATCGGTGTCGATATTGACCTTGCGCACGCCGCTTCGGATGCCGCGAACGATCTCCTCGACCGGCACGCCCCAGGTCTGCGGCATCTCGCCGCCGAACTGGTTGAACATGTCCTGGAGCGGCTGCGGCACCGAGGACGAGCCGTGCATGACCAGATGCGTGTTCGGCAGCCGGCGGTGGATCTCCTCGACCACCCGCATCGCCAGGATATCGCCATCCGGCTTGCGGCTGAACTTGTAGGCACCGTGCGAGGTGCCCATCGCGATCGCGAGCGCATCGACCTTGGTGGCGCGGACGAAGTCGACGGCCTGATCCGGATCGGTCAAGAGCTGGTCGTGACCGACCTTGCCCTCGACGCCGTGACCATCCTCCTGTTCGCCGCCGCCGTGCTCGAGCGAGCCGAGCACGCCGAGCTCGCCTTCGACGGAAGCGCCGACCCAATGGGCGAGATCGACGACGCGGCGCGTGATCGCGACATTGTAGTCATAGTCGGCCGCGGTCTTGGCGTCGGCTTTGAGCGAGCCATCCATCATGACGGAGGTGAAGCCATGGGCGATGGCCGAGGCGCAGGTCGCTTCGTCATTGCCGTGGTCCTGGTGCATGCAGAGCGGAATGTCGGGATAGGTCCGCTCCAGCGCGTCGATCATGTGCGAAAGCATGAGATCGCCGGCATAGCTGCGCGCGCCGCGCGAGGCCTGGATGATGACGGGCGCATCGACCGCGGCCGCCGCCTGCATGATCGCGATGCCCTGCTCCATGTTGTTGATGTTGAACGCCGGCACGGCGTAGCCGTGACTGGCAGCGTGATCGAGCAATTGGCGGAGAGTAATACGGGCCAAGATTCGTCCTCCTTATTGGCTCTTGCGGGCAATCGCCCGGCGGGCCGCTTCCGCAACGCTTTGCGGCGTGATGCCGAATTCGCGGTACAACACCGGGGCGGGGGCCGAGGCGCCGAAGCCGCGCATGCCGACGAATTCGCCGTCAGCGCCGATCCAGCGATGCCAATCGCCGGCGACAGCTGCCTCGATGCCGACGCGCGGCGCGGTGCCGAGCACCGAGGCGCGGTAATCCTCCGGCTGCTCCTCGAACAGTGCGAAACACGGCGCCGAGACCACGGCGGCGCGAACGTGCTCGGTCGCGAGCAGGCGTGCGGCTTCCAGCGCGATCGAGACTTCCGAGCCGGTTGCGATGAGCGTCACGTCACGGCCGCCGTCCGGCGAGACGACGAGATAGGCACCGTTCGCGACGCGGTTTCTGCCGCGCCCATCGCTGCGGAATGTCGGCAAGGCCTGCCGCGACAGACATAGCACTGAGGGGCGATGCTCCGCCGCGAGCGCGCAATCCCAGGCCTCCAGCGTCTCCACGGCATCGGCGGGGCGGAACACCAGCAGGCTCGGAAGCACGCGGAGCGCGGTCAGATGCTCGACCGGCTGATGCGTCGGACCATCCTCGCCAAGACCGATGGAGTCGTGCGTCATCACGTGGATGACGCGCAGCCGCATCAAGGCCGCAAGTCGGATCGCCGGCCGGCTGTAGTCGGAGAACGCCAGAAACGTGCCGCCATAGGGAATGAAGCCGCCATGCAGCGCCAGGCCGTTCATCGCTGCGGCCATGCCGTGCTCGCGGATGCCATAGTGGATGTAGTCGCCGGCGAACGCACCGCTCTTGACCGGCGCCTGCGCCTTGGCATGCGTCAGGTTCGAATGGGTGAGGTCCGCGGAGCCGCCGACCAGGCCGGGAATTGTTCCTGCGATTCCCTCGAGCACCTGTTGCGAGGCCTGCCGCGTCGCCAGCTTCGGCCGCTCGGATGCAAAGTGCTCACGCAATTTCGCCGCGGCCAGCGCATAGGCGGCGGGCAGAGCCGCGGCTTTGCCCTCGACGAACAGGTCGCGCTGCTCCGGCGTCGCACCTTCGTAACGATCGAGCCAAGCGAGGCGGTCGACCTGCCCGCGCTGCCCGATCATCCGCCAAGCCTTGAGCACCGGGATCGGCACCACGAAAGGCTGATAGTCCCAACCCAGCGTCCGCCGCGCCGCTGCCGTCTGCTCGGTGCCGAGCGGCGCGCCATGCACTTTCTCGGTGCCCTGTCTATCAGGCGCGCCATAGCCGATGATTGTGCGACAGGCGATCAGCGACGGCTTCGCGGTCTCCCGCTCCTCCGCTATCGCCTGCGCCACCGCTTCGGGATCATGTCCGTCGACGCGGCGCACCGACCAGCCGGAGGCAGCGAAGCGCGCGAGCTGGTCGTCCGATGTCGCCAGCGAGGTCGGACCGTCGATGGAGATGCCGTTGTCGTCGAACAGCACGATCAGCCGGCCGAGCCCGAGATGACCGGCCAGCGAGATCGCCTCATGGCTGAGGCCTTCCATCAGGCAGCCATCGCCCGCGATAACATAGGTGAAGTGATCGACGAGCCCATCGCCATGCCGCGCATTCGCCATCCGCTCGGCGAGCGCCATGCCGGCCGCGGTCGCAATGCCCTGGCCCAGCGGTCCCGTCGTGGTCTCGACACCAGCCGTGTGGCCATATTCGGGGTGGCCCGGCGTCTTCGAGCCCCACTGGCGAAAGGCCTTGATGTCGTCGAGGCTGATATCGCCGCCGGTGAGATGCAGCAGCGCATAGAGCAGCATCGAGCCGTGCCCCGCCGACAGCACGAAGCGGTCGCGGTCCGGCCAGTTCGGATGCGCCGAGTCGAACTTCAGGAAGCGCGAGAACAGCACAGTCGCGACGTCGGCCATGCCCATGGGTAGCCCGGGATGGCCTGACTGCGCTGCCTCGATGGCATCGACCGCGAGGAAGCGGACGGCATTGGCGAGATCGTTATGCGTGACCGCATTGAGGTCAGCTTCGGCATGGACGGAGATGTTCATCGGAGTCTCTCCCTGTTCACTTCAGGCTGCGCTTGCGCTCGATCAGCTGCATGATCAGCGGCGTCAGGATCAGCTGCATGGCCAGGTCCAGCTTCGCGCCGGGGCAGACGATCGAGTTGGCGCGCGACATCCAGCTCTGCGGCAGCATCGAGAGCAGATAGGGGAAGTCGATACCGCGCGGATTCTTGAAGCGGATCACCACCATCGATTCGTCCGGCGTCGGGATCCAGCGCGCGATGAATGGATTGGAGGTGTCCACGGTCGGGACGCGCTGGAAGTTGATGTCGGTCTCGGTGAATTGCGGGCAGATGTAGTGGATGTAGTCGGGCATCCGCCGCAGGATGGTGTCGGTGACCGCCTCGGTCGAATAGCCGCGTGCGCTGCGGTCGCGGTGCAGCTTCTGGATCCATTCGAGGTTGATGACGGGCACGACGCCGATCTTGAGATCGGCATAGCGCGCGACGTTCACCTTATCGGTGACTACGGCGCCGTGCAGGCCCTCGTAGAACAGAAGGTCCGAATCCTCCGGCAGCTGCTTCCAGTCGGTGAAGGTGCCTGGTGCCGCGCCATGCAGCGCCGATTCCTCGGCGTCGTGGACGTAGTGCCGCGTCACCGCGGTGCCGGTCTCGCCGTAGTCGCGGAAGGCGCGTTCCAGCTCCTCGAACAAATTGGTCTCGGGGCTGAAATGGCTGAAGTGCTTGTTGCCGCGCTCGGCCTCCTTCGCCATCTGCGCACGCATCTCGGCACGGTCGTAGCGGTGGAAGGCGTCGCCCTCGATGTAGACGGCGTTGACCTTCTCGCGGAAAAAGATCTGCTCGAAGGTCTTCTTGACGGAGGTGGTGCCGGCGCCGGAGGAGCCGGTGATGGAGATGATCGGATGCTTCCTGGACATCGGACGCCTCGCTCAGAGCCGGAAGAATCCGCGCCGCGCGAACAGCGGCGCCGAGACGCTGGCAACCAGCAGCGGATCGCAATGCAGCTCCTCGACGCGCCGCACCTCGTTGCTCGAGCCCATGATCAGCGGCACGCGCTGGTGCAGGCTCTGCGCCGATAGATCGAGGATGCGCTCGCGCCCGGTCGAGGCCGAGCCGCCGGCCTGCTCGATGATCATCGCCATCGGGTGTGCTTCGTAGGTCAGGCGTAGGCGGCCGTCGCCGTAGCCGGGCCGCGCATCGGAAGGGTAGAGAAACACGCCGCCACGGGTGAGGATGCGATAGGCCTCCGCGACCAGCGACCCGATCCAGCGCATGTTGAAATCGTGGTTGGCGGGCCCGTCGACGCCGGCGAGGCATTCGTCGATGAAGGCGCGCACCGGCGGATCCCAATGCCGGCGGTTCGAGGCGTTGATCGCGAACTCCTCGCAGGCTTCGGCGATCTGCACGCCGCTGCGCGCGAAGCGGAAGCAGCCCGCCTTGCGATCGAGCGTGAAGATGTCGACGCCGTCGCCGAGCGTCAGCACCAGCGAGGTCTGCGGGCCGTAGGTGACGAAGCCCGCCGCGAGCTGCGCCGAGCCGCGCTGCTGAAAGGCGAGTGAGAGATCATCGGGGGCCGGCAGGATCGAGAAGATCGTGCCGACGGTCATGTTGATGTCGATGTTGGAGGAGCCGTCGAGCGGATCGATCGCGATGCAGATTCGCCCCTGACGATCGACGATCTGGGCCTCACGCATCTCCTCCGACGCCAGCGCCGCGATCGGCAGCCGGCCGAGGCAGCGGCGCAGGATCGCGTCCGCCTGGACGTCGAGGTCGCGTTGGAGATCGCCGTCGCTGTTGCGCCCGGTGGTCAGGCCCGAGGCGTCGGCGAGATCGCCGCTGGCGATGAGATCGGCAATCTCGATCGCTGCGGCCGCGATGGCATCGACCGCGGCTGCCACGGCCAACGCATGCGGCGCGGTCTCAGAATACCGTTGAAGGTGGTCGTCCAGCCTGAGTTGCCCGGTCATCTGCGTCCATCCCCTTGCCGGTGCCGCACCCATTCCCTCCTGGTGGAGGCAGGTCACGGTCAGTGCCGGCATTCAGGAGATTGACAGGAGCGGCTTAATAAGGAAAATTTCTATTCATAATGAGCCTCAAAGAATTTTCTTATAATGGCGCCGGCCATGCAGCGGCCCAGCTCCGGCATCTGACGATCCGGCAGCTGCGCTCGCTTGCGGCGCTCTCGGCCAAAGGCAGCGTGACGGCGGCGTCGAGCCATCTCGGGCTGACCCAGCCGGCCGTGACCCAGCAGCTGCGGCAGCTGCAGGACCTGGCCGGCCTGCCCCTGGTGCAGCGAACCGGCGACGGCATGCTGCTGACGGAAGCCGGCAGGGAGGTGCTGGCGCTGGCCGAACGGGTCGAAGCCGCGATCACCGATTGCCAGGGCGCGCTCGACCTGCTCGCGGGGCGGACCGGCGGCACCGTGCATCTCGGCGCGGTCTCGACCGCGAAATATTTCGTGCCGCACGCGATCGCGGCGTTCTCCAAGCGCTACCCCAAGATCGAGATCAAGCTGACCATCGGCAATCGCGAGGAGATCCGCGAGGCCATGCACGGCTACGACCTCGACTTCGCGGTAATGGGTCGGCCACCGGCCGACGTCACCGTCGACGTCCGCCAGCTCGGGCGCAACCCGCACATCATCGTCGCGCGCAAGGGCCATTGGCTGGAGAAGGATTCCGGCCTCAGCCTGACCGATCTCGTGCACGAGACCTTCCTCACCCGCGAGCCCGGCTCGGGCACGCGGACGCTGATGGAGGGCATGTTCCAGAAATCGGATCTCGAGCCGATCATCGGCATGGAGATGAGCAGCAACGAGACCATCAAGCAGGCGGTCATCGCCGGGCTCGGCATCGCCTTCATCTCGGCTCACACCGTGGCGCATGAGCTCGCCGAGGGCCGGCTCGTCGTGCTCGACGTCGCGGGCCTGCCGATCGTGCGGCAATGGTACGTGATCCGCCGCAGCGACAAGGTGCTGCTGCCGCCCGCGCAGGCGATGTTCGATTTCCTCGGCTCGGAAGGCTCGAATTATCTGCCTGATTTGCCCGAGCTAGGCGGACGATAGCCGGCCTTCGCTCAGCTCATCAGCTTCATGGCGAGCGTCGCCGCCAGCACCACGATGATCTGGAGCAGGCGCTCCGTCGTGAAGATGCGGTTGAAGGTGGTCATCGCGTGCCCCGGCCGACGTGAAGAAGAATCTCTCGGCCGTTGCTAGCACAGAAGGATGCGGAGACAACTCCGTAGTTGCCCGTGGCGGTCGCGCCTTCGGCGAGCCGGTTCAGGGCGCGCCGATGGCCGGCGATCAGGCCGCGAGCGGGGCGGTGTGGTCCGTGCGCGAGGCGAAATAGGCTTCCAGCTCCGACAGCGCCCGCGCCTCCCACTCGCTCGCCTGCTCCAGCAGCGACCAGCTCTGGCCCGGGCGGAACGCTGCGGTCTGGCGATAGAGCGATGCGATGCCGCGGTAGCGGCGCACGTTCTCCAGGATGGCGTGACCGTTCATGTCCGAAAACTCCCTCGTCATTCCCGCGGGAGAAACTGCGGCCAAATCTTTTTCGAAAAGTTAGCGGCGCGCGGCAAGTTCGCGGATGGTTGCCGGACTGTTGCTCGGGCGCAACGCGCGCGGCGCGATCTATTGCGGATTCGTTGCCGCGCTCTCGCCCGAAGGCTTCAGCCCGCCGCTTCTGACGATTGTCATCGTCGCGCGGCAGAGATCGGCAAGGCCGATCAGGAGGACGGCAAGAAGACAGAACAGGTTGATGGAATCGGCATGCGCGCTGGTCAGCGCATTGAGCTCGAAGAACGGCGGGATGAACGCCCACCACACCAGCGGCACGGTGAGCAGCGCGGCGAATGCCGCCGCCGGTGCACCCGCCATCAGCGCAAGCACGAACAGGCCGGGCAGAAACGCTGCGAAATAGAACTTTGCGCCGAGCAGGACGCAGATGCCCTGAACCACGGCCGAAACCGCGACGACGGCGAGCCCGAGCAGAAACGCCCCCCACGACCATGGCCGTACCCGCCGTGCGCCAAACAGCCCCGCACGTTTCATCAGCATCCCCCTGCCGCCCGTTAACCAGGTGCGTTGCGACGAAAGTACTACAACCGCAACCAATCCGCGAGATGGAAATTGCGTCATCGCGAGGTCGGTCGCACCGTTCGGGCGACGGCCGCTACTCGGTCAGCGCGTAGAGCAACCCCGCGACGGGCAAAGCAAGGCCAATGGCCGATGCGAGCGTCCAGCCTCCCTGTGCGAACGCCCATGCTCCGACCGCCGAGCCGACCGCGCCGGCGGCGAAGAACGTCGCCATGTAGAGACCATTGAGGCGACTGCGGTGCTCGTGCCCGAGCGCGAAGATGGCGCGGAAGCCCAGCACCACATTGCCCTGGACGCCGATATCGATCGCAATCGCGGCCACCACCAGACAGGCGAGGTTCAGCATCGAGCCGGACGCGCCGATGGAGGTCACCAGGAAGCCGGCGGCCGTGAGCAGCATCGCGACCAGCGTCGCGATGCTGCTATGGCCGCGGTCCGCGAGGCGCCCGGCGATCGGTGCTGCGAACACGCCGGCGACGCCGGCCAGCGCGAACAGCGCGATGCCGCGCTGGGAGAAGCCGAACTCGCCGGCGAGCTGGAGTGGCGCCACCGTCCAGAACAGGGTGAAGGCGCCGAACAGGCTCGCCTGGTACAGCGCGCGGCGCCGCAGCAGCGGCGTGGCCCGCACCAGGTCCGGCATCGACAGCAGCAATTGGCCGTAATGCATCCGCGTGACCGGCTTGCGCTTCGGCAGCGTCATCCAGAGCACGGCTGCGAGCACGATCATCAGCGCGGCGGAGGCGAAGAACACTGCGTGCCACGACAGCAAGGCGGTGACGAAGCTCGACACCGGACGCGCCAGCATGATGCCGAGCATCAGGCCGGTCGAGACGTTGCCGACGACGCGGCCGCGGATGGCTTCGGGCGCCAGATGCGCTGCATAGGGGATGATGATCTGCACCGCGACCGAGCCGAGGCCGATGAACAGTGCGGCGAGCAGGAACGGCAGCGCATGGGTTGCGAACGCCGCGGCGAGCAGCGCCGCGGCGCCGAGCATGATCACCGAGCAGATCAGCGCGCGGTTCTCGACGAGATCGCCGAGCGGCACGATCAGCAGCAGCCCGGTGCCGTAGCCGATCTGCGTCATCGTCACGATCAGCCCGCTAGCTGCATGCGACAGGCCGAG
This sequence comes from Bradyrhizobium sp. IC3195, assembly GCF_020193585.1. Lineage (NCBI taxonomy): Bacteria > Pseudomonadati > Pseudomonadota > Alphaproteobacteria > Hyphomicrobiales > Nitrobacteraceae > Bradyrhizobium > Bradyrhizobium sp. IC3195. The sequence goes on along the minus strand of NZ_JADYVG010000004.1, from coordinate 10,447 downwards.
CGCGGCGCTGATTGGGGCGATCAGCGGCTGCGCATAATAGATGTTGGCGGCGACCATGCCACAAGCCGCGGCAAGCACGAAGGTCAGGCGCTGCGACACCGCATCCGGCCCCGGCGCGGTCTCGATCGTGGCATTCATCGTCATTCGCATGGTCTCCAGGTAAGGCGCAGGGAATGGCCGTTAGGTAAGGTATAGGGAATGGTCATTCCCTATTCTGACAAAAAATTCAGGCGAGCAGCTTCATTGCGGCGCCGACGAGACGCTCTGCGTCGAGCGGCAGACGCGCCTTGCCGACGACGCGCATTCCCTGCGTGATGCAGAGCATCAGCCGCGCGGTGTCGTCGGCTACGACATGGCGGGGGATCGAGCCATCGGCCTGTCCGGCGCGTATGAGGCCGGCGATGAAGCTCTCGTTGCTCGCGAGCTGTGTGCTGACGCGGGCACCCACGGCCGGATCGAGCGCGGACAGTTCGACCGCGCTGCCGACCACGAGGCAGCCGCGCCGCCCCTCGCTGCCCCGGGAATGCTCGACATAGGACAGCAGCACGTTGCGGATTTGCTCGCGGCCGTTTGCACCACGCGCCGCCGCGCTGCGGGTCTGCTGCTGGCGCAGGGCCGTGTAGCGCTCGAAGGCGGCGAGAAACACCGCATGCTTGTCGCGAAACGCCTTGTAGATGCTTCCCGTCGCGAGCCGCATCGCCGCAGTGAGGTCCCCGATCGAGGTGGCATGATAGCCGCGCTCGCGAAACACGCGCACGGCGCGGTCGAGCGCGGTGTCCATGTCGAATTCCCGGGGACGGCCGGGCAGACGGGCGGCAGGCCGGGAGCGGCGGGCGGTCTTTTGCATTGCGGAATAATAGGGAATGAACGTTTCCGAATAAACACACGTGGTCGTGAAGAGAATCAATGACGAAGGAGAGAGCGTCACCCCCTCCGCGGCACCGGCGTCCCATCCGCCATGATCGTCACGCCCTTCCGCTCGACGATCATGCCGTAGGCGCGCGGCTGGCGGTGCACGTCGAAATTGAAGGTGGTGCGCTTGTAGGATTTGCAGAGATCGAGATCGCAGCGCGCCAGCGCGATCTCGTCGCCCTTTGTCGTGCAGGCCGCAATGATCTCGCCCGAGGGCGCGATGATGCAGCTGCCTCCGATGTGGTCGACGCCCTCCTCCACACCGGCCTTGGCGACTCCGACCACGAATGTGCCGTTCTGATAGGCGCCGGCCTGCATCACCAGATGATTGTGGAACAGCGAGAGATCGTCATGCTCCGGCGCGGGCGGATTGTGCACGGGCGTGTTGTAGCCGATCAGCACCATCTCGACGCCCTGCAGGCCCATCACGCGATAGGTCTCGCTCCAGCGGCGGTCGTTGCAGATCGCCATGCCGATCACGCCGCCGAAGGCATCGACCACGCCGAAGCCGCTGCCGGGCTCGAAATAGCGCTTCTCCAGATGCTGGAATTCGCGCCACGGTTCGTGCTCGGCATGGCCGGGCAGATGCACCTTGCGATATTTCAGGACGATCGCGCCGCTCTTGTCGACGAGGATGGACGTGTTGTAGCGCCTGACAATCCCGACCTCGAGCGTCAGTTCGGCATAGCCGAGGCAGAAGCCGATGCCGAGCTGGCGGGCGAGATCGAACAGCGCCTGTGTCTCGGCACCCGGCATCTCGCGCTCGAAGAAGCTGTCGATCTCGGCCTGGTCCTCGAAGTACCAGCGCGGAAAGAACGTGGTCAGCGCCAGCTCGGGATAGACGATCAGGTCGCAGCCGCAGGCCCGCGCCTCGCGCATCAACGCCATCAGTCGCGCCACCACCGCGGACCTCGACTCGCTCCTCGCGATCGGTCCGAGCTGGCCGGCTGCAATGGTCACAGTTCTCGTCACGCGTCGTTCCTCATCTTTTTCGAGTGCGCCCGGCCAGAGCCTATCACCCGCGCGCACAGGCCGCCTCGGCGCCCCGTACTGAGGGCACAATCAAATTCCGGGCCTGCGGGTATCATCGTGCGGCGCTGGGTGAGCACCAAACAGGAACTTCGTTGCCGATCTGCAACGGTTCCCCGCCGTCTGAAGCCGGACAAAACAAACTCCCATTCCGGCCATGAACCGCTCTCACAAGGCCGTGAGACTATCAGGGGAACGACGATGCGCGCACAACGCGTTTGGAAAGTGAATGGGGCCGCCAGCATCGGGCAGCTTCAATCGAGATTAGACGATCTGAACAAGCGTCTCGGTCAGCTCGAAAACCAGCATCCGGACAGCTGGAAGCTCGAGGAGCTGAGATCGAGCGCGCTCAGCCTGTCGCGGGAGATCGACGACATCCGCTGCGCCGAAGCGACGGCGGCCTTGAGCGAGCTGCTGCGGAAATAGTCGGCCTGCCGATTCGCGCCGGCGCAGGGAACCAAGCGCGGCGGCGGCCATTTCCATGCAAAGCATGGAGCAAGACCATGAGCAGGCAGCTGACGCGCGCCGATCTCGCGCGCGACGTGGCCGGGCCCACGCTGGTTCTGTGCACGGCGGCGGCCTTCACCATCGCGCGCCATTTCTCATTGTGAAGAATTTGACGCTGTGAGGGATTTTGCATGACGTCCGATCCCGAGGAGCAGGTCAGGCTGCAAGGCTACGGCGAGATGACGCTGCGCACCGCGGTCGAGACCTTGATGCTGCTCGCACCGCGTGAGCGGTCCGAGGCCGCGATCTATCGCGTCCGCGACGGCGTGCGCCTCGCGCAAAGCGAGGTCGCCGAGCTCGCATCACACTGGGGTATCCAGCCCGCGCCCAACGTGCGATCGCCGAGACTGGTGCCGGAGCAGCACTGGCAAGACGTCGTCCGCGGCATGGTGCGCGACGCCCCGCTGCCGTCGCTGCTGGTGGCCTTTCTGGTCGGTGTGCTGGTCGCTCGCAGATGATGCGCGCTCGCGATGACGCGCTCATGTCAATGGAAATCGCGGCGTTCCGTGAAACCCGAGGAAACCTTTTTTGCTCGCGAAAACGCGACCGTTCCGCGCGGAACGTCTCGCGGCAGGAGGGATTCGTCCCACGTTAAGCCTCGAACATGGAGACAACCATGACACGTACGAAACTCGTGAGCGTCGCCGCAACTCTGGCCGCGATTTTGCCGCTCGCAACTGTAAGCCCCAGCCTCGCTGCGGGACGCGGTCCCGGCCCGTGCACCCCACCGGCTGGAGAAGCAGTCGGCGCCGCCGGGCCCGCCATGAGCGGCGGCCAGTTGATGGCCGGCATCGGCCAATGCCAGTGCATCGGCGATTGGCGCCCCACCAACACCTACGGTTACCCGGGCCCGGGTTACGGCTATGACGGGCCTCGCTGGGGCACATCAGCCTACGCACCCTACGAAGAATAGGGCCCTTCACATCAGAAGATCACAGCGGCGCGGTCGATCACGGCCGCGCCGTTTGCGTTGGCGGGGCGCACCAGCAGGGATTGCTCCGCAGCACCGAGGCGAGCTGCAGAAGTAGGTTGTCAGCTAATTTCCGCTAAAATTCGGAGTGCGAATCGAGAGCGAGGAATCGTGAAAGTCACGACTTGCGACGATATCCACACTAGGGCGGCTTCGTCCTCTGGTTTTGAGAGCCGGCCCAATGCCGTTTCTGCTGGGCGTGCTGGTGGCGCGGCGGTAGTCTCCCAACAGCCGCCGGCTACGGAAGGATCGATCACTTCTGCCCGTCTGCTCGCATCTGCTCGGCGTAAGGACGTAAAGCTGCGGACATATCGTCGAGATGTTTCTGCCACTCGGCGCCAGGCAGGAAGGCGATCACCGGCTCGTCGCCGGGCGAGCTCGTCACGAACTCGGGATTGCGCAGCGCTTCGGCAATCCCGGTTTCCAGCTTCCTAACGACGTCGTCCGGAACGCTCTTCGGGACCGCGAAGCCGCGTTCCGCCGTCGTCATGACCGGAAAGCCCGCCTCCTCTGCCGTCGGAACGCCCGGCAGCGATGGAAAGCGCTTCTTCGACAGGATCGCGATGACACGAAGTGGCCCCTTGTTGGTGCCATGCAATTCGGGGATCTCGCTGAGGGTGACCATGCCGACGTCCAGATGCCCGCCCAGGAGATCGGTCCGCTGTGCGGCCGTTCCTCTGTAGGAGATCTCGTTGGGCTCGACTTTCGCGGCTGCCGCAAGCATGCGAATGGCCAGATGACCGTTCGTGCCGGCACCATTGTGACCGAAGGTCACCGAGCCCGGCTTGCTGCGCAGTGCGGCAACGACATCCGGCAGATTGCTGAATCTGCTATCGGCAGGCACCACCATGACATTCGGATCTTCGACGACGCGAGCGACCAGCCGGATTTCATCCGTGGTGTATTGGGTTTTGCGGGTCATCGGCAGGAAGTTGTAGCCTGGCACGTTGACGACACCGATCGAATAGCCCTCGGGCGCCGCGCGCGCGATCGACGCAAACGCGATCTCTCCGCCGGCGCCGGGCTTGTTCAGGACGACGAACTTCGCCTTGCCGCCCAGCACACGCTCGACAAAGGGAAGGAGCTTGCGCGCCATGACATCGGTGCCGCCGCCGGGCGCAAAGCCGACGACGACTTCGATCGGCTTGTCGTCGGGCCACGCGGCCCATGCCGACCCGCAGGCCGCGAAGCCAAAAGCCGTAGCGAGCGCGATGATTTTATTGTTCATGATTTCCAGCCCTGTTTTTGTTATTGGCCGATCGCGCCTCAGGCGCGCGATCAGCTTGGGACTCATCTAGCCGTCGGGATGACTGGAGGGCAACCGGCGAGGCACCACGGCCCGGCGCTGATGGTGGCGTTTTTGGTGCGTGTGCTGATGGCGCGGCGGTAGGCCCCTGACCTAGCTTCGCAAGTCGGAACCGCCGGCGCTCGCTTCTGGCAAGCCATGCTACCGCGACAGGCCACCCTGCCCCGCCAAATCGGCCGTGGACCCAATCCCGAAATCGTTGCAAAAAGGCGTCCTGACGCGCCGGCAGCCGGTCTGCCAAGACTTTGGAAAACGTCGACTTTTGGAAGAATGGTCGGAGTGGCAGGATTCGAACCTGCGACCCCTGCGTCCCGAACGCAGTGAATATCTTCTAAGTTATTGATTTTTATCGAGGTGGCAGCGGTTACCGTCCCGTTTTGTTCACGGTCGTTTCACCCAATTCGTTGCGATTTCGTTGCGGCGTTCTCTGGGGGAACGGGGCACAAGTGTGCGCGCTGGTTTGAACTTGGATCTGCTGATTTAGCCGCGTTTGTCAGAATCACCGCCCATCGATGCCACCGGAGGCGCCCGTGATCACGAAAATGCGAAATCCGGGACTGCTAAAGGGGAGAAGCCAACGAATAGATCACTGAAGACGGTCCGTTCCGTGCGACTCAAACCGTCACATGTGTAGATCACGCGCTCTGGGGCCGGGTCGCGGGATCGTGGTCGAGTAGCTCGGCCATTTGGCTTTGCCCTCACAGATCCGGGCAGGCGGCTTTCCCGCACCCGGCTCTTCCCGAGGGTAACCCGCGTCATATCCGCGCCTGCGCCCATGTGCGAGTGATGCGTGGAGTTGGCAGGCGGAAGCGTGCCGTCAGGGTCTCGAACTCCGGCCAGCCCATGCGCCGACTTTTCTGGCTACGCCGTCTCAGACAACGCAGCCAGGTCCGACGCACTTCGCGGTAGAAGCCGTTGAGCGCTGGATAATTGTGCGGCCTGCCATAATAGCCATAGTGCCCGCGCAGAACGGCGGCGAACTACTCGTGCTGCGTGGCCAGTGGCGCGTGCATGAGCCGCCAGGCCTCCTGGCGCAACGCCGTCAGCTTGCGCGTCAGGCGTTTCCCTTCCGTCTTGTGCCTCACGATGAACCGGCCATCTCGGGTCCGCCCGCAGTAGTGGGTGAAGCCGAGGAAGGCGAAGGTCTCTGGCCGCCGCTCGCCCCGCCGCTGACGCGAGAGGGCCGCGAACCGGCCAAACTCGATCAGCCGCGTCTTGTCCTCATGGAGCGTCAGGCCGAAGCTGGCCAGCCGCGCCTTGAGGGCCAACAGCATTTCCCGCGCATCTGCCTTGTTCTCGAAGCCCATGACGAAGTCGTCCGCGTAGCGCACGATCACGATACGACCGCGTGCGTGGCGATGACGCCATTTCTGGGTCCAGAGATCGAGGATGTAGTGCAGGAAGATGTTGGCAGGAGCGGGCTGATGCCCGCCCCTTGCGGCGTGCCCCTGTCCGTCTCTTGCTTCTCGCCGCTCTCAAGAACGCCGGCTCGCAGCCACAGCCCGATGAGCTGCAAGATGCGAGGATCGGCGATCCTGTGCGCCAGCATCCGCAACAGCCACTCGTGGTCGACCGAGTCGAAGGAAGCGGCCACAGACTGCCCATCGCCAAGATATTCCGGCTTCGGTAACGATCACGCGCACGCGTCACGCTTTCGAAGGTCGGACGCTGGCCGTCATCAGTACCATCAGGCGGCGCGGCATCCACTTTCTCCTCACGGTTCTGCCGGATGGCAGTCGGTCGTTGATTCCGGCGAGCTGGACCGATTGGAAGGTGGAGCCGCTTGGAGGCACGCCGCCAATCGATGCCGATGACGCTGTCCACGATCTCGGCAGGCTCGGTGATTTGCTCCACTTGCGCAAGCTGGTCGACGCTCTTTGCATCCGGGGTGCCGAGTCGGCGCCGTGCAAGGAGAGCCGCCATGCAATTGAACCTGGACTTGTTCGATCAGCCCGAGGTTCCACCAAGCGCGCCAGTCGCGTGGGACCAAATCGACGAAGCCGCCCGCATCGCGGCAATCGAGCTTCTGGCGCGCCTCATGTCACGCCTGCTTCAGAGCGGCCCGGCGACGGAGGCAAGCGATGAATGAGCACGTCAAGATTACGTCAATTCATCTCTCTCGACAGGCCGTCGTCTATCTGCGCCAATCCAGCGCCGCACAGGTCGAGCACAACCGCGAATCGACCGAGCGGCAATATGCACTTGTCGGCAAAGCGCGCGACCTCGGCTGGCCCGATGACCGCATCATCGTTATCGACGAGGATCTTGGCCTCTCCGGTTCGGGCACGGTGGCGCGTTCGGGCTTTGCCCGCCTCACCGCCGAAGTGGCGCTCGCGCGCGTCGGACTGGTGCTCGGTCTCGAAGTCTCGCGGCTCGCGCGTAATAACGCCGAATGGTACCGCCTGATTGATCTGGCCGGATTCACCGACACGCTGATCGGCGATGCCGACGGCATTTATCATCCGGCCATGTTCAATGACCGTCTCTTGCTGGGGCTCAAAGGCACGATGAGCGAAGCCGAACTGCACGTGCTGCGGGCTCGCCTCAACGGTGGAATCCGCAACAAGGCGGCGCGCGGCGAACTGCGCCGCGGTCTGCCGGTCGGCTTCGTCTGGGGCGAGACTGATGGCGAGGTCCGCTTCCATCCCGATGAGGCTGTCGTTACCGCCATTCGCCATGTTTTTGCGCGCTTTGCCGAGATGGGATCGGCACGTCGCGTTTGGCTCTGGTTTCGGTCCGAGGGGCTCACGTTCCCGCTGCAGCTGCACGCCCGCGCCGAGATCCGCTGGGTCGAGGCCAGTTACACCGCCATCCACCAGGTCTTGACCAATCCCGTCTATGCCGGCGCCTATGTCTATGGCAAAACGCGCCATGAGACGATTCTCGATGGCACTGGCGCGCGCAAGCAGCGGATTCGATTCTTGCCGCGTTCCCAATGGCAGGTTCTCATCCCCGAGCATCATCCAGGCTTCATCGATTGGCAGACCTATGAAGCAAATCAGCAACGTCTCGCCGCGAACACGCGACCTCAGCCGCACAAGGGCGGCGGTGCCGTGAGAGAGGGTGGCGCCCTCCTGCAAGGTCTTGCCAGTTGCGGCCATTGCGGCCGCCGCCTGCACACCCACTATCGCGGACGCAATGCTTCGCCAGGCTATCACTGTGCTGGCAAAGTGCTGGTCGAGAACCGAGGCGTCTACTGCCTCAATATCGGCGGCGTTCAAATCGACCACGCCATCACCCAAGCGTTCATCGCCGCCTTAGAACCCGCAAAGCTGACCGCGACACTCACCGCCGCGGAACGGCTTGAGGCGGATCGCGAGGCGGGGCTCAAGCAATGGCGACTTGCCGCGGAACGCGCCAGCTACGAAGCCCGGCGTGCAGAACGGCGCTATCGCGCCGTCGATCCCGATAACCGTCTCGTCGCGCGCGGTTCTCGAGCGAGAGTGGGAAGCGTGCCTGAAGGCGCTGGAGGCCGCCAAGGCCGATCTTGCGCGTCGTGAGGCTGCTCGCCCCCATACGATCAGCCAACAGGAGCGTGACCGCCTGCTCGCGCTCGGACCTGATCTCGTCTCCGTCTGGAACGCAAGCACGACGACGCCGCGCGACCGGAAAGAGTTGCTGCGGACGCTCCTCGACGAGGTCATCGTCAAAGTCGATCGCGAGGCCTTTGCCGCCCATTTGACGCTGCGCTGGAAGGGCGGCGCGCTGACCGAGATTGATCTCGGCCTGCCCCGATCGCGGCCAGCGACGATCCGCACCGACGAGGATACAGTTGCGCTCCTGCGACGACTGGCAGTGCATTATCCCGATGCCGTGATCGCCGGCATCCTCAACCGGCAGAGCCGCACAACGGCCTACGGCCACCGCTCGACCGCAACCGCGTCGGTAATTTACGCCGGCACTGGAAGATCCCAGGCTTCCAAGATAAACCGCAAGCCGCCGGCCCGATCTTTTGACCATCAAGCAAGCCGCCGCCGCGCTTGGTGTCGCTCCCTCGACGATCCATCGTTTGCTCAACGACGGCATTATCGCCGGCGAGCAGCTCACGCCAGGCGCTCCCTGGCGCATTCGCCTGACCGATGAACTCAAGGCCCGCTTCAACAGTGAAACGTCCGACGACTTTCTGCCGATGCGCGAGGCTATGCGGGCGCTCGGGGTCTCGCGCCAAACCGTCTTGCAGCGAGTCAAGCGCGGCGAACTCGAAGCCGTGCACGTTGTGCGCGGGAAGCAAAAAGGACTCCGCATCAAGGTCTTAGCCCCGCAAGCCGGCCTTTTCGACCAAACCGCATGAACCAGGGGGTATTATGAAGCCACGTCCAAGAAGCTGCGTATGTCGGCATCGAGCACCCAGTTCACGTGCTGGCTCATGATCGCCGTATGCAGAGCATCAAGCACCATGTGAGGATTCCGCCCCGGCCGGAAGCCATAGGAGAACCCGAGGAAGTCGGCCTCGTAGACGGCGCTCAGCACCTCGGCCACCGCGCTTTGGACAATCTTGTCCTCTAGCGCCGGCACGCCGAGAGGCCGCTTACCGCCATCGGCTTTGGGGATGTAGACGCGCCGCACCGGCTGTGGCCGGTAACGACCGGAGTGGACCCGTCCGCAGAGGTCGCGGAGGTTATCCGTCAGCCTCTCTTCGTACTTCGCCACCGTCACCTCATCGACCCCCGCGCTGGCCTGCCGCTTTTGTCGTCGAAACGCCCGAAGAAGAGCGTCGTCATCGACATGGTGCAGCAGGGCCGTGAACCGGGTTTGGACAGCTTGCTTGGCTGCCGCGCTCACCCGCTTGAGGTTCGGCGGCAAGGTAACCCGGCTCTGTGTCCGGACCTTGGCCTCCTCGCGCAGGCTCCCCTCGGGCTGGTCCCTTCCCTCCATGCGTCTCGTTACCTTCGACGACTTCACAGGTAGTATGGACCAGTCCGACTCCCGACCTCAGCTCGGACAACGGCTCTGGCAGTGCCTTGCCGCTGTCCCCCGCTGGAGATCAATCCAGCGGACCCGGTCGGGCCTCTCATGTTCCGATGATTGCCTTCCGTGCGTGATGCGGCCATCGACCCCGACGGAGCGGCATCGTCTCGCGTATCGACGATGCTCATGCAGCCTTCGTGCTTAGGGAACACACTCGGCCTCCGCGAACATCCACCTTTCGAGGCTCATTCCCGCACCCCGCACGACTCCTGTCTACACTTCGGACTCCAGCGTTGCCGCGACGCCCGCAAGACTCGGTCCCGGCTTGCCTGCTACGGCTTTGGCCGGATGGGACTTGCACCCACAAGCAATCATCAGCTTGGCATGACGTACTCCCTGAGCGTGGTGTAACTGGCGGTGGGATACCGCGTTCGCCGGCAAGAGCCGGACTAGTCAGCTGGCGATAGCCGGGAGGCTGACGGTTGGATCATTACTCAACGGCGCGATGGTTTCCAGCGTCATGTAGCGGGCCCGCTGAACCGCCCACTCGTCGTTCTGCTCGAGAAGGATCGCGCCGACCAGGCGAACGATGGCGTCTTCATTTGGGAAGATGCCAACCACCTCGGTCCGCCGCTTGATCTCGCCGTTGAGGCGCTCGATCGGATTGGTAACCGGTATGAGATGTCTCGGTGCCAACGTTCCCGCTGCGGTGTTCTACATCGTGGCGTATGGTGCGACCATCGGGACAGAGGCACCGGGAGCACGAAGTGCGGGCAGGCCGATGTTATTCGATGAGCCGAGAGCTCGAGTTAGTA
>NZ_JADYVG010000049.1:0-6498 GCF_020193585.1 Bradyrhizobium sp. IC3195 | reverse complement strand
CCCCTGTGGATCGCGCCGACGCCGGGCTCGTAACTCCGGTCGGGCTACGCCCTCCCTGCGTCACGAGCCCGGCGAAGCTCTCTCATCCTGATTGACGCTCCACTGTCACCCTGATTGCCGCGCGGCACCTGCCGAGCCGAACGACCTTGACTTCGATACGCGCAACGCTGTCAGACTTGATGTCTGTTACCTCGAAGGCTTCACCCGTGCGAATGAGCGTGATGCGATAGCCTTGCAGCAACGGCCATGGCAGCGCCTTGTGATCGAAAGTGAAGATGGGGACGCTTGTGGTTATGAGCGGGCTCAGCGAATGGCCGCGCGCATGCACCTTGTTATGCCCATCACCACAGTCTCAGGCTTCGCCATGAAGACAGCGGTCCCAGTCACAGCCCTGTCAGGCTGAGGCTCTCCGGGGAAGTTAGGCCTCCCCGGAGTCACAGGAATAACCACAACTGGCTCACCCATATTGTCGTCAATGGCTACGCTGACACGCTGCATGCCCGCGCGCCACGTTTGTGGGAATAGCATCTTCATTCTTGTGATCCTGTCGGCGGCCCTTGTGTGGACTTAACCGAATTGTCGCCAGGCCCCTGCATTCCCGTGCCGAGCTGGCCGTTGAGTTGAACGCGTGAAGCCGCTTCGGCCCGAGCCACGACGGCTTGCAGGTAAGCGGACGGCTCGACGGTGACCGTGATGTTCTGATGCATCTCAGCCTCGCCGGAGGCGCGGATGTCGAGCCGATCTATCCGACCACCAAAGACAAGTCCCGCTTGCTCTATCGGTACCTTGACCGTCTCATCCCACGGCAAGTCGCCGCCTATTAGCGTCTCCTGGCCGAACGGGACTTCGCTCCAGCTCCTTGTATCCGCCCGGGTCGGATCGTCGCAGGCAAGACCTTTGGTCGTGCGGCGAGCGGCTTCCTTCACGGTATGTTGCCAGAGGATAGCTGGTGGCACCGAGCGCTGTAGCGGCCAGGACGCCAGAACCTTGCTGGACGCTGCCTCAATGGCGGCCTCGATCTCGTCGGCGTTTGCGCGCGCGAAGCCCGGCCTTGGCTCAAGCCGTGTTATCGCGCCGGCAATGAGCTCGTGTACCAATTCGCCAAAAGCTATCGGATCAAGCTGGAGCGGCTCGCCCTCCAGGCGGATGGAGCGCCATCCCAGCGCATAGCGCCAGACGTAGCCGAGCGGGTCCCGCAGGAGCCTCTGAAGCGACGTCGTCGATTGGCTCCGGGCGAGAGCGGCTAGGATCGCGGGATGGTCGGATGCGACCAAGCCGTCGTGGCGTGCCAGCACTGCTGGCTCTGACGGACATGCTCGAGCGCTCCCGCATCGCGCGGCCGCGCCAGAAGCCGGTCTGCTTCGCTGAACGCGTGTTCGGGAATACGGTCACGCTTCTGGACCACCTCGTTCGCGGGATAGAGCGAGCTTGGCGATAGGATGCTGCCCTTTGCATTGCGCTGTGGCCGCGAGAGGATCAGGTGCTCGCGCGTTCCATCGCGGATAACCTCAAAGTGCCGGCGATCGCGATCTGCTGTCGTCAATACATGCAGCATCCGACGGTCGAGAAGATGGTGAGGGATCAAGGATCATCATTCTCGAGCCGAGGCCAGGATCGGCTCGTCAGACCAAGCAGTCGCGTGAACGGTCGCGGGCTCGCAGCGAGATGCGAAGCGGGGCTCCACACAACGCTGTTCGCCGGGTCTCGGCCGTCGCGCACCCGCATTGCCTGCAAGGAAAGCGAAACCGCGTGTGGTGGCGCGCTCCGCAGTTCCACATCGCGAGGCTCGCGCCGCTGAGTAGGAGTCGGCCGGCTTCCTGGCCGGCCTCGGGGCCGCGCGCCAGAAGCTCCAGAATCGGAAGCAGGGCACCTTCCGCAGCCATGTCGTCCGCGCGATGGGATCTCGCGGCGATGAGCGCCTCGCGCCACTGTTCGAGCGTCCTCAGGCCCGCGCCGCGCGGTATGCCGGCAAACCAGTCTTTCGGAAGGGTGCCCGCGAAGGGCCGTGGCGGCAGCGGTCTGATCAGGCGCCAAATCCTTTCCTGGCTGAGACCGGTCCTTAGAACGTCGGCCAATGCGGCACAGGCTTGCCCCTCCGGCGTGCTTGGCGCTGGTATGCCGTGCGAGAAGTGCAGGGGAAGGCCCGCGCTATTTGCATAGGCGAGAAAATGGTCGTCCCAGTCCGTCGTCGACGTCGCCGCAATGCCGATCTCCTTGGCTCTTGCCTCGCCAGAAGACAGCAGCCGATGCACCCACCGAAGCGCCTCCACCACCTCGGATTTGGGACCTGCGCTCGCCTCGGCCGAGAATGTCGCCGGCGGTGTCACTGGCTGCCGGTGGATTGTGCCCTTAAACCACGCCTGTTCCTCCGTCGGCGCCGGGATGTTCCAGGAGAGCCCCGTGAATTGCGCAATCCCGTTGAGCAGGGGGCGCCAGACGGCATTGATCTCAACGATTCCATCGAGCGTGACTGGCCGGAGCAAGGACGTGGAAAATGAAGCCCTCGCCAATGCAGCGTCGCGAAGATCGCGGGGCAGCATCCTGGAGGCGGGAAGGCGCTCTCTGATGCGCGTTTCGAGGAGACACAGATCCGCGAAGCGGCCGACATGTTGTGGCAAGGACGAAAGATCGATGTCGGCGCGCCAGACTGCGGTCAGCGACTGAAGGACAGCCCGGGGCATCCCCGGTAGGCTCGACTCGTGGCCGAGGTCTTGGAAGCCGCCCGCAGCCAGCGCCGCCTGAATGGCGGGATAAAGAACGTCGGTCGCGACGGGCGCCACAAAGCCGCCGGCAAGACGAGCAGCAAGGAATGGAAGCGTGAGGATTTCACGGCCGGTGCTTCCTTCCCGTGCCGCCACCAGCCGCTGCATCCGCATCGCGAGCGGTCCATCGACCACGAGAGTTGATCGCCGGACCATCTCCTTAGAACACTCGCACTGGCACCGGCGCATTGTATGAGCGCAGCCAATGGCCCAGTGTCAACGCCTCGTGGCGATTGAAGAACGTCTCGAAATCGAAAACATGCCGATCGCCATTGAGGTCCGCCAACAGCACCTCGCTGCGACCGAGACTGCCCCCGCTCTGCGAACCACAATAGCCGACGATAGTCGCGAACAGATCGGTCTCGCGCATCGTGCCGAACCGCTCACGGAACGGAGGCGATTCCACGCAATACCGGCACGGATTGGCAGGATCGAAATCAGCCTTGCGCCGTGTCCGATGCGGATGGCCAGTGACGAGGGCTACGATCGGCCGGCCGCCATGGCATTGTTCGACGAAGCGCCACAGGGTTGAGGTCATGGTGTTGCCAAATCCCTTGCTCAGGCTCTTGACGAGAGCCAGGCTCGGAGCAGAGCTTGCAGCTTGGGCGGCAAAGCGGCTTGCGAGAAACAGCAACTGGCCGGCGGCATAGTTTGCCTCGGCCTCGATCTTCTGGTGGCAGGCGGGCATGAGCGTCTGCTCGGTGTCGCTCAACATCATCTCATTATGCCACGGGATGATGTCGTGCCCGATCTCATGAGCCTCGTTCCAATGGTGCTTGAGGACGGGGAGATCCTGGTCGAGCAGGATCCGCTTCTGATCGGGCAAGTACAGGGCTTTGAGGCTCAGGGTCTGGACCGCTTCGCGTAGGATCGTTGGGCGGAGAAGAACCTGAAGACCTGCGACCTTCATGCGCGAGAAGGTCTCTCGCAAAAGGCTGTCGTCCGTGGTCGAGTAGTAGCCGCGGTCAAGCTTCAGCAGGTCGCGGACAATACGTAGATCGATCGGCGGCTCCGGGTCTCCAAGACCGCGCAGGACCTTGTCGACCGGTCCGTCGATGTCGGCGATCGTTCGATGTCCGAGACTGACGTTCTTCACTTGGCTCGCTTAGGATCCTGTTCGCTCAAGACGGCGACGAATGCCTCAAGAGCCGAATTCTCTTCCGGCGTCAGCTTCTGCACAGCCTCGGAGCGGGCGGCAAATCAAACGGCTTCCTGCCGCAACCCAGCATCGTTTGCCGCCGCCAGTCCGGCAAGCTGCATCAAGCGTCCGCAAAGGTCTGCGCCAGTTTGAAGACCGTTCGGGGCTCTGGGACATAATGGACGTCGTCCTCGATAACGAGTAGTTCGCTGGCGTCGAGCTCGGCGACCTCTGCCAGCCTCTCCATCGAGAAGCCGCGGCGACGGCGCATCAAGTTCACGAATTTGCCAAAGGCGATTCGCGTTTCTTCAACCGCCGCGGTCTGCTGGGCAGCAGCCGGGCGCGTATCGGACTGGATCGAACGCGAGCAAGCCGGCGCCGATGACGGCGTCGCCTTCACGACGTGCCCGAGCCATCCACCACTCTTTGCTTCGTTCAAGTTTCATCGTTCTCCTCCTTTTCGAAGAAAGCGCGAGCCTGCTCGCTGGTCATCTCAAAGTACCTTAAATTCTGGTACGACGCGTCCTGCCCCAGATCGGTCATCCCGATCTTGCGGTAGAAGTTATCGGCCTGCGGCAGCGAATGCAGCCCCAGACGTCCCTTGAAGCCCTCGTCCTCGCTGTCTGCGCGTGCGGCCGGAGCCGCACCGGGCTCTCGTGAACCGAGCCGCGTAGCGTCTCGGCCTGCGGCTTCGATCCCTCGCGCTAGAGCTTTAGTGCTCCTCCGGGGGCACTCGGGAAAGGGGCCCGCCCTCATGAAGATGCCGACGTCGCTATCACTGCCCCGTTCCCGGGTGCCCTTTTGACCGGTCTCGTCGCGGCACTCGGTCCCGCGTGCCGCCTTCGGCGCCGCTATGCTCACGCTCCTGCGGGTGCCATTTCTCTTTAAGGCGATGTGCCCTGGCGCACGCCTGATTAAGGCCTGCGGCCCTAAGGCAGATTGCGCAAAAGGCTGAGAGTAAGAGTGCGGCTGGTTTTTTTCCGTGACGGGTTACAAGCTGCGAGAGAGGCTCGTGGCGCCCGTCGCGGAGAACCGGGATGTCAAGCCCTGCTGTTCACGCGTGCGCCGGCCAGGACCGCGCGAACTTCTATAACGAGATCACCGACAAAATCATTGCTGAGCTTGAGGCAGGCCGCGTGCCCCGGGTCCAGCCTTGGGGCACTGCCGCGGCAAGGGCACCCTTAGCGATGCCGAAAAATGCTTCGACCGATCGATCCTACAGCGGGATCAACGTCCTTCTGCTCTGGGGAAGCACGATCGAGCATGGTTACAGCGGTCAAAGCTGGCTCACGTTCCGGCAAGCGCTGTCGCTTGGAGGCCATGTGCGTAAGGGGGAGCGTGGCACCGCGATGGTCTACTCCGACCGTTTCGTGCCGCGTGAAGAGAAGCGGCGCGCCGACGAGACCGGCGACGAAGCGCAGGCCATTCCATTTCTCAAGCGCTTTAGGGTCGTCAACACCGATATGGCGAACTAGTCGAAGTCCAACACGCCCACGACAGGCAAAAAGCGACGGCGGCGCGATGAGGTCTTGCGGCGACAGCTCGGCAAGGGCAAAAAAGATCCACAGCTTCTATCACCGTGAGGTCCGTTGGGCCGAACGCGCGTGCCTTTAATGCAGCATTTGTCTGATCGCCTGCCTTGATAGCCTGCGCGACGGTGCAGCCCGCTGTCTCGCTGCGGTATCGGCGGCCTAGCTTGCCCTCGTCTCCACCCTCGGCAGCGAAGCATGATATTCATCCACGCTGTCGAGGTCGATCATGGTCTTACCTCCCATCTTGTAGGCCCTAATCATCTCATAGGCGATCAGTTCATAAGCCTTAGTTTTTCCGAACTTGCCATAGCGGCAACCGTCCTTGAACTCCACAAGCCGGCGCCGCTTGTTGTTATCGTTGTCAACCATGGTCCCTGCCTATGCTTCGATGATCTCAGCGACAATCGGAAAAACCACTGACTAGATGGGCATTTTCACAGTGCGACCTTGGGGCTCGACGCGGGCTTACCAACAAAGGCGCTGCTTTCGTGGTAGCCGATGGGGTTGCTGCTGACTTGTTTCGACGCCATCTGAGTCTAGCCCAATTGCCCGGATGTGTTGGTTTATATCGCCTTCGGTGCCAAACAAAAGGCTCTCTGATGCCGCCCCCAATTCCCGCGCGCTGTAGCGTAAAAATAGGACGGGCCGGAAGCATTATTTGCAAGCTCGAAGCCACCGTTCCCCTGCTCAGTTGGCTCCGTTCGGTCTACAAGCGCCCTTCAAACTCATACCCTCTGCCTCGAAGTGTCGCTCGTAGACGCGGCGGTACCGCAGAGTCGACATTTTGGCGCGCGATCTAGTGACTCGGTCGTGATGCTGGTCGGTGCGGACGCTTGTTCTTCGCTCTGCCAGTCGTAATACGAAACTAGACTAGCACTACTTTGGCAGATTTGGTTTGTGCTGTGGTTTTTCACGGATTCGTCTTCTGCAGTGCGGGCATCGCTGCGATGGCGGCCGAAGAATGAGATCGACGATGGCGTGGCGTACGGCGGGCATGGTTGGTTGAGGCGGAGGCCCATTGATTCTTTTTTTTCCGTCCCGCATGTGCGAGGCGACGGTGCTGCAA
>NZ_JADYVG010000048.1:0-11963 GCF_020193585.1 Bradyrhizobium sp. IC3195 | reverse complement strand
TCATCCCACCCCCCACCTAACCCATTGATCTTGCAACCCCCGTCTACTGTGCATGGGGTTGTTTTCGAACTTTTGTTGTTCCATGCCATCACGCGAAGCGTTCAACCGCCACGGCACCACGTCAGCCGCCCTACCCAAGCGAGACCAACATGCACTCTTCCGCCAGCGGCTGGGGCAACGGGCTTCTCGGCGTCATCATCTTCAGCGGCTCGCTGCCGGCGACGCGCGTCGCGGTCGGCGGCTTCTCGGCGCTGTTTCTGACCTCGGCGCGCGCGGTCATCGCGGCGCTGATCGGGGCTGTGGTGCTCTGCCTGCTCCGGCAGGCGCGGCCGCAGCGCCGTGATCTCGCCTCGCTCACCATCGTCGCGATCGGCGTCGTGGTCGGCTTTCCGCTGCTGACGGCGCTCGCGCTCCAGCACATCACCTCCGCGCGGTCCATCGTCTTCATCGGCCTGTTGCCGCTGTCGACCGCGATCTTCGGCGTGCTGCGCGGCGGCGAGCGGCCGCGGCCGCCGTTCTGGCTGTTTGCTGGTCTCGGCAGCGCCACGGTGGCCGGCTTTGCCCTCACCGGCGACGGCGCGGCCTCGCTTCAAGGCGATCTCCTGATGGTCGCGGCGATCGTGCTGTGCGGGCTCGGCTATGCCGAGGGCGCCGCGCTGTCGCGCCGCCTCGGCGGCTGGCAGGTGATCTCCTGGGCGCTGCTGCTCGCGCTGCCCCTGATGCTGGTGCTCGCCGTGCTGACATGGCCGCCGGCCTGGGGCGGCATCAGCGTGCCCGCCTGGATCGGGCTCGCCTATGTCTCCGTCTTCAGCATGTTCGTCGGCTTCATCTTCTGGTACCGCGGGCTCGCCATCGGCGGCATCGCCCGCGTCGGCCAGCTGCAGCAGCTGCAGCCGTTCTTTGGTCTGGCGCTCGCCGGCCTTCTGCTCGGCGAGCCCGTGGCAGGAAGCATGATCGCCGCGACGGCCATCGTGGTCGCCTGCGTCTTCTTCGCGCGGCGGTTTGCGTGAGCCTGTCGCCTCACGCCTGCCGCCAGTGTCATGCGGCCGCCGAACCTTGATCTAGATCAATGCCTGTCCCGACTCGGTGTCTGCCTTTACTTGCCTGAACAGCGAGGGAGGACGTCATGCGAACTAAATTGTGGCTGGCCGGCGCCGTTGTTGCCTGCGCAGCATTGACCTCGGTGCAGTGGTCGGCAGAGGACGGGCTTTCATTCTCGATCCAGAGCGCGGAAGCCCGCGTCGGCCGGCCGGCGACGCCGGCGAGTGTTGCGGGCGTCGCACGTCGAACGACGCGTCGTGCCGTGGTCGGCGGCGCCGCCGTCGGTGCAGCAGCCGCAGGAGCCGCCGTCGTGGCGCCAGCCTGCGTCCGCGTGCTGGTCAACGGCGTCTGGGTCTGCCGCTAGGCCTCACTGCTGCCCCATCACCGTTCGCGTCAGCGCGCTCCGTGCGAACTTCTTCAGCGGCATCGGCTTGCCGAACAGAAAGCTCTGATTGAGGCCTTTCGATCCCCGGTAATCGCGCGATCTCTCCGGCGAGGAAATCGACCAGGAGGCGCACGCGCGCAATGCCGGACCGCTCCGGCACGATCAGCATGTTCAGCGGCACCGGCGGCGGCGAATAGTCCGGCAGCACGCGTTCGAGCCTGCCGCCCGCGAGCAGGTCGCTGACCAGCCACAGATGCGCCGGCGCAATGCCGCGGCCGGCCGCGAGCGCCTCACGCGCGGCAAGCCCGTGATCGAGGCGCAGCCGCCCGTTGAAGGGTATCGCGTGGCGGCCGCCGCGGCGCCCCTGCAGCACGAGGACATCGCTGCCGGCGATGTTGGACATCCGAACGCCCTCGTGCTTGGCGAGGTCTTGCGGGCGCGCGGGCCGGCCACGCGCGGCAAGATAATCGGGTGCGGCCACGAGCACTCGCCGCGACTGGCCGAGCGACTTCAGCTTCATCGTGCTTTCGGCGAGCGGCCCCAGACGCAGCGCGACGTCGACGCCCTCTCTGACGAGGTCGATCCGCTCGTCGGTCAGGCTGAGGTCGACCGAGACCTCCGGATAAGCGTCCTGGAAGGCGAAGATCAAGCGGCTGACGTGGAGCACGCCGA
This sequence comes from Bradyrhizobium sp. IC3195, assembly GCF_020193585.1. Taxonomy (NCBI): domain Bacteria; kingdom Pseudomonadati; phylum Pseudomonadota; class Alphaproteobacteria; order Hyphomicrobiales; family Nitrobacteraceae; genus Bradyrhizobium; species Bradyrhizobium sp. IC3195. The sequence goes on along the minus strand of NZ_JADYVG010000048.1, from coordinate 9,865 downwards.
ACGCCGCGGTGCAGGAGACCCGCACCGTTCCGGCCGGCGCGCCGCGCGTCGAGCGCGCCTCGTCGCCGGCCTGCTCGACCAGACGCAGGACATGTACGCAGTCGGCGTAGTAATTGCGGCCCTCCTCCGTCACGGTGACCCTGCGCGTGGTCCTGGTGAGCAGCGGCACGCCGACCGCCTGCTCCAGCTCCCGAATGTGCCGCGTCACCGTGGACTGGCCGACCCCGAGCTCGCGCGCGACCGCGGATAGGCTTCCGCGCTCGGCGACACGCACGAAGCTGCGCATGCGCTCGAGCGTAACCTCCGGCCTATCCATTTTCCGGCACAATCTTATCCATCGGCTACGTCTACCGGATCGTGGGCCACCGCGCTATCTGCCGAGCGACAATCCTCAATCCAATGGTGCCCGAACATGAAAGTGTTGATCGTCTATGCTCATCCCGAACAGCGCTCGCTGAACGGCTCGCTCCGGGATGTCGCCGTCCGAGAGCTTGAGGCGCAGGGGCACGAGGTGCGGGTCTCCGACCTCTATGCCGAAGGCTGGAAGTCCGAGGTCGACCGCGGCGACTTTCCGTCGCTGCCGGTCGATGCGCGTCTCGCGGTCGCCGCGGCATCCAAGCAGGCGTTCGAGGCGGGCACGCTGACGGCCGACGTCAAGGGCGAGATCGAGAAGCTGCTGTGGGCGGATGCTCTGATTCTGCAGTTTCCGCTGTGGTGGTTCAGCATGCCTGCGATCCTCAAGGGCTGGGTCGACCGCGTGTTCGCCTACGGCTTCGGCTATGGTGTCGGCGAGCACAGCCACAAGCGCTGGGGCGACCGTTACGGCGAGGGGACCTTGGCCGGCAAACGCGCGATGCTGATCGTGACGGCCGGCGGCTGGCAGGACCATTATTCCGCCCGCGGGGTCAACGGGCCGATCGACGACCTGCTGTTTCCGATCAATCACGGCATTCTCTATTATCCCGGATATGACGTCCTGCCGCCGTTCGTGGCCTATCAGGCCGACAGGTTCGATGAAGCCGCTTTCGGCGCGACGGCCGAACGCCTGCGCGAGCGGATGAGAACGCTTGCGACAACTTTGCCGATTCCTTATCGGCGCCAGAATGGCGGCGATTACGTCATTCCGAGCATGCAGCTCCGCGCCGGGCTCGAGTCTCCCGGAGCGCGCGGCTTCGCGCTCCACCTCGATCCCGCTGACGAAGGCGGCGCGCCGGGCGAGCTAGGCACGATGCGGTCGACGGCGGATCTCCGCGCGGCAACGGCGTAGTTGCGGGATCGCACGGATGCAGCTCTCAAGGCCGGGAACGCGCGCGCTCATCCCATCACCGTCCGCGTCAGCGCGCTGCGTGCGAACTTCTTCAGCGGCATCGGCTTGCCGAACAGGAAGCCCTGCACGACATCGAAGCCGATCTCGCTCGCCGCGACGAGGTCGGCGCGGCTCTCGACCCCTTGCGCCACAGCGCGCGCGCCAAAGGTCTGCGCCAGCTCGACGATGTGACGGCACACCGTGCGCTTCAGCCGATCGCCACCGCTGCCGGTGACGAATTGCCGGTCGGCCTTCAGCTTGACGAAGGGAATCTTGTCGAGGTCCATCAGCTGCGGCCAGTTGGCGCCGAGATTGTCGATCGACAGCCCGATATTGTGCAGGCCGACCTCGCGCGCGACCTCGGCCAGGAAATCGAGCTCGCGGATCGCCTCCTCGCTGTCGATCTCGACCGTCAGTCCGCCGAAGGCCGGATGCGTCGGCACGCGGCGGCAGAGATCGCGCACCGCCTGCGGTTCCCTGAGATAGGCGGCGGGAAGATTGATCGACAGATCGACCGGACTTTGTTGCTCCAGAAGATAGTGCCAGTCCTGCATGGCGCGATCGATCACGAACTCCGACAGCTCGCGAAAATGCGGATCGTGCGGCTCCGGGATGAAATAGGCCGGCGGCACCACGCCCCAGGTCGGATGCCGCATCCGCACCAACGCCTCGGCGCCGTTGCGCACCAGCGTGCGCGCGTCGATCTTGGGCTGGTACCAGAGCTCGAGCCAGCCGGCATGCAGGGCCTCGCCGACATGCACGGCCGGGCTCGGCGCCGGCTCCTCCGGCAGCAGCATGGCAACGCGCTCGCGCAGCGTCTCCGCGGCAAAGGGCGTGGTCAGCGGCGGCAGCATCGCAAGGCCATATTCGTCGCCGACCTGCCGCACGGCTTTGACGATGATCGAATCGCGGGCGCCGACGGCGAGAACCTTGCCGGCAAATGCCTCACGCACCAGGACTTCGAGGAATCGTCCCGGCTCGATGCCGTCGGCGGCGACGCCGAGCAGGATCAGGTCCGGCAACTCGCTCGCGAGCACCGTCTTCAGCTCGTCGGCGCTGGCACATTCGCAGGTGACGAAGCCGAGATCCTCGAGGATCTCGCTGAGGAACGCGCGCAAGTGACGCTTGCTGTCGGCCACGCAGGCGCGCGGCGTCACCTTTCGCCGTCCGAAGGTCACAGGCCTTCGTCCGACGAGTTCAATCATCCCATCGTTCATCGTACACCACTCCCGTTCCGTGACGGTTTCTTAAACGCGGAGCGTGGGTTCAAATAAGGAGAGCTTCACATCGTTCTTGAATTATCTGAGTAACGTTAAGCCCTGCAATTCGAGCTAATTTGTCGACGAAATCTTTGGGTGCACGCGCGCGGTTGTCCCGCGGCGGCGATGAAGCCGGCGCAACGCAAATCGGCCGCGGCTTTCACGCTGCGTCTTCCCGCGATGCGCGCATCGCCGCCTTTCGCTCGTGACGGTCATGCGACAACGGGTTCGCGCCGGCGGCCGAGAATGTGAAGCACATCACACGCGCGTTGCCGCACTCGCGCTAAAGGTCCCCCGAGCCGGTGGAGGGCTGTCGAGGACTACAGCTATGTCGATGCGGCGAATGATGTATTGGTGGTTCAGGTTCGTGCTGTCAGGGCGATTCATGGATCGCTTCCTGTGCCTGCCGCGCTAGCCGCGCGGCGCATCGTGGCTTTTCGCGGCCGAACCGGATCTAGAGCATGATCCGGAAAGTGTGCAGCGGTTTTCCGGAAAGATCATGCTCAAACGCTTTAGGTTTGCCCGATCAATTTGCGGAACGCCGCCGCACCGTCCTGCATCGCGTCGCGTCCCTTCCAGGCCAGATAGCTCAGCTTGCCGCCGAGCGTGTCGTGGCTGCGCAGCCGCCGCGAGCCGAGAATGTGGCCGACATTGGCAGGGAAGCGGCTCACCTCGGCGGAAACTAGCGCCGCGATCGCGTCCATCAATTGCTGGAGGCGGACGCCCCATTCGCATTGCTCGATGCCGTCGATGCGGACCTTGAGCGCATATTCGGTGTCGTAGATGTCCGCGAGCAGGTCGCGGGCGATCAGCACCCGGTTGTGCCGGAGCGCGACGCGAAGTGCGAGACGCTTGTCGTCGAGCCGGTCGAGAACCATGGGAACGACGCAGGCATAGGGGGTGGCGGCGACGTCTGCGGCGGCCTTGCTCGCAGCGGCTCGGGTAGCAAGCCGCACCAATTGCCAGGACGTCTTCAGGCGTCGCGCCACCAGCGCCAGCGCGAAGGGCAGCGCCTGAGGATGCGCCTTCTTGAAGGCGTCGAGCTGCGCGGTGATCTGAGCGACCTGGCCGTCGTCGAACTTCGCGATCTTGTCGGGCAGCTTCGCGTTGAACTTCGGCAGTGCATCGCCGGCGCGCAACACGTGCAGCATCTTCACGACGTCGTCGAAGGCGGTGCGCGAGGCCGTATATTGCCCGAGCTTGGCGCGCGCGGATTCGGCGCTCTCGGGCGAGGCGAGGGTGCTCTCGAGGACCTTGACGACCTTGATCTGGAAGGTCGAGGCGATCTTCTGGACTTCCTTCGGGTTGTTGGCCGCGACCTGGTCGCCGATCGCCTTGATGTAGTCGCGCGCCATGGTCGGCAGCAGGTCGCGGCAGATCCATTCCCAGATCGGGGTGAGGGTATTGCGCGAGATCCGCCCCATGTTGGCATGCTCGGGCGCGCCATCGATCAGCAGCAGCTCGAGCGGCGCGAAGAAATAGCGCGACGGGCTGGTGGCGCGCGCCTGGGTCGATCCGTCCTTGCGGAATTCGGCGCGCAAGCGGGCCTGGATGTCGGCCGAACCCGGCATGTCGATGCCGCACAGCTCGAGCCGTTCGAGCTCGCTGAGCAGACAGCTGCGCGACAGCGGCGTCAGCCTCTGCAGAAATTCCGATAGCCGGTCGATCTCGTCCATGGCACGCAATCTTTCGCAGCGTGGCCCGCGGGCTTGCGGGCCCAATGCGTGGAGGCATTTGCGCGCTCTCAACCTCCCTAGAGAAGCAAGTCGCCGTTAATTAATCCGTAAAATCCGGGGGGTGGATGTCGGAGCAAGGCGTTCGCCGAGGAGCTTTTCCCGTTCCCACCCCACGATTTCGGCAGAAAACTCAACCGCTGCATGGTCGCGTGCGGCACCGCGCAAGCACAAATTGTGCCGAAGTCGTCATTTCAGCGTAAAACCGTCCAAATCACCGTAGTCATACGGAGCAAAAAGTTAATCACAGACCCGCCCCGGTTCCGCTAAACGAGTGACATGGGGTCACAGAATGATACGGCCACCGATTCGCGGCCGTCGGCATGGCACGAAAGCAGCGCTGCTTCAGCTGAAGAGCTCGATTTCGCCCGCCTGAGCGCCTTGCGTGCCAAGGCGGCCGACGAAATGGCGGCTGCCATCGCCCGCGAGCTCAATGGCCCCCTGACCGCGCTGCTGCTCTACATGGGCGAGATCAAGCACCACAGCGATCAGCTCGTCCCCGCGACCGGCGATCGCGCCTATTTGCAGCGGGTGGTGGAGAACGCGCTGGCCCAGACCGAGCGCGTTTGCGGCCTGGTCAAGCAGCTCGCCGGCCCGCCCAAGGGCGGCTCCAAGGGCGGCTTACCCAGCCCGTCCGAAGAAGCGGAATCGAAGGCCGTCCGCGTGCTGCAACCGCCGCGGTCGCCGAGCGCCGATCTGATCGGCCCGTCGGGCCAGAAGCGGCTGACCAGGCGCGAGCGCGAGGTGCTGAGGCTGATCAGCGAAGGCTACTCGAACAAGCAGGGTGCGCTTCGCATGCAGATCAGTCCGCGCACTTTCGAGAGCCATCGCGCCGAGGCGATGCGCAAGCTCGGTGCGCGCAACACCGCGGACCTCGTCCGTGCGGCGCTGCTGCATTCGATCGACTGAGGCCGGGCCCGTCGCCCGCCGTCGGGCGAGACCCGACGCCTATCTCGAAAGTTGGGAAATCCGTGGCGCTCAGAAATAGTCTTCGGCGAAGGGACGTGCGCGCGAGGTGGGACGCAGCGGCTTGATCTCTTCCTTCGGCGCGCTCGGAATGATCGTGATGGTCCAGCGGGGGGGCATGCTCGATTCCTGCTCCAGCACCGAGCGCACGAAGCCGGTCACGGTCGACTCGCCGGCCTTCACCGTCGCCATCCGGCCGTTGAACTGTGCGATCCGGAAGCGACGAACCTCCTTCTGGTCTGCGGTCTCGTAGGTGAACATGGAAAACCCTCCTGGTTTTCCGGGACTATCGCCAGCTATGATTAGCCATCTGTGAAAATCGCAAACCGTAGAAGTACGGCGGGAATGCACGCGCGAGTAGTTCGGAGCGTTTTCACGCGAAGCAGCGCGACGAGCGCGCATCCCAAGCGAGCTAGCCTTGCGGCTCCTGCGCATGCGCGGCGGCGTAGGCCGCATCCATCAGGTCCAGCAGCGCGCGAAATTCGGTCTCGCCGAGGCTTTCCGCGGTTTTCTCCAGCCGGAGCGCCAGCGCTGCCAGCCTGAGATAGCCGAACGTTCCGGCCGCGCTCTTCAACGAATGCGCTTCGCGCGCGATCCTGGCGTGGTGCTGTGCGGGCGAGAGCGTGCGGAGCAATTGCAGGCGCGCGCAGGTCTCGCTCCAGAACACGTCGCGCACTTCGCCGGCACCGTCCTCGCCGATCTCGCGCACCAGCGCTTCGTACGCGCGCGGCTCGCGCGCGGGTTCGGCATCGAGCGCCTTCGCAGGCGCGACGGTGACGTCAAACATGCCTTGCCTGCCCTGATCCCGGTTCGTGTCGCGCGGCACGCCGCCGCGCGAGGCATGTCGCGTGTGTACGCCCTTCGAATTTCAGTTCTGGTAGCAGGATGGCTGGTGTTTGCAGGCCGGCATTAGCCCGCGGTTTACCAAGCGACCGCGGCGTTCAGGGCGGGCCGAGCAGCCGGTCGTACTGGGCCTTCACGGCGGCGTAGCATTCGCACGCCGTCTGGCGCAGCCCGTCCAGGTTGGTGATCTGGATGTGTCCGCGGCTGTAGTGGATGAAATTGGCCTGCTGCAGGGAGTTGGCGACCAGCGACACGCTGTTGCGCCGGGCCCCGATCATCTGAGCCATGGTCTCCTGTGTCAGCAGCAGACGCGACTCGCCCGACATGTCATGCGTGTGCAGCAGGCAGCGCGACAGCCGCGACTCCACCGGATGAGCGGCGTTGCAGCCGGCGGTTTGCTGCACCTGGGCGTAGACCGCCAGCCCGTGACGCGCAAGCTGCGTACGCAGGGCGCTGCTCTGATCGGCGGCCATGCGCAGGCGGTCCAGATCCACCACCGAGGCGGCGCCGGGAACCAGCACGATGGCGGTGTTCAACGCACACGCATCACCCTCGATGGCGAGCGTTCCGAGCAGGCTACCACGGCCGATCATGGCGACCTGCACATGCTCGCCTTTGGCCAGTTCAACCACCAGCGAGATGACGCCGCGGTGAGGAAAATAGGCGCGCATGAGCGTCTCGCCGGTCTCGACCAGCACCGCCCCGTGGGGCAGATCCACAGTTCGCAGGTGCGGGCGGATCAACTCATAATCGTCTGCCGACAGTGCGGACAGGAAACCGTTGGACGGACGCGCCATGCTTTCCAAAGCTGCCTCCTCCGTACCCTTGCACCTGGGAATCGCACGCCTGCACTCACGCGGTGCGCGGGTAAGTTCCATCATCCTCGCGGCGGGATATATTGGCAATTGAGACAAGTTGTCCGGCCCTGGCGATGCACCGACGCTGCGTGCACGTCGGAACACAGAGATCGCATCGTGCTCCCGTCACGCCACGACTCCCATCAGGCGCAGGTGATGGGCCTTCACCGCCGAATAGCAGCCGCAGGACGTCGCCAGCAGCGCCTTGGGATCGATGATCTCGATCTGGCCGCGGCTGTAGTGAATGATGCCGGCGCGCTGCAGCGCATGCGCGACCAGCGAGATCGCGTTGCGGCGGACGCCGATCATCTGCGCCAGCGCCTCCTGGGTCAGCGGCAGGATTTGGCCGTCGGACAGGTCGTGGGCGCGGAGCAGCCAACGCGCGAGCCGCGCCTCGACCGGATGCAGCGTATTGCAGAGCAGCGATTGCTGCACATGCGCGAGCATGACCTGCTCGTGGCGGACCATCAGCTTGCGGAGGCGTGCGCTTGCGGTCGCGACCGCGCGGAAAACTCCGATTTCGATCACGGAAGCAGCTCCTGGGAACAGCACAACCGCGTCCATCGGCGAGATGCCGTCGGCAAGGGCCGCACCGGCCCCCACGACGCTGTCGCGGCCCAGCATCGCAATTTCGATCGTCTGTCCTTCGGACAGGCTCACCCTGATCGAAACGCATCCACCATGCGGGAGGTAGACATGTCTCGGTGCAGTGCCGATCTCGCCCACGACAGATTTGCTGACCATTTCAACCGTCGCGAGGTGCGGACGCAGCAGATCGAAATCCGCGGCATCGAGCAGTTGCAGCAGCTGGTTGGGCGGGCGGCCGCTCACGGTCATGCAGGTTAATCCGGCGGGTTCGATGGACGCTGGGCGCGGCGGCCTTCGTCACTCAGTTGCACGGCGCGCAAATACTAATCCAAAGGTTGTGGTGTCGTCCATATACCCGTTAGAGGGCAGACAGCCTGTCTCATTTGCGGCGGAATTAAGTAGCGCACGCTGATTCGTTGACGAGGCGGCCGTCCTGCAACGATTGCGCAGGGAAAAAGCGGCAAGGGGCCTCAGGAGCCGGAAGGCATTGCAGTCGCGCTGGCCATCGGGCCGGCTCGCGTCGCCTCGACCGCGTCCGCAAAAATGTTAGTTTCATCTCTCATCGAAAGCAAAGGAGAAAGGCGTGCCCCACGGTTCGATTGTTGAATCGCCGGAACGGGAAGCTCAATCCGGGCGAGACGATCTGCGCCATATTCTCGTCGTCGACGATGACCCGATGGTGTGCATGGCCATCGAGGTTTACCTCCAGCGCAACAATTTTCGGGTGACGATCGCCGAGGGTGGTGAAGCCGGACTGCGCGCCCTCGAGCACAAGCAATTCGATCTGATGATCATCGACATCTTCATGCCGCACATGCGCGGGTTCGAATCGATCCGGATTTTCCACGACCGGGCTCCGGTCATTCCGCTGATCGCGATGTCCGGCTACGCCTTCACGAATTTGGACTCGCCCGCGCCGGACTTCCTGCGGATGGCGCTGGAGCTCGGCGCCGCGCGCTGTCTGCGCAAGCCGTTCACGCCGCACGCGCTGCTCGCCGCCATCAACGATTGCCTGGCAGAGCCTCGCCCCCGCTCCGACATTGCCACGGCCGTGCAGCTCGGTTAGCGCGACACGAGCCGCTTTCCCCGCGGGGTAACGCTTCGTTTACCTCGAGCGTGGACCGCCTAGATCCGGCAACGCCCAAGCACTCGCGCGACGAGGGCGCGGCCGGCTTGCCTCGACCGCCTCTATCGTTCTTCACGAGCAGGACTTTCTCGCACGCCGCGTCGCGCGATTAGTGGCTCGTTACCGCGCGGCTCCCGCCGTTGCGGCGCGGGGATGGTTTTGCCGAAAAGCGCTGCAACACGCGGCAGAACCGCAAACTTCTCTTCAAAATCCGTAGTAGCACGGAGGATGAAATTAACGGGACTGTGAAAGGGGATGTCTAACGATCCAGGATAGGGCGTCCGTCCGTGCCAAAGGTGGCTCGGACGTCGCGTTTGCGGCCCGGGTCAGTAAGGCGTAGCTCATGGATGATCTGTTGCGGGAGTTTCTGACGGAGACCAGCGAGAGCCTGGACACCGTGGACAATCAGCTGGTGAAGTTCGAGCAGGAGCCGAACAACGCCAAGATCCTGGATAACATCTTCCGCCTGGTCCACACCATCAAGGGCACCTGCGGCTTCCTCGGCCTGCCGCGGCTGGAAGCGCTGGCGCATGCCGGCGAGACCCTGATGGGCAAATTCCGCGACGGCATGCCTGTGACTGCCGAGGCGGTGACGGTGATCCTGTCCTCGATCGACCGCATCAAGGAGATTTTGGCTGGCTTGGAGGCGACCGAGGCCGAGCCGGAAGGCAACGACCGCGATCTCATCGACAAGCTGGAAGCAATGGTCGAGCAGGGCATGGCGGCCATGTCAGGCTCGGCGGAGCCGATGCCGACAGCCGGCACTGCTGCTCCCGTTGCCGATGCGCCGCCGCTGGTGCCGGAAGCGCCCGCCGCTCCAGCCGCCCCCGCCAAGGAGATGACCATGGGCACGCTGGTCGATCAGACCCTGGAGCGCCCGCTGCGTCCGGGCGAGGTCTCGCTCGACGAGCTCGAGCGCGCCTTCCGCGAGACCGCGATCGAAGCGCCGGTGCCCGCGCCCGTTGCCAAGGCTGAGGTTAAGGCCGAGCCGGCTGCTGAAGCCGCAAAGCCCGCCAAGGAAAAGGCCGCGCCGAAGAAGTCGATGGCCGACGAGATGGCCGGCGAGGGCGACCGCATCGCCAACCAGTCGATCCGCGTCAACGTGGATACGCTGGAGCACCTGATGACCATGGTCTCCGAGCTGGTCCTGACCCGCAACCAGCTCTTGGAGATCTCCCGCCGCAACG
>NZ_JADYVG010000047.1:0-14050 GCF_020193585.1 Bradyrhizobium sp. IC3195 | reverse complement strand
TGGTCTGATGCATCGAATCGGGATCCTCGATTCATTGCTCTACTGGCTCAGCACTTTTCCCTTCAGGCTTGCCAGCCTGATTTGCCCACTGTTGTACTGGTGGTTCGGCATCACCATCGTGAACGCGTCGCTGTTGGAAATTATCAGTTACTATGTACCCTATTACCTAATGGTTCTGGTGTCCCTAAACTGGCTTTCAAAAGGCTTGTTTGTCCCGCTTCTTAACGATACTGCTCACCTGATCGCGGCCTGGCCCATCAGCCAAGCAGCTGCTCTCGGGCTTCTCACCAGCGGATCGCATAAATTCTCGGTGACGGCCAAAGGCGGCGACCGCACCAAGGTTGTTGTTCAATGGGCGTTGATGCGACCGTTTGTACTCCTGCTCGCTCTGACGATCGGCGGCCTGATCGTGCCGTTGAACTCCGATTTTGTCTTCGATACGTCCGCAACAGCGGGTGACAGCACGGCTATCGTGATGTTCTGGACAGTTTACAACATTCTGGTGCTGTCCGTGGCAGTCGTGGTGTGCATTGAGCGACCGCGATACGATCGACCTCAGCGCCAGATTCCAGAACCCATCACGTTGGTGATCCAAGGTGAGAAGCATCGCGGATGGCTTCTCAATCTGGGCCGAGGGGGCGCTCGAATCAGCGGTCCATCCGGACTTCCCGCCGGAGCAGCAGGGAAGCTCGACCTGCCCGGGATTAGCGGAGTAGACGCGCATGTTGCTGCGACTACTCGTGACGGCTATCGAGTCAAGTTCTCTCCAACTCCCGAGCAAAGCGCGAAAATTATCAAGAAGCTTCACACTGAATCCGCCATGCCAGGGGCCGATCGAGGGAACATCTTGCAAATGATCCGCGAGTTGGCGCGAGCTCTAACGAGTTGAGGAGCGCGAGATGCCGAAAAGACCGAGCCTACTCTCCTTGGTGTTCTGTGGAGGCGCCTTGCTCATATTGGTGCCGGCCGTGGTGACCGCGACGATCTACACGGCCTTGCTACAGCAAGGGGGAGAGCAGCTGCAGTTCGACGCGTTAAGAATTCGCGGCGAAATGAGTTCCGCGCTGTTGGCCCGTCGGCTCTATGGAGTTTGGATGGATGTAGCTAGGTCCGCTGAGCTCATTGACCTAACAGATCTTAAGCATGCGCGAGAACACATCGACTTCTTGAGCCGCCTTGATCGACGCTACACTTGGCTCGGCGTCGCGGATCTCGAAGGGACCATTCTCGCGGCTAAAGACGGCATGCTCGAAGGAGTAAGCGTTGCACAGCGACCTTGGTTTAGACGGGGCCTTGTCTCGCCGGCGGCTATCGATGTGCATGCCGCTCAACTACTGGCCACCCAGTTGCCTGCATCTCGTGAGCCCTATCGCTTTATCGACCTGGCAGCGCCGTTGCGCCGCGCCGGCTCCGTTGCCGGGGTCATCGGCGCTCACCTTGACTGGAAATGGGTCGCAGAAGGCATGGACTCGTTACAAGTACCCGGCATTGACGTGCTGCTGCTTTCGGGGGATCGAACCGTCCTGTTTGGTCCGCCGGATCTTATCAACCAGCCGCTCAACATCGGCTCCGCGCTTGCGGCTAGTCGCGTCACGACTGGGTCTCTGCGCGAACGTTGGCCTGACGGCAGGGACTACTTCACAGTGATCGTTCCGACGGTCGGCTTCGCGAACCTTCCAAGCTTCGGTTGGTCTCTTCTGGTTCGGCAGAGTGCCGACGAGGCGCTTGCGTCCACCCGTAATCTAATCCGATCATTCTGGAGTAGTTTCGGTGCTTGTGCCATCGCCACACTAGCACTACTCTTTTGTGCGGCGCAGTGGCTGAGGACGCCTCTTCGCCGGCTCTCGAATACAGCGGAGGCCCTCTTGCACGATCCATCCGCGCGCCCGCCATATTCGGAGACACGCTTCAATGAAGCGGCGAGGCTCAGTGACGCGCTAGCTCGCATCCAGTCGAAGCTGATGGGGCACTCTGTTCGCAATTCGATCCAAGGACCGGGTGGGGACAACTAGATGCGGTAATGGGCCCGGCTCCGGAGCAAGGGGTCATGATGGTGGCTGTCCCCCGATAGATGATGAAACGGGGTCACGACTTGAGTCGGCCCCAAGCATCTGGAGACGGAGGACAGCCGTGGAGAATTATGCCGGAATCGACGTGTCATTGGAACTGTCGAGCGTGTGTGTTGTGGACGCCCAGGGTAAGATCCTGAAGGAAGCGAAGGTCGCAAGCGAACCCGACGCCTTAGTTGACTTTTTTGAGACGCTCGGCTTTGCAGTGAAGCGGATCGGGCTGGAGGCTGGGCCGCTGTCGCAATGGCTGCATGCGGGCCTGAAAGGTGCAGGATTTGAAACAGTTCTGCTGGAAACGCGGCACGTGAAGGCCGCATTATCTGCAATGACGGTCAAGACGGATCGGAAGGATGCCCGCGGGATCGCCCAGTTGATCCGGATGGGATGGTTTCGGCAGGTACACGCAAAGTCGGTTGATGCGCAAGAGATCCGGGCACTCCTGATCGCACGCAAACAGCTTCTCGGGCGGCTGATCGATGTAGAATTAAGTATCCGAGGGATTTTGCGCGGCTTCGGTCTGAAGGTTGGCCCGGTGACGCGAAGGAATTTTGAAGCGCGGATTCGAGAGTTGGTTGCAGGCCAGGCGACATTGGAGCGCATTGCTGGTGCGATGCTTTCGGCACGATCGGCCCTGAAGGCAGAATACGGAAGACTACACAAGGCTGTGCTGGCAATTGTGCGTGATGATGCAGTCTGCCGCCGGCTTATGACAGTACCAGGCGTTGGCCCCCTGGTGGCCATCACCTACAAATCGGAGCTTGATGATCGTCATCGCATTGTAAAGTCAAAGGCAGCAGGCGCGCTGTTCGGGCTCACGCCAAAGAAATATCAATCGGGAGAAAAGGACGTCACGGGCGGAATCACGCTGGCCGGCGATGAGACGGTGCGGACGGCCTTGTATGAAGCCGCCAACGTTCTGTTATCGCGCATCACGCGGTTCTCAAAACTCAAACGCTGGGGGATGGACGTCGCCAAGCGGAGAGGCTCGAAGCGCGCAAAGGTCGCCTTGGCACGCAAGCTCGCAGTGATCCTGCATCGGATCTGGGTCGATGGCACGACTTACCGATGGGCCGAAGCGGGCTCAATCGCAGCATAGAAGACGTGGAGGAGATCGAGAACGCAACCGGGATGAACTGAAGCCCGGTGCCCGAAGTCCCGTCGCCGGGACGGTGGATGCGGTGAAGCCGTTACACGCCCAGTGGCCGTCGTCCGACGAACCACGCGTATCTAGATAGGCTCACCGCTCCCTCTGACAGCATGATGTGGCGGCCAGGCGTCGACCACGAACAGAAGCATGAGCTCGGCGGCGTGGCGTTCACTCGGGAGGCTTGACATCATCGGGCCCATTACAGAAGGTGTGTACTCAAATTCGTCTAGCGGATCAGGGCGGACCATGATTCAAGCTACCGAACATCGGGGCTAGGATCATGCGCTACGACCTGACGGATTTCGAGTGGAGTGATCGAACCCCTTAGTCCGTCGAGCAGGGCCTCGGCGCACGTCACGTCGTGGGCCTCGCCGGGGGTGATCATGAGGCGGACCGGGCGGCCTTTCGCGTCGACGCGCGCGTGGATTTTGGTGGTGAGGCCGCCTCGGCTTCGGCCCACACAACGATCTCCACTCTTTTTTTCACCCCGGAAGCATGCTGATGGACCCGCACGACCGAACTGTCGATCATCTGCACCTTGCCATCGTGTGCCTTGACGACCGCATCCATCAGCCGGTCCCAGATGCCGGCTTTGAGCCAGCGGTTGAAGCCGATTGTAAGCGGTCGTATAAGGCCCGTATCGCTCGGGCAGATCGCGCCACGGAGCTCCCGCGCGCAGGACCCAGAAGATGCCGTTGAGAACGCGGCGGTTGTTTCGATGCGCGCGCCGTCGTCATCGCCGACAAAGGCTACGATGCCGATCGTGTTCGTGCCCACATCCGTGATCAAGGTGTGATCCCCAACATTCCCAACAGATCCAACCGGAAGAAGAGGTTCCGGTGGAAGAAGACCATCTATCGCGAGCGCAACCACGTTGAGCGCTTCTTCAACAAACTGAAGCAGTTTCGACGCAACGCCACCCGCTACGACAAGCTCGGCGCCCAGGACTTGCCGCCCGCTTGCTTCAGGCTCTGTAGACGCGTCTGGCGTCCGGCTCGGTTGCTATGATGGAACGTATGGCGTAATAGCCCATGAGGACGCATTCGCGTTGAAGCATGTTGAGCCGGCTGCCGATCAGGAACGCGCGTGAAACGCGTTTCCAGTCGCTAGCAACTTAGACGGCAGAAGTCGATCAGGCGCGTCACCAACCTGGTCGGTGCCTTTTGCTTCTTCTGAACGACCCAACCCGGCCGCCCGCCTTTAATGGCCCCGATCCTCGGCGGGCGGCGATCGCCGCAGCCCGACTGAATTGTCGGCGCTCGAACCAGCTGTTCTTCTTGCGGAAGGCGTTGCGGATCGAGATGGTCGAGCTGATCAACACGCCTTTGGTTTTCTGCTCGCCGCGACGTGCCTTCTTGCCGTCACCGGCATCGCCGGCCTTCTTCAACGCCACGAAGGCGGCGACAATCCCAATTAGGATCTTACAAGGAAGAGTTCTTAGCGGTGGTGGTGGTTTCCGCGCGGCAATCCGGATGGAAGCGGCGATCCTCTGCCGATGACAGCAGGCAATGCTTCTCGATCGTATTATCGACGCGCCATCGGCCGATGGTGGCAGGTAGGGTCGAAATCTCCATCCCGACACACGATCTTGCACTACGCTCTTGTGAGCTTCGCTCCTTACGCAGCCGTTCTCGCTCGTAGACGGGCCGGTAGAAAGCTGCTCTCCTTGTCAGAAGTTGGACAATCCGCCTGTCAGACCTAGCGAGATCAAGGTCATCGTTTCGTGCCAGATGAGTGTCTGCTTTGGCACGACACCTGCACGGCCGTCCGCATCACGTGCGTCACCGCATAAACTCTTGAGGAACGGACCATGGTAAACGCAGAGACGCGCACGGGCGGCCACATTCATCTAGGATCGCTGCGTTATACACAAAGGTGGAGGATCGCATGTGCATAGTCGAGCACCCTGATTTCACTGCTAACCTGGATACGGTGATTCCGCCCATCCTATCGAATTTTGAGGCACACAGAAGCTCCTCATTTACCCACCCGTCCGGGCGGAGCTCTTTTCACTCCATACAATTTGGCCAAGCACGGCATGAGCGCGGCAATAACGAACCAGTGTTCATTTCACCTGCATAGCTATGGATCCAGGATAATGGCGCGCGGCCTCGATAGGTTTGGCTTGTGGTTAGCTCTGCCGACGGCTCTGCTGGTCGCTGCATGCAGTGGCGAACAGTCCAGCGACACGCCCGCCGCACCACCAGAAGTAAGTCTGCCCTTCGTCACGGTGCTGACGGTGAAGCCGGAGGCAGTGACGCTCGCTGACGAACTGCCGGGACGCGTGGCTGCTTACCGAACCGCCGAGATTAGGCCCCAGGTCGGCGGGATCATTGAGAAGCGCCTGTTCGACGAAGGTTCGGAGGTCCAGGCCGGGCAAGGGCTTTTTCAGATCAACCCTGATCCATTTAAAGCGGAGGTCGACAGCGCGGCCGCAGTGCTTCAGCGAGCTGAATCCAGTCTGGTGCGCTTTGAAAGTAAGTTCGAGCGTGCAAGACAGCTGGTGACGAGCAATGCGATCAGCCGTGATGCATATGATGATGCGATCGCCAATCTTGCTCAGGCGAAGGCGAATGTTGCCGAGGCACGGGCGATGCTCCAGCGCCGCAGGCTCGATTTGGCTTTCACAACAGTAAGGGCCCCGATCTCTGGGCAGATCGGCCCGGCGCTTGTTACTGAGGGCGCACTTGTCTCGGCTAACGGAGCCAAGGCTCTCGCGATCGTCCAGCAGATCGACCGGGTCTACGTTGATATTCGCCGACCTGCTGTGCAGATCGACGCGATCCGCGAGTCTGTTCAATCTAGGCAGCTTGATTATCTGTCTAAGGTGCCCGTTGAGATTAGCGCCACGAGCGGAAAGCCTTATCCGGTCACCGGGCGCGCGCTGTTCGCGGACGTCAACGTCGATCCCGGCACGGGCAATATCACCGTGCGCGTCGAGATGCAGAATTTGGGGCGCTTCTTGCTTCCAGGAATGTATGTCCGCGCCCGCTTACCCCGCGTGGTGCGGCATAGCGCATTGCTAGTGCCGCAGGAAGCCGTCATCCGGGATTTGGCGGGCCGAGCGCAACTCATCATCGTCGACCACAACAAGCAAGCGGCCCGACGCCCCATCGATGTGGGTGAGGTTGTGGATGGCCGCTACATTGTTACTTCGGGGTTAAAAGCCGGCGACGTTGTCGTGGTGCAGGGGCAGGAGCGCGTGCGGGATGGGGCCACGGTGCACTCGCAGCCATTCAAGCACGCCGCCGTGCAAGCCGAGCATTGAGAGAAGAGCTATGCCTCAGTTCTTTATCGAGCGGCCCGTCTTCGCATGGGTAATCGCTATATTTGTCGTTCTCTTGGGGGGCTTGGCAATCCCGCAACTGCCTGTCTCTCGCGCTCCAAACATCGCGCCGCCGACAGTCAGCATCTATGCAATGCATACAGGAGCCACACCTCAGGCGATCAACGACAGCGTTCTCAGTCTGATTGAAAGAGAGCTGTCGAGCGTCAAGAACCTGCTCTATTTCGAATCAACCGCCGATACGTCGGGCGAGGCGAGCATCACCGCTACGTTTAAGCCCGGCACCGATCTCGAAATGGCGAAGGTGGATGTCCAGAATCGCTTGAAGAGTGTCGAAGCGCGTCTTCCTGAGCCGGTGCGCAGAATCGGCGTTACTGTGGAATCGGCTTCCACCGGGTTTATCATGATTGTGACGCTCAGTTGCAACAATGGCCAATGTGACGAACTCGCCCTTGGCGACTACCTGTTGCGAATCCTTGCTCCTGAAATAAAGCGTGTTGAAGGCGTCGGTCGCGTGCAGGCTTTTGGCTCGGAACGCGCAATGCGCATTTGGGTTGATCCAACCAAGCTCTTGTCTTATTCGCTATCATTAACTGATATCATAGCAGCAATTCGGGCTCAGAACGCGCAGATCGCGCCGGGACGCGTCGGTTCGGAACCAACCGTGCCCGGGCAGAAGGTGAGCATCCCACTCACAGTTCAAGGACAATTGCAAACGCCAGAAGAATTTGCGGCCATATTGCTCCGTTCAGAGCCGGACGGCTCAAAGCTCGTGCTGGCCGATGTCGCGCGCGTGGAGCTGGGTGCACAAACTTACACTTTTGCAATCCGCGAGAACGGCAAACCGGCGACGGCTGCCGGGATTCAATTGACGCCGGGCGCAAATGCGATCCGGACGACCGCCGCCGTCCAGGCCCGTCTCGCCGAGCTCGCGCCGGCCATGCCGAACGAAATGAGTTACGCCGTAGCTTTCGAGACCGCACCTTTCGTGAAGATCTCGATCAAGAATGTTCTTCAGACCCTATTCGAGGCGATGATCCTCGTTTTCCTCGTCATGTTGCTGTTTCTTCAGGATGTCCGATACACACTGGTCCCGGCCATCACCGTCCCGATCTCACTATTAGGCACCTTCGCGGTGATGTGGATGGCCGGCTTTTCGATCAACGTGTTCACGATGTTCGGTATGGTATTGGCAATCGGTATCATTGTCGATGACGCTATCGTTGTAGTCGAGAATGTAGAACGCATCATGGCCACGGAGGGGCTGACGTCCAAAGCTGCTACGCAGAAAGCCATGAACCAGATCACAGGTGCGGTCATCGGTATCACGCTCGCTCTGTCAGCAGTGTTCGTTCCGATGGGGCTCACGAGCGGGTCGGTCGGCGAGATCTATCGGCAGTTTACATTATCGATGACGGTCTCGATCCTCTTTTCAGCTGTTCTTGCCCTCACATTGACACCAGTACTATGCGCAACGCTACTTAGTCCAATCGAGGGCGGCCATCATGAAAAACGAGGCTTCTTCTGCTCGTTCAATCGTACCCTTTACCGGTTGACCAACGCCTATGTCGGATGGGTTGCTAAAATGGTCACGAGGACCGGCCGGATGATGGTGCTCTATGCCGTCATCGGCGTTGTTCTCGCGGCTGCGTATATGCGTTTGCCGACATCGTTTGTGCCCGAAGAGGATCAAGGTAGTTTTTTGACGACCTTCGTCCTGCCCGCCGACGCGACGGCAGGGCGCACCATCGAAACTGTGAATCGGTATGACCAACATGTGGGGTCACGCCCAGACATTGCGGGCAACCTCTCGCTAATCGGTTACGGATTTTCCGGCTCTGGGCCGAACACCGCGACCTCGTTCACGACACTCAAGGATTGGAGCGTACGGAGCGGGACGATCGACGACGAGATTGACAGCGCGACGGCAGCCATGGTCAGCGCACCGGAAGGGCTGATCATGAGTTTGAAGCCGCCTGCCATCGAATCACTAGGGACCACTTCCGAGTTTTCCTTGCGTTTAGAGGATAGAGCCAATCGCGGCGTTGCTGCATTGATGGCAGCACAAGCCCAGTTGTTGCAGCTTGCGGCTCAAAGCAAACTCGTGGGAAACGTCCATGTTGAAGGCCTGCCAAGCGCGCCGAACGTGAAGCTGCAGATCGATCGACAGAAGGTTGAAGCGCTGGGTGTATCGTTCATCGCGGTCAGTGATACCCTCACGGCTGCCATCGGGTCAACTTATGTCAATGATTTTCCGAATGCTGGACGCATGCAACAGGTGATCGTGCAAGCCGATGCTGCGACCCGAATGCAGGTTGACGACGTGCTTAGGTTGTATGTCAGCAACAATGCAGGCGCCATGGTGTCCCTGTCAGAGCTCGTCACGCCAATCTGGGAAACTAGCCCCCTCCAGTTCGTCCGTTATAACGGCTATCCGGCTGCACGCATTGCAGGCAGGCCTGCACGCGGGATATCCAGTGGCGACGCGATGCTGGAAATGGAAGGACTAGCGTCACAATTGCCGGCAGGTTTCGCGGTTGAATGGACTGGGCAGTCGCTGCAGGAAAAGCAATCCGCCTCGCAGGCTCCCTTCCTGCTTGCTCTCTCCATGCTGGTCATCTTTCTGGTGCTAGCTGCGCTTTACGAGAGTTGGTCAATACCGTTCTCGGTGATGCTTGTCGTACCGCTTGGAATCATCGGTTCTGTTCTTGCAGTCCATCTTCGTGGGCTCGAGAATGACGTCTTTTTCAAAATCGGTCTAATAACCATTGCCGGACTTTCAGCCAAGAACGCGATCCTCATCGTTGAGTTCGCCCAGCATCTTCGCATTCAGGGGCATTGCCCAATGAAGGCCGCCGTCGAAGCAGCCGGACGTCGATTGCGGCCGATTCTGATGACCTCGCTGGCCTTTGCACTCGGTGTGGTCCCGCTGATGCTTGCCCGTGGCGCCAGCGCCGAAACCCAGCGCGCGATCGGGACCGGCGTATTCGGTGGGATGATCTCAGCAACGGTCCTTGCTGTGTTCTTTGTGCCGGTCTTCTACGTCGTAGTCATGAGATATTTCGGGCGTGGCAAAGAACGCGCAGCCATGCGAGCCCACTAGCTACGCCTTCCAGCAGGCCCCGAAACCGCTTTCTAGATTGAGACACTCGTCTTATATAGCACTTTCGAGCAGAGCTATGCAGTAAAGTAGGTGATGACGGCTTGAGATGGGCAGCGTATCGAGGCGGATGCCGGATACCACAGAACCTCTCAAAAAGAGCGATACGCCATGACCGAGCGTCGCGGCCAACTCGTCGCGCAAGCTTCTAACGTCGTAGGCTCGATCAGTCGACGACGCGGGCTACGTGGGTGTTGCCACGAGTAATCAAGAAAGAAGCGGGGCGCCCAATATTGTCGATCAACGCTTGGATTTTGGTGGTTGTTCGCCGCGCGAGCGGCCGATCGCATTGTTGAAGGTCCTCCTTTTTGGGCCGGCCGCGGGGGCCATGGGCTTTGATTTAGCTGGAATCCACCGAGATCGAGCCGGACACGCCGCTTGATTCAGTCAGAGCGTAAAAACGTTCGTCCAATCCCCGCTCGGCTCCAGCGACTGACGCCGTTGTAGATCGTTGTGTAAGGACCGTAGACTTCCGGGCAATCACGCCAGCGCGAACCTGCTTCTAGCAAGTGGACACTGCAGTTGATCACGCATCGATCATCGACCCGATGCGCTCCCTTGCGCCCTCGCCGGCAACAACGGCTCAATCCGCCGCCATTCCGCGTGGCTGAGCCAGTCCTCACCGCGCTTGATCCAGCGCAACCTTGAATGCGTCCGGCCATGCTATGTCGCTTCAGAATGTCGAATTGCAATCGAGGCAAGTTATGAAGGCGTATTTCATCGGAGCTGGCATCGGATCGCTCGCGGGCGCGGCATTCCTCGTTCGCGACGCGCAGGTGTCGGGGCGCGATATCGTGATCTACGAGCCACAGCCGCTGGTCGGCGGCAGCCTCGACGGCGCGCTGCTTGCGAACCGCGCTTATTCGCTGCGCGGCGGGCGCATGCTCACCACCGATCACTACGAATGCACCTGGGACCTGCTGTCGAGCATTCCGTCGCTCGAACATCCCGGCCTCAGCGTGCGCGAGGAGACGATCGCGTTCAATCTGGAGAATCCGGCGCTTTCGCAGGCGCGGCTGGTCGACCGCAACCGCTTCAAGATCGATGTGACTCATATGGGCTTCTCGGCGCGCGACCGACTCGAGCTGCTGCGGCTCACCGAGGCCTCAGAGGAGACGCTCGGCAACAGCCGCATCACCGACTGGCTGTCGCCGAACTTCTTCGAGTCGAATTTCTGGTACATGTGGCAGACCACCTTCGCCTTCCAGCCCTGGCATAGCGCCCTCGAGCTGAAGCGCTATCTGCACCGCTTCATGAACGAGTTCCCGCGGATCGAGACCCTCGCCGGCGTCAAACGCACGGTCTACAATCAGTACGACGCGATCGTGCGGCCGCTTGCCGACTGGCTGAAGCAGCAGGGCGTGCAGTTCGTGCTCGGCACGGCTGTCATCGACATGATGCTCGAGGACGAGGGCGGGCGCATGCGCGTCCGCCAGCTCATGCTCGACCGCGACGGCCGCACCGCCAATGTGCGCCTCGAGGACGACGACCTCGTGTTCTTCCAGAACGGCTCAATGACGGACGCCTCGAGCCTCGGCACCATGACGGATCCGGCGCCGCACCTGACCAAGAAGGATAGCCAGGGCTGGGCGCTGTGGGAGAGGATCGCGAAGGGACGTCCCGAATTCGGCAATCCGTCCGCGTTCAACACCTCAATCCCCGAATCCTACTGGCTGTCGTTCACCGTTACCTGCAGAGATCCCCGCTTCTTCGACAAGATGGAGGCGTTCTCCGGCAACAGGGCCGGCACCGGCGGGCTCGTCACGTTCAGGGATTCGAACTGGCTGATGTCGGTGGTGCTGTATCATCAGCCGCATTTCGCTGGGCAGCCGAAGGACGTGCAGGTGTTCTGGGGCTATGCGCTGCACCCCGATCGCGTCGGCAATTTCGTGGCCAAACCAATGTCCGAGAGCGGCGGCGCCGACATCCTGAACGAGCTATGCGGGCACCTCAACTTCGATCGCGAAATGTTGGAGACCGCGACCTGCATTCCCTGCCGCATGCCCTACATCACCAGCATGTTCATGCCGCGCAATCTGGCCGACCGGCCGATGCCGGTGCCGAAGAATTCGGTCAACCTCGCCTTCGTCAGCCAGTTCGTCGAGATCCCCCATGACGTCGTCTTCACTGTCGAATATTCGGTGCGCGCGGCGCAGATGGCGGTCTATCAGTTGATGAAGGTCGATCGCCCGGTGCCGCCGGTGACCCGTTACGACAAGTCGCTCGCGGTGATCTTCGCGACGCTGAAGAAGGCTTTCGGGTGACGCATTCCCGGGACGGCGTCGCGATCGCGCGACTGCAAGCGGCAGTCTGACGTGAAAGACGGCGCCCCTGACGGGACGTTTTCGGCCCCGATGCGGCCGCCATGCGCTTCGACGATGGTATGCGCGATGGAGAGGCCTATGCCCATGCATAGGACGCCGTGACCTGCGTCGGTGATAGAGATAAGGGCGAGGTCGCCCTCGGCGAGACTCGTTCGCCGAGCAGGACCATGTCGCCACGCGAGTGTCTGCGGGCGGGCTCCGTGACCAGGCAAGGGTCACGCGCTGATCTACAGCGAGAGCCTCATCTCGCCCGTCCTGGGACCGGACTGGAGGCGGGCGTGGTGCTGGTGCAGGGGCTGATGAGAGCCGTTCTGCTGCGCGAGCGCCGGTTGCTCTTCGTGGACGAGGTCGAGGCGCGCCAGCGCATGTCGGAGCTCGCCCACATGAACCGCCGCGCGACCGCGGGAGAGATGTCCGTTTCACCCGCACACGAGCTGAACCAGCCGCTCGCCGACATTCTGATCAATACCGAGCCGGCCCAGCAGATATACAGAATCTGGCACCCGACCTCGGCGAGATCGGGGGCGCCCTTGACCACATCCGCCGTGACGGTCAGCGAACCGCTGAAGTCATCGGCCGGCTGCGGGCCTTCCTAAAGCGAGACACGACCTAACGGCGCGAGCGCGCCCCAATGCCCACGGTCTGCGAGGTGTTTCGATTCCTGTCCGTGCAGGCCCTGCTCAACGATGTCGAACTGCGCTCTGCTTAGAGCTAATACCATTCAAGCGCCCCCCGCTGAGAAGCTTCAATCACAGTCTAATCCCAGATGGAATCCTTTATTGAGTACAGACCTAGCACTACTTTGGCAGATTTATTCACGCCGCTGCTTTTCGCCGATTTGTCTTCTGCAGTGGGGGCATCGCTGAGGTCGCGGTTGAACGATGCGATCGACGATGGCTTGGCGTACGGCCGGCAGGCTCGGCTGAGGCGGTGGACCGTTGATTCTTTTTTTTCCGCCCCGCTTCTGCGAGACGGCAATGCTGGAGGAATGCGTAAGCGATCATGGTCATGAGCGCATGACGATGAAGGCCCTGCCAGGATCGTCCCTCGAAGTGATCAAGCCCGAGTTCCTCTTTCAACTGCTGATGGGCCTGTTCGCAAATCCATCGCGCCTTGATCGTGGCAGCTAACATGCGCAGAGTCGTCTTGGGCGTGGTACCAATCAGCACCAGCATGCATTCGCTGTGATCTTCCATGCGGGCCTGCAGGTACACGCCATCGGCCCAGATGTAGACATAGCGACGCGCCGACAGATCGCGTCTCTGCCAGCGTTCGTACTCGACCTGCCAATCGGCCTTCAGGCCGGCGATCACCGAAGGCGACAGGTTCGGCGCATCCTTGCCGAGCAGCGCCGAGAGCGCGTCCTGGAAGTCGCCGGTCGAGATGCCGCGCAAATAGAGGACCGGGATCAAGGCATCCAGGCTCTTCGTCCGCCGCGCCCATAGCGGCAGGATTGCCGAACTGAAGCGGAGGCGGTCGCCTGGCCCGCTCGCTCCGCGGTCGCGGACCTTGGGACGAGCGACCTCCACCGGACCGATGCCGGTCGCAATCTCGCGTACCGGACCGTGCCCATGTCGGACCAGGCGCGCTCGACCATCGGGCAGCGTCAGATTGGCCGTGCTGGCCAGAAACGCGCCAACCTCGATCTCGATCGCCCTAGCAAGCAGGTCCCGCGCGCCGGCTCGAACGATATCGGTCAGTGGATCATCAACCGCGGACGGCTGACGGAAAGCAAGAACATTGGTAGTCTCGGTCATGGCGTATCGCTCTCCTCAAGAGGTTCTGGCAGGCTCGTCACCCGCCTCGATACGCCGCCTTTCCTCACACCGTCATCACCCAGATTCCGCCATAGCTCCTTGATCCCGTGCTTCCTGGCCAGGCGGTTGAGCCCCTTGATCGCCGCGTGCAGCAGCTTGGCATCGGTCGGGAAGGTGATCGCCTTCGGCTGCACGGTGGTATGTGCGCCATGACGGCGCGAAGAAGGAGGTTGAGTATGTAGACCATCTTCCGAGCAGCCTTGCTGCGCAAGAGATGAGGGCAGGCCCCTCGGACTCGGATTGCAGG
>NZ_JADYVG010000046.1:0-14077 GCF_020193585.1 Bradyrhizobium sp. IC3195 | reverse complement strand
GATATCTCGCAACGCCGAAGCCCACAGCGTCAGCGTATCTTCAACTGACGCGCCACCAATCATCAGATCCCGAATCATGGTCGCCCATGGATTCAGAACCTTCAGGAAGATGCAACTGTAATGCTAGCACTACTTTGGCAGATTGTTGGATTTGGGCTCTTTATTAGGATTCCCGAATCGATTTTTCAATGATTCATGGGTGGTCGGCTCTTGGAGGGCTGACCATGGCGGAATGGGAAGACGAACTCGAACGCTGGCTGAAGCCGTTCCTGGACCGGTTGGGTCATAAGACCCGGCAGCGGATGTGTCCCCTGTACGTTGCGGGATTGATCGGCCCGGGCGATCGCAAGAGCGTTCAGCCGATGGCAGAACGCCTTGCAACCGGCAACTACGATCAGCTGCACCATTTCATCGCCGAAGGTGTCTGGGACGCATCACCGCTGGAATCTGAGCTGCTCAACCAGGCGGATCGGCTTGTCGGCGGCAAGGATGCGGTATTAGTCATTGATGACACCGCAATGCCGAAAAAGGGCGAACGCTCGGTTGGTGTCGCGGCTCAATATGCGTCCTCTCTTGGCAAAACGGCAAATTGCCAAACGCTGGTGTCGCTGACCCTTGCGCGCGGCGAAGTGCCCGTGATGGTCGCATTGCGTCTCTTTCTGCCCGAGAGTTGGACAGGCAATGTGTCTCGTTTGATGCGTGCTCGGGTGCCGATCGAACGTAAGCGTCGTGCTCAGGCCACGGCTTTGAGGGCTTGAGCGCGGTAGGACCAGGGCAATAGCTGGTCGATGTCGCGGTTGGGATGCCCTTTGACGATCCTGGTCAGGACGTTGGTGAGATAAGCGAGCGGATCGACGTCGTTGAGCTTGCAAGTCTCGACCAGGGACGCGACGACAGCCCAGTGTTCGGCACCGCCGTCGGATCCGGCAAACAGCGCGTTCTTGCGACTGAGCTTGATGCCACGGATTGATCGTTCGACGGTATTGTTGTCGAGTTCGATGCGGCCGTCATTGATGAAGCGCGTCAGTCCCTGCCAGCGCGAGAGGGCGTAGCGGATGGCGTCGGCGAGCTTGGTCTTCTGGCTGATGAGAGCCAGTTTGGCGCGCAGCCATACCTCGAAGGCATGGGCCAGTGGTCGGCTCTTCTGCTGCCGCACGAGGCGGCGCTCCTCCGCGCTGCGGCCGCGGATCTCCTTCTCGATCGCATAGAATGCGGCAATGTGCTTGAGCGCCTCGCTTGCGATCGGCGCCGGTCCGGCTGTCGCGAGTTCGTAGAAGTTGCGCCGCATGTGCACCCAGCAGAAGGCAAGCTCGACCTCGCCACGCTCGGCAAGCTTTGGATAGGCGTTGTAACCATCGACCTGCAGGACGCCCTTGAAGCCGGCAAGATGGCTGAACAGCCGCTCGGCCTTGCGGTCGGGTGCATAGACATAGGTGATGCCGGGCGGATCGAGGCCGCCCCAGGGCCTGTCGTCGGCGGCATAGGCCCAGAGCTGGCCGGTCTTGGTGCGCCCTCGACCAGGATCGAGCACCGGCACCGTCGTCTCGTCGGCGAACAGTTTGGATCTCGCGCGAAGCACCGTGAGAAGGCGCTCATGCAGCGGGCGCAGATGGAAGGCGGCATGCCCTACCCAGTCCGCCAGCGTCGATCGATCGAGAGCGATGCCCTGGCGGGCATAGATCTGGGCCTGCCGGTAAAGCGGCAGATGATCGGCATATTTGGACACCAGAACCTGGGCGACGGTTGCCTCCGTCGGCAGTCCGCCCTCGATCAGCCGGGCCGGAGCCTCGGCCTGCAGGACGCCGTCCTCGCAGGCGACAGGCGTATTTGGGGCGCCGGGTGACGACAACGCGGAACTGCGCCGGCACCATGTCCAGCCGTTCGCTCCTGTCCTCGCCGATCCGATGCAGTTCGCCCTGGCAGCAGGGGCAGATCTTGTCGTCGATGTCGACGACGACCTCGATCCGCGGCAGGTGCGCCGGCAGTGCTCCGCGATTGTTGCGGCGCTTGCGCGCCCGTTCGGCCCGGCCTTCCGGAGCTGTCTCGTCTTGGCTGGCTTCTGTACAGGCCGCAACCTGTTCGACGTCCTCGAGGCCTAGCAGCATCTGCTCCTCGGGAAGCGACTCTGCCTTGCGGCCAAAGCGATGACGCTGCAATTCCTTGATGATCTGGCGCAGCCGCTCGCTCTCATGCCGCTCGGCCAGCAGCATCGCCTTCAGCGTCTCGGGATCATCAGGAAGGTTATCGCTCACAGGCAAATCAGAGCATATTCGCGCCCGCCTGACGACGTGCTCGATGCCCCTGATTCACTTCGCCGCAGCGCGGCCCACAATTATCCGGCTTGCGTCGGGACGACCGTCTCCCGTGCCGCGTGAACACGCCGCCAATCGAGCCCTTCGAGCAACGCCGACAATTCCGCCGTCGACAAACGCATCACGCCGTCCTCGATCTTCGGCCAGCGGAAGACGCCTTCCTCGAGCCGCTTGGCGAACAGGCACAAACCCGTACCATCCCAAAAAATCAGCTTGATCCGGTCCGCCCGCTTGGCACGGAACACATAAACAGCACCCGAGAACGGATCGGCCTTCATGTGCTCGCGCACCAACATAGCCAGGCCCTCCATTCCCTTGCGGAAGTCGACCGGCTTGGTTGCCACCATCACCCGGACAGTTCCGGACGGGCCGATCACCGGCTTGCCTTCAGCGCATGGAGGATGGCCGCAATCATCGCCACGTCCGCGCCTCGGCCGACCCGGATCGTGACGCCTTCGGCTTCGATCTCGATGCACCCGGCATCGCAACGGCGAGCCCCGACATCCGGCTTGGCCTTACGTCGCGCTGTCTTGCGCTCATGGCCAGCAACCGCGACTGGTGCCATGGCGTCTACCACCGCCGGTACAAACTGCGGATCGTCCGCCATCGGCGCCGGCTGCCGGCGTGCTTGCCGGCGCCAGGTGAACACTTGTTGTGGGGTCAGCCCGTGTCGCCGGGCAATCTCGGAAACGACCGCGCCTGCGACCAGCGTCTCCTCGACAATCCGGGCCTTGTCGTCCTTGGAGAACCAACGACGGCGTCCCGTCTCCGTGATCACTTCCAGCCGGCGCGCCGTCACGTCCGACTTAAGCGTATGGTCAAGCATAGACACAAGCCGATCCCTTCAAAGAGATCGTGAAACTCGCCTATCCCATGTGCCGTGAGAAGGTGGGAGCGGAACGGCGCTTACGATCGAACACCGAACGGCAAGATCCAAGCCAGAAATCGCTTTGGCTGAGGTTGATCGAGCGATGGCAGCCAACGTGCGCTTTGGATGTGTGCTGGCGGATGCAGGATACGGGCTCAGCGCACCATTTCGACAAGGGCTAACAGAACGCGGATTGGCCTGGGCCGTCGGCATCCCTCGGCACCTCAAGGTGTATCCGGTTGATGTGAAGCTCATTTGGCCGATTACCAAAGTCCGCGGGAAACCACGAAAGCACCACGTGCCGGATATCTTATCAATTGCGGCAGAACACATGCTGGCGAGCGCCAAATGGAAAACCGTGAGTTGGCGCAGCGGGACGAAAGGTCGGCTGAAAGCCCGATTTGCTGCTCTCCGTGTCCGCACCGCCGACGGCCCTCCGCAGCGAATCTGGGATAAGGGTCAGCAGCATCTCCCGGGCGACGAAGCTTGGCTCATTGGCGAGCAGCGTGCCTCAGGGGAGAAGAAATACTATCTCGCCAACCTCCCTGCGGCGACGGATCTGCGCACACTGGCCGCCACCATCAAGGCACGATGGATTTGTGAGCAGGCGCATCAGCAGTTGAAGGAGGAGCTTGGGCTTGATCACTTCGAAGGGCGATCATGGCAGGGTCTTCATCGCCACGCCCTGATGACAATGATTGCCTACGCCTTCTTGCAGCACCGTCGCCTCGCACATGCGGGACGGAAAAAAAAGAATCAATGGGCCTCCGCCTCAACCAACCATGCCCGCCGTACGCCACGCCATCGTCGATCTCATTCTCCGGCCGCCATCGCAGCGATGCCCGCACTGCAGAAGACGAATTTGTGAAAAACCACAGCACAAACCAAATCTGCCAAAGTAGTGCTAATCCCTTCGGTAGTAGAGAGGACACCTCGCTCCCCACGCTGAATACAAGGTTTATGGCTTGGCAGCCGAGAAACGCGCTGCCACGGTCTCTGCTCCCACGGTAGAGAGGCGCATCAAGAGGAATACCTTTTACCTCGGGCATCGCATTCCTCCTCGCTCTTGGAGTGTTTGGACGCAACTGTAGATTCAGCTAACTCATCTCAGCAACAGTGCTCGGTTTTTGAAGCATCCTGAAGAGACTGTGATGATGCAACCTCGATGATGCAACCTCCAATGCAGCTCGGTGATCCCTCGGCTCATAGAGCGCTGATCATGATCGTCTCGCCGACGACGCGTACAGTTCTGCGCGCTGCACCTCAATTCTGTGGTGCAGAATGAGCTTGACGATCGTGCGTTCATTCCCGTGAAGTATGCTCACCGACGATGATGATAACTCGATAGGCCTCTCTATCTGTCGCATGCAACGTCGATGCCAAGCACCTCATTCGGTGTTAGAGGACTCGCTCGGATGAAGATGTACGAGAAGGCCGCCGACAACCGTCGCCTCTTCTGCTGTTGCCTTCCCCCTTGTTTGATTGGCCACGCGGAATGTCGAAAGTCCGACATGATCAATTGGGACATAAACGCATGACGAGTTCGCACGCCTCGCAGTTTTGGGAGGCTCGACTAAGCTTTAATGTCGAAACGCTATCGCTGTGCATGGCCCGAAACGCATGCTAGCGGATACCCAGGTCGCGTAAGAAGATCGGAACAGCTGTAGCAACTGTGCAAGAGTTGCGTGAGTTTGCATTCGTACGAGATTCTCGGCGCGTCGATTGCACAGGATGGATACTCCAATTCGCAAGACTCGGAGAACCTCATGCGTTCTGCGCCCCACTCCCGCGGCCAGCCACGAAGAGCTCAGTACGTGCATCTGTGCGGAACCGGCGTTGCGTCGCCTGCAGTCCACGCGCATCTTCCGGAGGAAACTCGGTCGTGATTCGTCGGGCTCAACAAGGTGGCCCAATGTCATGATGCCAATTCAACACTCCGACGGTAATGTATGAACGGCGGACGCGTGTCCACGACGTGGAATCGTTATCGAGTTGGTTTTCACGCCGAGTTACACGGCACTACGCACAGCCTTTGGGCATCGCAGCGGGACACAGCAGATCGACCAGGGGGCGATTGACATAGTGCATAGTGGATGTCGCAAAGACCTTGCACCCACACACTCTCGAGGAAGCGAAATTATGGGACGTGTCAGCGAAAAAGTCATTCTGGTGACCGGCGGGGCTCGAGGGATGGGGGCCGCTCATGCGCGCCTGCTGGTAGCGGAGGGAGCTAAAGTCGTGATCACCGATATTCTTCGTAAAGAAGGCGAGGCTTTCGCGGCCGGCCTTGGCACATCCGCGATCTATCTGCGTCAAGACGTCGCTCAGCCAGAGGAATGGTGCCAAGCGATCGCGGCTGCGGAGAGCAAGTTTGGCGCGCTGCATGGCCTCGTCAACAATGCCGGCATAGTCAGTATTGCTCCTATCGAGCAGTTTCCGCTTGAGCAGTGGACGAAGACCCTTGCTGTCAATCTCACCGGTGTATTTTTGGGAATGCAGACTGCCCTGCCGGCCATGCGCCGCGCGGGCGGAGGCTCGATCGTCAACATCTCGTCGGTCGAGGGGCTGAGGGGTAGTGCAGGGCTTCACGCCTACGTTGCTTCCAAGTTCGGCGTGCGGGGCATTACCAAGTCCGCTGCTTTGGAGGCCGCTGCGTCTGGGGTTCGAATAAACTCAGTCCATCCGGGGTTAATCAACACCTGGATGACAAAGGACTTCGATTCTTCCAGTTTTCCCATTCCGCTTGGGCGGGCAGCCGAGCCGCCGGAAGTGTCACAGGTAGTGTTGTTCCTGCTCAGTGACGAGTCCTCTTATCTTACGGGCTCCGAAATCGTCGTCGATGGCGGTCTGACGATCGGCGTCCCGTACAAGTGTCAGGCGCCCGAAAGCATCTTCTGACTAGCAGCTGATCAATTGTCACATAAAACAAGATCTGAGGTTGCGATGTAGTACAGCAGTGGGAACTACGAAGCCTATGCTCGCCCCCGCAAGCCCGCTGGTGTGGACAGCAAGACTTGGCGGCGCTCTCCGGCGCGGCCGCCGGTGCTGGTTCCGGCGACATAGTCGAAATAGTCCGCCAGACGACAGTCTGGCGCGGTTGCTTGCCTTGGTTAGCAACCGCTCGATTTCCTCTAGAATTTTCAACGAGAGGCCCCCTCGGATTCCGCCCCCGTCTATGGCAAGACGTTTGCGCGGCCCGCCACTCTCGAGCCGCGCTTTTAGATCAATCCGACGTTCTGGAAGACGTCCCACCATGTGCTTCTCCCGCTTTTGAAACTCCGAGGGAAGCGAAACCCGAAGATGCCTCGATCGCTTATCGCTGCGGGACATGCAAAGTGGTGACCAAATAGGGGCCAGCACATCCGTAGCACTACTCGATGCACCCTAACCTAAGCCTCAGGCCGAGGTTGTATCGTGAAGTTTCTCACAATCGCTGTTGTAGTTGGATGACGCAGCTCACCGCGGCGTGTCCGCGACGATCGACGGCGAGTTCGGCAGTCCCGCGCAGGGTCTCACCAAATTCGCGGTGTCGGCGCCTGATAGACAAGTCGCAGGTTCCGCTCACTAGAAATGTCATCGGTGAGAGGACAGCTAGGCTGGCCTGATCGCCCTATGTTCGACCCGCCGGAGGCGCGGAGTGTATTGATCATCCGCAACAGGGAAGGGCTCGCAGAGCTTCGAGGCCGTCAACGATACCGATAGAACCCGAAGCGGACGATGTCGAGTGAATGTCCCTCGAGCGAGGTCGAAGCACTGCGAAGGGCGATTTCTCCTGGCAGATTCCGCGGCACAGTTGGTCGTTCTCCCTTGGGACCTCAACTCTACAACATTTGGTAGTAGATGATTCCAGCCATATGATGCTTCCATCACAATTACTCGTCGGCGGCAATTCGATTGATGGCGCTGCCTGGGGCCTTACTCCTAAAACTGGGAGCCCACTTTGCGCTTGCCGAACTATTCAAGAACTCTGAGCTCTGACCGAAAACAGCATTTGCCTTCACAGGGCGTGAACCATGTATAAAATCGACCGCGAGCGTTTTCTCGACCTTACCGAGAATCATGACATCCCAACAGTGCCGCAAGTCGAGGCAATACTGGAGGAAGCGGAGAGCGAGTCACTCAGCTACGCGAAGCTCAATTCACTCGTGAACGCGATCCACTCAACCGAGTTCCAGGCCATTCGCGACAAAGTTCTTGCAAAGTCCGAATTTGTCCGTCGCAAGATTTATGGCGGCTTGGTTGTTTCGATGGCACCGGTGGAGGTAACAAATCGCTGCGCGTCTGATTGTAATTTCTGTGGCTGGCGCTCCGACAACAATGAGATGCGCCGGATAAGCCTGGACGAGCGGCTCATTGTCGTGCAGGTTGAGTACCTACTCGCGAAGGGTTTCCAGCACATCGAACTTGTTGGTGGCGATGATGTAAAATTCGTAAGAGATCAGCTTCCCGTCCTTGTTCAACGAGTAAGGCAGATAATGGGCGGAAGTCTCGCAAACAGAGTACTGTTTTGCACGATGGCGCTGACGTCACGGCATTATAGAAGCCTGAAGAACGCCGGCGCTGACGGCATCATCATGTGGCAGGAGACTTATGACCATGAAGTCTATAACTCCCACATTACGAAGGGTCCCAAGGCTCGCGGCATCGATGACAACTACAAGGTCGTGAAGAATGGTGATGGATACCGCTTCCGGTTGGAGAGCCAGGATCGCGCGCTACGGGAAGGCTTATCGGCTTCAGTTGGAGCAATGCTAGGCCTAAATCCAAATATCGGGTTCGAGATAATTGCAACCGTAGATCACGCCCGATATCTGGAAAGTTCGTACCAGCCCGGTGATCCTATTATCGTAGGCATGCCAACTTGGAACAACATTACTACGCCGCGCACCGACAAAAGACCAGCGCGCACTCTTCCGATCGACGGCTATTTTGCATTCTTCGCATCGATCTACTTTCTCGCATTGCATCGCTACCGCGCATGGATATTCCCGAATTGCAGGGTGAGCCTACCGATCCAGATCGACGCTGTTCGTGCGGCCGGTGTTTATACCTCAACTGAGGTAAAACTCGGGCCGGGTGGATATCTAAACTCGGCAATTGCCAAGCTTCCGGTCGAGCAACGAGCTGCCATCATGCAGATGCTGAAATCGACATTCAAAGGAGAGTTATCAGCAGAAAATTGGCATGATGAGCTCGACAACCTTGAGCAGTTCAAGCACGACTTTCACCATCACGAGACCTACGTAAAAGCGTTGACTGACGCCGGCTTATTCATTGGCAGCCAAACGGCGCCTAGTTCGGCGAACCATTGATCGGGAGCGTGTTGCTCACTCCAGGTGGCCGATCATATTCGCTATGAGTCGATCAACTGCACGTGCCGCGGTCCAAATCGCTCACGAATAAGCAAGTAGCCTTCTGGACGATCCGCTGCCATTCCGCTTCGGGCTTGAGCGTTCAGACTGGGCCGGCCCTTCGCAAAGCGCTCGCAAACGCGCTCGTGTTGCTTGACCATCACGGCGGTCAGCATTTTTATGGCTGCTCGTTCCGCTTCGAAGCCGCGCAACTTCGCAAAGGTGGAACGCAGTTGCTGCAACATCGAGGAATGGTCGCGAGCCCAAAGTCCTGTGAAGGCCTCATCCACGCCGAGCATCGGAACGACCACGTGTTTCTCGTAGTCGTTCCTGGACATATTGCCGGCAACCTTGAACGCGACTGCACACGCCCTGGTTATTGATGAGAACCGCTGAAACTGACGAGCAGTGGCCACATGATTGTCGGCTGAAATAGCACGTTCCATTAGCTTGAGGCTGCGCTCGAGTTCACGGCAGAGTACGAACAAGCCTTGATGACCAGTAATCCAGTTGGTGAGGGCTTCACCGGCATGGGCCCTCCTAAGTTCCTCGTACTTCATAGGGCCAGTCATGTTCGTTCTCCGTAGTTTTCTACAATCGATTGAACGGCCTCGCCCAGGATCGCTTCCTCAACATCTGTTAGGACGCTCTTGGAGCTTACAAGTGCGGCGCATCCACTCATAGTCCGAAGAAGCGCCACCAATCCGGCAAGGTCTGAATCTTTTTGGATACGCTGGACCAAGAAGAACCAGTCGTAGCGATCCATTTTGGAGCCTGAACTCGGCACCTTGTCCTCAAGAGCGACTGCGTTCACATCGGCGCCGAGAATGAGCCTCAAAGATTTCATTTGGCTTATGAGAGATGGCGAGGAGTTTCTAATGATGTCAACTACCGCCTGCGCGCGATCTGGCGACAGATGCCTCATCAGGTCCGCCGATACCTCGATTGGAAGCATTAGATGTGGCGTGGCCATAACTTAGCCTTTCTAGATTACTCCACGAGTTTCATCCAGCCTGCACAACTACACCAGAGCCGGTTCAAACAAACCACGTCCGCAGACCAAGATCTTGGTTCGTATCGCAAGCTCTGATCAAGACCAGCGGAAGCAGCGGGTTTGCTTTCTGCCAGTGCTCGTCCAGCGGATTTGCCCCCCCCAACTGATAACGCGGTTGCTGTCTGCGCGAATTCGTCGCCCGCACGCTAGCCTCTCTGGCAGGCGAGACAGAAGCCGACGCCGCAACACAACCAGAGCACACGCCGTTCAGTCATATCTTTCCCACACAAGGGTCCCGGATTGTATCCCCGAAAAGACCAACAGGCGCCTACCAGGATTGGTCGGCCCATGCCCCCCGTCCCTGCCTCCTATGTATCCGTTGCTGAGTTTGAAGTTGTGAAAAACTTGTTTTCCTACAGTCCCAGAATTTCGCTGATGTGGAATCAGATCGGTCGCGCAGCGGGTATCATCAAAAGGAGATCACGCTGCCTGGATCGCGCCACTCGCGATCCGCAAAAGAAGCCGCGTGCCTTTGGGTACCGAACGACGTTGCGTGCTCCGATGACAAGCAAGTGCCTGAGATAGGAATCGCCCTGTTTCGTAATCCGGCCGAGTCGATCCTTCCCGCCGGTGGAATTCTGCTTAGGCGTCAGGCCAAGCCAGGCCGCGAACTCCCGCCCGGAGCGGAACATGGTCGCGTCCGGCACGGTCGCGGCGAGAGCCGTGGCCGTAATGGGACCGATCCCGGGAATCGAGGACAGCAACTTCGCCATCGGATTTACTCGCTGGATCTCAGCCAGTTCGCGCTTAATGGCCTCGACCTGCCGGTCCAATTCCTTCAGCTGGCTCACAAGGACGGCCAGCGCGATGCGGGCGTGGGCCGGTAGCGTCAGTTCCTCGTCATCCAACAAGTCCACCAGACCGTCCACCCGTTGCCGGCCTTGCCCGACAATGATTCCGAACTCAGCAAAGTGAGCCCGAATGGCGCAAGCTGTCATGGTGCGTTGGCGGACCAGCAAGCCTCTTGCACGATGAAGCATCAAGAAGCCCTGGTTCTCGGCGCTCTTGATTGGAACGAACCGCATATTGGGACGACTCCGCTTCGCAGATCGCGGCCGCGTCAGCGGCGTCATTCTTGGCTCCTCTTCGTAGGTAGGGTTTAACATAGGCTGGCGGAATCAATCTGACATCGTGCCCAAATTGCCGAATCTCCCGCGCCCAGTGGTGAGCAGTCGCGCAGGCCTCGATGCCGACCAGGCAAGGTGCGAGCGAGGAGAAGAACGACACGATCTCGCCTCGCCGGAGGCGTTGGCGACCGGCCACTTGGCCTTGGGCATCAACTGCATGGATGTGAAACACGTGCTTCGAAATGTCCAACCCAATTGTTGCGGCTTCCATTGGTCAATTGCTCCTGTAAGCGGGTTCGTCCATCGCCAGTATATCGCCGGCGCCGAGGGAGCGGGGCCGTCTTCCCCATCAACGGCCAGCTGCGGGATGAATTGCTGAACGAGACGCTGTTCACGTCAGTGGCCCAGGTTCGCATGGCTCTCGGATGCTGGCGGGCCGATTACAACGATGCCCGACCCCACTCGCAGCTCGGATGGAAAACGCCCTCCGAGTTCGCCTTCACCTGTCACCCGCGCCGGGATCTGGCGCTGCGCTATGCCGAAGGCTCCGCGCCAGCTGCCGTCGCTCCCACCGCCCAACCGGGCAAATCCAACGACCGGAGCGAACTCAGGAATGGATAAAACTTGATGTGGTGGAACGGCCCGCTCCAACAGCATCAAAGTGCTAGAACGTGGTCGTTGTTCGAACACCACAAAGGAGGGACCGTTCCGTGAAGCAGGTTATCACCATTGGGCTGGATCTGGCCAAGCACGTTTTCCAGGTTCATGGGGCGGATGCCGAGGGCTCACCCGTGTTCAACCGGAAGCTACGGCGCAGCGAAGTTCTGCGTCTCTTTGAGAAGCTGCCAGCGTGCCTGGTGGGGATGGAAGCATGTGGTAGCGCCCACTATTGGGCGCGCGAGATCGCAGCTCTCGGTCATGAGGTGCGGCTCATTCCCCCGGCTTATGTTAAACCCTTCGTCAAGCGAGGCAAAACGGATGCGGCGGACGCGGAGGCCATCAGCGAAGCGGTGACCCGAAAGACCATGCGCTTCGTGCCGATTAAGACAGCCGAGCAACAGGCTGCCGCGATGGTGCTGAAGACCCGCGCTCTTCTAGTGCGGCAGCGAACGCAGACGGTTAACGCGCTGCGCGCGCATTTGGCCGAATTGGGGATCATCGCCGCCGCCGGCATGGCAAAGGTTGAGGCGCTGATTGCGATCGTGCGGGACAAGACAGATGTCCGCCTGCCCGCAGCGGCGCGCTTCGCCCTGATGGCGATTGCCGATGAGATCGAAGCTGCAGCGGACCAGATCGACAGGCTCGAGCGCGCAATTATTGTGGAGGCAAGCGCGACGAGGACATGCGTCGGTTGACCACGATTTCTGGCGTCGGCCCCATTACAGCGGCGACCATTAAGGCGCTTGTGCCAGACCCCGGAGGGTTCACGTCAGCTCGCCACTTCGCGGCCTGGCTGGCAAAGAGCGGCTGGGGCGGATATCAAAGATGGGGAATCCGGAGCTCCGCTCTCTCCTCGTCGTCGGGGCAACGGCCGTCTTGCGGGTTGCCCGAAACGACGCGCTGAGCCGGCCGTGGCTGAAGGCGCTTCTTGCCAGACGGCCTTTCAAAGTTGTCGCGGTCGCGGAGGCCAATAAGACGGCGCGGATCATCTGGGCGCTTCTAAACAAGGGCGGGACTTATCGGCGTCCCGACCCACTGGCGATTACCGCGGTAGCCGACTGATGAACGCAATGACCGTCACAACGATCTGACCGGCGCAGGCCGGCAGAGGGCAAGGTGCAACGACAGGCGATGAACCCATGGGACGAAATCCCGAGACGAGTGAAGCCACTGCCCCCAATGCGCTCAAGCGCGCAAACTTGATTTGGCTCCTCGTTTCGCGGATCTCATCGAGGCCAGCGGCCATGTGCCGCGCGCAAAGGCCGGACATATAACCGCACCGTCCCAATGTGTGAAATCGACTGAAAAAGCTCTTGCCTCGCGGGCCGTTCCACATATGGGGGCAAGGTCAGCTGTCCCTGCCACGAGCCGCCAACTCCCACACCGGCCAGCCTCAAAGCAGCGGAAGAAGCAGGCCGGGAGATCATCGTCGTCGGAGGACGAGCCTAACTACTTGATCCCGGCCCACCAGTCGGAAGCAGCGCGGGCGCGGCTCGGAGTCGGTTAGCCAGGGAGGCATGAAGGCCCGTATCCTGCTACACCCACGCTGCCGTCGAGTTTAGCGGGCTGCCGCGCCTCGCCAAACCCATCGGCTTTGTATCGGCGCTAGCTGACTGAAAGCTGAGGAGACCGCGTAGCAATTCACCCAACGAAACGCAGCCCGCCTGGGCCACTTGCCTCGAGAACAATGAAGACGTTTAGACACCAGACAAAGGGCGTTCGGCGTGCTTACGATCAGAGGCAGCCGCACCACGACGACGGGCCGGGTTGGCGATCAGCCAAACCACTGCACGCTTCTGACTGATCGCCGTGACGACCTCACGCTCTCCCGGTTCGTGCTGCTCTTCGACCAAGTAGAGCCGGTCGTCTGAATTGCGCATCAGGTGCGTCCGTGCCGGCGGCCACGCACAGTGCACTTTCGCGGTCGAATTCGAACAGATCGTCAGATCGCTTTTGCTTGGCAGCACGAGTCAAATGTCGTCTTCTTGATGACCTACAGGCACGCTGCGTCGACGCCGCAACCTGGAGAGCTCGGCGCTGGTGGTTCTGTCGGTGCCAAAAAAAAGGGCACGCTGTCGCTATGTCACGCGAATTGTTTAGTTGTAATCCGGACACGATGCTCTGGGAAAACTCTCGGCTGTGCTGCCAAGCAGGTTGTGGGAGCTGAGGCGCACGGATCCAACTTGTCATTGATGGTTCGGGCATAACAGTCGCAAGCCAGCGCCGATTCAGTGTCTCAGCAGCAAACTCTGCGCGACGCTGGGAGGGATCGCGCATCCATGGTGCGACTTACACTGTCGCCCGTGAACAAGCCTCTAAGCGATTGAGCGGGAGTCTGTTTCTGGGATTTGATGGCGTTTGAGATTGCAGGGATTTGATGCTTGGACGCCGCAAACCTTGCAAATTCGTTTTGTGGATTCCTCTCCGTTGTGAACCGTGCTTCTGTGGTGCGCCGGAGGACGATGCGGCCGAAGAAGCATAAGACGACGGGATCGAACGATCTGTTCCGGGCACGGCTGGATCAGATCATCAACATGAAGCACGAGTTGGTTCTGCTTGCCGGCAGGATCGATTGGGACTGGATCGACGGGGAGATTGCCCCGCTCTACAGCGAGAACGGCAGACCGGGGATTGAAACCCGCTTCATGATCGGGCTGTTGCTGCTCAAGCACATTTACGGGCTGTCCGATGAGGGGGGTGTGCGAGCGCTGGGTCCACGACCCATATTTCCAGTACTTTACCGGCGAAGAGTTCTTCCAGCACGC
>NZ_JADYVG010000045.1:0-15041 GCF_020193585.1 Bradyrhizobium sp. IC3195 | reverse complement strand
TCCCAGCTGCGCTAAACGAGGGCCAAGCCCATAGAGATGCGCTAAAAGTGAAGTGAGAACGACGCCACCGAAGAGAGCAATGAGGTCCCTCGTGGCAGAACTGCGCCAATCGAAGTGCAATACGCGCAATCGTGGAGTTGACATTCTCATCCCATTCAAACACTCCGCAGCGCGGGGTGGCCCAGTGAGGTTCTTGGCCGCAGCATGATTGTTGAGAACCAGATGTTGCGCCGATTGCCGAACTTCAGTAACGGCTTCGCAAGCAGCAATGAGCCATCGGGGCGCGATAGCGGCCTCCCGCAAACGTTGTGTTCGAGCGACCGGCAAGTTCGCGCACCGAAGCAACGAGCTATATCCTGAATATGCCGCTTCAAGACTTTGACGACGGCTGTCACGCGACGCCGTCGTAGCAAGCAACGACATAACAGCTCCCGGCAGCTAGTGACCGCAGCCTATTGCGGTGCGAACCTGCCTGCAAACTGCAATGGATGGACCATGACCGAATAGTTGTTAATAGAGGCGGCTTTGGCTCGGAGAACAGCGAGAACGGGCGTCCGGGTCAAGAGCACCGGAGACGGAGTGAACGATGAACGATATCCTAGGCGACAACCACACGGTTGCGGCCCTCAAATTTTGCGCGATAGAGTCGCTGGTCGGCGACGTTCACGAACCCGTCGAGCGTGTCTCCATCACGCCTGAACTCCGACACTCCAACGCTGATGGTGACGCCGACCGACGGTTCGGCTCCGACGTCGAATGCAGTGCGTTCGATGGCCGATCGAAGGCGCTCGGCGACCGCGCCAGCCGCGTCGAGCGTCGCCCCCGGTAGCAGTACCATGAATTCTTCACCGCCCACGCGCGCGACAGATTCGTAAGGCCGGATTGCCTCCAGACACTTTCGCACGAATACGCGCAGGACCTCATCGCCGACGCTGTGACCACGTGAGTCGTTTGTATCCTTGAAATGGTCTAGATCGAGGGACAGCAGAGACAAGGGCGCCCCGGTCCTCTTGGCTCGTGCGATCTCCGCGCCGATATGCTCGATAAAGTGGCGCCGGTTCCCGGCACCGGTTAGTGGATCAGTGGCGGCGAGCCGCTCCAGCCGTTGATTGCTCAATTTCACTTGCTGAAGTGCCTTTTGAGTGTCGGCCATCGATTTGGCCAGGCGGGCGGTCATTTCTTCCTGGCTATAGATGGTGGCGAACGATTGCGTTGTTCGGAAAGCCTGGACGACGCCATAGCTGAGCAAAAAAAATCCGCCAGCAAAGATTGCGTGAGCCAGCCACCACATATGATTCCACGGCGCGGCCAAAATGAATGCGAGCGACGATAGCGCAAACCATGCGACAGAAACGCCGAAAACAAGCATGAGCGGCGAGTGAATCCGTCGCATGAGCAAGACCGCGACGTTCAGCGCACTGAAGAGCAATGCGCCGCCCTCCATGGACAGGCGGACCACCGGGTGCCCAGCATAGGGTGAATAGGCGACCAGTGCGACAGCTAGGTCCATCGTAAGGAACAGGCCAATCCACGTCAGCCATGCGCGCGTGTCCGAGCACTTCTCAAGTCCGTCTGACGGCCGGTTGTAGCTGAGTAGCCCGACGAAGAGCAAAATCGACATCGCCAGACGCGACGCTGGCCCATAGAGCAGAAACAGCCAAATGTTGCGATGTGCCATCCCCGTGAAGGCGCCGTGCAGCGTATAGATCAGCACGAAGGCCAGAAAACCAAGCGTCAACCACCGCAACAGAGGCTCGCCTGAAGACTGATAGCAGCGCCACGTCACATATGTGACGAACAGCCCCTCGAGGGTAGCGACGGCGATGGCGAATTCGTGGAACAGGTGGTCTTCAAACTTCAGCGCGGGATCTTGCTGGAAATAGAGGTAAGCGATGAACTGAGTGGGTAGCAGGGCGAAGCCGATAATGAGAAGGCTCGTATACGCCTGTGTGATCAGCCGCAGCGCGCTGGGCGGCTCCTGCAACATAAGATTGGTACTCATATGCTATACCGTCATTCCATGATGATCGCACGCGGTCCTTTCATGAACTCGTGGGGCCCTTCTTCAAGCATGGAGTCGTGCTAGACAAGCAAAGTGAAGGCATCATGGCTCGTCTCCGCCGTAGCTCATCCAACACCCGGCACGGGTGATCCCGCTGAACGGGCGCGGAAGTCACAAGATTTACGTTTCCGTCCATCGGCTGCACTCATCCGGACGGGGCTGCGACGCCGCCAGGATTGGCTTGCCATCCAGGAGCGGCCAAGTTCGTCACTGCGGGATCGCCGGTGCCGTGGCGAATTATGTGTTCGAGCCCAGTACGTTCAGCCCACCCGCAAAGGTATCGTGCGTGTTCAGTACAGTATCCAGCTGCTGCCCCGAGTCGTCACGATCTGCGACCCGGTCGAAAACGCGCCGGAGGAGGAGGAAATCACGAGGCCATTGAGGAAGGGATTCTGCGCATTACCGTACTCAATCGTCTGCTTGTCACCCACTGGTAGCGCCGCTGTGACGGTCGGTCCGGACTGGTTCGGCTCGGAGCCGACGAGCGTGATGAGCAACACCGTAAGTGTCAGCCCGCTTTGATTGATGAGTTTCTTGTATACCATCTGTGACCTCCGTCCTGCCCGTGTCCCCGCGGCAAAATGCGGGACAGAGGTTCCGCTATATACATTAGCTGGCTAAGCTAAGCCCCTGCCAGATCTTGTAGGCGGCCGACATTTGGAGCCTGCCAGGACTGGGCAGGTCACTTTATGCCAAGCGGCTGGAGCGCGGCCGCTGTTTGTGGCCGTCGGCGGCGGACGTGGTGACAATCACCCCAGTCCAGCTTCGCTACATGCTCGACTACCCATGCGAATGCTCCTCCTCGTGAGGCTGTGATTCTGAGATGGAGATGGTCGAGCTCGTGATTGCGTAGTTTTCGAGCCTCCATCGCGCACGGCGTGTTGGAGAACGGGTGCGCGTCCGAAGGGATGCGATCGATTAAAAGGCCCGCTTGCCTGCTGTTCAATACGCCAGCGAAATTTCTGTGTGCTTAGCAGGTCGGATGAATGCCGCCATCGCGTACAGGCCGGGCGTGCAAGAGAATGCGCTGGGCCGTGATGGGCAGCACGTTGTCGGGGCAATTTGGCGACCGATGTTGCTAGGTCGTCAATATGGCAGCGATTAGCAATTTCATCATCGTGCATGTTGGTGCGGGCGGGCTTGAGCACGCGTTCTACTCACTTTTGATGCAGTTTGGAGGATGTCTTGCGCTTTGATTGGGGAAAATCAGCGCCATGCAGCAAGCACTCCACCGCTCCAGTCTGGTGCCGCGTGGGTTCGTTGAAGAGAGCGCGTGCTACGAGGGTGACAAAGTTGTCATTACGGTCCGAGCATCCAGAAGCGTTGGCGTATGTCCGTCGTAGAGAACGGTTTCCCGACGTGTCGATAGCCGGAATCGACGACGCGTGACCGATCTGCCGCTCTTGGGGCGGATCGTAGGAGCTCCTGGTGATCGCCCGTCGCTTCCGCTGCGACGCCGTCCTGTGCGGTGCTATATATTCGCTGAGCGCTTCGCAAGGGATACTGGCTCCGTCGGCGCGACGCACGGCGAGGCTGGGCTCTATCGTCCATCACCTTGGTCTGGCGCTTGGCGGTCGTCCGGCGGCAACCTTCGCAAAACAGCTGATGTTGCCGGTAAGTAAAGATACGCTCCTGCGCGTGGTCCGACGCCGTCGCCGTTCCCTGGCTGGCCCGCTCAGGGTTATCGGCATTGATGATTGGGCCTGGCGGCGCAATCACCGATGCGCCAGCATCATCTGCAATCTGGAACGACGCCGGATCGTCACCCTACTGCCGGATCGTGAACCCACGACCGCCCAAGCCTGACGTGCTCATCCCACGATCGCGATCGTCGCCCGAGACCGTGGTGGAGAATATTGTGAGGCGGCGGCCAAAGCCTTGCCGCAGGCGGTGCAGGTCGCGGATCGCTGGCATCTAATGGAGAACGCGAGCCGAGCCTTCCTCAAGGCCGTCCGCAAATCGATGCGTCAGATCCGCGTCGTCATCGGTGCGACTACGATTGGTCCCAATCTGCTGACAGCCGCCGAGCGCCCCAGTATGAGGGCTATCGCCAATCGGCTCTTTAATTGCGGGTTGTTGTCAACTTTTTTTGAAGCCATATGGCAAAGTAGTCGCGCTCGGCCCGACGGAGCAGGTCGGGGTTGCGCAGACGGGGCGAGCGCGGCTGGTGGATCTATAGCGAGCTCGTAGTAATAAGCTGATTTGCTGTCACCTGGTTTCAATGTGATCAGTTGCCCGATGGTCCTTTCCGAGGTCGTAAGCGCCTCATGATGATGTCCGGATCGGGTGCCTCCTCGTTTGCAACGGGGTGCGGACGAGCCGCTACCAGCCGATTGACCGAGGTCATTACGACCACCGTCCCAGCGGGCATCGCCAGCCCGGCGGACCGGGCCAGGAACCTGCAAAAAAAGTCGGGCTGGCATGTTGCCCCCGTCGAATGATGTGCCGTCGACCCAGATACAGTGGAGGATGACAGTGATCTTGCGGGCCGGTCCGGACGTGTCGGTGCCCGCGGGATCGGACACGCGAGCGTGAGCCTGCAGTCCGAAGTTCGGCGGGACCAACTGGGACGGACAGTGCCCCGGTCGGCCATCAGTTTTCAGACCAAAGCGAACACCTTGACCCTGTAGCCCGCCACGAAGCGCCTGCAGAATCTCCGATTCTCGATTCG
The DNA here is from genome assembly GCF_020193585.1 of Bradyrhizobium sp. IC3195. Taxonomy (NCBI): domain Bacteria; kingdom Pseudomonadati; phylum Pseudomonadota; class Alphaproteobacteria; order Hyphomicrobiales; family Nitrobacteraceae; genus Bradyrhizobium; species Bradyrhizobium sp. IC3195. The sequence goes on along the minus strand of NZ_JADYVG010000045.1, from coordinate 10,308 downwards.
GCACGACCCTTGCTCGGTCCTGGGCAGCATCACCGAGTCTCCAGATGCGGTAATGTTAGGGGCGGGCTCGTCGCTTCTAGCGCCTGGTCCGCCCCGCCGGTTTGCTGTGAGGCGAGGTGAGTCAGGATGTTCAAGTGGTGGCGCTCATCTTCGCTCGCGCTCGTCGCCGCCGAGTTAGGAACGGAAAGTGCACCCGCAGCTCCGGAGTAGTAGGCGGCGATATCGAGCCGCAAGACCGTGGAACAAACATGCGCACCGGAACAGTAGTGTCGTACAGCGTTGAAAAGGGCTGGGGGTTCATTCGGCCTGACTATGGCGACGGCAAGGATTTGTTCGTGCACATATCGGACCTTCGCGGCTGCGCAGGGGCTGATCTGGTGTCCGGCACGCGCGTGACTTTCGGTATTCGTTTCAATAAACAGCGCTCGAAGTACAGAGCCGTCGAGGTCAGGCTGATCGATTGAAATATCGCGCATCCTGCTGCAGGCGTGCGCGTTACATAACATCCATAGCGCAATAGCAACAATGGATCGTGCATGAGTTCATTTGCGGGAACCAGACACCTAGTCATGGACGTTTGCGACGCTCGCGCTCGGAAGCGCGACGCTAAGCTAATCGATAGGAATTGTCTTCATTGTCAATGCCGAGCAGACAGCCAAGCTCGCCCGTGCATATCCGCTTAAGCGATCCCGATTGAGCAAGCGCTACCAAATGAGATAGGTTCGCCATGTTGCCGGTTGTGGTACTTTCCGAAGCCTCTTGGTCGCATCTAGACCACGCAGCGCGCTGCGATCCTGTTCAGACGGGGAGACGTTGAATGCCCGCGAGAAGTCCCGAGTACGAGAAACGCGAACGGAAGTCAGATCCAGAGCGCGAACGGGCCGCCCGGGCATCAGCCGGAGACAACAGACCTGTTCGGTGCGGCATTGAAACACGGTCAAAGCTGGCTGCTTCCTCTCTGCACGCTCAGGCCAATCTTCTGAAGAATCTTGCCAATTCCAAAACTCTCTCGGACGTAATGAAGTGCCATCTGGATTTCGCGGAGCGGCTCTGGTCGAAATCGTTTAACGAAAGTGACAGATAATATGTAAAGCGGGCCCGTCATCTGCGGCAAAGGTGAGCAATTCGCCGACGTGAAATCGCGCGCTATTCCCTCCGAGGTGAAAGAGCTTTTGGCAGGCCGATTATTCTTATACGGACTATCGGCGCGCTGCACGTCGCGGACTGCCCAGGAAGTCAGCAACGTCGTCACCTATTGGACGAAATCAACTGGCGGCCGGTCGGCCACGACTAATTCTCTTGCGACCGAAAGCGTCAAACTTCCATGGAGAATTGATCACGGCAACTGAAACCAAAGACCTGTCGCGAAGTTCGACCAACGATCCCGCCGTCGCGGGCGAGATATGGCAACCATTTTCGGCATTCAGAAGCGAGATCGATCGGATTTTCGACGATCTCGGTGGCCGCTTTTGGAACCAGCCAGTCCGCTCGCTCGCGCGCCTCAAACGCGATCTTTGCAAGAAGCTTTCGGCCCCGGCGGTCGACGTGACCAAAAGCGACAATGCGTACGAGATAACGGTCGAACTACCTAACCTCGACCAGAAGAATATCGCAGTCAAGCTTACTCATGGTGGTCTTAGTATCAGGGGCGACAAGCGAGATGAAACCTCTTCGCCCTACCGGACGGCGTCAACTCCGACAAGATCGAGCCCACTTTTAAGTACGGTGTACTGAATGTCGTTCTACCGAAGACCGAAGAGGCGCAAGAAGGCAGCCAAGACCATCAACGTCAAGGCGGCCTAAGGCTTCGCTGGGGCGAGGCTGTGCCCCCAGCCTCGCTCATCCTGCAAGTCCCCAGCATCGGTGAGGCGGCCTTTCATGCGTACACATCTTATCGCGAGCAAAGACCTCCTCTCGTGACGCCACACACCACAATCCAAAGAGCAGCCAATATCCTGCTCTGGATTCATGTCAGCGCGCCGGCCTCTCGTCAACGACGTTGAAACTGCTTCAAAAAGTGACTTTTGAAACTGTTTCGAACAGTGACTTTTGAGATTGGCGCACCGGTTCAAGTAAGCCGCATGGCATCGTCAACTTGATCAACCGCTGAGTCTCAGAGATTCGAGAGCAATGGCGCTTATCGTCGTGTATCGCACCAAGTCGCAAAGCAGGCGTGCAGAAGACGGAAGTCGGCAGTGACGGCTCCGGGATATTAAGAGGCAGGCCTCGAGCGGAGCTCAGCCATTAGGCCATCTGCTTAAAGTATTGTTCGTTCCAGGCTCCGGAGGTGGAGTGCATCGGCAAGGGCAACGCAGGAGCAGAGCCAGATGTCTTCCTTGGCCTTATCCGCTACTGCGGGTCGACCGGCGACGGTCCGGTTCATCGTGAAGCGCATGACGGAATGGAAACTCCTGATGCGCAAGCCGAGACGTTGCGCAAAAACTGGCGGCTCACGCACGCGCCATTTGATGAAGCGTCATATACGCGCGATTTGAATACACTCAGACGTCCATTAGATTACACCCGTTGTCGGATGTTCGACGAGTCGGACATGGAACGCAGCGATTCGGAGGTGCGCGTTGTTTAGAAAGATATACTGCTCTGGCACGTCGTTTGCTCCACGATGTACAACAACGCGCCCGGCTATTTAGGCCCCTCTAATGACAGGGCTTTCCGAATGCTCGCCGGTCCTGATGCTTCCGTCGTTCCAACAACTCAATAACAGATGACTGAGAACACCTGCCGAGCTGCAAAGCGTGGGGTCCGGCGACAGCGAACATTAGCCTAGAGGGGCGCGACGACCATGGACAGATTGTACGGGCATGATGAAGGCTCTTCGTACCGGGCCAGACGTTCGCTCCCGAAACAGAATCGTTTTTCAACGTTCGGGATTTCAGCGCAGCCGCTCATTGGGCCATCGAACGGCTCACTGATATGCTGTCGGGTAACGACGTTGAAGGTGTGCGTCTGCAAAGACCGGTCGATCTGATGGCCCGCGCCCGCAACCTCATGACGGCGGCGGCAGGCGTGCGCTACCGGCGTTCGGATCGCGAAGAAGGCACGGATATTGGACGAGTTCGTCGACATCACCGGATCCCATCGCAAGCATGCGATGCGTCTACTTCGAAACAAGGAAGACGCACGCCAAGGCCGACGGGGGCGACGTCGGATCTACAATGAAGCAGAACACACCGCGCTTTGTGCTGCTTTGGGAGCATAAGACCGGATCTGCGGGAAGCGACTGAGGGCGTTAATGCCTGCGCTGATCGAGGCGATGGAACGCCACGGGCACCTCGACCTTGCCCCTGAGATGCGTGCCAAACTTTTGGCGATGAGCGCTGCGACGATCGATCGCGCATTGGTGCAGGTCCGAGAAAAATTAGGTCGCAAGCGCCGGCGGCACACAGCACATTCCCTGCGTCGCAGTGTTCCATGATACCGTGTTCGTGAACGAGACGCTGAAGGCCTACTGCGAAGCGGCCGACATTGTCTCCCCGCGTTGTCGTCCCTACCGGAAGAATGACCAGGCGTTCGTCGAGCAAAAGAACGGCGCCGTCGTGCGCAGGATGGTCGGCTATCGTAGGTTCGAAGGCCTGGAAGCGGCCGAGCTGCTGGCCGAAGTGTATCGATCAGCGCGGCTGTTCGTGAACGTCTTGCGACGGTGCTCGTGTACGCAAGACATACCGCGCGTCAGCAACGCCTCACCAACACCTGGCAGCAGACGCCCGCACGCCTGATGCTGTCCGCCATCATCTCAAGAAATCTATGCCGTTCTCGATCCGGTCGCGTTGTTGCGCGACATTCGCGACGGGCAGGAACGCCTCGCGGCCCTCGCGGATACCCAACCAATCGGCAGCCCTGCTGCGGCATCGCACTCGATCGATCGTTTCCTGGCAAGTCTACGCACAGCTTGGAAGGACGGAGCCATGCGACCAACGGATCGGCTACTCGTGAAGGCGAGAAGAGGCCGGCGTCGTCCCGACCCGCTCATCCGGGCAACGCCAGATTTGCGAAAATGGTTTGAAGCCGAGCCTTGGCGGAGTGGCAGCGAACTGCTCTCGCGCCTGCAGGTGGAGTATCCTGGAGCCTATCCGGATCAAGCTTCGAACCCTTCAACATCGGCGGAAATCCTGGCGCGGCGAGCAAGCGAATGCGCTCTGTTCGCTTCAAGTGAGAAAATGCCGCCAGGGTATGAGGTGACAACGCCCCAATGACGTGCGAGGTGCCTGCGGAGGGAGGCCGGACGCTCCGAAACCCCGCCATCTCCGCACCCGGCCTCCTCCTCAACTCAGGCCAGGAGCAAAATAAATGAGGCAACCAATCGCGCCCGGGAGCATCGATATGTGAGGCAATACGCGCGTTCTCATCCCGATTGTCGCGCTATAACCGGCAACCGATGGCTAGATGAGCTTCCCTCTCTCGAGTATTTTTGTGAACAAGCAGGCTCCCTAGCCATCGTTCCAGATCGCCTTCACAAGGTCGCTGCGGCGACCGCGGAAGACGAACAGATGACCGCTGAGCGGGTCTTTGTGCAGCACCTCCTGCGCTTGGAGTGCCCGCGACGGAAAGCTTCTGCGCATATCCGTGTAGCCTGTCGCGAGCCACATTCGCACATTCCCCGTATAGCAATCATCGGCATCCAAGCAATCGAGGACCTGCGCCAGCGCCTTCGGATCGACGTGCGCATCCCCCCAGATGCACCATCGGTTGCCGAGATCGATCTCTATCAATCCAGTACGCGCGGCTGCCACGGAGCGAACTCCGCCCTCAACCGCAGGCAAAAGCTTCGGAGTTTCCTCAGCCGATCCGCCACGGCGGCGATCTGCACCGGCGTAAAAGATGGTACAACTTGTTCCGACGTCCGTGCTTGTCGATGCCAAGTAAACACCAGGCTGGCCGCTACTCCGTTGCGACGCGCAACCTCAGTCACCTTCGCGCCCGGCGCTAACGTCTCGACAATCCGCGCCTTGTTGTCCTGCGACCAGCGCCGCCGCCGCTTCCGCCCGCCCAAAACCTCGACCCGCATCGCCTGACGACCTTAAAGCTAGACTTAAGGTCACACGCTTCGCGAATTACCATCCGTCACGCAAGACGGCCCCCTTCGGATGCGTATCTCTCGAAATCCGGCCTGACTTCAGCTCCCCTGTTGCCGCCCCGAGGGGCTGACATCACACAAGCGAATATCGTCTGGCGAGCGATCGGCGCTCAGAGCGATGTGATCACCGCAATGGCAGTGGACTAGAATGCGGCGCAATCCCATCTCGCGCATCTCGCCGAACGTGATCTTGAACGGCCGGCCATCGGCTTCAGTGCGCGCGCGGTGACGAACCGCGGCTCGATCGCGAGCGCTGGCCGCCGGAGGCGGGCATGCCGTGATTAGAGCGCCATCGTAAGTACCTCGCAATTATCTATCCCTAACCGAGCGAATAAGCCTACGAGATAAGGTAGTTGAAGTATTGCTGTTTGCACGGCACCTTCCAGCCTGGATCCAGCGCTCAGGCGATTGTCACCTTACCAACCCAGTGGTGAGCTGAACCGGGGACACGAGCTCGCCCCCGGGGAACCCAGAGTGCGACTCCGAACAGACCACACTCGCCAACCAATCTGCGTCAGTAACTAACGGAGAATTACCCAATGGATTATGAAACGCTTGTGGATCTATCGCAGGACTTGCTGGTCATCACGGCGAGATTCCAGGAGCAGCTCGAGGATGTGGCAGACCAGATCGACCTCACGACGCGCTCTGGCGCACGAGTGTCGAGATCGCGGGCGAGGCGCGCATTGCGCGACGAGAACCTGTCCCGTGCTCGTCTCGATCGTGCAGCTCGCTCAGGGTTGCGGGCCGTTCGCGTGGCGCGCTCTCTGCGCGACGAAGAGTTGCGGGCCGAGCTCGCAGATCGTGCGGCGCGCTCGTTGCGGGATGAGGAACTGCGGGCCGATCGTGCAGCGCGCTCCCTGCGCGACGAGGAGTTGCGGGCCGAGCTCGCAGATCGTGCGGCGCGCTCGTTGCGGGATGAGGAACTGCGGGCCGATCGTGCAGCGCGCTCCCTGCGCGACGAGGAGTTGCGGGCCGAGCTCGCAGATCGTGCGGCGCGCTCGTTGCGGGATGAGGAACTGCGGGCCGATCGTGCAGCGCGCTCCCTGCGCGACGAGGAGTTGCGGGCCGAGCTCGCAGATCGTGCGGCGCGCTAGTTGCGGAATGAGGAACTGCGGGCTGATCGTGCAGCGCGTTTGACGCGACGAAGGGAGTGAAATGGCTGTACTTGCAGCGCGTGTGGCGCGTGAGCTGGGAACGGTGGCCGCCCGATGGTGGCGCGATTTCCAGGCGGTCTAGAATTGTGAAGTAGTACAGTGCTCACTCCATCCGAGAAGCGAGTGGGCCTCCTCCTGAATTTGGAGGTCCGACCGCATATCTCCATGAGGAATACTTCATCCGCCATCGCATCGAGGCGACTAAGCGAATCCTTCTCACCGCCAGAATCGATGTGCCGGCTGTTGCTTCGCATGATCGAGGAGGACCCCGATAGTAACCGTTTCTGGAGGTCACTACGCCACGGAAGAGCTGAACCAGGACATCCTTTATAGGCGTGACCTTAAGCAGAACGGCCACAGTGATGAAGTCATAGACGAAACTCCTCCACTCGGTGCGACAGAGTTCAAATTTAGGAGCGATCATGAATCCGTCCGTGGTTAACAGAGCGTGGCTGGAGACCGCGCAATCGATCGAAAGCATCGCTACTCCGAGTGCAGAGGAATTTTATCGACGATTTGTGCGTCCGGCGCTTCCGGTCGTCATCAAAGGCGCGGCATTGACCTTGGGGGCTATCGAACGTTGGAGCTCCGGCTACTTAAAGGCAGCAGCAGGCCATAGGCGGGTGCCCATCGAATTCTCTCCGGACAAAGAGTTCGCAGTCCCAGAGCGAATTGGCAAAGATCAAACCCACTCGACCTTCGGCCGCTTCGTCGATTATCTGCTCTATGGCGACGTAGCCAGTCAAACGACCTATTATCTCGCCCAGATTGATACGTTGCGGTATCTCCCTGAACTTGTGGGTGATGTCGTTCGTCCGCCGTTCGCCCCACTCGCGAAGATAATGAGGCCTCCATACTTATGGATGGGAATTGGCCGTAACGCCTCGAAGCTGCATTACGATTCCTACGACAACCTGTATGCAATGATAAGCGGTCGTAAGCATATTACCTTGTTCCCGCCGGCGGATCGCAGGAATCTCTACCCATATAATGACCATCCTAAGCATCGTCACTTCAGTCGTTTAAACCTTCGCCTTCCAGATCTCGATCGGTTTCCGAGATTGTTGAACGCGCGGCCTTTCGAATGCGTATTGTGTCGTGGCGATATTCTTTACATTCCCGAGGGGTGGTGGCACTATCTTCGGTCTCACGGCCTGAACGTTGCTGTGAACTGGTGGTGGATAGAAGGGCATGCCTGAGGGCGCTGGCGCAAGCCTTGTTGGTCGTATAGTTGCGGCTGAAGCTCGCATCCGATCACTCGTGAGGGAGACTTTCGTCGACCGTTCCCCAATTCTTTCGGGTTTGTCCGGGGGAGGGGAGGTGTGGCTCAAGTACGAGAATCTTCAGCACACGGGATCTTTCAAGGTCCGCGGCGCTCTCAACAAGATCCTGTCCCTCTCCAAAGACGATCTCGCCCGAGGCGTCATCGCCTCGTCAACGGGGAACCATGGACTTGGCGTCGCCTATAGCCTTTCCGCGCTAAAGGCACGCGGGACCATATTTCTGCCCACGACTGCCTCGAAATCCAAGATCGTCGCTCTTGAGCAGTACAAATCCGTCAAGCTGCAGTTTTTCGGCGCGGATGCTGTTACTTCCGAAGCGCACGCGCGCGAAGTCGCGGTCGTCCAACATAGGACATACATCTCGCCCTATAATGACTTAGACGTTATCGTGGGTCAGGGCACCATTGGCATTGAACTTGAGCGGCAATGCCCTAGGCTAGACGCAGTGTTTGTATCGGTCGGTGGCGGCGGCCTTATCAGCGGCATCGCTAGTTATCTCAAGCCCCTCCATCCTGAGCTCCGGATCGTCGGCTGCTGGCCTGAGAATTCCCCGGCACTGTATCTTGCGTTAAAGGCTGGAGAAATAGTGGATGTGTGCGAGAACCCTACATTGTCGGACGGTACTGCGGGCGGCATCGAAAGTGAGGCCATCACTTTCAATTACGCTAGAGATCTCATAGACGAGTGCGTCCTGGTTCAAGAAAACGAAATCGTGGACGCTATTCGGCTCGTGCTCGCTGGCCACAGGATGGCAATCGAAGGAGCCGCAGGAGTGGCGGTAGCCGGCTATCTGAAGACGGCGGAGCGATACGCTGGCCAGAACGTTGCCGTCGTGGTTTGCGGCGGTAATATTTCCTATGAGATGCTATGCTCAATCCTCTGCTAACAGAGCGGCCGGCTGTCGGCTTCAGTGCGCGTGCGGTGACGAACGGGGCGTGGCATGCCGCGATTAGAGCACGATCGTAGGTACCTCGCAAACTATCGATCCTAGCCGAGCTCGCACAAATAAGCCTACGAGATAAGGTAATTGAAGTATTGCTGTTTGCACGGCACGTTCCAGCCTGAATCCAGCGCTCAGGCGATTGTCACCTTACCGACCCAGTGGTGAGCTGAACCGGGGACACGAGCCCGCCCCCGGGGAACCCAGAGTGCGACTCCGAACAGACCACACTCGCCAACCAATCGTATTCCTCCATTGAGGACCGTCTTGTTTGACGAAGGCGAGGGCTGCAGGCCCTAGGGGTAATCCTAGGCTAGGCTAAGATCCACTGCGGGGCTTGCGGCGACCTTCTTGGCAACCGACCTTCCAAGACTAGCGTGCGGGGGGAACGAGCGGCGCCAGAAATCGCCGCCAAAGAAGTCTTCGAACAAGCGATCCACCTCGTTGCGCAATGCCTCGAGTGGGCGCCATGCTTCAGGAAAAAACGCGGGCTCACTAGCCTTCCTGGTGACGGGTAGTCTCGTCTCATTCGCCATGATCTAACTCCATGTTTGAGATCATTCTGGAAGGCGCAATCTCTGACTGCGCTGAGCGGACCAGGTCGTCATAGACCGTAATAGCAACCAATGTGCCAACTCGCCTCCTGATTGAGCGCTCATGTGTGAGACGAACATATTTGAGGCGATGGCTACGGGCGACCGGTCGAAAGTTTGGAAGATTGAGCAGGACCCATCTGAAATAATAGGTGGTCCCGGGGAATGCTCCCTAGGCATGCGAGGTGGCTGTCTAACAAAGACGACCCACAGCGTCCGATCTCTGACAAGCTTGGTTCTCAATCGGACAAACGCTGTGCAGCAGAACAGGAGGACGAAAGTTGCGCGGCCATCCTTCGTCTCGGCAGCAACAAGATGCCTGGCATCGGCTTTGCACCGAGAGATCTGGGAACGTCGTGGAAAGTCACCCTGCTCGCAAAACGTCCTGTTGAGGTTACGTGCTTTCTTGGTCACACTTTGACCTAGCTTGCGAGCAGTTTGTCGGATGAAAGACGCCATAGATAGGCAATCCGGCACCACAGCGCAATTCAGTATCACGGGGCGGCATCGACTCTAGAACAGAGGAGGTCAGGCCATGTCTGACTCGTTCCAGCGCTCCAACCTGGCCAGTCAATGGAAGCGCAACGTGCAGAATTCGAGCACGCGCTCACCGGCAGCCCATTCAGAATCTACGCTGATCGCATGGTCCAACAGGGCGCGAAGACCATCAACATTCTACAAGTTGCCTGGATACTGCGGGTCAAGCGCGGCTGCGAAATGGTCTTTACACGCCTACCCGAGCTCTTGGCAAGCGGCGAACGTCTAGCCAAAGATCTGAGGAACCTGCGTGACGATGGACGGCTTGGCGTTTCTTGGCGTGAATACATCCGCGACGCGGGCGAGCGCGCTATATTGCTAATCGATCTTCTCCGAGAGAGCGGCGACCTCTTCCTTGAACATGAGGCGGCAGGCTGTCCGCCGGTTCTTTTCTACGAGTACGAGAAGATCATGGACGGAAGGGATCTTCCCGTAAAGTCCAACTTCGTATTGCTGCGCATCATCCCGTCGCAAGATGTTACGGTCGATTACTCCCGTCGTCGGCCGTTTGTTATCATCCCTCCTCGTGCGGGACACACTGCGGGTGTGGGAGCCCACGAGCACGATAGTCAGCTCTGCCGCGCGGCAATCAGGGTGACAGTGGAGCGTCAATCAGGATGAGAGAGCTTCGCCGGGCTCGTGACGCAGGGAGGGCGTAGCCCGACCGGAGTTACGAGCCCGGCGTCGGCGCGATCCACAGGGG
>NZ_JADYVG010000044.1:0-15522 GCF_020193585.1 Bradyrhizobium sp. IC3195 | reverse complement strand
CGCGCCTCGGCCTGCCCAAGGACGAGGACGGCAAGACCGCGATGGCGGTCGGCGTCGACCTACGCGGCGAATCCTATGGCCTCCTGATCGACCAGATCGGCGAGGTGCTGCGCCTGCCCGAGGACGGCAAGGAAGAAAACCCCGTCAACCTCGACCCCCGCATGGCCAAGCTCGCCGGCGGCGTCCACCGCCTCGACGGACAGCTCATGGTCGTCCTCGACGTCGACCGCGTCCTCGAGCTCGCGCCCGAGATGATGGCGGCCTGATACGGCGGCATTGCCGCCGAGGGACTTGCGATTGGAAGTGCCCCCGCAAAGGGGGGAAGGAAGCAGAGGTTCACATGCGAACTTGTCTCGTCGTTGATGATTCCAGCGTCATCCGAAAGGTTGCGCGCCGGATCCTGGAGGGGCTCGACTTCCAAATCCTCGAAGCCGAGGACGGTGAGAAGGCGCTGGAGGCCTGCAAGCGCGGCCTGCCGGACGCGGTGCTGCTCGACTGGAACATGCCGGTCATGGATGGCTACGAGTTCCTCGGCCATCTCAGGCGCATGCCCGGCGGCGACCAGCCCAAGGTGGTGTTCTGCACCACCGAGAACGACGTCGCGCATATCGCGCGCGCTCTGCACGCCGGCGCCAACGAATACATCATGAAGCCGTTCGACAAGGACATCGTGACGGCGAAATTTCAGGAAGTCGGCCTGATCTGAGCGATCGCCCGGAGGCTGAACGGATCCTTCGGCGCTTGTTTTCAACTGAACCGTTTCAGTCTGAGTTGGTGTGTAATGAGTGTTGCGTTCGCAGGTAATTCGACCACGGGCACGTCGCGCGAAACCGGGCCGCTGCGGGTGATGATCGTCGACGACTCGGTCGTCATCCGCGGTCTGATCTCGCGCTGGATTGGTGCCGAGCACGACATGGAGGTCGCGGCCTCGCTGCGCACCGGGCTCGAGGCGGTCAACCAGCTCGACCGCATCAATCCCGATGTTGCCGTGCTCGACATCGAAATGCCCGAGCTCGATGGCCTCTCGGCGCTGCCGCAACTGCTCGCCAAGAAGCGCGATCTCGTCATCATCATGGCTTCCACCCTGACCCGCCGCAACGCGGAGATCAGCTTCAAGGCGTTGTCGCTCGGCGCAGCCGACTACATTCCCAAGCCGGAATCGACGCGTGAGGCGTCGGCCGCGGACATTTTCCATCACGACCTGATCCAGAAGATCCGCCATCTCGGCGCGCGGCTGCGTCGCAAGTCTGCGGTTGCGAGTCCGCCGCTGGCGCCGGCGAGCCCGGCTCCCGTCGCGCGCAGTCCTGTCGCGCGGCCTGCCGCGCCTGCGCCCGCTCCGGCCCCCTCGTCAGGCTCGGTGTCAACGCGTCCGTTCTCGACCCAGGCGCCCAAGGTGCTGTTGATCGGCTCCTCGACCGGCGGTCCTCAGGCGCTGATGTCGCTCGTCACCGAGCTCGGCGCCGTGATCGATCGCTTCCCGGTGCTGATCACCCAGCACATGCCGCCGACCTTCACCACCATCCTGGCCGAGCATCTGGCGCGCTCGAGCCGCCGGCCGGCGGCCGAGGCGGTCGACGGCGAGCCGGTCAAGCCGGGACGGATCTACCTCGCACCGGGCGGCAAGCACATGCGCGTCACGCGCAGCGGCGCCGATCCTGTGATCGCGCTCGACGACGGCCCCGCCGTCAATTTCTGCAAGCCTGCGGTCGATCCGCTCTTCACCTCCGCCATCGACGTCTGGCACGGCAACATCCTCTCGGTGATCCTGACCGGCATGGGCTCGGACGGCATGCGCGGCGGCAAGGACATCGTCGCGGCCGGCGGCAGCGTGATTGCGCAGGACGAAGCCTCCAGCGTGGTCTGGGGCATGCCCGGCGCGGCGGCCAATGCCGGCATCTGCGCGGCGATCCTGCCGCTCAACCAGATCGGCGCCAAGGTCAACCGCCTGTTCGCTGGAGACCGCTCGTGACGCCCGCAGATTACGACTATCTGCGCAAGTTCCTGAAAGAGCGCTCCGGTCTCGATCTCTCCGCCGACAAGCAATATCTGGTCGAGAGCCGGCTGCTGCCGCTCGCCCGCAAGGCAAGTGTTCCCGGCATCCCCGACCTCGTCCTGAAGATCAGGAACGGCGACGGCCGGCTTGCGACCGACGTGGTCGAAGCGATGACCACCAACGAGACGTTCTTCTACCGCGACAAGATTCCGTTCGATCACCTGCGCGACACCATCCTGCCGGGCCTGATCCAGGCGCGCGCGGCGCGCAAGTCGCTTCGCATCTGGTCGGCGGCCGCCTCGACCGGGCAGGAGCCCTATTCGATCGCGATGTGCGTGAAGGAGATGGGCGCGGCGCTCGCGGGGTGGCGCATCGAGATCGTCGCCACCGATCTGTCGCAGGAGGTGCTGGAGAAATCCAAGGCGGGCCTCTACAGCCAGTTCGAGGTGCAGCGCGGCCTGCCGATCCAGCATCTGGTGAAATACTTCACGCAAACCGGCGAGCTCTGGCAGCTCAACGCCGACATTCGCGCCATGGTGCAGTTCCGCCAGCTCAATCTGCTGCAGGACTTCTCCCATCTCGGCACGTTCGACGTGATCTTCTGCCGCAACGTGCTGATCTATTTCGACCAGGACACCAAGGCGGTGATTTTCGAGCGCATGGCGAAGGCCATGGAAGCCGACGGCACGCTGCTGCTCGGGGCGGCCGAATCCGTCGTCGGCATCACGGACGCGTTCCGCCCCATCGCCGATCGCCGCGGCCTCTATCAGCTCAACCCCGCGCGCTCCGGCCGTCCGATGGGCGGATTGATGCCGCAGCCGCTGAAGATCGCCGCGGCGAGGTGAGTTCTCTTTGTCATTCCGGGGCCGCGCATTAGCGCGGAGCCCGGAATCCATAACCACAGGCCATCGAAATAGGCAGGCGGTTAGACCAGGGCCATTTCATCCGACTGTGGTTATGGATTCCGGGCTCGCGACTTTGTCGCGCCCCGGAATGACAAAATCACAAAATCGCATGCGGCAAGAACCGCGAGCGGTTGCCCGTGATCGGGCTCTCGTCCTCGCGGATCGATATCCCGCAGGGCTCGTGGTTCACCAGCCAGCTTCCGATCACCGGATAGCAGCCCGAAAAGTTCGGCAGCGGTGCCAGCGCCTGACGTACGAAACCTTCGGCGCCGTACGGCCCCGTCTGCTCGTCGAGCGGCATGCCGCCGGAGACCAGCGTGACATTGGCGCCTTCGCGCGACAGCAGCGGCTTGCGCACATAGGACGTGCCGAGCTCGGCGGCGCGCGGATCGTCCTCGAAGAAGGCCGGCAGCAGATTGGGATGGTTCGGAAACATCTCCCAGAGCAGCGGCAAGATGCCCTTGTTGGAGAGCACCGCCTTCCACGGCGGCTCGATCCAGCGCGTTGGCGCATCCTTCAGCTTTGCGCCGAAGGCGTCCTGGAACATCCATTCCCAGGGATAGAGCTTGAAGGCGAGCGCGATGTCGTTCTCGCCGAGATCGACGAAGCCGCCGGCCTCGTCGCGCCAGCCGACCTGCTCGATGTCGAGCAGCGTCGTCGAGAGTCCGGCCTGGCGCGCGGTGTCTTCGAGATAAGCGAGCGTGCCGGCGTCCTCTTCGTTGCTGGTGATCCCTGTGAGATGGACGTGACGGCTCCCAGCGATCTCCTTCCATGCCGCGATCAGCCGCTCGTGGATGGAGTTGAATTGGTCGGCACGCGAGGGGATGACGCGGCGTTCGATCGCCTGTTCGAGCCAGGTCCATTGGAACACCGCGGCCTCGAAGATCGAGGTCGGCGTGTCCGCGTTGTATTCGAGCAGCTTTGCCGGCGACTTGCCGTCGAACCTCAGATCGAGCCGGCCGTAGAGGCTGCGGTCGTCGCGCTTCCAGCTCTCGACGATCAGGCCCCAGAACGCTTCCGGAATCTTCAGCCGTCGCAAGGAACGCTCGTCGCCGATGACGCGGCCGGCGAGTTCCAGGCACATCGCGTCGATCTCGCCGGTCGGCGCCTCGATGCCTCGCTCGATCTCCTCCAGCGTAAAGCCATAATAGGCGCGCTCATCCCAATAGCGCTCGCCGTCGATGGTGTGGAAGACGAAGCCGCATCGTGCGGCGGTCTCCCGCCAGTCGTCGCGCTCGAGGCAGGTGATGCGCTGCATGGATCAGCCGCCGCCCGAGAAGCCGTGGCCGAACGAGCCGAAGCCGCCGCGGCTCACGCTGCTATGGCTGACATTGGACGACGTTCCCGACGAGGAATGGCTGGAGGAATCGCCGCTGAACAAGCTCGATCGCGACGACCAGCGCGAACTGCTGCCGCCCGACGAACTGCTGCTGCTCGTGCAGGTCGTGGTCGTCTGCCCCGGCACGGCGCCGGGCGTGGGCTCGCAGTTCTGCCGCGGCATCAAGGTATAGGCCGTGGTGCCGACGGCGATCGTGCCCATCACCAGCAGCGCGACGTGGCCGGAGCGCTTCACCGGCGGTCGCGGCGGCTCGGCGACTGGCCGGCGCTTGCCGAACTCCTTCTTGGCGGGTTTGTCGGCCATGTCAGTAGATCATGCTGGCGGCGTTCAGCAGGCCCGCGGCGAGCGAGGACAGGCCGAGCCAGATCGCCGGGGCAAGCTCGCCGTCATCGATGCGCCTCGACAAGTCCGGCACCGGAACCTTGACGAGATAGAACACGATGACCTGCACGATCAGCGCGATCGTCGCCCAGATCAGGCAGTCCAGCACGTTGGCCGAATGCGCGATGGCGCTGACCAGCGGCGCCACGAAGCCGAGCAGGCTGAGCCCAAGCGCGATCGCCGCGGCCGGCTGGTTGTCGCGAATGAGCTGGAATTCGTTATGCGCCGTGATGCGGGTGTAGACGAACAGATAGGCCACGATCACGATCAGCCCGGTGCAGAAATAGACCAGGAAGGCGGGCAGGCCGGCGAGTGATTGCAGGATCATCGTTCCCCCATCGTGCAGCGACCATTCGTCGGCAGGGGAAGGCTAGGGGTTCAAACGTTAAGCTTCCAATGAAGCGTCCCCCCAAAAACGAAAACCCCGCCATTTGCGGCGGGGTCCAGGCTGGGAGGAGCGAGCCTGACTGGGCTCGCGACGTAACCCAGGGATCAGGCGGGGATGCGCTCGTCGGCCTCGTGCGGCTCGCGCAGCACGTAGCCGCGGCCCCAGACGGTCTCGATGAAGTTGCGGCCCTCGGAGGCGTTGGCGAGCTTCTTGCGGAGCTTGCAAATGAAGACGTCGATGATCTTCAGTTCGGGCTCGTCCATGCCGCCATAGAGGTGGTTGAGGAACATTTCCTTGGTGAGGGTCGTGCCTTTGCGGAGCGAGAGCAGCTCCAGCATCTGATATTCCTTGCCGGTCAGATGCACGCGCTGACCGCCGACTTCCACCGTCTTGGTGTCGAGGTTGACGACGAGGTCGCCGGTCTGGATGACCGACTGGGCATGGCCCTTGGAGCGGCGCACGATGGCGTGGATGCGGGCCACCAGCTCGTCCTTGTGGAAGGGCTTGGTCATGTAGTCGTCGGCGCCGACGCCGAGACCCTTGACCTTGTCCTCGATGCCGGCGAGGCCGGAGAGGATCAGAATCGGTGTCTTGATCTTGGAGACCCGGAGCTGCTTGAGCACATCGTAGCCGGACATGTCGGGCAGGTTGAGGTCGAGGAGAATAATGTCGTAATCGTATAGTTTACCGAGATCGACGCCTTCTTCCCCCAAATCGGTCGTGTAGACGTTGAAGCTCTCCGACTTCAGCATCAGCTCGATCGACTGCGCGACGGCGCTGTCATCTTCAATCAGCAAAACGCGCATGCCAGTTCCCCATAGTCGCCGCTCCTGGGCGTCAGGTCGGCCGCATTCGCGGCACTCAACAAAACGCCTTTGAACAACTGATTCGGATCCTGACAACAGATGGTTAACAAAGTCTGATTCTGGAACGCAAGTCCCCCCGGTGCAATTTTTGTCGAATCGCCCTAAGGTCTTGCGTACGAAGCAGCTTTCGTTACCCGATTCCGTTCAAGCTCCACTTTAAGAGACGGGCCTAACCGACTCCCGCGACTCAGCCTTCTTCTGAAGGGGAGGCACGCTCAGTCTCAAAGACAGTGACGCAATGATTAATGATGCGGGTAAACACGAAGTTAAGCGCCGTTCAGAAATATGGCGAAACTTAAGGTTTTCACCGTGATGTCCCGGGATCACCGAAGGCGACCATCTCATGAGGACCCTCATATGAAGGTGCGCTGCTGATGAAGGCCCCCCGATGAAGGCGCTGGCCGAACAGATCGGCGACATCGACGGCATCAACATCTATGGCCGCGTGGTCGGCGTTCGCGGTCTGATGGTCGAGGTGGCCGGCCCTATCCACGCGATGTCGGTCGGCGCGCGGCTGGTGATCGAGACCGGCGCCAACCGCACCATTCCGTGCGAGGTGATCGGCTTCTCCGGCAACAATGCCGTGGTGATGCCGTTCGCCGGCCTCGAGGGCGTGCGCCGCGGCTGCAAGGCGGTCATCGCCAATGCCGCCAACCAGGTGAGGCCGTCCGCGGCCTGGCTGGGACGCGTCGTCAATGCGCTGGGCGAGCCGATCGACGGCAAGGGGCCGCTGCCGCAGGGCTCTTCGCCGATGCCGTTCCGCAATACGCCGCCGCCCGCCCATTCGCGCAAGCGCGTCGGCAGCCCGCTCGACCTCGGCGTGCGCGCCATGAACACCTTCCTCACCTGCTGCCGCGGTCAGCGCATGGGCATCTTCGCAGGCTCCGGCGTCGGCAAGTCGGTGCTGCTGTCGATGCTGGCGCGCAACGTCGATGCCGATGTCAGTGTCATCGGGCTGATCGGCGAACGCGGCCGCGAGGTGCAGGAATTCCTGCAGGACGATCTCGGCGAGGAGGGCCTTGCGCGCTCAGTCGTGGTGGTCGCGACCTCCGACGAGCCGGCCCTGATGCGCCGCCAGGCGGCCTACCTCACGCTCGCGGTCGCCGAATATTTTCGCGACGAGGACAAGGACGTGCTCTGCCTGATGGACTCGGTGACGCGCTTTGCGATGGCCCAGCGCGAGATCGGCCTGTCTGCCGGCGAGCCGCCGACAGCCAAGGGTTACACGCCGACCGTCTTCACCGAGTTGCCGAAGCTGCTGGAGCGTGCCGGGCCGGGATTGGGCGAGGGCGCCATCACCGCGATCTTCACGGTGCTGGTCGACGGCGACGACCATAACGAGCCGATCGCCGATGCCGTGCGCGGCATCCTCGACGGCCACATCGTGATGCAGCGCTCGATCGCCGAACGCGGTCGCTATCCCGCGATTAACATCCTCAAATCCGTCTCGCGCACGATGCCGAAATCGGCCGATCCGCAGTTCTGGCCGGTCATCCAGCGTGCCCGCCAGGTGATGGCGACCTATGCCGACATGGAGGAATTGATCCGTCTCGGCGCCTACCGCGCCGGCTCCAGTCCCGAGGTCGACGAGGCCATCCGCCTCAACGAGCCGCTGGAAGCCTTCCTGCGCCAGCGCAAGGACGAAAAGGCATCGCTCGCGGAGGGCTATCGCCAATTGGCGCAAATCCTCGGCAATTTGGAAACGGAACGCTAACTTTGTCCGGTCATCATCCGATCCCACAGAGTAGCAGAGCCGGTCTGGGCCCCCTTCGGGCCCGTGGGGTGACCGGTATCGTCCCACGTGCAGCGGGGGGACTTCTGGGGAGTACGAGTCGATGAAGTCACGAGATACCCTCATCCGCCTGAAGAAGTTTCAGGTCGACGAGAAGCGCCGCCGGGTCACCCAGATCGAGACCATGATCGCCGACTTCCAGCGCATGTCGGTCGATCTCGAACGCGAGATCCAGACCGAGCAGGAGCGCGCCGGGATCAACGATCCCTCGCACTTCGCCTACCCGACCTACGCCAAAGCCGCGATCCAGCGCCGCGAGAACCTGACCCGCTCGGCCGACGAGCTCAAGGGCCAGCTCGAGGAAGCCAAGGCCGCACTGGCCGAGGCCTTCGAGGAGCTGAAAAAGGTCGAGCTGCTCGACGAGCGCGACCAGGCCCGCGAGCGCGCCGAGGAGAACGCCCGCGAGCAGGCCGACCTCGACAGCATCGGCCTGATGCGTGCCCGCATCGGCGCCGTCGCCTGAGCCGCTAGCCCGCCCCTCCAGGAATTGCCAAAACCCGGACCCGCAAGGTCCGGGTTTTCGCATGTGCTGTCCACAGTGTGGCGCCGCGCCCCTTGGTGGTCCGCTTGGCCGCGCGCTATGGTGGTGCGGTGCCGGGGTCTACGCGGAACGCGACGGCCCGCGTGTTGGGGGGCTGAATGCTGACGCCAGCGGAGCTGGTCGGGTTGATTGAGGCGGTGGCGAAGGGCGATCAGGCCGCGTTCGAGCGCCTCTACGCCGCCACGCGCGCGAAACTCTATGGCGTCGTGCTCCGTATCTTGCGCAGGCAGGATCTCGCGGAGGAGGTCATTCAGGAGACTTACGTCAAGATCTGGAACAGCGCCGGCCAGTTCAATCCGGCCCTGTCCTCGCCGATCACGTGGATGGCCTCGATCGCCCGCAACCGCGCCATCGACATCGTCCGCAAGAAGTCGGAAGCCTCCATCGAGGAAGAGCCTCAGGCGATGGAAGTCGCGGCCGAAAGTCCCGATCCGCTGGCCCGCCGCGAGATGACCGAGGAGCTGAAGCGGCTCCTGGAATGCATCGGCCGGCTCGAGCCGGACCGTCAGAGGCTCGTGCTGCTCGCCTATTACAACGGGTGGAGCCGCGAGCAATTGGCGGAGAAGTTTTCAGCGCCGGTCAACACGGTGAAGACGTGGCTGCGGCGCAGCATGCTGGATATCCGGGAGTGCCTCGGACTGTGATCGCTTGGATGATGAGGGTGGTTCTGGACTGCAATTGATGGCCTACACGGAGGACCATATCGCGCTCGCCGCGGAATATGCGCTCGGGACGCTCGGCGCCGACGAGCGCGCGCAGGTCGAGACCATGATGGCGGTGGACCCGGCGTTCGCCGAGATCGTGCAGGCCTGGGCCTATCGGCTCGGCGTGCTCAACCAGATGGTCGGCTCGGTCGAGCCGCGTCCGATCGTGTGGGAGAACATCAGGGCGGAGATCGCGCGCACGACCGCCGCGCAGGAGCCGCCTGCGCCTGCCGAAGCTTCGCCGCCACCACAGCCGCCTGTGCCCGAGACGTCCTCGCTGGCAGCTGCGGAATCTCCGCCCGAGAGCCCGCAGTCGGCTGAGGTGCAGCAGCCCGAAGCCGCCGCGCCTGAGGCGCCGCGTCCCGAGTTTGATGCTGTTCCGGACATCGCGCCGCAATTCATCCCGCAAGTCCATGCGCCGGATGCCAACGTCGTCCGTACGCCGCAGGCGCCGGTGGTCGACGACAGCAATGTGATTCGTCTCGAGAGCCGGGTGAAGCGCTGGCGCACCATCGCTTCCGCCATTGGCGCGCTCGCGGCCGCGCTGCTCGTAACACTGTCGCTGCAGATCTTGCTGCCCGACGCGCTGCCGGGCGCTTTGCGTCCCCCGCCGCGCATCCAGACGGTCGAGGTGAAGACGCCGGCCGCGCCGCTCGCCGCCTCCGCGCAATATGTCGCGCTGCTGCAGGGCCAGGGCGGCGGTCCCGCCTTCATCCTCACCATCGATGGCGCGACGCGGAATTTCACGGTGCGGAAGGTCGGCGCGACGCCGGAGCCCGGCAAGAGCTTCGAGCTCTGGCTGATCTCGGACAAGCTGCCGCGCCCGCGCTCGCTCGGCGTGATCGGCGCCGGCGATTTCACCGCGCGTCCACTGCTCGCCTCCTACGATGCCGAGGTCGTCAATAGCGCGACCTTCGCCGTCACCATCGAGCAGGCGGGCGGCTCGCCGAACGGCCAGCCGACCTCCGCCCCGGTGTTTTCCGGCAAGCTGATCGAGACCGTGCCGCCGGCCCAACCGCAGGCGCCCGCGCAAAAATAGGTGCCACGGCGACTGTCGCCACGGTCCATCCCGCTGTCGCAGCCCGACAAGTGCTCCCGAATCCGCCCTCGATTTGAACCTCGCCTCGGTCCACGGCGTCAAATTCCCGGAATTTGAACGCGATTGATGCCGGAAAGGGCGAGAAAATCAGATGGATGCAGCGAGAACGCCGGGCATCTTCCTTCACCAATATGCAGGCCTGCCGCACGGTCCGGCCTTCGAGCATTGGCGCGAGCGGGCCGTCGGTCGCTGCGGCCTCGATATCGGGCCGAGCCGTGGCGACAGCATCGATTGCCGGCTGCAGATCAGCGTCGTCGACAACATCACCCTTGCCATTCCGGAAGGTGCCTCGGCGCAATATTCCCGCACACAGAGCCACCTTGCCGACGGCAGCGACGATCTCGTGCTGATATCGGCCCATGCGGGGCTCGTCCGCGTCGGGCAGAACGGCCACACCGTCGAGCTCGCGCCCGCCCAGATGGTGCTGGTCGACATGAGCGTGACCGGCACCGTCGGCCACACCGAGGCAGACCGCTTCACCACCGTTCGCATGCCGCGCCGCGCGCTGCTCGACATCAATCCGCGCGCCGAGGACAAGCTCTCGCAGGTGCTCGTCGACGGCGCAGTCGCCGAGACCATCTTCCGCTACCACGCGCTCGCCGCCAATCTCGCGCCGCATCTCGATGCGGTCGGCCAGCGCCTGACCGCGCAGCACATGGTCGATCTCGTCGGTCTCCTGCTCGGCACCGATGCCGAGCACGCAAGCCGCGCCCGCGGCCGCGGGCAGGCGGCGGCGCGCCTCGATCTCATGCGCGCCGACGTGATGGCCGCACTCGGCCGTAACGATCTCTGCCTCGCCGAAGTTGCGACGCGCTCAGGCCTCAGCCCGCGCCAGGCCCAGCGCCTGTTCGAGCAGGCCGGCACGACCTTCACTGAATTCGTGCTGGAGCAACGCCTGCTCCATGCGCGCAAGCTGCTCGGCGATCCCCGCGCCAGGATGCGCAAGATCAGTGACATCGCGCATTCCTCCGGCTTCTCCGATCTGTCGTACTTCAACCGCGCCTTCCGCAAGCGCTTCGGCACGACGCCGTCGGAGCTGCGCGAGGCGTAAGTCGCGATTTTGTGCAGCGGCGCGGACGCTGCCGCATTTGGTCGGCGCCTGTTGTTGCGCTAGTCTGTCTCCGCGGGCAGGCCGCGGGTTTTCCTCGGGAAAGTGCAGTAGGCGGAGATGGCGCGTATCGTCGTGCTCGGCGCCGGGTTTGCGGGGTTGTGGGCGGCCATCGGCGCTGCGCGCAAGCGCGAGGAGATCGGCGCGAGCGACCGCGACATCGAGATCCGTCTCGTCGACCGCAATCCCTATCACAACATCCGCGTGCGCAATTACGAGGTCGACCTCAGCGAGGTCGCGCTTCCGCTCGGACAATTGCTCGATCCGATCGGTGTCAGCCACGGCCTCGGCGAGGTCGAGGCCATCGATCCGGCCCGGCGCGAAATCTCGCTCGTCACCAGCGCCGGCAAGGAGACGCTGCACTATGACCGCCTCGTGCTGGCGCTCGGCAGCGCGGTGATGCGCCCCGATATTCCCGGCCTGGCCGCACACGCCTTCGACGTCGACACCTATGCCGCGGCGCTCCGCCTTGAAGATCATCTGGTTTCGCTCGGACGCAGCGCGCCGTCTCCGGGCCATTCAACGGTGGTCGTGGTCGGCGCCGGCTTCACCGGCATCGAAGTCGCAGCTGAGATGCCGGACCGGTTGGCGCGCGCAGGGATCACCGGCAGCCGCCGCATCATCCTGGTCGATCCCAATCCGAGCGTCGGCGCCAGCATCGGCGCGAACGCGCGCCCGGTGATCGAGACGGCCCTGGCTTCGCTCGACATCGAGACGCGGCTCGGCGTGCGTGTCGCCGCGATCGAGGCCGCGGGCATGCGCCTGAGCTCGGGCGAATTCATTCCGTCGCAGACGGTGATCTGGTGCGCGGGCATGCGGGCAAGCCCTTTGGCGGCGAGCTTTCCGGGCGGGCGCGATTCCCTCGGGCGCCTCCTCGTCGATCCCTTCATGCGTGTGGCCGATGTCGGCGGCGTGTTCGCGGCCGGCGACGTCGCCTCGAGCGTGATCGACGGGCTGCATCCGACATTGATGTCCTGTCAGTTCGCCCGTCCCATGGGCCGCTTCGCCGGCCACAACGTGGTCGCCGATCTCGTCGGCCTGCCCATGCTGCCGCTGCGGATCGACTGGTACGTCACCGTGCTCGACCTCGGCGGCTGGGGCGCGCTCTATACCGAAGGATGGAATCGCGAGGTCCGTGCCACCGGCGCGGCCGCGAAGGCGACCAAACAGACCATCAACCGCAAGCGCATCTATCCGCCGCTCTCGGGACGCAAGGACGAGCTGTTCGCTGCCGCCGCCCCGACCGTGCAGGCGCCGCCGCCGACGTATGGGGGAAGGTAGTTGGCAGGCAGGGCCGTGCCGCTTGCTCCGTCATTGCGAGCGCAGCGAAGCAATCCAGAGTCTTTCCGCGGAGGCAGTCTGGATTGCTTCGCTGCGCTCGCAATGACGAATTGGACGCGCGTGCGCTCGCAATGACGAGGTACCAGAAATGGGAAAGCGCCCGTGGGGGGCGGGCGCTTTCTGTAGTCGACTTGGGGTTGGGGTCGTCTACATATCCACGTGGCGACTTTGGGGGGCTGGTAAAGAGCCGCGTGAATTCACAAAACTCGTCAGATCTCCTTAGCGAACGAGGGACGCGTTCGAACTGGTGACAACGACCGGCTTCCCGGCCTTGATGACGTGGGCGGTCTGGGTCAGGCTTTCATCCGAACCCGAGCGTGCCGTGATGCCGAGGCCAGCCACCGCAACCCCTGCGACGAGGGCGACGACCACGATTTTCAAATGGGTCGCGCGATCTGCGCTGTAGATCGAGTGGTTCATGGAAGCCTCCTGCCGCCATCTACCCGAAGTAGTCGCCAGCCGTTTGAGGCAGGTTCATGCTTCCGGTGCCCATCAACCTAGTATCGGGGGGATTCGTTCCCAAGGGGCCATCACAAGGGCGTGATATGACGTGATAGATCGCGATCAAAGGCGACCCTTGATCGTTCTTTTATGTAATTATTTCAAAGCCGTAATGAGCCTATTGCCGGCTTTTTGAGGCCTTGGTCGACAAGGCGCCAGGAACTCAAAAACCATTTGCCTGTGGCTGAAAAACACACGGCTTCTTAAGGCAAATCAGATGCTTCCGACGGTTTTCAGCCTCGCCCTGGGGTGGATTTCCGCCTGCGACAGCACGGTGGTCTGGGCCCGGAACCGTTCCACCAGCGAGCGCACGAAGGGCCGAATGGAAGCGGAGGTGACCAGCACCGGCGCCTCGCCCTCGCGGGCGGCGCGCTCGAAAGCCTCGCGCACGGCGGTCATGAATTCCGAAAGTTTCGAGGGCTGCATGGCAAGGCTCCGCTCCTCGCCCTGGCCGATGATGGATTCGGCAAAAGCCTGCTCCCATTTCGCCGACAGCGCGATCAGCGGCAGATAGCCGGCGTAAGAGGTGTTCTGCGCGCAGATCTGCCGCGCTAGGCGGGCGCGGACGTGCTCGACCATGGTCGCGGGGTTGCGCGAGAAGGCGAGCGAATCCGCGATGCCTTCGAGGATGGTGGAGAGGTCGCGGATCGAGATGCGCTCGGCGAGCAGCAGCTGCAGCACGCGCTGGATGCCGGAGACCGTGACCTGGCCCGGGACGATGTCCTTGACCAGCTCGCTCTGCTCCTTCGGCAGCTCCTTGAGCAGCTTCTGCACCTCGCCGTAGGACAACAGGTCCGACATGTTGGCCTTGAGCAGCTCGGTGAGATGGGTCGAGAGCACGGTCGCGGCGTCGACGACGGTGTAGCCCTTGAGCGAGGCCTCTTCCTTGAGGCTGGCATCGACCCAGGTTGCGGGCAGGCCGAAGGTCGGCTCGGTGGTGTGGATGCCGGGCACCTGCACCTGGCCGCCGCCGGGGTCCATGACCATGAACTGGTTCGGCCAGATCTTCCCGGTGCCGGCGTCGACCTCCTTGATCTTGATGATGTAGGTGTTGGCCTCGAGCTGGACGTTATCGAGGATGCGCACCGCCGGCATCACGAAGCCCATCTCGATCGCGAGCGAACGGCGCAGCGCCTTGATCTGCTCGGTGAGGCGGTCGGTGCCGTCAGGGCCGTTGACCAGCGGCAGCAGGGCGTAGCCGAGTTCGATCTTGAGGTCGTCGATCTTGAGCGCGGCCGAGATCGGCTCTTCCGTCGCGGCAGCGCCCGGCGCACCCGGCGTTCCCGGAGCGGGCGCGGCGTGAACGGCGGCTTCGGCCTTGGCCGCCACGCGGTTGCGGTTGCGGGCGTTCCAGGCCAGCGCGCCGGCGCCGGCGCCGAGCGCGAGGAAGGGCAGGGTCGGAATGCCCGGCAGCGCCGCCAGCACCAGCATCACCGCCGAGGACATCGCCAGCGCCTGCGGATAGCCGGAGAACTGCTTCATGAGCGCCTTGTCGGCGGCGCCGGAGACGCCGGCCTTGGAGACGAGCAGGCCGGCCGCGGTCGAGACGATCAGCGCCGGCACCTGGGTGACAAGGCCGTCACCGACGGTCAGCAGCGTGTAGGTGCGCCCCGCGTCGGCGAAGGACATGCCCTGCTGCGCGACGCCGATGATGATGCCGCCGACGACGTTGATGAACACGACCAGGAGGCCGGCGATGGCGTCGCCCCGGACGAACTTGGAGGCGCCGTCCATGGCGCCGAAGAAGCCGCTCTCGTCCTCGAGCTCCTTGCGCCGCTCCTTGGCGACCTTCTCGTCGATCAGGCCGGCGCCGAGGTCGGCGTCGATCGCCATCTGCTTGCCGGGCATGGCGTCGAGGTGGAAGCGGGCGGCGACTTCGGCGATGCGGCCCGAGCCCTTGGTGATGACGACGAAATTGACGATGATCAGGATGGCGAAGACGATGATGCCGATGACGAAATTGCCGCCCATCACGAAGTTGCCGAAGGCCTCGATGACGTGACCGGCGGCGGCCGTGCCCTCGTGCCCGTGCGACAGGATCAGCCGGGTTGAGGCCATGTTGAGCGAGAGCCGCAGCATAGTCGAGATCAGGAGGACGGTCGGGAAGGCCGAGAACTCCAGCGGCGTCTGGATGAAGAGCGACGTCATCAGGATCAGGATCGAGAGCGTGATCGAGATCGCCAGGAACACGTCCAGCACGATCGCGGGCAGCGGCAGGATCAGCACCACCAGGATGGTGAGAACGCCGAGCGCCAGCGCGATGTCGCCGCGCTTGAGGACGGTGACGATGTCATTGAGGGAAGGGATCGAGGGCCTTGCGCTGCCTACGCCCTGTCCTGCCGTGACGTCGACCATGGTAGCTGCCTCCCCGCGCGACTGCCGTCCGCGCGCCCCAAACGTCTGCGCGGCGGCCGACGGGCCGCCGTTCCGAAAGTGAGGCACCGCACTGGCGTCCACGGGAGCTCCCGTTCTACGCGGCTGACGACACTCGACTTCACCCGGCAATTTTTGCCCGGTGTATGGTTAGCAAAACGTTAACGGAGGGGGTGGGAGGAGCTCAGACC
>NZ_JADYVG010000043.1:0-16975 GCF_020193585.1 Bradyrhizobium sp. IC3195 | reverse complement strand
CCGTCTCGGCGGCTGGGACGGCTACCCATCGTCCAAGCCGCCGGGCCCGATCACCTTCAAAAACGGCCTCGAATACTTCCACGCCGTCTCAGCAGGATGGAGCCTCAGAGATATGTGCATGCCCTAGGCCCGCTAGGGGGACCGTGGCGCTTTGTATCAAAGTTGCACCCATTGTACTCGGAGCGTTGCCGATCATCGCCGCGACGGCAGGTCAACTCGCCTCGCGGCCAGCTGAAAAGATCGGAGAGGTCGAGGAGGTCGGGAGTATCTTCCGCATTCAGGACCAAGCGCTCGCCTTCGAGCGGAACATGCTACTCATCCTTGCGCTTGCCATGTTGATCCTGCTCGCCTCGTTTGTCGTATTCGCTTGGCAGATGGGATCAAAACATCGCTCGGCGGCACTCGCGAACCGGGCGAACATCGCCTATTTCATCCGCTATAGATTTCTCGCGCTCACGATCGGCGGCATCGCCCTGTTGACGACCGGGTTCGTTTTGTTTCCGGACAGACTTGCACAATTCGTCGGATCGTTCGGCGTAATCGCTCTCTTTGCGATGTGCGTGGCCGGTCTCACCACCCACTTTGCACTACTGACGATCAGGTTCAATTTTCCTTTTATACCGGTTGTGTTTGGCGGCTTGTTCGTGGTTGCCTCATTGTTCGGAGGCGATGACCACGGGCTACGCAGCGTGGCCGGAGCAACCGGCCCATCAGAAGACATGCGCACTTCTGCAGTCGAAGCATTTCGGGATTGGCTTCGGCAAAAACCGCGCCTGGCCGAGGCCGAGAGGCTCGGAGAATATCCGGTGTTCATTGTGGCTGCCCAGGGCGGAGGCATCTACGCAGCCAACAATGCGGCGCGCTTTCTTGCCAGGATGCAGGATCTCTGTCCGGCATTTCGGCAGCATCTGTTTGCGATAAGCGGCGTCTCCGGGGGGAGTGTCGGCTCGGCAATCTTTGCAGCTGCGCTTCATGCCGACAAGGCGCCACTTGATACGGTCGCTCCCGACGCAAAGACATGCCCGAAGATCGCCGACTTTCTGGCCGGCGTCGGCCGGGCCGAGGATGTCGATGCCCCCGGGCAGGTGGAACAGCGCGTTGCAAGCATCTTGGAGACTGATTTTCTCTCGCCCTTGGTTGCCGGTTTTCTATTTACCGACTTCACCCAGCTGTTTTCTCCGTTCGCTATCCCAAGTTTTGATCGCGCGCGTTTTCTGGAGTACACGCTGGAGAATGCTGCAGACAGAATGCTCAAGAACCAAAAGGGTGTTGGCGACCAATCCAATCTGCTAAAGGCCGATTTTCAGTCACATTGGACACCTTCCAACAATATGCCGGCGCTGTTGTTGAACACGACGGATGCCGGTAGCGGCAAGCGCGTTGTGATCTCGCCATTCGATATCGACCCGCTCCACGTGAAAGACAAAGACCTCTGTATTCTCTCGATGCTTGATCGTGCCGGCACAGGAGCCGATCAAAGTGTCAAGAGCCACTCGCTGCGGATTCCGCTTAGTGCCGCGGCCTTTACCAGCGCTCGGTTTCCATGGGTGACGCCGGCAGCGACGGTCTCCTTGCGGAACGATTGTATTACCGCCAATCCGCAGGCCCGCCTCGTGGACGGCGGATATGTCGAGAATTCCGGAATAGAGACCGCGCTCGATTTGATTGAGCGGCTCAAGAGCATCAAGGGCACCTCTGACGCGCCAAAATTCCGGATTTATCTGCTGTCGCTGGTGAGCGGTCAGTTTGGAGACCACGGCTCTTTCAAGTTCGGTGAGCTCATGGAGCCGGTGCGCGCGCTCTTGAGCACGCGAACCTCTCGAACCTATGTTGCGCTCGACCACGCGAACAATATCGATCGTCGGCCAACGAGCGATGTAACGCCTAGCGTGCAACGCTTTCCAACGTTCGGTCGAATAGACATCACAGGCTCGTTTTACAACCTGCCGCTTGGTTGGACGCTATCTGAGAAAACCGAAGATATCATTTCGCTAAGCAGCGGCCGCTTTTGGGATTGTGTGCCGAAGGATGACTTCGATCAATCCCGCAAGAAGCAGAGCAACGCGGATTGCTTGCAAGTGAAATTATTTCATCTCTTGAACGGATCCGTCGCATCTGCATTTGAGGCACTTAGGGATGCCAAGCTTGCAAAGGCTGCTTACGCCGATGAGTTGGAGAAGGAATACAGGCCCGCTTCAAAGATCAAGCCGCAGCCGTTACTTGCTTGCTATGAGAGCAAGTGGTTGCAGGAGCGTGGCTATCAGAAATACCAGGATAAAGTCTCTGCGTACGAGCATGAACTGGCGGAATCGATCAAGAATCATGCGCCAGTTCCTGCACCCGTGCCGCCATATCGAAAGAGCTATATGGCGTATTTCCAGGCCGAGCAGGTTAAGGCTTTGCTGCAGGAATGGGACCGCATCGACGAGCGCGATCCACGGATCCTGGCCTATATCCTGGGGGCAATCTCCTACGACAGCGCCGATTTTACACGAAGCAGCGAAGACTTCTCTTACAGCGCGGTCTCTCAACTGCCGCGTAAATGGCGCGACCGAATAGAAAAGAACAATGCCGAGCTTGCGGCCGCGAACAAATCGCCCGTCGGCATGGAGGCGTTGCTCAACCATCCGAAGGAATTGGCCAACTTTGTTCTTGGTTACGAGGGCAACCCGTTCGGAAACCAGGTGGGGACGGACGACGGTTGGCTGTTTCGTCCACGAGGAATGTATCAATTGGTGGGACGCGAGCAATATCAGGAAGCGCAGAACCAAATGCAAGAGATCGGAGAACTGGCCGGGCTTGATCTCCTCACGCTTCCCGATGCACTGCGCGATGCGAAGATCTCAGCCAAGGTCGCCTTCGCTCACTTTCGGCTTCATCCCTATCGGAACCGAACGTTGTTTGAGTTGCTCAAGGATCCCTCGAAGGACTGGATCGCCGTGCGCGCGCTGCAAACCGACATGGAGCATGGCCCAACCGATAGGGAGCGTGTCTATGCAAGAAGCCAGATGTTTCTCGGCTGCATTGAAGAGGCGTTACATCCTACCCAACTCAAGACATTGCAGAGTAAATTTTACGGCAGCGAGTAAACATCCTGATACCGGGCCGCGGGCGGGATGTGACTGAAAGCGTTGTAGATCGGACTTTCGATTGTTTAGTCTTACAGGGGAATTGCTGACGATGGCAAAGGGTGAAATCCGCCGGTCAAAACTTGGTCGGCTGTTTACAAGTCTGTCCGCAGCGGGGCTGATCGTCGCCGTTGCCTTGGGAGCAGGAACAGCCAGGGCCGAGACGCCATCGAAGCCGCTTTCGGCCAACGACGTGTCCATCCTGTTTCCTCCACCGAAAGCGCCAGCAGACCTCGTCAATCTGATCGCGATGTCCGACCTCGCCGGCCCCACTGGGGCTCCGCAGCGGCTTTTGTCCGATGAGGATTTTTCGCGTTTCATTGCAAACGCCGAAAATCCAGAACGCGAAGGCGTGCCGGACTCGGGCACACGCCGCATTCAGCTGCCTGATATCGTGAAAAAGATCGATGCCTGGTTCGTTGCGGGCATCCGGATCGATCCGGGAGCCCCGGGATTATCTACTGATGTCATCGCCCAGTTTGGCCGGCAACCGCAAATCCGCCTGATCATTCAGCCGGTGACCAATGGACCCCAGGGATTGAAGGTCCATGACACTGCCGGTCATCTTATCTTCAGTTTCAACCTCGAGCCTGATTCACCTCTTGATGGTTGTGGGCCATTCCCGCGATTTAAACCTGACGATCAAGCTTTCAAGGCAATCGTTCGTGACGTTGCATCATTGCGTGATCAACTTGCGGCGGGAAAGTTCGGCAATGTCAAGGTCTCGACTACCGGTGACATGAACGTGCACCCGGGCCTTATCGGTGCATCCGCAAAACCGTTTCGTGATGCCCTCAAAGCTTTGCTGGAAAAGCATCTCTCGCCGCAGCGCCTCAACACCATGGCTGTCATGGGGATTTCGCCGCCCGAACCCTGGGTTTTCGTCTCGATGCTGAGGGTCCCGCAGGCCGGGTTGATACCAGTGCCTGGCCCGACGCTCGACGGCCTTCATGCCGCGCAGATGTTTAGCATCGTAGGCCAGACGCACGTGGTCCCGCGGCCTGTCACGAATAACCAGAATCCAACGACGTGTCGCCACGCGGCGCTACAGAATCCTCCTCTGCCGCTTGCCAATCGTAAGGGTGTTTCGACAGCCGATTTCATCGATGCCAAGGTGCCAAATAGCCGCGTACTCGAGATCGTCAATGTCATTGCCGACACGAAGAAGAGTCATTTCTTCAATACGGACTGCGTGAGCTGTCACACCGAAACCGCCCAGTCGCTGGCCAGGAACGTGCAAGGCTTCGCGGTGTCAGGCGTGAACCGAGCCGTTCTACCGAAAGAAGACTGGAATGTTCGCAATTTCGGTTGGTTCCCCTCATTCCTGCATGGTGGCCCAGCGGCCGCGACCATAACGCGACGCGCGGCAGCCGAGACCACCGACGTCGTCACCTTCATCAATAGCCAATTGCTGAACAAGTAATAAGCGCCATCGCTGGCCGGCGCGCTCGCGCGGCGGCAGGCGCATCTGAGATTAAGGAGAATTTTGGGATGGGGGCACGTTCGTTCAACCTTTGGGTGGGTGGCGTGGTGAGGCGGTGGCCTCATGTCGTCGGTCTCTTGTTCGCGATTGTGTTCGTCGTGGCGGCGTCAATAGGGATGGCGTATTTCGTACCGGAGAAGCTTCGCGATGCGGCGCTCAAGGTCAAGAATGACGCAAATCTGGTTGCCCAATTGCTGCCCGCGACGCTGCCCGCCCCATCGAAGATCGATAGCGCATACTGGCTGCCGCAGAACTGGAGTGCGCGGCAGCGTTACTGGTTCCACCACACGTCCCAAGGCACGGCGACTATTCCTGTGTCCTATAGATGGTTCCTGGCTCTAGAACGTCCTGAGTTGTCGGTCCGCTACACGAGCCTGACGGACAACGAGTATCTGCGTCGCCTTGGTTTCATCCCAAGTCCGAGCTCAAAGGACTTTGACGCTAGCTCACCCGCGTACGGCTACCAGGAGGACGCCAAGGGCGCTAGCTCCACTTGGACAGCGAGCATGCCTGACAATGCAAATGGTTTGCCTGTGGGGTTCGCGATCCTGAAAGGGGGCGTCGACCCGACAACGGGAGATTTCTACGAAGATCAGATCGGACTAACCTGCGCCGCCTGTCATACAGGTCATCTCGAGTACAAGAATGTCAGCATTCGCTACGATGGTGGGCCCGCGATGGTCAATCTTGGCGAGGTTGAACGGGTCATTGGGTTATCGATCGGCTATACGCTGATGTTGCCGTGGCGGTTTGAGCGCTTCGCCGACCGGCTGGAAAGCATTGAAGCTCGAAGCGTCGACCGCAAGAAGCTTCGAGGTGATCTGGAGCGCGCACTTCAAAAGATCAAGAAGCAAAAGGCCGCAAACGATAGCCTTTTGACGAGGCAGGGAGTGACGAACCTCGACGAGGGTTTCGGTCGGCTTGATGCCTTGAACCGGATCGGCAACCAGGTCTTCTACACGAATTTTCTCGATCCAGCGAGCGGAGAACTCCCAGATCCGCTCCTGAAGGGCAACTTCGCGCGCAACGACGCTCCTGTGAGTTTTCCGCCAATCTGGGACACGCCGTACTTCCTTTGGGCGCAGTATGACGCCTCTGTTCTCAACGAGCTTGTTCGCAATTCAGGCGAAGCGCTCGGCGTCAGCGCGAAAATCAATATGAGGGCGCCGGCGCCGGGACGGCCGCTATTTGAATCATCCATCCATCTAGCGGACATTGCGCGTTTTGAGGAGCTTTTGCGCGGTACCGATCCCTTCTCGTCGGCTGAGGCAAGCGGCAGGAAATTTAACGGGCTTGTCGCGCCACGATGGAAGGATGCGCAGGACAGGTTCCGAGGCGACCCGGCCTGGGCCATTGACGAGAAACTCGTTGAGAAAGGTCGCGATCTTTATCGCTCGCACTGCTTTGAATGCCACCGAGGGCCCGTCAACGATCCCGCATTCGAAGCAAAGTGGCCGGAAGATTCGTTCTGGAAGCCGGAGAACCCAGATCGCTCTGCCAAGGGCGAGAAGAATTGGGTGGAGATCGGCGGACGCCACTATTTCAACGTCGCTCAGCTGCCGGTGAACGCGATCGGCACTGATCGCCAACAATCCAATGTCCTGACAACTCGGCGTGTTCACTTACCTGCCTCACTCGGCCTCAATCCGATCGATGACCTGAACAAAGCCTGGGGATGCGGCCTTCCGGCCGATGCGGCGCCAAACCCCTTATTTGTGCTCGCGCTGATGGATGTCGTGGGCAAGACGATCGATCAATGGAACCTCGCGAACAACTCCTCCGAAAACACCAAGCAGCAGATGTGGGGGCCGAGGAAGAATTGCCAAAACCCGCGAGCATACGTTGGGGCGCGGGTGCGCCGTAACAGCAAGGACGAAGATGTCCTTGCCCTTGAACCTCAATACCGGGCGCGTCCGTTGGACGGCGTCTGGGCAACGGCTCCGTATCTGCACAACGGATCCGTGCCGACGCTGAAGGACATGTTATTGCCGCAGGGTCGGCGGCCGAGCTCTTTCTGCGTGGGCAGCCGCAAATTCGATCCTGTTGACGTCGGGCTCGTTGCGAAAGTACGAGCGAACGACGCCTGCGCGGCCGGGCTGACGGACTTCAACGTATCTTTGCTTGGGAATAGCAATCGCGGGCATTCTTTTGAGGGCAAGGAAACGGACGTAACGAAGCTGCCGCCTGGGGTCATCGGGCCAGAATTAACCGACGCCGAACGGCGGGCGCTTCTAGAGTATTTGAAGACGCTATAAGGAGGCCGTCACGCTGGAAGCTCGGCGCTCGTCGCCCTACGGCAGAACCAAGTCGATTTTCTTGGGAACGCTTCGTAAACTTATCCTTGAGGACATGTCACTCAAGGTCCTGCGGGGGAGTAGCCGGAATTCCCTTCGAGGATCGGATGACGGCGGCGGTCCTTGATTCGATTGCGCGTCATGCCGGGGCGCGCCGGGCTTGGCTGATCAATTCGGTCAGAAGGCTGAACTCTGGCCAGGATTAGAGCCTTAATCAGGAGTAGAGCCGTGATCTTCTTCGGTGCTGCTAACTGAGGAGGCGCTCCCGCGCTCGAGCTGGGTGCAGAGTGCGCAGAAATCTACTCAGAACGTGAACTGGATGGCGCGCGCGGACTAGTCTAGCGTCATCGACAGAGCTTGTCGGGTTCACGGCATCGAATAAGTCGCCGATCATTGATGATGCGCCACGAGCTGACATGTTCAACCACGAGGCCCAGCTTAGCGCGGACAAGACCATCAGGCTATCGAACGACTTACCCGAGTATGTCGGTAATCTTCGCTAAAGACACCGGACTTGATGACGCGCGACGTTCTTCATTGTATGATCATGCAACCTTAAGTGAAGATGTTTAAGAGCCATTTCCATCGCCGTTCACATTGGCAGTTGATAGTATTTATGTCGTGAAATTCGCCGTGCTGTGCAGTCATTGCACCGCTCCATTGGAGGAGACCTTCTATGCTCAACTCCGAAACCACCGCCTGTCTCCGTCGAATTCTGGATGAAGTGTGCAAGGGGCTGTCGCGTGAGGAGACCGGCATCCGAGCGCACGTCGCTTCCAAAATTCTAGAAGCCGCCTCTCGCGGCGAGACGTCCGTCGAAGTTCTCAGGCAAGTTGGGCAGAACGCCTTGACCAGTGCTCCCTCGATGTGGCTACAGCAAGGCTCTCGTCGATCTTCATCCGAAAGTAGCGGTGCCGGCGAACCTACCGGCCCAACCAAACAGGATTAAGCACGCCGATCCGAATCCATCAGCAAAGCGCCCGCGAACTGAAACCATTCAGGGAGCGCGCTGTCGTGGAAGCTGACCCGGAACGGCTAAGCGCGCGAAACGGCATTTGTCGTAAACGGAATCAATTCAGGGTTGGCCAGCGGATCTCGCGAAGCGGGATCATAGTGGCATCCGGCGATTGACCAAGCACCCGCAAAGAACCTGGGCGATTTGGTGGGCAGAGACGGCGACCAGCGCAAGTTCGAGTAAACTATTCTAGCTGGTGGGACGAAAGCGCGCCGGAGGCTCAAGGAAAAATATCAAGCCTTGCGATGTCGCGTTGACGGATTAGAACCATTGAGCAACTGTCGCGAACTGTCACTCCGGCCGGTCGAGATCCTCCGGCTGCTACATGCCGCGCGGTGCTGACTTCGGATCGGATCGCGCGGAGAGTGCTGGAAACTCGCTGGATCTTCGGGAGCGGGCCCTGCACGAAGGCTCGTTGTGATCGGGCGCAAGGGGGCGACGTGATAAAACACGTTGCGCCTGACCTGATCGGCGAGCCAACCCGGAGCAAGCGAACGGAAAGGGCGAGAAGACCGGCAAAGCGTCGGCTGCTTGCATCGCAGATCCTGCTGGGCGCCGGCGATCAAGTTCAGACTTCGCTCTTCGTTTGTCGCATAGCTTGCGCCATCTAGCAGCTCTTACAAGCGGCTTCTCTACACAAGCAAGCAAGCTTAACGGAGTTTACTGCGGCCTGTGACGAATCTCAGGTTCTTGAAAAGTATCTTTGTTGCGGCGATGCGCATCTTGCATGATGGCTCGTTCGCGTTGGCGCGTTGTTGCGCAGCTGGTGCATTCTTTCATCGTCTTCTCTGAAATCCCGCATTTTTGGTGCGTGTGTGATCATGTTCACGCGCCTTAAGGCCATTAGACGAAAGCAGGGCGATCTTAGGAAGTTGGATCCTGGCTCATGATCTTAGATCAGGCGCTGCCTTCAGCCTCGTGCTGCCGATAGGGGCAAAAATAGCCTGACAGTACTTGCGGCTGGCAATGTGAGAGCGCGAAGTCGCTGCATTGTCTCGGCGGCGCACGGTATTCCTCCGGGGGCCGCGCTCTGTCTCTATTTTGTGCGGTCAACTGCCAGGAAGCTAAAACAAGCTGCGCGCCGTAAGGAAAATCTACGCCTCCGGACAGAGCCAGGTACGTAGGTCACAGCCCTGACGACCTGCATTCGGTGACACGCGCAGATTTCGCAAATCGAGGGATTGAGTCCGTTGTTTAGCTGCAATGGGAGTTGCAGCGTTCACATTTTGCGCGACTTTCCTGCTCGGCAAGAAGAACAACCCAATCAACCAGCCGATGAAAAGACGACGCGCATTGGACAACTCCAAGTCGCGAGGAAGTGATTGCGGACTCGTTGGGGTTGTTGTAGATATAATATACGCCTTAAGATAGAATTAGCTTACCGAGGCGAGGCGTCCTGTCGTATCCGCTTCGCGAGCGCAGGCCGCGAACGAGTTCAATTCTTGGCGGATGAGGCCATGCCGGTCGCGTGAGGTGACGACGCAATTGTCCTTCGCAGATTTTTCAAGCACGAGTTCTGAGACGAGGCGAACGTTACGCAAGCTCGAAAAGAAAGCTGGTTTCGTTTCATGGACTGGACATGGATTGCGTCTATGATCTGCACTGTTGATCAGGCAGCAAATCGATCTGGTGGCCCGATATGCGAGTGTCCTTCGATGGGAACGGCACTGGACGCATCGGCGCGCAGAGGGAGTGAGATCCTAAGATGCTGGTGGTGTGTATCAAAAATCAGCCGCCTAATTGTGGGGAGTGATGACCCACGCTCAGACAATTCGGATCCGTGTCCTCAAGACCGCCTTGGCGGGATTGTCGCCAGGCACGACCACCAAACACGGGGCTTGTTTAGACATCCACGGAGAGAGGCGCCGACATGAGTGGCACAATGACTGTTGATAACGTCATCCCGCGAGCAGACATCGTCAAGCACGCGGACCGGCTTGGTGCCGAAATCAAGAATATTACGCTGTCGGAGGATTTGCCAGACGAGGTCATCGTAGCCTTCTACCGGCTGCTGCTAGAGCATAAGGTCATCTTCTTCCGTGATCAGGGAGATTTCGATGATGCCCAGCAACAGCGTTTTTTGCTTCGGCTCGGCTCACTGATACCGAATCCCGCCATGGTCGACACAAGGGGAGGTTTAATAGTTGGGAAGACGGTGCCTGATCGCGCCCGCAGTCATATCGACCAGGTGAAGGATGAGGTCGTCTTCAGTGCCGGCCGCGCAACAACTTCAGTGCTGCGGGATGCATCGATCCTGCCTTTTCGCGGGGACATCGCTTGGTCGAGCACGGCGGCAGCTTATCTTGATCTTCCCGATCCCCTGCGGATGCTTGCAGATAACCTCTGGGCTGTGAGCTTCGTCGCATCCGATCTCACTCCGACAGAGGGGGCCACCGAATCCAACAAGCGGCCATGGGGCGGCGTATCCACCGGAACGATCTACGAAACGACACATCCGGTCGTTCGTGTTCATCCCGAGACCGGCGAACGTATGCTCTGGCTCGGACGCTCCGTGCAGAACTTCGTCGGTCTGCAGCGCTATCCTAGTCAAAGACTGCTTGAGCGGCTGCAGTCGTATCTTGTCGCGCCGCGGAATACGGTGCGCTGGAACGGGAAATCAGGCGACATCGTAATCTGGGACAATCGCGCGACTGAGCCGTACCTCGCCAACAAAATCGGCAGTCCTCATTGGGCGATGGAGCAGCGTGCGATTGACGCCGGCGTACCGCACGTGAAGCGGCCGAAATCAAGGGCTGCAAAGGCTGCCTGAGATTGTCTGCACCTCCGGATGTCGTAAGACGCCTGTGACCCAAGACCAAGTTGCGGCGCTGCGACGTCGAGCGGAGCCCCGCTTCTTATTTCCCCGGGACCGGCTAACGGGCGCAGCTGCCGCCTCCTCGACTTCTTCCAGGCCCAACTGCATTTCATCTTCAGGCATCGCTCTCTCGCCGGCCAAACCGATGCCGCTGCATTTTTGATGATCTGATACAGCCGTTGGCTCTCGCTTACCGAGCGGCATCGCCCTCATCGTCTCGGAAAGTAAGTCCGGGTGTTGCTCACTACCAATTCAGCATATTCGCCCATCCGGCGACGCATCCGATGATTTTGATTCACATCGCGCAGGGCCGGCAGAAACTATCCCGGTCGCGTTCGTGCCGGCGTCTTACGTGTCTCCAAGAACAAGCTGCCAGTCGAGATTCTCAGCAGCGTCTACAATTACCTCTCGGCAAGCGCATCGCACCATGCTCGACCTTCGGCCAGCGGAAGATACCATCCTCGAGCACCAGCTTGATCTCCGCCCGACAGCTCTGGAGAACGGGTCTGCTCCCATGCTCTTGCGCAACAGGCCAGGGTAGCAAGTCCTTCATGCCATTGCGGAAGTCTCTTTGTTGGGCCTTGCGATCCCGAACCGCACCCGACACTCCGACCACAATTCCAAACAGACTCTTCGGAAACCTCAGGCTTGAGCGGTTGTCCGTAGGTTTACGCGAGCGGCGCAAGCGTTCATTTTTCGAGGATACTCACATTATATAATACGCCGCTCCGGGGGGAGCGGGGCGCTAAGCGGAACCGTGCTGGCGCGGCATCGGCTGGGGCGGGCGATGGCAATTGGCGGCCCTAGATCGAAGGGAGCACGTGGCCGCTCCGTTTCGCCTGCTCCCGTCGTTAGCTGAAACATGGCTCTCTCGACAATTACGTCCTGTTCCGGCGAAGCCGTGCCGGCTTGCGTCCTCTGGACATCGGCTTGGGGGGCATTGCACCCTTGGGCGGCTCAGTGAACAATTCGGACAAGTGAATACCCAACGTCGCGGCGATACGGTCCAGGAGATCAACAGTCGGGTTCTCTTTTTTCTGCTCAATGCGCCCCATATATGAGCGGTCGATGCCGGCATCATAGGCCAACAGCTCCTGCGGAATGCCGCGCTCTACGCGGATCCGGCGCACATTCCAAGCCACAAGCGCACGAGCGTTCATGCGCAAAGGCAGCCATTCCGATGATTATGAAACCACTGGTTATAGCCAGACTATTACGATAAGCTCGCACCCAAGCGGTGGCGGTTCTCCCGAATCGCTTCGAGGAATCAGGTAACGGTGAGATGCAGACGCCGTTAGCGCGTGCGTCTTCTCGTCGACCATCAAAAGCGTTCTCGAGGGCCAATAGCTTGCCACTAGGGGCAGAGGAGGAAGTCGGGCTCAGAGGTTACCTGCGGCGTTTTCCCCAGGACCGCGACTAGACAGGACGAGCGTTCAGCCGGGGCACGAAAAGGTAACAGATATTCTCCAGTTGACACGTTCTGGCCATGCCTTTCACGAGTGCGAGCGGGCCACTCACCATGGGCCGCCAAGCCATTCCGCCAGGAGCAGCAAGGACAACCTAGTTACAGGGCAAAACTGCAGTCACTTCGAGTATGGACTGCGATGAGGGAAAGCGCAGGATGGAGCCACCAGGTCACTGTGGGCCGATATGCGATTGCCATCTTGGCGCGAAAGGGAGGTTGGCGTGCGACAATTGGGTAGGTATCAAAACAACCTCAAACTAGTTATCGTTGCTCTGATTTCGATAGATTTTTCAGCTTGGTAGGAGTTTTAGGTAGTGCCAGGCGAGCCGAAGATCGCAGAATTGGCGCCCAGCGTGGACGAGCTCACGTCATATGACAAGGAGCACGCTGTTGCCTACATGCGACTTCTTGATGCGGACGCTGACAAGGCAGATTGGCGCGAAATCGCGCGCATTGTGCTTGGGCTCGACCCGACCGTTGAACCGGATCGCACGCGACGCACGTTCGAAAGTCATCTGGCTCGGGCCAAGTGGCTTGCGGGCCACGGTTATCGCGATCTGCTAGGTGGCGGTTGGCCAAAACAATGAACAGAGCGGATATGAGGATCGCCGGAATTCCTAGCAATCGCAAAAGTTGATAATTCCATCGATTAAGTACGTGCGCGATGCGCACACGTACGCAAGCAGCCGGAAAGCGCCACAATCATCGGCTGCATTTCACCGCGGTGAAGATTTTGCGGGAAAGATGCGATGCCGGACACTGACTGGAGATCTGAGGAAGCGTACAGCGGCCTCGAGAAGGCAGATGTTGCTGACCTGGCATGGGAGTGGCTGCGCCGGGATCGCGACTACCAAGAGGAATATGAGCGGTTATCTCGCCGCGAACGTTCAAGCGCAGCGGCGGGCGAGTTCCGACGCAAGTGGGGGCTCTCGTTTTCCTGCTGATGCGCAAAAGACCTTCGACAAGCAAGCGGTCTTCTGGGCACCCGAGGTGCTGTCGACCGTGCTGACTGTGCGGGCGGCCAGCTACATTGCGTCCGAAAGCTGCCAGCTCGATTTCGAGAATCTGCCAGGCAGCGAGCTTCGTCGTGCGCCGGATGGATGGCATGCGATCGTGCCACTCGGGGGCGCGAGGCATCGCCTTTGGCTACGCGAGCTTCCGGCGAGTGGATCTGTTGTCCTCGTTGATCTGCCGCTCGACGTGAATTTCGAGCTTCGCTTGGGGGCCGCGCGTCGGCTTTGGCTCGCCCTCGAGCGTCGGCCGCTCGGAATGCCTCCTCTTGCTTTCCCTACTTTGAAGCAGCGTCGGCTGATTCTTGCGGTACGCGCAGTGGATGGATGGCAGCAAGGAAATAGCTATCGCCAAATCGCGCAAGGTCTTTTTGGAAGTCATCGTATCGCCGAGCGCGGCTGGAAGACAGACGATCTGCGCAGCCGAACCATTCGGCTTGTTAAGCTGGGGCGGCGACTCATGCGCCTTCGCTGCCGAGCATTGTTCGAGAAAGGCATCGGCAGGGATGACAGTTCATGAGTTGAGGCGCGACAAATGGCATCGTCTCTGTCTGTGCAACGAATTCTACTTCTGGCATCGCTCGATTGGCTGTAGGATGAGGTGTTTGCGTTCCGATCTATCACTCCGTCCTCTGTCGTCGGGGTCAGTGCAACAGAGACATTATCTTCGCCGGAAGACTCTGACCGTTTTGCTCGGATAGTCCCTCAGGTTGAGTGCTCTTCTGGATTGAGGCGGTACAACGAACTCTGGCAGACTGATTGAGACATCCAGAGAGACATTTCAGGTATGCTGCGCTAACACCGCCTTCTTGCAAAGGCGGGCAACCCACCGGCAAAAAGAACGAGCGATCTCGGGATTCTCGCTGCGATCCACCGCATACGCCCGATACTGCATGCCACTTTGAGCGCGCGAGCCGGGTATGATTTGCAAAGCGCCACCTCGCACCAGATCACTGACGATGATTTCTGGTGCGACAAGAAGGCATTTTCCTGTCATGATGCCGGCAGAGCAAGATAATTGTGATCGTAACGCGCGCCCGGTCGTATATCGTTTGAGGACATGTTCATCGCCCTCAGCCACGTCGGCAAGATGTCAGGACGTGATGTGATGTTCACTATCGGCGTTGACCGAACAATCGAAAACTCTCTGCCTGCGACTAGATTTGGCGGGCCCACGCACACCAGCTCCTCATTGTAGATCTCCCAACTGTCGGCGGGTTCGACGACGGAAAGATCGCGTGTAATCAAAATATCGAAATCATCCGAAGATGCCGGCGGCGAGAGCGAGCTCACGACGTCCACGATAACGTCGCCCACTTCAGAAGAGAACGTCTGCAGATTTGGAATCAGAAATGAGGAAGCAAAGGTCGATAGTGACGTACGGACGACAATCCGATTGGTTCCTACGTCCGCGCGGCGTCGCATTCTCTTCGCGGTGAAGCCGACCGTTTCGAGTGGTTCAGAGACTGCGTTTGCGAATAGCCTCCCGAACTCGGTTAAATCACTGCGCCGTCCACGCCGCTCGATCAGGTCAGCACCCAGATAGTCCCGCAGGACGGACAAATAGCGGCTGACTGAGCTCTGTGTTGTTCTCAAAGTGGTGGCGGCGCGCGTGACGCTGCCTTCGCGGGCGACGGTCACAAAAGCGCGGATGGCGTTTAAAGGAACTTCGTCGTCTTGAGCCGCCACTGTCTGCTCCGGCGCCAGAATGAACATCCATCACATTACTCGATGTCCATAGGGGGATTCTCGCGTATAAAGGGTAGGCTGTGCATAAAATCCACGTCGCGCCATTGATACTGGGTCAGTACCGCAGAAGATCTGCGCCGACAGCTCGGTGCTGTAATGGGGCTATGTCCTTTTGCGGCGTGCCGGCTTCGGCTTGCGACCTTTAGGTAAGGTAGCGGGTGGCGGCGCCCCCTTGGTTGGCCGAACAAACAGCTCAGAGACAGCAACGCCGAGCGTCTCGGCAAGCCGATCGAGAAGATCGATTGTAGGGTTCGCCTGTTGGCGCTCTAGTCCGCTCATGTAGGAGCGATCAACACCTGCATCGTAGGCCAATTGCTCCTGCGGAATACCGCGCTGGACGCGGATCCGGCGCACATTGTAGGCCACAAGCGCACGAGCTCTCATGCGCGAAAGCAGCCATTTCGATGGTCATCAAACCACTGGCTATAACCTACATAAAAACATCACCGGATTGGAAGGTTTTGGATCGATTATTCGATGCGTGCCACCGTATCGCCTTTCCCGGACGCTACTTGAGCGGCCCGTACAAGCGCCGGCATGTCGACCGTCTTTCAATTCGCGGCGGCGCATGTTTTCCGGGCGCTGGCCGAAGCTCACCCGAACTGCTGCCTCGGCAGCGGTTCGATTCCGCTGCCCAACTCGCACGAACGGGCTCGAGGCAAGCAAAGATGCTGACTTAGCGAGGCGATGCTCCTCCATGGATCGAAATGGAGTTGCAGCTCCGATGAAATGAGCCGGCGCAAACTACGCGATCGCAGCGACAGCCGTTCAGCCAAGGTTATAGTGGTCTTTATCCCTGGATCGGCGCAGACAGCGCGTTTTAGGGACCCCAACCTCGTTCATTCTCTGGACTCAGAGAATTTCGTCTACCGATACAACATCGTTGTGGACGTTCCGCACGCCGCCATCAGCCATGATACGGAATTCTAGGCTCTCCCGTCCGCTCAAGAGGCACGACGGCGAACTCTCTTAGCTGAGGCTCAAGGAACGCGCGCCGGTCGGGTTATCAAGTATAACCACCAGTTCAAATTAAACGTGGGTATGGC
Organism: Bradyrhizobium sp. IC3195; assembly: GCF_020193585.1. NCBI lineage: Bacteria > Pseudomonadati > Pseudomonadota > Alphaproteobacteria > Hyphomicrobiales > Nitrobacteraceae > Bradyrhizobium > Bradyrhizobium sp. IC3195. The sequence continues at coordinate 970 of NZ_JADYVG010000043.1, read as the reverse complement.
AAGTCGTAACCTACTTTGGCAGCAGCCATTGACTGCACAAGAGCGGGGTCCAGAGAGCAAAGTCTCGCAGTGTCGACTTGGAACGCGCAGGCGATACCGCGAGGGCAAGCGGCGAGACGTCGCGAATTGGATCCGCCACTATCAAGTCGAACAGATGGCCACGCGTATCGTTACCCATGATCTACGAGCCCGAACGAATTGGGATTCGGCGCGCGGTTGAGACTAGCTGAGAGGTTTCGGCTTGGCCGTTGTCCGGACCATTAGAATGCCGCGGGCCAGCATACCCCAAGGTCACTCAGGTGAGAGACTTCGACGTTGTCCAGCGGTGCCAAGAGCGACGAGGGTGGCAGGAAAGAGTTGTTGCAGAACGCGGAGAGCAGCGCAGACGCGACTGGCGCCATGGAAAGAATCCGATGCTGCTCCTGCTAGCCGCCATGCTAGCGAAACTAGGGGATGGCTCGGCGATCGGGTAGTGAAACCCTGAAAGCGCTGTTTCTGGCAGATGCCGCAAGCCTCTGTGTCGCTGGCCACCTCTGCTCCCGTGAGGGCCAAGCCGCTCGCGGTGCGATCGTGTCCCTGGGCGTGGTGTAACTGGCGGTGGGTCACCGCGTTCGCCGGCATGGGCCGGATCGGTCAGCTGGCGATTGCCGGGAAGCTGACGGCGGGATCATCGCCCAACGGGGCGATCGTTTCCAGTGTCATGTAGCGGCCGCGCTGAACCGCCCACTCGTCGTTCTGTTCAAGCAGGATGGCACCGACCAGGCGGGTGATGGCATCCTCATTGGGGAAGATACCGACCACTTCGGTTCGCCGCTTGATCTCGCCGTTGACGCGTTCGAGCGGGGTGCCAACGTTCCCGCTGCGGTGTTCTACATCGTGGCGTATGGTGCGACCATCGGGACAGAGGCACCGGGAGCACGAAGTGCGGGCAGGCCGATGTTATTCGATGAGCCGAGAGCTCGAGTTAGTA
>NZ_JADYVG010000042.1:0-19223 GCF_020193585.1 Bradyrhizobium sp. IC3195 | reverse complement strand
GACAACATCGCGGCACCCCCGTCCAAACCATGGAGTGCAGCAATAGGAAGCACACAGACTCCCGATTCTGGAATCCCCGCGGCGGACCCGAGTCAATCCGTCGCACCAGATATGTGCATGCCCTAGCGCGAAGGCGGGGACCCATAACCACAGGGAGTGGTATTGGGCCAGCTGGTAACTCCGAGCCTTCGCCAAACTTGATCCTGTGGTTATGGGTCCCGGATCTGCGCGCGCTTAAGGCGCGCTTGTCCGGGACGACACTGAGTGTAAGGGGTCCATGGACGCACGCGACTTCATCACAACAGGCATGAGCGCCGAGCGCACGCTGGTGGTCCCGGTGGAGCGCACCGTCGGGCATTTCGTGTCAGGCATGCCTTTTGTCTACGCGACGCCGATGATGATCCTGGAGATGGAGATGGCATCGGGTGATGCGATCCGCTCAGCGCTTCAGCCGGGCTGGGTCACTGTCGGTACCGAGGTCGACATCCGCCATCTTGCCGCCGCGCTCGTCGGTGCGACCGTGCGGACCACTGCAAAGGTGGTCGCGGTCGAGCGCCGCGTCATTCGCTTCGAGGTTGAGGCATTCGAGGGCCCGCGCAAGCTCGGCGAAGGCCGCCACGCCCGCGGGCTCGTCAATGTCGAGATGTTCAACAAGCGGCTCGGGGCTTAACGCGGCTGTGGATTTCGCCTAATCCACCTTCCGCGCTTTTGGAGACGAATACGACGTTTCCTGCTCCCTGCGGAGACGCACGGCAGACAGCCTCTCGTCAATCGCCACATCCGCCCAGGTGATGCAGGTGTCTTTGGCTACCGCCTTGGTCAATCGCACATTGTGCGCAAGCCCGAGTGGCAGATAGCGCTTTTCAAGGGAGATGCTGGCGGGCGTCAGTTTGCCGAAGACGGTGTAGCCGCCTTCTCCGTCGAGCATGTCTCCCTCGCGCAAGTCCTTCTTGGCTGTGGCAGCAACATCGGCGTTGAACGTCGTGGCGACGCCTGTCGCCTCATTGCGCAGAGCGATCGAGGCAACTGAAATTCCAAGCTCCAGCCCTATGAGATGCCACTTCTTGTAGGAGCTCATGTAACGACCGCTCGGATCGGTGACGACGCTGTATTCCTGGAAACAGTTGCGGATGTAATCGCTGTCGCCTTCGAAACAGACCCACACGCCCTTGCGGATGTCGTTGGGGATGGGCCTGCCTTCGGCCGTCAGGCAGGATACGACCTCGACCCGGCCCTTGGATTCCAGGATGCCGCCCTCCGAACGGGGGCGCATCAGCGTGGGGATGTCGTCGACCGATCCCGGTGGGAATGCAAGGCCATGCGAGGGCGCCTCCAGGCCGGTTGCGTTCGCGATCGCGGCAGATTCAATCGCAGGCTTGGAGCCGTCGAGGAACGCGTTGAACATTTTTGGATTCATGCCCCCGCGCGCAGCTTGCTCTGCAGACAATCCCCAGTGATCCCAGACCGTTTCGGGCGTCGATTCCCGGTAATGCGGCAGCCATTTGTGGCCACGGCCCGCTGCCACGACGGGAAAACCGCAGGCCCTCGCCCAATCTACGAGGTCGCAAGCGAGAGCCGGCTGATCGCCATAGGCCAGGCTGTAGATCACGCCGGCCTGCCTGGCTCTCTGCGCGAGGATCGGTCCGCAGAAGGCGTCGGCTTCGACGGTCACGTTGATGACGGCCTTGCCTGCAGAAAAGGCGCCGAGGCAGTGCTCGACCGCCGCGACAGGATTGCCGGTGCACTCTGCGATCACCTCGATGCCTTCGCACTTCACAAGCGCTTCCCAGTCGTCGGTCAGGAAGGTCGTGCCGTACTTGAGAGCATCCCCGAGTGAGGTCGCGGCGAACTGCTCCGGGCGCCACCCCACCCGGTACAGGTTTTCGCGGGCACGCGATGGGGACAGGTCAGCAATTCCAACGAGATGGACGCCCGGCGTACGCAGGACTTGATGGAGATACATTGCGCCGAACTTGCCCGCCCCGATCAGTCCGATTTTGATGGGGCGCCGCTCGGCCTGTCGTTCGAGAAGTTTCGCGTAGAGGTTCACGATTGCTCTCCCTATCGGCAACGACCGGGATCGCCGCGCATTCGGCCGCCGAAGCGCTCTGATCCGTCTACTTCGCCAATTCCTTCGACCGCTGCGTGGCCGCGGCGATGGCGCGGATCATGAGTTCGCGCAGGCCCGGCTCGCCCATCAGCACACTGAGCGCGGCGGCCGTGGTGCCGCCGGGCGAGGTGACGTTCTGGCGCAGGGCGCTGGACGGCAGCTCCGACTGGTGCAGCAGCTCGCCGGAGCCGGCGACGGTCTCGCGGGCGAGCTTGGTCGCCAGCACCTCCGGCAATCCCGCTTCGACGCCGGCGCGGGCGAGCTCTTCGGCGAGCAGGAACACATAGGCCGGGCCCGAGCCGGACACGGCGGTGACCGCATCCATCAAGCCTTCGTCCTCGACCCATTCGACCGAGCCGGTGGCGCGCAGCAGCGCATCCGCCACCGCGCGCTGCGCGGCGCTGACGTTGTTCGCGGCAACAGCGACGGTGATGCCGCGGCCGATCGCTGCCGGCGTGTTCGGCATCGCGCGCACCACGGCGCCGCCACAGACCTCTTGGAGCGCGGCGATCGTGGTGCCCGCCATGATCGAGACCACCGACGTCTTTTCCGAGACGAACGGCTTCAGCCTGGCGCCGGCCTCGCGGAACATCTGCGGCTTCACCGCCACGACCAGCGTCTCGACGGCGCCGGCGGCGCTTACATCAGGATTGAGCACGACGCCCTTGGCGGCCAGCGCGGAGATCTCGGGCGCAATGTGCGGCTCGATCACCGCGACGCGGCGCGGATCGAGCCCGCCCGAAAGCCATCCGGTCAGCATCGCGCCGCCCATCTTGCCGGCGCCGGCGAGCAGGATGGTGCCGGTGACGTTTTGGAGGGTGCTGTTCGCCATCGGTGTCGCCAAATAGTCGGTGTCGTCCCCGCGAAGGCGGGGACCCATAACCACAGGCCGTTCTAATGGACGGAGGGCAGAGCAACAAGCGTTGTGCCACAAGCGAAATCACGCGGTCTGGATCCCGGATCTGCCCGCGCTTTGGGCGCGCTTGTCCGGGATGACGTGGGCACGGAGCGTTGGCTCCCTTACGGCCCTACGCCTCGCCCACCGTATCGAACATTGCCGCGTCCATCGCCTCCGCCGTGCTCTTGCCGGCCCACACCACGAACTGGAACGCCGGGAAGTAGCGCTCGCAGGCATGAATGGCGCCGGCGAGCATGACCTCGCATTGCGCCGGCGAGGCGGTGAGGCCCCCCGGCAGCACCAGGGCCTGGCGGTGCATCACCATGCCGGTGGTGGTCCACAGGTCGAAATGGCCGACCCACAGCTGTTCGTTCACGGCGGCAACGAGCCGCTGCACCTCGCCGCGGCGCGCGGGCGGAATCTTCATGTCGAAGGCGCAGGCCAGATGCAGCGCCTCGATCTCGCCCATCCAGGTGAAGGAGAGCTGGTAGTCGGTCCATTGTCCCTTGGAGACAATCGTGAGCTCGTCCTCGCCGGAGCGTTCGAACGGCCAGTTGTTGCTGGCGGCGATGTCCTCGACCACCGCGAGCGGATGGTTTCTGGAATCGATAGTGCCTTCGAGCAGGGACATGCCGTCTCGACCTCTTGCCTTCTTGTTGTCTTTGATACGCACGCGGTTGGGCCCGGCGCGCACTCCCTAAACGTCGCTGCGGCGTCCCTCGGATCAGCCTTTGCAATCCCCTCGGAGTCGCTGTTGCGATCCCTCGGATCAGCGCAGGCCTGTCGCGGATCAAGTGATGTGATTTGCGGAATCTGCGCAACGGGGTCGCGAGTCCGTCCACAAGCCAGGACTCGTTCGTCCACAGCTCATCTCCGCCACAATTCTTAACGGACGAGAACAAACCGGAATCGGATTCGGCAAAAAAGCTCGCCGCAAATTCCGTGAGGCGAGGGCCGGACCGCCGTGCGGGCATGGGACCATGCGCTTGGCCCATGCGGAACATGCTTGCCGCGACTGCCCGGCGGCGGCATATTTCCTGATAGGCCGTTCATCCCGGACGGCCGATGTTCTCAGGGCGGGGTGAAAGTCCCCACCGGCGGTAAGGGCCGAACGGCCCAAGCCCGCGAGCGCCTTCCGCGAGGGCTATCCCGAACGGAAGGGTCAGCAGATTCGGTGCAACTCCGAAGCCGACGGTTAAAGTCCGGATGAAAGAGAACGGTCGCTGGCAGACGCATCGAGACGATGCGGCTGTTTGTCGTTCCGTGTGCCCTGATTCTGGTCCTTAAACCGAGGAAAGCCATGAATCAGATGCTGCAAGACCCCCAAACCGAAACGTCCCAAACGCCGCCGCCGGTTCCCGTGGATCCGGCCCCTGCGCATCCGCGCTTCGCGAAGCCGCAGCGGGTGGCCTTCGTGCAGGCCTGCTGGCACCGCGACGTGGTCGCGGAAGCCCGCATCGCCTTCATGAAGGAGGCGGAAGCCCGCCACCTCACCCATGTCGACGTGTTCGAGGTGCCGGGCTCGTTCGAGATCCCGCTGCACGCGCAGGTCCTCGCCAAGACGCGGCGCTACACCGCGATCGTCGCGGCCGGTCTCGTCGTCGACGGCGGCATCTACCGCCACGAATTCGTCGCCGACACCGTGATCAAGGCGCTAATGGACGTGCAGCTGCGGACGGAGGTGCCGGTGTTCTCGGCCGTGCTGACGCCGCAGCAATTCCACGAGACCGAGGTGCACTACGATTTCTTCCGCAAGCACTTTGCGATCAAGGGCGTCGAAGTCGCGACCGCCTGCGCGGAGACGTTGCACGGCCTGGAGCGCCTGCGCGGCCAGGTCGCGGCGGGGATCGTGGGGTAGGCAATGGTCATTCCGGGGCGCGCGCAGCGCGAGCCCGGAATCCATTGATCGACACGGATTGCTGCAAGATGGATTCCGGGTTCGGCGGTGACGCGCCGCCCGGAATGACGGTGCTAGATCAAATCAGTCGAACAGGCTCGACACCGATTCTTCCGCCGCCGTGCGCGCGATCGCATCCGAGATCAGGCTGGCGATCGGCAGGGTGCGGATGTTCGGCGCCTTGGTCACCGCGTCGGTCGGCAGGATCGAATCGGTGATCACCAGCTCCTTCAGCCTGGAGCCGGCGATGCGCGCCGCCGCGCCGCCGGAGAGCACGCCGTGGGTGATGTAGGCGTAGACGTCCTTGGCGCCCTTGGCGAGCAGCGCATCGGCCGCGTTCACCAGCGTGCCGCCGGAATCGACGATGTCGTCGACGAGGATGCAGGTGTGGCCGGAGACGTCGCCGATCACGTTCATGACCTCGGATTCACCCGGGCGCTCGCGGCGCTTGTCGACGATCGCGAGCGGGGTGTTGATGCGCTTGGCGAGGCCGCGCGCGCGGGCGACGCCGCCGACGTCGGGCGAGACCACCATCGTCTTGGTCAGGTCGAACTTGTCCTTGATGTCGCGCACCATCAGCGGCGCGGCGAACAGGTTGTCGGTCGGGATGTCGAAGAAGCCCTGGATCTGGCCGGCATGCAGGTCGAGCGTCATGACGCGGTCGACGCCGGCCTGCGTGATCATGTTGGCGACGAGCTTGGCCGAGATCGGCGTGCGCGAGCCTGATTTACGGTCCTGCCTTGCGTAGCCGAAATAGGGCAGCACTGCGGTGATGCGGCGCGCCGAGGAGCGGCGCAGCGCGTCGGTGATGATGAGCAATTCCATCAAATGGTCGTTGGCGGGGAACGAGGTCGACTGGATGACGAAGGCATCCGAGCCGCGGACGTTCTCCTGGATCTCGACGAAGATCTCCATGTCGGCGAAGCGCCGCACCACCGCCTTGGTCAGCGGCAGGTCGAGCCCTTGCGCGATCGCCTGGGCGAGGGCCGGATTGGAGTTGCCGGCGACGAGCTTGATGGAGCCGTTTTTGGCCGACATGGACGCTTCCTCCCGCGCTTTGCTGGATACGACCTTCAACATCTGAGAATACCCGCTGGCAGCACGGTTACGACGGGCGAGGAAATATCAGGCGGAAGGCCGCAATGGCAACCCGGGATGCTACGTTTTCCCTTCGAAAATCCTGAGTCGGGCCAACGGCTTGGCCGCAAGTTGAGGCCGTGGTTTAGCGGGGGTTATTGCTCGGCATAGCCGAGCGCTGATGCCGGCATGTCCTGCGCGGGAGCGTCCTTGACGACGCTGGCCACCGCCGGTCCCCGCAATGCCGGAGCCGCGCCGGGTGCATCCGGCGTTCCGTTGATCATGTTGGAAAGTCCGCTGAATCCGGCCTGGGCGATCTTCCGCAGCACGAGGTCGTCGGCAGCCGACCACGCGTCGCGCCCGCCCTTGGCCGAGGTCGGTTCCTCGCCGGAGAGACGCAGCGCGCGCTGCTGGTTGGCGTCGTAGACGTCCCAGACCCAGGCGATCACGGTCTTGCCGCGCACCACCTGGGCGGAGAGGTAGCTGCGCACGCGATAGGCAGCCGTACCTTCGCGGGAGACCACGGACAGGCTGCGCAGCTTGGATTCGCTGTCGAGCACGCCGACCATGCGGTCGAACACTTGCGGAGGTGGCCCGTCGATCGATTCGAAGGCGATAGTGGCCCCGCTGCCGGCGCTCGGCGCCATCGCATAGGAATTGGCGGCACTGCCGCCGCCGCCGGCGCAGCCGCCCAGCGCGGCCGCCGCCACCAGCAGCATGACCGCCAGCACGCGCGAACCCGCGCGGCGGAAGATGAATGACGCGTCCCTCATTATGGAAGGCAGCGATATCGTTAAAATCGATTAAGGTCTAGGGCAGGCGCGACACATCCCCACTGTCATTCCGGGGGCGATGCGCAAGCATCGAACCCGGAATCCATTTCGCCGCGTGAATTGCCGCACGATGGATTCCGGGTTCTCGCTTCGCGAGCCCCGGAATGACACGGGGTTGCCCCTGTGTTCACCCATCCAGCGCAATCGCGTGAACGTGACGGCCGTAATCCGGCTCCTTGCGATGGACCGAACGCCGATAGCTGAAGAAGCGCTCGTCGGCGTAAGTATCGAGGCCGAGATCGTCGATCATCAGGATGCCTGCGGCCTCGAGCCGCTTGCGGATGTAGCCGGCGAGATCGAACATCGCGTGGCCCTCGCGCACCGAGGGGATGAAGAACACAGTGTTCTCGGCATCCTGTTCGATGAAGCGCGCGACGAACTCGTTGCCGACCTCGTAGCTGTCCTGGCGGATCAAGGGGCCGATCGCGGCGATGATGCCGCCGCGCGTGGCGCCGAGCTGCTCCATCGCCGCGATGGTGGAATCCAGCACGCCCGTCAGTGCGCCCTTCCACCCCGCATGCGCGCCACCGATCACGCGCGCCTGGGGATCGACGAACAGCACCGGCCCGCAATCGGCGGTGGAGACGCCGAGCGCGATGCCTGGCGTCTTCGTCACCAGCGCATCGCCCTTCGGCCGTGGCCCGCTCGGCCACGGTGCCTCGGCAACCAGCACGTCGGGCGAATGGATCTGGTGCAGGCTGAGGAAGCGCTCGGGCGCAACGCCGACATGCTCGGCCATGCGGCGCCGGTTCTCGGCGACCAGGGTCTGATCGTCGTTGGAGCCGAGCCCGCCGTTCAGCGCGGAATAAATGCCGCCGGAGACGCCGCCTTCGCGGGTGAAGAAGGCATGGCGCAGGCCGGGCACGGCCGACAGCAGCGACGAAGCTATCGTCATGAGGCCTCTCCTGTCTGTTCGAGATCGCTGAGGCCGGCAAGGCTTGCCAGCCGCGGCTCCGAGATGCCGAGCACCTTGAACATCGAGCCCATGCCGCCACGCCCGGTATCGGTCAGGCGCCTGAGCGCCACCGAAATGTCGGTGGCGACGTCGGGCGCTGCTTTCTGCATCAAGGCGGCGGCGCGGGTGTCGATGCCGATCCGCTTGAGGAAGTCGCCTTGCGTCACCGGCCCATGCACGCGCGCGCCGACATCCTCGGCCGCGCGCGCCAGCGCCTGGAAATCGACATGGGCGGTGACGTCGGCCTGGCCCGGCGCCTTCAAGGGATCGGCGAAGGTGTGGCGCGCAATCGCCTGGAACGTGTCGCCGGCGTCGCTGCGGAGGTGGCCGTAATCGATGATCAGCGCCGCGCCGTCCTGGTCGCGCACGCGCGTGGCAAGCTTCATGATCTCGCCGTCGGGGCGCCACTCGAACACGGCGCCGATGGGGGCGGCGCGTACCAGGGGCGGCAGCAGCACGTCGAAGCGAGGCGTCGGCTCCGGCGCCGCGCCGAACTGAAGCTTGCCGTTGGGATCGATCTCGATCACGCGCTCGTGCCAGCCGTTCTCGAGCCGGACCATCTGGTGAATCGGCAGCACGTCGAAATATTCGTTGGCGAGGATGATGCTCGGGCCCTCCGGCACCTCGTCGATGCTGTCGTGCCAGGCGATGTTGCGCACGTTGGCGAGCGTCGCGCTCTGCCGGTCCCGCAACACGGGATTGACCTCGACCATGTGGATGTGGAGCGCCTGGTAGAGCGGGGGCAGCACGCGGAGCGCGCGCAGCGCATCCGCCATCATGGTGCCACGGCCGGGGCCGAGCTCGATCAGCCGCAGGAACTGCGGCGAGCCCATCTGCTTCCAGACCGAGGCGGTCCACAACCCCAAGAGCTCGCCGAACATCTGGCTGACTTCGGGCGCCGTGGTGAAGTCGCCCTCGCGCCCGAGCGGATCGCGCGAGACGTAATAGCCGTAGCGCGGATGCATCAGGCACAGTTCCATGTACCGCCAGACCGGCATGGGCCCGGAGGATTTGATCAGCGCCTTGATCTCGTTGAGCAGCGGCTGGTCGGTCACGGCGATTTTCTCGAAATGAATTAACGAATGGCCTGGACGGGCGTCGGCGCACCGCGCCTCACTGCCAATACAATAAGAATGAGGCCGACGATAAGCATCGGGATCGACAGCAGCATGCCCATGGTTAATCCGCCCCAGAGGAAACCGAGCTGCGCGTCCGGCTCGCGGAAATGCTCGCCGGCGATGCGGGCCAGACCATAGACCAGGATGAAGGCGCCGAGGATCATGCCGGGGCGCTTCAAGGCACCGAACCGGATCATGATCGCGAGCACCGTGAACAGCAGGATGCCCTCCATGCCGGCTTGGTAGAGCTGGCTCGGATGCCGCGGCAGTTGCGTCGGATCGTTGGGGAAGATGATCGCCCAGGGCAGGGTCGGGTCGGTGGCGCGGCCCCACAATTCGCCGTTGATGAAATTGGCGATGCGTCCGAGCAACAGCCCGACCGGGGCGACCGCGGTGGTGATGTCGCCGAGCGACAGGATCGAGATGCCATTGCGCCAGGCGAACCACATCACCGCGACGACGCAGCCGAGGAAGCCGCCGTGGAACGACATCCCGCCCTCCCACAACTTAAAGATCGCGGCGGGATGATCGATGAAGAAGGGCAGGTTGTAGAACAGCACGTAGCCGGCGCGGCCCCCCACGATGATGCCGAGCGTGACCCACAGGATGAAGTCGTCGATCTGAAGCAGCGAGATCGGCGCGGGTCCGCCCCACAGGCGTTCGCTCTTCAGCAGCGCGCGGGCATAAAGCCAGCCGAACACGATGCCGCAGATATAGGCCAAGGCATACCATTTGATCGCGAACGGACCGATCTCGAGCGCGATCGGGTTGAAGGCGGGGAAGTCGATGAGCAGAAACGGCATCGCGCCTTCTGTGTCCAAGCGGGATCGCGGCGGTCGGCGCCGGCAGACGCCCCGTGATTCCTCTTATGCAGGGACGTTGAATACGATTGCAAGGAAACCGGCGCATGACAAGGATACCGCCGCTTCGCTCTTGAACCGGCCCCGTCGGATTGCCATTGTCATTCTGCGTGTTCGCGCAAAGTTTATCGGAGGCCCACAATGACCCAGACCAACAACCGGTTTTTCGACGAGATCGGCCGCCTGATGAACGACGCCGCCGGTGCTGCCCAGGGCGTCAAGCGCGAGTTCGATTCCGTGATGCGCAGCCAGGCCGAAAAATTCCTGCGCGACATGGACCTCGTCAAGCGCGAGGAGTTCGAGGCGGTCAAGGACATGGCGCGCCTTGCGCGTGAGGAGAACGAAGCCCTGAAGGCGCGGCTCGCAGCGCTGGAGGCGAAGCTCGGGGGGACCCCGACGTCGTAAAGCGCGGTCTCTTACCCTCCCCTGGAGGGGGAGGGTCGGCGCGTAGCGCCGGGGTGGGGTGATCTCTCCACTCGGGCACGCCTCGATCGAGAGACTGTCACCCCACCCCGGCTCACGTTTTGCTACGCTCGATATGAGCCGATCCTCCCCCTCCAAGGGAGGGTACCAGCCCATTCTCCTTGTCATTTCCGCAGCTTCCGGGTAAAAGCCCGCCACGTCCGCGGCCCCCGCACCCCTGGAGGCTTGCTGTGGACCATGCCATGGGCCGCCTTGCGGCCCATTAACTTTTGCAAAAACAAGGACTTAACGACATGGCGACGACCGTCAAGGAATTGAAGGCGACCGCGCGTCCGAAGAGCGGCAAGGGGGCCGCCCGGGCTGAGCGTCGCGCCGGGCGAGTGCCCGGAGTGATCTACGGCAACAACCAGCCCCCGCTGACGATCTCGATCGAGGATCGTGAACTGCGCCAGCGCATCCTTGCCGGCCGGTTCCTGACCACGCTGGTCGACATCGACCTCGAGGGCAAGAAGCACCGCGTCATTCCGCGCGACTACCACCTCGACCCGGTCAAGGACTTCCCGATCCATGTCGACTTCATGCGGCTGGGCGAAGGCGCCACCATCCGCATCAGCGTTCCCCTGCACGTGGTGAAGGCGGAAACCTCGCCGGGCGTGAAGCGCGGCGGCACCGTCAACATCGTCGCGCACGCGATCGAGCTCGAATGCGGCGTCGAGAGCATCCCGCAATACATCGAGGCCGATGTCGGCTCGCTCGAGATCGGTCACTCCCTGCATCTGGCCGACGTCAAGCTGCCGGCCGGCGTCAAGGCGCTGACCCGCGAGGACGCGACCCTCGTCACCATCGTGCCGCCGTCCGGTTACGCCGAAGAGCAGAAGGCCGCTGCTGCGGCTGCCGCTGCTGGTGCGGCCCCGGGCGCTGCGGCTGCTCCGGCCGCTGGTGCTGCGGCTCCGGCTGCTGCTCCTGCCGCTGCTGCCAAGGCTCCCGCCGGCGGCGACAAGAAGAAGTAATCTCTCGAAGCTGGCGCGCGGTCCTTGACCGTGCGCCGAGCGGGGGGCGCGCCGCGTCATGCGACTCTTTGTTGGGCTCGGCAATCCCGGCGCGAAATACGCACGTAACCGGCACAATATCGGCTTCATGGCCGTCGACGAGATCGCGCGGCGTCATGGTTTTGCGCCGTGGCGCCGCCGCTTTCAGGGCGAGACCTCGGAAGGTGCGCTCGGCACCGAGCGCGTGATCCTGCTCAAGCCCACGACCTACATGAACGAGTCCGGACGCAGCGTTCAGGAAGCGGCGAGCTTCTTCAAGATCGCCGCGGGCGACACCACCGTGTTCCACGACGAGCTCGAGCTGCCGCCAGGCAAGGTGCGGGTGAAGATCGGCGGCGGCATTGCCGGCCACAACGGCCTGCGCTCGATCTCGGCGCATATCGGCAACGATTATCGCCGCGTGCGCCTCGGCATCGGTCATCCCGGCGTCAAGGAGCTGGTGCACGGCCATGTGCTGTCGGACTTCGCCAAGGCCGACAACGAATGGGTGACGACGCTCTGCGACGCGGTGGCCGAGCACGCCGCACTGCTTGCCAAGGGCACGGACGCAACCTTCGCCAACAGGGTACATCTGGCCATGCAGGCGAAGGGGTTTTTGACCAAGGACGAGAACGGCAAGGAATAGCACCTGTCATCGCCGGACTTGATCCGGCGATCCATCCTTCGAAGACGATGGATGCGCGGATCAAGCCCGCGCATGACGAGTTCGAAAGACATTTGCGCGCGAAGCGCGGAGGCCAGGACCACCATGGGATTCAAATGCGGGATCGTCGGATTGCCCAATGTCGGCAAGTCGACCTTGTTCAATGCGCTGACCGAGACGGCCGCGGCGCAGGCCGCGAACTATCCGTTCTGCACCATCGAGCCGAATGTCGGCGAGGTCGCCGTGCCCGATCCCAGGCTCGACAAGCTCGCGGCCATCGCCAAGTCGGGCCAGATCATCCCGACCCGGCTGACCTTCGTCGACATCGCCGGCCTCGTGCGCGGCGCCTCCAAGGGTGAAGGCCTCGGCAACCAGTTCCTGGCCAATATCCGCGAGGTCGACGCCATCGCGCATGTCGTGCGCTGCTTTGAAGACTCCGACATCACCCATGTCGAGGGCAAGATCGCCCCGCTCGCGGACATCGAGACCATCGAGACCGAACTGATGCTCGCCGACCTCGACAGCCTCGAGAAGCGCGTCGACAACCTCACCAAGAAGGCCAAGGGCAACGACAAGGACGCCAAGGAGCAGCTCGATCTCGTGGGCCGCACCCTGGTGCTCCTGCGCGAGGGCAAGCCCGCGCGCCTCGTCGAGCGCAAGGCGGAGGAGGAGCGGGCCTTCTCGATGCTCGGCCTGCTGTCGTCAAAGCCCGTGCTCTACGTCTGCAACGTCGAGGAAGGCTCGGCCGCGACAGGCAACGCCTTCTCCAAGGCGGTCGAGGAGCAGGCGGCGAAGGAGGGCGCGGTCGCCGTCGTCATCTCCGCCAAGATCGAATCCGAGATCGCCACCATCTCGCGTGACGAGCGCGCCGACTTCCTGGAGACCTTGGGCCTCGAAGAGGCCGGTCTCGATCGCCTGATCCGCGCCGGCTACACTTTGCTCGATCTCATCACCTACTTCACCGTGGGCCCGAAGGAAGCGCGCGCCTGGACCATCTATCGCGGCACCAAGGCGCCGGCGGCGGCCGGCGTGATCCACACCGATTTCGAGAAGGGCTTTATCCGCGCCGAGACCATCGCCTACGATGACTACGTCGCGCTCGGCGGCGAAGCCGGCGCGCGCGATGCCGGCAAGCTTCGCCTCGAAGGCAAGGACTACGTCGTCGCCGATGGCGACGTGATGCATTTCAGGTTCAATACGTAGGAGCTGGTCATTCCGGGGCGCGCGAAGCGCGAGCCCGGAATCCATCTATACGCTTGTTCTGTGGCTCAATGGATTCCGGGCTCGCCTCTTCGAGGCGCCCCGGAATGACGGGAATCACCGCATCCCCCCGCCCTGGTCCCTGATCGCGCCGAGATGCTCGTTGATGCGGAAGACGATCAGGATCAGCTCCGCGACGATGCGCGAGAACACGATGCCGACCACGACGCTGGCGATCGACGACAGCAGCACCAGGAAGCCGCCGAATGGGCTGATCGCCATCGCGGCCAACCCTGAGAAGATGCCGGAGAGCCCGAACAGGCAGATCAGCGCGATCACCAGCCAGTAGAAGGTCTTGATGATCGTCGGCGTGATGAAGCGGTCCCACTGGAACAGGTCGCTGAATGAGAACATTGCTCTCCCCAAGGCAAATCGCAAGGCAAATCGGGACTTCAAATCGGGCTTCGGCCGTCGATCGATCCGACTCAAATCAACGCCGATCTCAAGTATGTAGCACGAGCCATGCGGGCCGGCGGGTTGAGATTGCCGCAAAGTGCGGCCACAATCTGTCATTCCCGCAAAGCTTTCCCGAGATGACCCTGACCTTCGAAGATTTCCCGCCTGGCCGGTTCGGAACGTTCGGCCCGCGCCACGTCACCCGCGACGAGATATTGGCCTTTGCCGCCGAGTTCGATCCGCAGCCGATGCACCTCGACGAGGCGGCAGCAGCTGAGAGCATGCTGCGCGGCCTGTCCGGTTCGGGCTGGCACCTGTGCTCGCTGATGATGCGGCTGATGGCCGACGGCTTCATCACGCGCGCCGCGTCACTGGGATCTCCCGGCGTCGACGAGGTGCGCTGGCTGTCGCCACTGCGGCCCGGCGACGATCTCACGCTCGACGTCGATGTCCTGGAGGCGCGGGCCTCGAAGAGCCGACCTGAGCTCGGCATTGTCAAGTTCAAATGCACCGCGCGCAATGCGGCGGGGCAGGCGCTCGCCGAGATGACCTCGCCGATCCTGATCAAGCGGCGCGAGGGAGCGGCCTGATGCGGTTCTTCGAAGACATCGCGATCGGTCAGCGCCGCGAGATCGGCGCCTATACGTTCACGGCGGAAAAGATCAAGACCTTCGCCGCCAAGTTCGATCCGCAACGCTTTCACCTCGACGAGGAGGAGGGCAAGAACTCGCTGTTCGGCGGGCTCGCGGCCTCGGGCTGGCATGTCGGCTCGGCCTGCATGAGCCTGCTTGTCGCCGACGGCCAGCGCCTGGCACGCGAGGCCGCCTCGCGCGGCGAGGAGGTCGCGGTGTGGGGCCCGTCGCCGGGCTTTCGCGACCTGCGCTGGATCAGGCCGGTGCTCGCCGGCGACACCGTCGCTTACGTCAATGAAGTCATCGACAAGCGCGCCTCCGCCTCCCGTCCCGGCTGGGGCATTTTGACGGCCCGCACCACCGGCACCAACCAGCGCGGCGAGGAGGTCTATTCCATCACCGCCTCCGCCTTCGTGCCGCTGCGCAAGGTCGGTTAGATCTGTTCCAAGATGAACGGGCAAATGAGTGCGCGAGTGTTGCCCGCGCGCTATGGACGCGATTCCGGGTGGCTGCCATAAGCCTGCGCAACATGGTTACGGCGAAGCAGTTTCGCGGAACCAGTCAGTTGCTAACTAATTATGAACCTGTCGCTGTCTATTTGAAACGAATAGGCAGACGACAGGGGACGAGGACCATGGCTGATCGCGGCGCACTCAAATTTGTTGGATTCATCTTCGCGACCGCGACGCTGGCCGTGATGCTGGTCGCGGGCATGGTGGCGAAGGGCTACGCCGATGGCGCCTACACGCTGGAAGCCTCGACCGCGGAAGCGGCCCGGTAAGAATTCGTTAACGATCGCGGCCGGCATCCGGCCGCAGCTCAGCGGCTATAGACGAACGCCAGGATGGCGATCGCAACCGCCAGCAGCCCGACAAAGCGCAGCATGATCGTGCCGAATTGATTCGGCGCGGGCCGCAACGGGATCGGGTCCGTGGTGTCGGGCCGAATGCTTTCCATCTGAAATGTCCCCCTGAGCCCGGCCGTAGCTGCACGGGCGCTTGGCGTTGGTCGCCGGGGTGGGCCGGAGGGTTCAATGGTGGCCGTTGGCCGCGCCACATTCTCCGCTGTCATGCCCCGGCTTGTCCGGGGCATCCAGTACGCCGCGGCCCATCGATTCAATCACCGGCGCTGGTGGAATACTGGATCACCCGCCCCTGTGCGCAATTGCGCACTAGGCGGGTGATGACACCTGTGTTGGAGAAACGGCTGCGTGACCCACCAACAAATCAAAACCGCCGCGCTCCCTTCCGGAACGCGGCGGCCAATGATGCGTTCGTGCCGGCGATCAGCTGTTGCGCAGGCCGTCGGCGGCGCGCTTCCACTGCGCGACGTTGTCGGCGATCATGCGGGTCGACTTCATCGCGGCCTGGCTGAGCTGGGCGTAGCCGGAGATCTCGCGCTGGACGCGCTGGCCTTCGGCGTGGAGCAGGTCGCGCAGGCTCTCGAGCTCGGAGATCAAATTCTCGATCTCGGCGAGCGAGGTGCCGGCGACGCGCTGGATCAGCGAGTTGACGTTGTTGACGGTGGCTTCCGCGCTCGGGTCGAGCGGCGGGGCGTCGGTGGTGGTCGCTGCCGGACGACGCAGATAGGCGATGTCGTTGCGGACGAAGTCGCGGATGCCGGCTTCGACCTCGGTCACGGCGGCGAGGTTGGTGTCGACCGTCTCGGTCTCGGTGGCTTCGATCTTTTCGGGACGCATGGCGTTCATCGTTATTCCCCTGTTCGCGTTGAGCGCAGCGCGAGTGTCCCCCGCACGACGACGTCTGTGAGGCAGGCTGCATCAGGGCGTCCGATTTTGACCGCAAATGGGCCAAGATGCGGCAAGGCCGGACCATTCGGGGGTTTTGCCGTGGCGTATGGTTAGGGAAGGGTGAATGCTGCCGCGGTGATGGCCTTCTCCCCGCAGGCGGGCAGAGGCGCCGGCCTCACCAGCTCTTCTTGAAGCCCGCCGTCACGCTCTTGTTCAGCGTGCCTTGCGAGGTTTCACCGACCGAGCCGGAAACCGTGACGTTGTCGAACAGCTTCTGCTCGGCGCCGAGCTTGCGCAGCCATTTGTCGTCGGTGGTCGACAGCGTCTGGCCCGCAATGATGCTGGTGCCGGTGTCGGTCGCGGTGACCTTGGCGCTCTGGTCGGTCTCGTAATTGCGCGTGACGTGGCCGCCGATGCCGGGGACCGCGCTGGTGCCCTGCTGGTTGACGCTGTAGCCGTTCTGCAGCGTCAGGGAGGTGTCGCCCGACAGCGGCACCGATTTGGTCAGCGACGCCCCGATCTTGCTGTGCTCGGCGCCGGGATCGACCCTGGCTTCCACCGCGGTCTTGTCCCAGATCGCGCCCGCACCCGGCGCGGTCGCCGTCGCCCAGGCGCTGCCCGAGGATTGCGGCAGGCTGCCGCCGTTGGTGGCCTTCTGCGCCAGCAGCTCGGACATCGTCCTGGGCTCGCTCGCCAGCGTCATGTCGGCGCCGACTCGGGTATCCCAGAACGAGGATACCGATTGCTTCACGGTCACTGCCGACGAGCCGTTGGCATTCGGGTTCGACGACCAGTCGAGGCCTTCCCTGGCGGCGGCCTGGGCGCGCTTCTTGGCGGCCATCGGGTCGATGCCGGTCCCGGCATCGACCGCGAGCTGGCTCCAGTCGAGCTTGTCGACGTCGATGCCCTTCATGATGTCGGGATCATTGACGTCGGGGGCTTCGGCCGCCTCGGCCTCGTCGTCGGATGCGGGTGCGGAGAAGGGCGGAATGATCTGTGCCTGTAACGTCAGCACCGAGCCCAAGATGAATGCGGCCGCCAGCAACGGCAGCCTGGTCCAGCCAAACCCTGTCGAGAATTCCATCGTCCTGCCCACGAACCCCAGCGCATGCTGTCCGCCCCACTATAGCGGTTGCAATGACCATGCGCCATTCCGGCGCTGAAAGTGCCGGTTTATCGTTGCGGAATTGTGGCGGTTCGCAAGGGGGGCGAACCAACGGGCCGCGCGAAAGGCGCGCGCCCGATGACAGGTTCGTGATGCGACGGCATCCGGCGGGGCTGGAGGCCAGGACGTCGCGATCGCCTCGTCATCGGTCCCGAACAGCGGGGCCCGTTGGCGTCCCCCCTGAAGCGCGATGATCATCATCGCGCTTCAGGTTGTTGTTTGCGCATGATCTTCTCGGAAAACCGCTTCGTACTTTGCGCTAACGCGGCCCCTCAGAGCCGGATCATGCGTTAGCCGACGCTGGTCATCTTCGGCAGATGAATGGCGCGGCCGAGTGCCTGCTCGACCAGGTCGAAGGTGTCGATCAGCACCCGCATGCTGATCAGCTTGCCGGCCCTGAACTGGGCGAACTGCGCCACGCGCAGGCTGATCGGCTTGTTGGAATCCAGCGCCGTCAGCGAATAGCGCACCATCGAGGCGGCGGAATCCACGCCCAGCATGATGCTCTCGCGGTCGAAGCGGCGGACCTGGAAATTGTCGGCGAGCTGGCGGATGACGTCGAGCACGGCATCCTTGCCCTGGCGCGCGCCGAGGAACGGAAACATGTCGATCGGGCCGTAGAGCGCCCACTCGACGTCCTCGTCGATCAGGGCCTCGATATCCCTAAAATCCCGGTCGTTGATCGCGCGGTGCAACGCACGCGAGAAACGCCAGAGGCTGTGCTCTGTCATTTGGGGCAGTCCTGAAGCTGGCTTTACGGAAAAAAACGGCAAACAACCCCATGCGCACCAAGGCGCCAGGGCTCAACTCATTTGTATACGAACAAATTAGCAGATTTCGGCCAAAACGCAATTCACGTTTTCGCAATGCACACTTGAACGGGTTTTGTGAGATTTACAATACAACCCCGTAATTGTCCGGGTCCCGGCGCTCAGTCCGCCCCGGCAATCAGCGGCCCGATCTCCCGTTCCAGCACCTGCTGCACCAGGTCGTAGGAATCGATGATCTCGCGCATCTCCGCCACCAGTCCGCCGCGAAACGTGTAGAACACCGCCATGTCGAACTGCACGATGCGGTCGTTGCTGCGCTTCTTGAAAAAAGCGTTCATGTAGGTCGCGACGGCCTCGCCCTCGGCGACGATATGCGGCGTCTTGTAACGAACCTCCGAATAGCGCGACCAGACCGTCTGCCACAACTCGCGCAGCTCCTGCTTGCCCTGGCGCGGCACCAAATGCGGCAGCACGTCGATCGGCGCGTGGGTGAGGAAATAGACGTCGTCGGTGCAGCAGGCCAGCGCCGTCTCGATATCGCCGCGCGCGAAGGCATCGAGCAGGTGCACGACGCGTTGGCGATTCAGCTGCTCCACCGTCATTCCCGCCCGCTCTCCTTGGTCTTGTGCCTTTTGCAAGCCTAGCGCGTGGTCTCACGCCGGCGCAATCCGCAAGATCACAGGGATGTTTGCAGAGGTTTTGACGTGCGAGCGCAATGCCCGGTTCATGGGGTTCGCGGCGTCTTCGGCTGCTTGGTGTGCAAGCCCGCGTGGACGAACCCGCAAAGCCGCGCGCCGGGAACATAGGCGGCCCGCTCTCGTGCGCCGAAGCTTGGGTGAACGTGGAGGGGAGAGACGCAGCCGGCATCGCCGGCCTGCGTGATCCATCTCACGTCGCGCCTGTCCAGACGCCGCTACCGTCATCCCCAAGTCATCAGGGAGACGTGCCATGGCCACCATCGCCGCCACGAGAAAGTCCCGCCTGCATAACGCGCTCGAAGGCCTCGCGCTGACCGCGACCCTGCAGAGCTTCCCGACCTTCGCCACTGCGGCCTTCCTGCTCAAGCTCATCGGCAACCACGACCTCGTCGGCGATCCCGGCGTCGCCATCTTCGTCGCCTTCGCCTCGTTCACCCACGCCCTGATCGCCGTGACCCTCGGCCCGAGCTTCCCGCACCTGTTCAAGACCGTCTACGAGCCGAAATTCTTCGAGGCCCATCTGTCGCTCTCCGACAAGATCACGGCATGGCGCACCCAGCCCGTCGCCTCGCTGCAACTGGTGACGATCGTGCTGCTGCTGTCGGTGATGGCCGTGGTGGCGGCGAGCGTGGGGTGAGGGGGTAACCACGAACGTCGCCGATAAACCTACGCGTCTACCTCTTCTTCCA
>NZ_JADYVG010000041.1:0-19443 GCF_020193585.1 Bradyrhizobium sp. IC3195 | reverse complement strand
CGCCATGAAGCTTGCCCAGCGGCGCATCCCGCACGCCCATATCCTCGCATGGTCGTCTTGGCGTAGGGCCCATCAGGCCAACGCGCGCAAAGCCCATCTCAGGAAAAAATTGCAACTGTAATGCTAGTCCAAATGCCGCTGCATCTCCGGCCGCGCCTTCAGTTCGGCACCCTGCTTGGCGACGATCTTCGCGATCCGCTCCGGGGCGAAGTTCAAATCGACGAACGCCGGCGCGGTGTTGGCGACCTCGTGATAGCTCGCGATCCTGCCGCCCTTCAGCGTCATGATCGCAACGCCCTCGAACATCGCCCGCGCGCCGTTTGCTTCCGGCAGAGTCGATCTATAGCTGAAGGTGTAGCGCGCATAGAGCGTGGTGCCGTCGGTGACGGGATCATGCATGTCCCAGCGGAAATCGGTCGCCGTGCGGTAGAACCAGTCGTCGATCATCGCGGCGATCTTCGCGCGGCCGGCGAAGGCGCCGTAGAAGACATCGTGATAGACGCCGTCCTCGGTGAACAGCTGGGCGAAGGCTTCGCCGTTGCGCTGCTCGACGGCATCGCAGAAGGCGCGCAGCATGGCGGTGGTGGTCATTGGCGTTGCCTCCCAGTTGTTATGCCCTCTCCCCTTGCGGGAGAGGCCAGCTCCGCTCGTTGACGCGCATTTCGTTCGGGTGAGGGGTTGCTTCCGCGAGTCCAACTCTCATTCGGGCCCGTGGAGAGAACCCCTCATCCGACTTCGCTTCGCGAAGCCACCTTCTCCCGCAAGGGGAGAAGGAAGATGACACATCACCCGATCTCAGCCACCGCCGCAAGAATGCGCGCGATGTCCTGCGGGCGGGAGAGGCGGTGATCGCCGTCCTGGATCATGGTCAGCACGACGTCGTCGGCCGGCAGGCGATGAGTCAGCGCAAACGCGTGCTGCCAGGGCACATCAGGGTCCTTCGCGCCTTGCAGGATGCGGACGGGGCAGCCGAGATCGATGGCGCTGCCCAGCACGAGGTGGTTGCGTCCCTCCTCGATCAGGTTCCGCGTGATCGGATAGGGCGAGCCGTCGCCATATTCCGATGGGCGCAGCCAGAAGCCCTTGGTCTCGATCTCCTTCTTCACTGCGGGCGAAAAATTCTTCCACATCAGCTCTTCGGTGAAATCGGGCGCCGGCGCGATCAGCACGAGCCCTGCAAGCGACGCTTTGCCGGCACGCTTCCTGATCTCGCGGGCGAGCAGCAGCGCCATCCAGCCGCCCATCGACGAGCCGATCAGGATTTGCGGGCCGTCGCAGAAGCGTTCGAACACCGCAACGCTATCCTCGAGCCAGCTGCCGATGGTCCCAATGGCGAAATCGCCGCTGGATTCGCCGTGGCCGGAATAGTCGAAGCGGACGATTGCGCGGCCGCGCTCGTGGGCCCAGGCATCCAGCGCCACGGCCTTGCCGCCCTGCATGTCCGACTTGAATCCGCCCAGCCAGACCAGGCCGGGGCCTTTTCCGGGACGGCGGCGCACCGCGATCCTGCGTGCGGACGGCCCCTCGCCCACATCGATGAATTCAAGCGCGGCATCGGGAATTGCGTCGGTCATGGAACGTTTACTCTGGCTGTGCGGTTTGAGCTGTCCGGACCTGTTCCGAAAGCACGACCGGCATCGCTATTGGTCCTTTGGGACGCTTGCGGAACAGAGGCAAGGTGTCTATGTCGGTCAGCGTGCCGAGGGCCGTGACCAAAATGCCTCGCATTTGAGGGTTTTTCGCGCCTCGCACCAGCGACTTGCTTGCCGGCAAACGCATCTTCCTTCAAAATAGCCGCTTCTTTCACAACTTTGGAGAACCACCCATTCGCCGTCCTAATAAAGCTCCGCCCGCTGCCAGCAAAGACGGGCCGCGCATCAATGATGATATCCGCAATGCGCAAATCCAGCTGATCGACCAGACCGGTGACAACAAAGGCACGGTCGAGACCGTCGTCGCCATCCGCATGGCGCAGGAAGTCGGGATGGATCTGGTCGAGATTTCGCCGAATACCAGCCCTCCCGTCTGCAAGATCATGGACTACGGGAAGTACAAGTATTCCGCTCAGAAGAAAGCCGCGGAAGCCCGCAAACGGCAGAAGACCGTCGAGATCAAGGAGATCAAGCTCCGTCCGATGATCGACGACCACGATTACGACGTGAAGATGCGCGCGATGCAGCGCTTCTTCGAAGAGGGCGACAAGGTCAAGATCACGCTGCGCTATCGCGGCCGCGAAATGGCGCACCAGGAGATCGGCACCAAGCTGCTCGACAAGATCAAGACCGACGTCGCCGAGCTCGCCAAGGTCGAGCAGGACGCGCGGTTCGAAGGTCGCCAGGTCGTAATGGTGCTGGCGCCGCGCTGACGCGCAACGCTTTAGGACCTCGAGAATTCAACGGCCCGTCCGGATCCCCGGCGGGCCGTTTTGTGTGTCAGGTCCTCGTCGCCTGCCAGGTTCCGCTGCACTGGTCGCCGGAGATAATTCCCTTCCACGACCCGGCGCCGTTCACGCCGGCGAGCCGGCCGCCGCCACTGGCGTGGGAGGCGCCGACCGAGACCTGCACGGCGACAGCGCCGGAACGGTTGACCCGGCCCGAGACCCGGCCGCCGCCGGCGGAGGAGACGCGGGTGCCGGTCACGGTGAAGGGAACACTGTAGCCCGAGCTGCAATTGCCGCGGGTGGTGGCGAAGGTGACGTTCCAGATGCCGTCGTAGCCGCCGGCGCGGGCGTCAGCCGCCTGTGGCAGCGCAGCCGCGGCGAGCACGGCGAACAGTGCCAGAGGGCGCGGGCGCGCGAATGAAATCAGAAGTTGCGGGAAATGAGCCATTTTGGACCTGCTTCAGGCGAGAAGGCTTGGACATGAGGGGTGGCAGCGTTCAATAGTCGGCGGGCAGGTTGCGGCGGTTCATCGTTGCCAATTGGCCTCTCCTCTGTCATAAGCCCAGCCTTCACCGCCCGGCTGATTTACGGGCTGCCGTGGCGGTGTCTCGTGCGGGTTTCGCGCCTGTTCGCAAAACTTGAGCACAATCAACGCTCTAACGAGCATTTTTGACGGTCCAGCCGCCTTCGCGGGCGGATCTCTGTGGCCATTAGGAGAGCCAAATGCCCAAGCTGAAGACCAAATCGGGCGCTAAAAAGCGCTTCAAGGTGACTGCCACCGGCAAAGTGATGCACGCCCAGCGCGGCAAGCGTCACGGCATGATCAAGCGGACGAAGAAGCAGATCCGTCAGCTCCGCGGCACCCGCGTGCTGTTCAAGACCGACGGCGACAACGTCAAGAAGTACTTCTTGCCGAACGCCTGATCGGGTCCACGATCATTGCCACCTCTGCCGCGCATCCCGCGGCGATCCGATAACCAAAGTCATCTCTGAAGGATTTCGTCATGTCTCGCGTCAAACGCGGTGTGACCGCCCACGCCAAGCACAAGAAAGTCTACAAGGCCGCCAAGGGCTTCTATGGCCGCCGCAAGAACACCATCCGCGCCGCCAAGCCGGCCGTGGAGAAGGCCCAGCAATACGCCTTCCGCGACCGCAAGCGTCGCAAGCGCACCTTCCGCGCGCTCTGGATCCAGCGCCTCAACGCCGCGGTCCGTCCGTTCGGCCTGACCTACAGCCGATTTATCGACGGCCTTGCCAAGTCGGGCATCACCGTGGACCGCAAGGTGCTGTCGGATCTCGCGATCCGCGAGCCCGCCGCGTTCCAAGCGATCGCCGAGAAGGCCAAAGCCGCGCTGGCGGCGTAAGCCGCCCCACTGCGCGACTTGCGCAGCGTTCAGCTTGTGATGGCCCGGGCAGAGGCGCGTGTCGCGCGTTCATCGCCCCGGCCGTCATCTCTCGCGCATACACTTCTCCGACGTGGATGCCCGGCGAATCTAACGCGAAGATGCGCTTCGCGCTTTTGGCCGGGCGTGACGGGCTAGGATCATCGGCTCAGCATCCTGGCCAAAAGGGATTGCCATGACCGATCTTGCCCAGCTCCAAGCCCAGATCATCGCCGACATCGCCGCCGCTGCCGACGAGGCCGCGCTCGAGGCCGTGCGTGTTGCAGCCCTCGGCAAGAAGGGCTCGATCTCGGCGCTGCTCGCCACGCTCGGCAAGATGTCGCCGGACGAGCGCAAGACGCAAGGCGCGGCGATCAACCAGGCCAAGGACGAAGTCAGCCAGGCGCTTGCTGCGCGGCGCGACGTGCTGAAGTCGGCGGCGCTCGATGCGCGGCTGGCGTCCGAGACCGTCGACGTGACCCTGCCGCTGCGCGATGCGCCGGCTGAGGCCGGCCGCATCCATCCGCTGAGCCAGGTCTGGGACGAGCTCACTACCATCTTCGCCGACATGGGATTCTCGGTGGCCGAAGGCCCCGACATCGAGACCGACGATTACAACTTCACCAAGCTGAATTTCCCGGAAGGCCATCCGGCGCGCGAGATGCACGACACGTTCTTCTTCCATCCGAAGCAGGACGGCTCGCGCATGCTGCTGCGGACCCACACCTCGCCGGTGCAGGTGCGCACCATGCTGAGCCAGAAGCCGCCGATCCGCGTGATCTGCCCGGGCCGCACCTATCGCATCGATTCGGACGCGACCCACACGCCGCAATTCCACCAGGTCGAGGGCCTCGTCATCGACAAGAGCTCGCATCTCGGCCATCTCAAATGGATCCTGCACGAGTTCTGCAAGGCGTTCTTCGAGGTCGACCACATCAACATGCGCTTCCGGCCCTCGTTCTTCCCGTTCACCGAGCCTTCGCTCGAAGTCGACATCCAGTGCCGCCGCGACAAGGGCGAGATCCGCTTCGGCGAGGGCGAGGATTGGCTCGAGATTCTCGGCTGCGGCATGGTGCATCCGAACGTGCTGCGCGCCTGTGGCATCGATCCCGACGAGTACCAGGGCTTCGCCTGGGGCATGGGCATCGACCGCATCGCCATGCTGAAATACGGCATCGCCGATTTGCGCCAGCTGTTCGACAGCGACGTCCGCTGGCTGAGCCACTATGGCTTCAAGCCGCTCGAAGTGCCAACGCTTGCCGGAGGGCTCAGCACGTGAAATTCACCCTCTCCTGGCTGAAGGATCATCTCGCGACCGACGAGCCGCTCGAAAAACTCGCCGAGAAGCTCACCATGATCGGGCTCGAGGTCGAGAACATCGAGGACAAGGCGAAGGCGCTGAAGCCGTTCACCATTGCGAAGGTGATCTCGGCCGAGCAGCATCCGAATGCGGATCGCCTGCGCGTCTGCATGGTCGACACCGGCGACGGTGGTGCGCCGGTGCAGGTGGTGTGCGGCGCGCCGAATGCGCGCGCCGGGCTCGTCAGCGTGTTCTCGCCGCCCGGCACCTACATTCCCGGCAAGGATATCACGCTCGGTGTCGGCACCATCCGCGGCGTCGAGAGCCGCGGCATGCTGTGCTCGGCGGCCGAGCTGCAGATCTCCAACGATCATGACGGCATCATGGAATTGCCGGCGGACGCGCCAATCGGTGCTGCCTATGCCGAATGGGCCGGCCTCGGAGATCCCGTCATCGAGATCAATCTGACGCCGAACCGGCAGGACTGCACCGGCGTGCACGGCATCGCGCGCGATCTCGCCGCCGCCGACATGGGCAAGTTCAAGGATCCCACCATCAAGCCGGTCAAGGGCGAATTCCCCTGTCCCGTGAAGGTGACGGTCGAGGATGCCACGCTGTGCCCGGGCTTTGCGCTCCGTCTCGTGCGCGGGGTCAAGAACGGGCCGTCGCCGGAATGGCTGCAGAAGCGGCTGACCGCGATCGGCCTGCGTCCGATCAACGCGCTGGTCGACATCACCAATTTTGTGACCTACGACCGCGCACGCCCGCTGCACGTGTTCGACGCCAAGAAGGTGAAGGGCAATCTCGTCGTGCGTCGCGCGCGCGAGGGCGAGAGCCTGCTGGCGCTCGACGGCCGCACCTACAATCTCGATCCCGCCATTTGCGTGATCGCGGACGAGCACGGCGTCGAATCGCTCGCCGGCATCATGGGCGGCGAAGCATCGGGCTGCGACGAGAACACCACAGACGTGCTGATCGAATCGGCGCTGTGGAACGAGATCAACATCGCCCAGACCGGCCGCAAGCTCGGCATCAATTCGGACGCGCGCTACCGCTTCGAACGCGGCGTCGATCCGGCCTTCATGGTGCCCGGCATCGAGCTCGCGACCAAGCTGGTGATGGAGATGTGCGGCGGCACGCCGTCCGAAACGATCGTGGTCGGCAAATCATTCGCCGACGACCACATGATCGACTTCCCGGTCACGGAAGTGAAGCGCCTCTCCGGCATCGAGGTGCCGCAGGTCGAGATGAAGCGCATCCTGACCCATCTCGGCTTCATGATGGCGGGTCCCGGCCCGGTGGTGAAGGTCGCGGTGCCGTCCTGGCGCTCCGACGTGCACGGCAAGGCCGACATCGTCGAGGAGATCGTCCGCATCTTCGGCGTCGACAAGGTGCCGATGACGCCGTTCGAGCGCGGCGACGAGCCGCGCAAGCCGGTGCTGACGCCGCTGCAGCTGCGCAACCGCCGCGCGCGGCGCGCGCTCGCGAGCCGCGGCATGGTCGAAGCCGTGACCTGGTCGTTCATCGCAAAATCTGCGGCCGAATTGTTCGGCGGCGGACAGCGCGAGCTCGAGGTTGCCAACCCGATCGCCTCGGATCTCTCCGACATGCGCCCGACCCTGCTGGCCGGCCTGATCGCGGCGGCGCAGGCCAATGCCGATCGCGGCTTCGGCGAGGTCGCGCTGTTCGAGGTCGGCCAGGTGTTCAAGGGCGATCTCCCGCAGGACCAGTTCATGGCGGCGAGTGGCGTGCGCCGCGGCCTTGCTTCGTCCGAAGGGCTCGGCCGGCACTGGACCGGCTCGGCGCAGGCCGACGTGTTCGACGCCAAGGCCGATGCGCTGGCGGTGCTGGCGGCCGCCGGCGCGCCGATGCAGGCGCTGCAGATCGTGGCGGGTGGTCCCGGCTGGCTGCATCCGGGCCGCTCCGGCACGATCCAGATCGGGCCGCAGAACGTGCTCGGATATTTCGGCGAAGTGCACCCCAGAGCGCTCGAAGCGCTCGGCGCCGACGGGCCGCTTGTCGTGTTCGAGGTGATCCTCGACCGCATCCCCGAGGCGAAGAAGAAGCCGACGCGCGCCAAGCCCTTGATCGAGCTCTCGGCGTTCCAGCCGGTGTCGCGTGACTTCGCTTTCATCGTCGACCGCGCCGTCAAGGCCGGCGACATCGTTCGCGCGGCGCAAGGCGTCGACAAGAAGCTGATCACCGGCGTCAATGTCTTCGATATCTACGAAGGCAAGGGCATCGATGACGGCAAGAAGTCGATCGCGATCGCGGTCACGCTGCAGCCGCGCGAGAAAACCCTGACCGATCAGGAGATCGAGGCCGTCGCCACGAAGATCGTGGCCGAGGTCACCAAGAAGACCGGCGGCACGTTGCGCGGATGAGTCCTGCTGACTTCCTTCCGAAGGACGTCAGCCTCACGATCGCGGCGGCGCTCTGCGCCGTCGCTTTCGTTTCGGGCACAGCGCGCGGCTTCTCCGGCTTCGGTTCGGCGCTGATCTTCATGCCGCTGGCGAGCAGCATCGCGGCACCGCGGCTCGTTGCTGCCCTGCTGCTCGTCATCGATTTCGTCGCGGCCGCGCCGCTGCTGCCGGACGCATGGCGAAAGGCCGATCGCGAGGCCACCGCGGTGATCGTGCTGGGCGCGCTGATCGGCGTCCCCATCGGCACCTATTTCCTCAGCGTGCTCGAACCCGTCACCACGCGCTGGATCATCTCCTGCTTCGTCGCAGCGCTGTTGCTGCTATTGCTGTCGGGCTGGCGCTATCGCGGCAAGGACCACGCCTTTCTGTCGGTCGGCATCGGCGGCCTCTCCGGCTTCTGCAGCGGGCTCGCGCAGACCGGCGGCCCGCCGATCGTCGGCTACTGGCTCGGCCGCCCGATCGCGCCGATGGTCGCGCGCGCCAACATCGTGCTGTTCTTCGGCGCCTCGGATTTCTTCTCGATGATCAGCTACGCGGCGACCGGCCTGATCAGCCGCGAATCGCTGGTGCTGTCGCTGATCGTCGGCCCGGTCTATGCGGTTGGCGTTGCGTTCGGCAGCTCATTGTTCGGCCGCGCCAGCGAGAGGGTGTTTCGCGGCATCTGCTATGCGCTGATTGCGATGGCGGTGATCTTTGGATTGCCGGTGCTGGATGGCGTGCTGCGGTAACATCTCCGCTGTCGTCCCGGGGCGCGCGTAGCGCGAGCCCGGGACCCATAACCCCGGGGAGTGGTTATGGGGCAAGGTGGCAACTCCGAGTCTTCGCCAAACCACTCCCTGTGAGTATGGGTTCCGAATCTGCGCTCCGCTTCGCTGCGCCTGTCCGGACGACAGTGGAATTTATCGCGGCTTGATCGTCTTACTGCTTCGGCACGCGCCGCTTCTTCGTCGACTGGGTCGGCACGTCGGCCGGCTCGTCCTTCAGCGCGCCGATCTTGCGCAAGGCGGCGTCCGCGGCGCGTTCGCCGCTTTCCCAGGCGCCGTCGACGGTGCCCCAGAGCGTCTCGTGCGTGGCTTCGCCGGCGAGGAACACATTGCCGATCGGCTCGGCCAGGGTCCTTCGCGACAGCTGGCCGCCGGGCGAGGCTGCCGACATCGCGCCCATCACATAGGGCGAGGCGTTCCAGCGCGTGGCGCTGGTCTTCTGCACCACGGAAGCGGCCTCGCTGCCGAACAGCTTCGTGATCCATTCCCTGGCGAAAGCCACCATCGCCTTCTCGCCCTGCTCGGCGAGATCGCGGCCGAACGAGCCGCCGACATCTATCGAGCACAGCGAGGAGCCGCCGATATTGGCTAACATCAGCGCCGTGCGGGTCGAATTGCTCTGCTCGATCAGGATATCGTCGCGCGACAGGCCGAGCGGATTGCCCGGCAGCTGCAGCACGATGCGATCGTAGCTACCGAGGCTGAGCTTCGATGCCGCATCCAGCGTCCGCTTGGGAATGTCGGGCGCGAACTTGATCGCGCCCGATGTCAGCACATTGGTCGAGACCGTGACGATGGCGGCGCGCGCCGCGATCTTGCCGGCTTGCGTCTCGATGCTGACGTCGCGATTGCTCCAGGCGATGCGGCTCGCCGGCGTCGACAGCGCCACCGGCGCCTGCTCGGCGAGCTTGGCAATCAGTGTGCCCAAACCCTGGCGGCAGGCGATCGCCGCATTGCGGTCCTGCGCGCGTCCCTTGTCGATGGCGGACAGCTCCTTGAGGTCCTTGCCGGCGAAGCTCGCACCCAGCATGAACTCGGCCGCGCCGGCCCAGTCGCCGAGATCCTTCGGCAGCACCGATGCGCAGGAGGTGTCGAGCTTGCCCCGTCCGGCCTCGTCGATGGCGCGGTTGGCGCGCACCAGGGCGGCCAGGAATTGCTCGGTCTCGCCCGCGCGCGCGTTGCGGCGGCCAATGCGCATCTTCTGGCCCGAGGGCGCCGGCAGCACGTCCAGCCCGGCACTGCGCGCCAGCCGGATCATCGGGTTGGTGTCGGGATTGTACATCCAGCGCGCGCCCCGGTCGAACGGCGTGTCGAAGGTGGTGCTGTCGGTGATGCAGCGGCCGCCGACCTGCGCGGCCGCCTCCACCACGATGACCTTGCGGCCCGTTGCCAAGATACGCCGCGCCGCGGCAATTCCCGCCGCCCCCGCGCCGATCACGACGATGTCAGCCTCGCGCGGCAGGGGCGCGGCGGATGCGCGCAGCACCGGCATCGCCGCAAGGGCCGCCGACGCCGAAAGAAAGCCGCGGCGCGTGATTGTCATGTCATGGTTTCCGGGGACTTGCGGCGAACGTGAACAGCCCGCGAACCTTGCCGTATCCGATGTTGCGCAGCAACCAGGATGGTGAATCAACCATGCTTGATCTCACAGAGTGATGAACCGAATTGCAACACGTTTCGACCATGATAGAGAAGGGAAAAAGACGGCCGGAAAAGGCCGTGGGGGGTTGAGATGGGGACGGTCCTGGATTCTGTCGGCAAGGTGATTGCCGCGTACCTCTCAAAGGAGGTGCCGGGCTATGAGCCGTTCACGCCGAGCGACCCCGAGCATCTGCGCGGCATCATCGAGCCCGGCGACGTGCTGCTGGTCGAGGGCAACAACCGCATCTCCGGCATCATCAAATACCTGACGCAGTCGACTTGGTCGCACGCCGCGCTCTATGTCGGTCCGATCGATGGGGCAGAGGAGCCCAATGGCGAGCCGCATGTTCTGATCGAGGCCAATATCGGCGAGGGCGTCACCTCGGCGCCGCTGTCGAAATATTTCCCCTATCACACCCGCGTCTGCCGTCCGGTCGGGCTGTCCTATGAGGATCGCACCACGGTCTGCCGCTATGCGATCAACCGCATCGGCTTCGGCTACGACACCAAGAACATCGTCGACCTCATGCGCTATCTGTTCCCGCTGCCGATACCGCAGCGCTGGCGCCGGCGCATGATCGCGATCGGCTCGGGCGACCCGACCAAGATCATCTGCTCGGCGCTGATCGCGCAGGCCTTCGACGCCGTGCGCTACCCGATCCTGCCGAAGATCACCAAGGCCGGCAGCCGCGCCGCACGGCGCGAGATCCTGCACATCCGCGATTCCTCGCTCTACATGCCCCGCGACTTCGATATCTCGCCCTATTTCGAAGTCGTCAAACCCACCATCGTGCACGGGTTCGACTACACCGCCTTGCACTGGGCCGACAAGCAGAAGCCGCTCGAGGAGGTGGCGGGCTCATTTAGTGTGTTTCCAGAAACGCTCGTGGCGCCGCCGCTCGCTCCTGAAGCGGCTGACGAAGCGACGTCGGGTGAAATTCCGGCTCAAGAAGTGAGCGCGCCGCCTGCGCGAGCCAGTGTGGCTTTCTCCGAGCATTTCGTGCAGCTGAGCGAGCTCGCGATGTATCGCGCGCGGGCGCGGGAGAAGACGGCTTAGGTTCGCACGGTCTCGTAGGGTGGGCAAAGGCGCGAAGCGCCGTGCCCACGTTCGGGCGCGATCACTGACCGACGGTGGGCACGCTCCGCTTTGCCCACCCTACGAGACTTCGCCACGAGCGCAGCGAAGCAACGGCGGTGGAGAGAGCGCGCGCTACCGATCCGCCCGTCCGATCACCGCCATCAGCTCCGCGATCTTGGCGCGCTGGTCGGCCTTGTCGCCGCTCGCGATGGCGTGCTCGACGCAATGGGCGACGTGATCCTTCAAAACCTCTTCCTCGACCCGGCGCAGCGCGGCGCGCACCGCCGCGATTTGCGTCACGATGTCGATGCAGTAGCGGTCTTCCTCTACCATTCTCGAGAGGCCACGAACCTGGCCCTCGATTCGGCCGAGACGTTTTCCGACGGATGCCTTGATGTCCTTGCGCATGGGGTCTATATACCCCTACCGGGTATAGGTTTCAAGACCAAGCGCAAAGGCCGGAACATGGCAATGAACAACAACGAGCACGAGCATCGTCACAGCGCGGGAACGCATTCCGGATGCGGCTGTTCCACGAAAGCTGCAGCGCCGGCGGCGAAGCCCGAGGCTACCTCGTGCTGCGGCGGCCACGGCGATCATGCCGGCCACGACCATCATCACGGCGACGCCGCAACCAAGGTCAAAGATCCCGTCTGCGGCATGATGGTCGATCCCGCGACCTCGAAGCATCGCATCACACATCACGGCGAGACCTTCCATTTCTGCTCGTCCGGCTGCCGCACCAAGTTCGCCGCCGATCCCGCCAAGTATCTTGCCAAGGACAAGGCGCCCGAACCGGAGATGCCCGCGGGCACGATCTACACCTGTCCGATGCACCCGCAGATCCGCCAAGTCGGTCCGGGCACGTGCCCGATCTGCGGCATGGCGCTGGAGCCTGAGGTCGCAAGCCTTGAGACCGGCCCAAATCCCGAGCTCGCCGACATGACGCGACGGTTCTGGATCGGCGGCGTGCTGTCGCTGCCGCCGATCGCGCTGGAGATGGGCGGCCACCTCGCGGGCCCCCACAGCTGGATCGATCCGACCGTGTCGAATTGGATCCAGCTCGTCTTTGCAACGCCCGTGGTGCTGTGGGCCGGCTGGCCGTTCTTCGTTCGCGGCTGGCAATCGCTGCTGACGCGCAATCTCAACATGTTCACGCTGATCGCGATGGGTACGGGCGTTGCCTATGTCTACAGCGTGCTCGGCACGGTCACGCCGCAGATCTTCCCCGCCACCTTCCGCGGCCATGAGGGCGCGGTCGCAGTCTATTTCGAGGCGGCCGCCGTCATCACCGTCCTGGTGCTGCTCGGCCAGGTGCTGGAGCTGCGCGCCCGCGATGCGACCTCGGGCGCGATCAAGGCGCTGCTGCAGCTCGCGCCGAAGACCGCGCGCCGCGTCGACGCCGACGGCAGCGAGCACGAGGTCGAGATCGACACGCTGCACGCCGGCGATCGCCTGCGCGTCCGTCCCGGCGAGAAGGTGCCGGTCGACGGCATCATCCTCGAAGGCCGCTCGTCGCTCGATGAATCGCTGGTGACGGGCGAATCCATGCCGGTCTCCAAGGAGGCTGGCGCAAAAGTCATCGCCGGCACGCTGAACCAGTCCGGCAGCTTCATCATGCGCGCCGACAAGGTCGGGCGCGAGACGCTGCTGTCGCAGATCGTGCAGATGGTCGCGGATGCGCAGCGCTCGCGCGCGCCGATCCAGCGCCTGGCCGATCAGGTCTCCGGCTGGTTCGTGCCGCTGGTGATCGTCATCGCCGTCGCGGCCTTTGTCGCCTGGGCCTGGTTCGGACCGGAGCCGCGGCTCGCCTTCGGCCTCGTCGCCGCGGTCAGCGTGCTGATCATCGCCTGTCCCTGTGCGCTGGGCCTGGCCACCCCGATGTCGATCATGGTCGGCGTCGGCCGCGGCGCGCAAGGCGGCGTGCTGATCAAGAACGCCGAAGCGCTGGAGCGGATGGAGAAGATCGACACGCTGGTGGTCGACAAGACCGGCACGCTGACCGAAGGCAAGCCCAAGGTGGTGACGATCGCGCCGGCGTCCGGCTTCGCGGAAGAAGACATCCTCCGGCTGGCGGCCACCGTCGAGCGCGCCAGCGAGCATCCGCTGGCCGACGCCATCGTGCGCGCGGCCAAGGAAAAGCAGCTCACCCTCGGCCAGGTCGAGCAGTTCGACTCGCCGACGGGCAAGGGCGCGACGGGCAAGGTCGACGGCAAGACCATCGTGCTCGGCAATGCCAGATATCTGTCGTCGATCGGCGTCGACACCCATTCGCTCGCCGCCGAAGCCGAGCGGCTGCGCGGTGACGGCGCCACCGTGATCAACATGGCCGTCGACGGCCGGCTTGCCGGCCTGTTTGCGATCGCAGATCCGGTCAAGGCCTCGACGCCGGAGGCGCTGAAGGCGCTCGCGGCGGAAGGCATCAAGGTGATCATGCTGACCGGAGACAACCGCACCACGGCCGAGGCCGTGGCGCGCCGGCTCGGCATCGCCGAGGTCGAGGCCGAAGTGCTGCCGGACCAGAAGAGCGCGGTAGTGACCAAGCTGCAGAAGGCCGGCCGCAGCGTCGCCATGGCCGGCGACGGCGTCAACGACGCGCCGGCGCTGGCGGCGGCCGAGGTCGGCATCGCCATGGGCACCGGCACCGACGTGGCGATGGAGAGCGCCGGCGTGACGCTGCTCAAGGGCGACCTCGTCGGCATCGTCCGCGCGCGAAAACTGTCGCAGGCGACGATGAGCAACATCCGGCAGAACCTGTTCTTCGCCTTCATCTACAACGCCGCCGGGATTCCGATCGCCGCCGGCGTTCTCTATCCGGCGTTCGGTCTGCTGCTCTCCCCGATCATCGCCGCGGCGGCGATGGCGCTGTCCTCGGTCAGCGTCGTCGGCAACGCGCTGCGGCTGCGTGCGACGCGGCTGTAAGGACGCTGTGTAGCCCGGATGGAGCGTAAGCGAAATCCGGGGGTCCTGCCGCATATTGCACCGTCCCGGATTGCGCTTCGCTCCATCCGGGCTACGGTTCAGAGGACATAAGCGGGAGCATCTGATGCAGCGGATTACCATCACGATCGAGGACGATCTCCTGGCGGAGATCGACGCCGCGGCCGAAGCGCGCGGTTACCAGAACCGCTCCGAGATCATCCGCGACCTCGCGCGCGCCGGCCTGCAGCAGAGCGCCGAGGACACCGCGCAAACCGGCCAATGCGTTGCCGGCCTCATCTACGTCTATGACCACGCAGCGCGCGATCTGTCGAAACGGCTGGTGCAGGAATTCCACGGCCACCACGACCTCGCGCTGGCGACGCTGCATGTCCACCTCGACGACAACAATTGCATGGAGATGACGGCGCTGCGCGGCGCGGCCTCCGAGGTCAGGCATTTCGCCGATCACATCATCGCCGAACGCGGCGTGCGCTACGGCCGCGTGGTGATGATCCCGACCGGGGACGGCAAGTCGGCGAAGGCGCGCAAGCACGGGCATAGACACGACTAGGCTGAATCTTACCCTCCCCTGGAGGGGGAGGGTCGGCACGTGATCGAGCGAAGCGAGATCGCGTGACGGGGTGGGTGATCTCTCCACTCGGGCACTGTTCGTCGCGGAGGGACCTTCACCCCACCCCGCTCGCGCTACGCGCGATCGACCCTCCCCCTCCAGGGGGGTAAGAAAGAGCTCGCGCCACGTTCGCGGCCGAGGGCAGCCCCCCGCCCTTGCCGAAGCCGTATTGGGTGTCTACCTCTCGCGAGGTGTTTATTTCAGAGGATTCTCCATGCTGGATGCCGCCATCAAGGCGCTGTCGCAATTGATCTCGCCGCCGATGCGCTCGATCCTGTGGCGGTCGATCGGGCTCGCGTTGGTGCTGATCACCGTGCTGGCGATCGGCTTGCAGCGGCTGCTCAGCTGGTTTGCGACCTCCGGCGAGGTGTGGCTGGAAGGCCTGCTCGGGCCGGGCTGGCATTCTTCGATCGAGGTTCTCTCCTGGATCGTCTCGATCGCGACGGGTCTCGGCGTCGTGTTCGGCGGCATCTTCCTGATGCCGGCGATCACCTCGCTGGTGGCGAGCCTGTTCGTCGACGACGTCGCCGACATCGTCGAGCGCGAGCATTATCCGGCCGAGCGGCCGGGCGCGGCACTGCCGTTCAGCCGGGCGATGCTCGAGGGCATCAAGACCGCGCTCGTGGCCATCCTGGTCTATCTCGCCGCTCTGCCGCTGGTGCTGTTCGCCGGCGCCGGTTTCCTGATCTTCTTCCTCGCCGCCGCCTGGCTGCTCGGCCGCGAATATTTCGAGCTCGCCGCGATGCGCTTCCGCCCGCCGGAGGAAGCCAAGGCGATGCGGCGCGACAATGCCGCGACCATCTTCACCGCCGGCCTGTTCATCGCCGCCTTCGTCTCGATCCCGATCGTCAATCTGGCGACGCCGATCTTCGGCATGGCCTTCATGGTCCACATGCACAAGCGCCTGTCAGGCCCGCGGCCCGAGCTGATCGAGCCGGCGCGGCAGGTGCGATAGCGGCCCGGGGCGGCGCTGCCTCACACCGTCTTCTCCGGCCAGCGACAGAGATCGTTGATCAGGCAGACCTCGCAGCGTGGCTTGCGCGCGAGACACGTATAACGGCCGTGCAGGATCAGCCAATGATGCGCGTGCAGCATGAACTCGGCCGGGATCACTTTTTCGAGGCCGAGCTCGACCTCGAGCGGCGTCTTGCCGGGCGCTAGGCCCGTGCGATTGCCGACGCGGAAGACGTGGGTGTCGACTGCCATCGTGTGCTCGCCGAAGGCCATGTTGAGCACGACGTTGGCGGTCTTGCGACCTGCGCCGGGCAACGACTCGATCTCGGCCCGCGTGCGCGGCACCTCGCCGCCGAATTCACTGAGCAGCTTGGCCGACAGCGCGATCACGTTCCTGGCCTTGGTGCGGTAGAGGCCGATCGTCTTGATGTAGTCGCGCAAGCGCTCCTCGCCGAGATCGAGCATCTTCTGCGGGGTGTCGGCAACCTCGAACAGCGCACGCGTCGCCTTGTTGACGCCGGCATCGGTCGCCTGTGCCGACAGCACCACCGCGACCAGCAGCGTGAACGGGTTGACGTGCTCGAGCTCGCCCTTGGGCTCCGGATTGGCCTTGCGGAAGCGGCTGAAGACCTCGTGGACCTCGGCCGGCGTCCACGGCTTTGTGGCTTTGAGTGATTTCTTCGCGGGCGCTTTCGGCTTGGTCGCGACCGGTCTTGCCGTTCTCTTCGGCACCGCCGCTTTGCGCGGGACCGGCTTGCGGGTGATTTTCGCCATGATCGGGATATACTGATGGACGATGAGCACAGGCAACGAAATAGCGCGGTCGCGATCTGAGAGCGAGGATGAGCCTCAGATCTTCTCCGCGCTGCTGACGCCGCACCGCTCGCTGAACCGCACCGGCTTTCTCGCCGTGATGCTGTTCCTGAGCGCCGTCGGCTTCGTCACGGGCCTCGCTTTCCTGATGATGGGCGCCTGGCCGGTGTTCGGCTTCTTCGGTCTCGACGTGCTCGTGATCTGGTGGGCCTTCAAGGTCAATTTTCGCGCCGCACGGGCCAGCGAGGAAATCGTGGTGACGCCGTCGGAATTGCGGGTGCGGCGCGTCAGCCATCGTGGCCAGGTTGCCGAATGGACCTTCAATCCGCTCTGGGTCCGGCTCGACCAGGAGGTCGATGAGGAATACGGCATCGAGCACCTTTATCTGATCTCCCGCGGCCGCCGCCTGCTTATCGCGGGCTTTCTCGGGCCGGCAGAAAAGGCAAGCTTTTACAATGCCTTGGTGGGGGCTCTCAACGCCGCGCGGCGTGGCCCGACCTATCATCCGGCGACCTGAGCACAGTCGGAAATCGGGTGGTTTCGCGCCAGTCCCTCCCCTACATTTCCGGTCATGATGACCCTTGCGATACATGACCAGCGCCTGGCCAGGCCGGGCACCCAGAACGCCGCGTTGCGCGACTATGATTCGGTGCGGCGGGCGATCGCCTTCATCTCGGCGAACTGGCGCGCGCAACCGACCATCGAGGCGATGGCGGATGCCGCTGGCGTCACGCCGGATGAGCTGCACCATCTGTTCCGCCGCTGGGCTTCGATCACGCCGAAGGCTTTCATGCAGGCACTCACCCTCGACCACGCCAAGAACCTGCTCAGGGATTCCGCCAGCATCCTTGACGCGGCGCTCGACTCCGGCCTGTCCGGGCCGGGCCGGCTGCACGACCTCTTCGTCACCCATGAAGCGATGTCGCCGGGCGAATGGAAGAACGGCGGTGCCGGCCTCACCCTGCGCTACGGCTTCCATTCCTCGCCGTTCGGCACAGCGATCGTGATCGCCACCGATCGCGGCCTGTCGGGCCTCGCCTTCGCCGATCACGGCGAGGAGAAGATCGCGCTCGCCGACATGACGCGGCGCTGGCCGAACGCCACCTATGTGGAAGATCACGAAGGCACCGCGCCGCTCGCAGCGCGTATCTTCGATCCAAAACTGTGGCGTCCGGACCAGCCGCTTCGCGTCGTGCTGATCGGCACCGATTTCGAGGTGCGGGTGTGGGAGACGCTCTTGAAGATTCCGATGGGCCGCGCAGTGTCCTATTCCGACATCGCCTGCAACATCAGGAATCCCAAGGCTTCGCGCGCCGTCGGTGCTGCGGTCGGCAAGAACCCGGTCTCGTTCGTCGTGCCCTGCCACCGCGCGCTCGGCAAGAGCGGCACGCTCACCGGCTATCATTGGGGCATCACCCGCAAGCAGGCGATGCTGGGCTGGGAGGCCGGGCAGCTGGGGCTGCAGTAGATATTCTCCCTCGCCCCGCGTGCGGGGAGAGGGTCGGGGTGAGGGGGACTCTCCGCGAGGACGGTGAGAGTTTGACTCGTGGAGAGTCCCCCTCACCCGGATTGCATCTTCGATGCAATCCGGCCTCTCCCCGCACGCGGGGAGAGGCGAAGAGATCAGCCCGCCAGATCCAGCTTCGAGGCCACGGTCGAATCCGCATTGAGCCGGTAGATGATCGGCACGCCGGTGGCGAGCTCGCGCTTCAAAATGCCTTCGGGCGAGAGCTTTTCCAGCACCATGATCAAGGCGCGCAGCGAGTTGCCGTGGGCGGCAACCAGGGTGCGCTTGCCGTTGAGCACGCCGGGCAGGATCTCCTGCACGTAGTACGGCAGCGCGCGCGCGAGCGTGTCCTTCAGGCTTTCGCCGCCGGGCGGCGGCACGTCGTAGGAGCGGCGCCAGATCAGCACCTGGTCCTCGCCCCATTTCTTGCGGGCGTCGTCCTTGTTGAGACCGGAGAGGTCGCCGTAGTCGCGCTCGTTGAGCGCGAGGTTCTTCGAGGTCGGAAGACCCTCCTGGCCGAGCTCGGCAAGGATGAGATCCAGCGTGTGCTGCGCGCGCGTCAGCACCGAGGTGTAGGCGACGTCGAACACCAGGCCCTGTGCCTTCAGCTTGCGGCCGGCTTCCTTGGCTTCGTTGACGCCGAGCTCGGTGAGGTCAGGGTCCTTCCAGCCCGTGAACAGGTTCTTCAGATTCCATTCGCTCTGGCCGTGGCGCACGAGCACGAGAAGGCGTTCGCTCATTGACTGCTTTCCGTTGCTTGATTGGATCAGATATCGTCGAGGCCGAGCACGTCGGCCATGGTGTAGTGCCCCGGCTTCTTGCCGTGCGCCCACAACGCCGCCTTGAGCGCACCATGGGCGAACAGCATGCGGTCCTCGGCCTGATGCGACAGCGTCAGCCGCTCGAACGGGCCGAGGAAGGTCACGCTGTGGTCGCCGGCCACGGTGCCGCCGCGCAAGGAGGCGAAACCGATATTGCCCGGCCGGCGCGCGCCGGTGATGCCGTCACGCCCACGTTCGGAATGGTCATCGAGGGTAACGCCGCGGCCGCTCGCTGCGGCCTGCCCCAGCATCAGCGCGGTGCCCGAGGGCGCATCGACCTTCATGCGGTGATGGGTCTCGACGATCTCGATGTCAAAACTCTGGTCGAGCGCCTTGGCGACGCGCTTGACAACGGCGGCGAGCAGATTGACGCCGAGACTCATATTGCCCGACTGCACCACCACCGCGCGGTTGGTGACGCTCTTGATCACGGCATTGTCCGAGCCGGACAGGCCGGTCGTGCCGATGACGTGCACGAGGCCGCGCTCGGCGGCGATCGCGACATTGGCGATGGTCGCCGCCGGCACCGTGAAATCGAGGATGCCGTCGGCGTCCTTGCACATCGCCCAGAGATCGGCGGAGAGCTTGATGCCGTTGGCGGGCAGGCCGGCGAGCACGCCGGCATCCTTGCCGAGCAGATCAGAGCCCGGCGCCTCCAGCGCGCCCACTAGCACCGCGCCATCGCTTTCGGCAATCGCTCGCACCAGCGCCCGGCCCATCCGGCCGCCGGCTCCCGCAACAATCAAGCGCATGTCGGACATGGTGTGATCCTCTTCGAGGCCGTTGTAGCGGGGGGAGGCAGTTCCGGCAACCGAGGGGGGATCGGG
>NZ_JADYVG010000040.1:0-20785 GCF_020193585.1 Bradyrhizobium sp. IC3195 | reverse complement strand
CAGCCGCTGTCCAGGATGCCATCGGCACCGGCGTAGCCGGCGCGAAGCGTCCTGGACAGCGGTGAGCACTGCGCTACTCTGTTGCATTAAGGCATGAAACCTCTTGACCAAGGCTAGGAGGTCCTACGAGACCGTCGCAAAATGACAGGAAGTTGAAAGCCTATCTGTTCGGCATGCGCTGGCCGCGCGGCCAAAAGCCGACCACAATTGCGCCGTCTATCGAGATTTTCATCACAACTGGACGGGCATGTTGCGAAAGGTCCTGATTGCGCTGTCTTTGTTCGCCATCCCTTCGCTGGCGGATGCCGCCGAGATCACCGGCACGGCAAAGGTCCGCGCTGGCGATGCGGTGGTGATCGGCACCACGCGGATCCGGCTCGGCGGCATCGACGCGCCTGCAATCGACCAGCTCTGCCTCAACACCAAGTCCGAGCGCTGGACTTGCGGCGTCGCGGCCCGCGATGAGCTCGCCAGATACGCCGAAGGCAAGACTTGGGTCTGCCGCCCGAGATCGGTCGACCGGCGCGGGCGCACCGTGGCGCGCTGCGAGGTCGGCGGCGAGGACATCCAGAAATGGCTGGTGCGCAACGGCTGGGCGCTGGCCTACGCCCACATGTCCCGCGACTATGAAGCCGATGAAAAGGCCGCGCGGGAGGCCAAGGCAGGGATGTGGCAGGGCGCCTTCATCGCGCCGTGGGACTGGCGCGTCCGCAACAAGAAGACCGCGATCCTCGGCGCGACCAAGCCGCCTGACGGCGCGCACGCGGTGCTGCTCGCTTCGGCCTCGGGGCCGGTCGCGCCGTCGCCGGACTGCACCATCAAGGGCAACGTCAACAGCTCCGGGGAGTGCATCTTTCACCAGCCGACCAGCCGCTGGTACACGCAGATCAGGATGAAGATCAGCAAGGGCACCCGCTGGTTCTGCTCGGTCGAGGAGGCCGAAGCGGCCGGTTGCCGGGAGACGAAGCGATAACCCAGCCCTGCATTTTGCGCGCTTTTCTCGGGACGCGCCGGCACGTAAAAGCATGATTCAGCGACCCACCATCCTGTTCTCAGGCAATAAGGACCGACAGCAATGACCGTTCGCGCGGGCCGGGAGTTTCTGGCCATCCCCGGGCCCACCACGATGCCCGACGAGGTGCTGCGGGCGATGCACCGTCCAGCGATCGACATCTACTCCCAGGAGATGCTGGATCTCACCGAGAGCCTGCTCAGCGACATCTCGAAGCTGTTCGCGACCAAGGGCAAGTCCTACATCTACATCGCCAACGGTCACGGCGCCTGGGAAGCGGCGCTGAGCAACGTGCTGTCGCGCGGTGACAAGGTGCTGGTGCTGGAGAGCGGTCGGTTCGCGATCGGGTGGGGCAACGCGGCGGCGCTGATGGGCGCCGAGGTCGAGGTGCTCAAGGGCGATTGGCGCCGCGCGGTGCGGCCGCACGAGGTCGAGGAACGCCTGCGCCGCGACAAGGAGCACAGCATCAAGGCCGTCGTCGTGGTCCAGGTCGACACCGCCTCCGGCGTGCAGAACGACATCGAGGCGATCGGCAAGGCGATCAAGGCGAGCGGCCATCCCGCACTCTACATGGTCGATACCGTCGCCTCGCTCGGCTGCATGCCGTTCGAGATGGACAAATGGGGTATCGACGTTGCGATGTCCGGCTCGCAGAAGGGCCTGATGACGCCGCCCGGCCTCGGCTTCGTCGCCGCCAATGCGCGCGCGCTCGAGGTGCACAAGAAGGCCAACATGTCGACGCCCTATTGGAGCTGGAGCGAGCGCGAGGGCACCGAGAATTATCGCAAATATGCCGGCACCGCGCCGGTGCATCTGTTGTTCGCATTGCGCAAGGCGATCGACATGCTGCACGAGGAAGGCTTGGAGAACGCCTTCCGCCGCCACAGCCTGCTCGGCGAAGCCGCCCGCCGCGCGGTCTCGGTCTGGTCGGAAGGCCAGGTGCTCGGCTTCAACGTGGCCGAAGCCAGCGAGCGCTCCAACACCGTGACCACGGTGACGATGAGCAACGGCCACGATCCGGCGGTGCTGCAACGCTATTGCAAGGACAAGTGCGGCGTTGTGCTCGGCACCGGCATCGGCGATCTCTCCGGCCAAGCCTTCCGCATCGCCCATATGGGCCATGTCAATGCGCCGATGCTGCTCGGCACGCTCGGGGTGATTGAGGTCGGGCTGAACGCGCTGAAGATCCCGCACGGCAAGGGCGGGCTGGAGGCGGCGGTCGCGTATCTCGGGGAAGAGGTGGCGGTGTAAGTCGCGCGCGCGCCTCTTCCTTCTCCCCTTGTGGGAGAAGGTGGCGCGAAGCGCCGGATGAGGGGTTCTATCCGCGATTCCCGACTGCCAGGACTCGCGGATAGAACCCCTCACCCGTCTCGCCGCTATGCGGCGAGCCACCCTCTCCCGCAAGGGGAGAGGGGAAGATCAGCGCTCCACCCGATACGCCTCCACCTGTGCCTTCAGCTCATTCAGCGGCGCGAGCGGCGCTTTCGGGTCGACGCGGTGCTCCCCGCTTGCCAGCCACTTCAGCACCATCGCGTCCACGACCGGCGAGTGGTGGATGACGTCGCTGTAATTGTTAAGATCGTGCGTGACCGCCGCGACCGCGCGGAAATCGTGCAGCCGGACGTTGGGCATTTGCGTCAGACGCCGCGCAATGTGCGCCGTGAGTGCGGTGACGATCTTCAATGTCTCCGGCGAGGCATCGCGCATCGCGACGAATTGCAGGATCGAATAGGGCGGGAAGTAGATGTCGAAGGTCACGTCAGGGTGGCGCGCGATCAGGCCGACGGCGTCCTGTTCGAAATGCCGGACCATGGCTTCGTAGCTGTAGCCTTCGCCGAGGAAGCGACGGCGCACGGGATCAGTGATGTAGGTGAAGGCGGCGAGCGTCTTTCTGGTGTTGTAGTCGCGCGCGACGTCGAAATCACGCGGCAGGGCGTAGATGTCGTCGATGTCCGCCAGCGCGAACTTGACCGGCAGATAAGGCGACGCCCGGGTCAGCGGCTCCCGCAGCAGCGGGACGGACCGCACCAGCGCGAACACCGATTCCTTCGCCATCGCCGCGCTGAACAGATAGGAGGCGATGCCCTTGGCGGTTCGGCGATAAAGATCGACGGACAAATAAGGGTCGGTCTCGATGTCCGCGGCATCGATGAAGATGAAATCGTCCATTTCCCAGATCACGCGCCTTGCGCCGCGGTCGATCGCCTGCTCCAGCACGAAGGCCTGCTGACGCGAGTTGGAGCCGGTCATCGCTAGCTTGAGCGAGCGGACACGAAGCGCGCGATCGATGTCGCTCTGGCGGAAATGGATCGCAAGCGAGGTGCCCATGAAGGCGGTGTCGAACGGCTGGCTGTTGATCAGCCCGGCATTCTGCACGCGCGTGTCCTCCGAGTAGAAGGCCGGGACAAGGCGCGAGGGGC
This sequence comes from Bradyrhizobium sp. IC3195, assembly GCF_020193585.1. Classification (NCBI taxonomy): domain Bacteria; kingdom Pseudomonadati; phylum Pseudomonadota; class Alphaproteobacteria; order Hyphomicrobiales; family Nitrobacteraceae; genus Bradyrhizobium; species Bradyrhizobium sp. IC3195. The sequence goes on along the minus strand of NZ_JADYVG010000040.1, from coordinate 17,353 downwards.
GGAACAGTTGCAGGGGATCGACGATGAAGGTGAGCGCCGCGGCGCTCAGTACGCAGGCCACGCTCGCCAGCAGAAGACGCCCGAGATTGGTGAATGCGCCCTGCATCAGAATCGGAAATAGATGAATTCGCTGTGGCTCTGGATGCCCAGGAAGCCGAAGGCGAGCAGCAGCGAGGCCGCATAGAGCACCAACGGCCGCGTGCGCCCTGCCCGCAAGGCCGCGCCGACCTCGCGGTTGCCGTGGTCGTATTCCATCAGCGCTTGTGTGTTCGGCGCCAGCCACACCAGCGCCGCATAGATCGCGACTTGCACCAGGGCCGCGATCTCCTCGCGGCCGAGCACGAGGTTCGAAGGGGCAGCCATGGCGTGGAGCACCCGCAATGCCCAGGCGACGCTCTCGGCACGGAAGAACACCCAGGCGATGACGACAGCGAGGAAGGTCAGCACGGCGCCGGCGATGCGAGCTGGGCGTGCAATCAGCGGCGGACCGTTCGGCACCAAGGCATTGAAGGCATGATTGACGCAGAGATAGGCGCCATGCAGCGCGCCCCAAATGACAAAAGTCCAGGCCGCGCCGTGCCAGAGCCCGCCGAACAGCATCGTGATCATCAGATTGACGTAGCGCAGCACGCGGCCGCGGCGGTTGCCGCCGAGCGGGATGTAGAGATAGTCGCGCAGGAATTGCGACAGCGTCATGTGCCAGCGCCGCCAGAATTCGACGATGCTGGTGGCCTTGTACGGCGAGTTGAAATTGACGGGCAGGAAGATGCCGAACAGCAGCGAGATGCCGATCGCCATGTCGGAATAGCCGGAGAAGTCGAAATAGAGCTGGAAGGTGTAGGCGAGTGCGCCGAGCCAGGCCTGGTCGAAGCTCGGCGAGCGCGCCTCGAAGGCGAGCGCGACCAGCGGCTGGATGCCGTCGGCAAGGCAGGTCTTCTTGAACAGGCCGATCGCGAAGATGATGATTCCGCACAACATGAGATGCCCGTCCGGGCGCTTGGTCTCCTCGTGCTCGAATTGCGGGATCATGTCCTTGTGATGGAGGATGGGCCCCGCGATCAGATGCGGGAAGTACGTCACGAACAGCGCGTAATGCGGCAGCGCATAGGCCGCGACCTGGCCGCGATAAGCGTCGACCAGAAACGCGATCTGGGTGAAGGTGTAGAAGGAGATGCCGACCGGCAGCAGGATGTGGAGCGCGACATCCGTGCCGAGCAGCGCGTTGACGTTCTCCGCGACGAAGCCGGCATATTTGAAGATGCCGAGCATGAGGAGATCGCCGACGACGCCGAGCGCGAGTGCGGCCTTTCGTTGCGGGTGCGTGAGCTCCGCCACGATGAGAAGATGGCCGACGCCGTAGTTGAAGGCGATCGAGAGCAGCAGAAGGGCGACGAACTGCCAGCTGCCGATTGCGTAGAAGGTGATCGAAGCCAGCGCCAGCCAGACCACCGGAGCCAGATTGCTGCGCCGGCCGAGCCGGAAATAGCCGGCGAGCACGACCGGCAGGAACAGCAGGATGAACGCATAGGAATTGAACAGCATCGGGCTGGACCGGCGGCGGGATATTGCCCCTCAAAGCACACAAGGGGCCGATCAACAACCCGGCAGCATGGGCGGTCGTGCTGGCAATCCGCGGAATCGGAACGATATAAGGTGGGACACGGCGAGCCGCTTTTTCTTCTCCCTCTCCCCGTTCTTAAGGGGAGAGGGTCGGGGTGAGGGGCTCTCTCCACAGATGAGACCATAGCGAGACCTGTACCCCCTCACCCGGAATTTGCTGTCGCAAATTCCGACCTCTCCCCGCAGGCGGGGAGAGGTGAAGGAGGCCGCGCCACGTATTTGAACGAGGACCGAGTGACCCAAGCCAAGACGCCTTCGAAGCCCCCCGTCGCCCCGCGCCGGCCGCATTCCTTCACGCGGCACGGCATCACCGTGACTGACGATTATGCCTGGCTGAAGGACGCGAACTGGCAGGAGGTGCTGCGCGATCCCGCCGTGCTCGATCCTGACATCCGCAAATATCTCGACGAGGAGAACACCTACACCGAGAGCCTGCTCGGCCACACCTCGGGCCTGCAGAAGACGCTGGTGCGCGAGATGCGCGGGCGGATCAAGGAGGACGATTCCAGCGTGCCGTCACCGGATGGGCCGTTCGCCTATTTCCGCAGGTTTCGCGAGGGCGGGCAGCACGAGCTGTTCGGGCGCATGCCGCGCGACGGCGGCGACGGCCAGATCGTGCTCGATGGCGACGCGCTCGCCAAGGACCACCAATATTTCAAGTTCGGCGGCAGCCGCCACTCCTACGATCACAAGCTGCAGGCCTGGAGCGCCGACACCAAAGGCTCCGAGTATTTCTCCATTCGCGTCCGCGACTGGGCGACGGGAAAGGACCTCGACGATCTCGTCGAGGAGACCGACGGCGGCGTGGTCTGGGCTGCGGACTGCAAGAGCTTTTTCTATGTGAAGCTCGACGACAATCACCGCCCGATGCAGGTGTGGCGGCACAAGCTCGGCACCAAGCAGGCCGACGACACGCTGGTCTATGAGGAGCAGGATGCCGGCTGGTTCACCCACCTGCATGAAAGCACCAGCGGCCGCTTCTGCGTCATCGCCGGCGGCGATCACGAGACCAGTGAGCAGCGGCTGATCGATCTCGCCAATCCCGAGGCGCCGCCGCGCCTGGTCGCTACGCGCGAGGAGGGCGTGCAATATTCGCTCGCCGACCGCGGCGACGAACTTTTCATCCTCACCAATGCCGACGATGCCATCGACTTCAAGATCGTCACCACGCCGCTTAGCCAGCCCGAGCGCAAGAACTGGCGCGATCTAATTCCGTATCGGCCCGGCATCTACATCATCGACCTCGATCTCTATGCCGGCCATCTGGTGCGGCTGGAGCGCGCCAATGCGCTGCCCTCGGTCGTGATCCGCGATCTTTCGACGAGCGAGGAACATGCCATCGCTTTCGACGAGGCTGCCTACTCGCTCGACACGATGGGCTCCTACGAATTCGCAACGACGACACTGCGCTTTTCCTATTCGTCGATGACGACGCCGTCGGAAATTTATGACTACGACATGGTCAAGCGCACGCGCGTCTTGCGCAAGCGGCAGGAGATTCCGTCCGGTCACGACCCGGCCGACTACGTCACGACGCGCATCATGGCGAAATCGTATGACGGCACCGAGGTGCCGGTCTCGATCCTCTATCGCCGCGGACTGAAGCTCGACGGCGCAGCGCCGCTGTTACTCTACGGCTACGGCTCCTACGGCATGGCCATGCCGGCCTCGTTCAGCGCCAACCGCCTGTCGCTGGTCGACCGCGGCTTCGTCTATGCCATCGCCCATATCCGCGGCGGCGCCGACAAGGGCTGGGGCTGGTACCTCGACGGCAAGCGCGAGAAGAAGACGAACTCGTTCGACGATTTCGCCGCCAGCGCCCGCGCGCTGATCGATGCAAAATACACCAGCGCCAAGCGCATCGTCGGCCATGGCGGCTCGGCCGGCGGCATGCTGATGGGCGCGGTCGCCAACCGCGCCGGCGAATTGTTCGCCGGTATCGTCGCAGAGGTGCCGTTCGTCGACGTGCTCAACACCATGCTCGACGACACGCTGCCGCTGACGCCGCCGGAATGGCCGGAATGGGGCAACCCGATCGAGAGCGAGAAGGATTTCCGCACCATCCTGTCGTACTCGCCTTACGACAACGTCGCGGCAAAGGAGTATCCGGCGATCCTGGCGATGGGCGGGCTTACTGATCCCCGGGTCACTTACTGGGAGCCCGCCAAATGGATCGCGCGCCTGCGCGCAACCATGCGTGGGGGCGGCCCGGTCCTGCTCCGCACCAACATGGGCGCCGGCCACGGCGGCGCCTCGGGCCGCTTCGACCGGCTCGACGAAGTCGCGATCGTGTACGCGTTCGCGCTGTGGGCGGCGGGGATGGCGGAGGCGTGACGTCGTAGCCCGGATGGAGCGGAGCGCAATCCGGGATTCGCGCAGACATCAAGACTGTTCCCGGATTACGCTCCGCTCCATCCGGGCTACGAGAGCGCTACCGCCCGTTCTTCTTGCGCCATTCCGCAAAATCGGTGAGCGTCTGCGGATCGGTGGCGGGATAGAGACCGAAGATGCCGCGGCCCTTGCCGACTTCCTCGGTGACGAAATCCTCGAACGCGGTCATCTCGAAGGTTTCCTTGGCGATCTCGTCTGCCAAATGCGCGGGGATCACGATGACGCCGTCGGCATCGCCGAGGATGACGTCGCCGGGAAACACCGGCGCATTGCCGCAGCCGATGGGCACGTTGATGTCGATCGCCTGATGCAGCGTCAGATTGGTCGGCGCCGAGGGACGATGGTGGAAGGCGGGAAAGCCGAGCCTTGAGATCTCGGCGGAGTCGCGAAAGCCGCCGTCGGTGACGACGCCGGCGACGCCGCGCTTCATCAGCCGCGTCACCAGGATCGCGCCGGCCGAAGCCGCGCGCGCATCCTTGCGGCTGTCCATCACCAGCACCGCGCCCGGCGGGCAATCCTCGACCGCCTTGCGCTGCGGATGGGAGCGGTCCCTGAACACGTCGATAGTGTTGAGGTCCTCGCGCGCCGGCATGTAGCGCAGCGTGAAGGCCTCGCCGACCATGGCCGGCTGATCCGGGCTCAAGGGACGGACATCCTGGATCATCTGGATGCGCAGACCGCGCTTGAACAGCGCGGTGGCGACGGTGGCGGTAGAGACGGATTTGAGTTTGTTGCGGGTGGCTTCGGTGAGTTTGGTCATGTCGTGCTCTCTCTCGTTCGTCATTCCTGGGCGCGCCACTTGGCGCGAGCCCGGAATCCATACTCCCTATCGTGGTTATGGATTCTCAGGTGCGCAATTGCGCACCATAGCCCATCGCTTCGCGATGTCCCGGAATGACAGGTGCTAGTAGATGGACGGCTCGCCGATCGGCGCGCCGAAATCGGTCTCCAGGAAGTCGAAGTCGCAGCCGTCATTGGCCTGCTTGATGTGCTTGGTGAACATCCAGCCATAGCCGCGCTCGAAGCGCCGCGCGGGCTGCTTCCAGGCGGCGCGGCGTTTTGCGAGCTCGGCCTCGCTCACATCGAGATTGATGGTGCGCGCAGCGACATTGAGCGTGATGCGGTCGCCGTTCTGCACCAGCGCCAGCGGGCCACCGATATAGGATTCCGGCGAGACGTGCAGGATGCAGGCGCCGTAGCTGGTGCCGCTCATGCGCGCATCCGAGATGCGCACCATGTCGCGCACGCCCTGCTTCACGAGCTTGGTCGGGATCGGCAGCATGCCCCATTCCGGCATGCCCGGTCCGCCCTGCGGACCCGCATTGCGCAGGATCAGGATGTGATCCTCGGTGACGTCGAGATCGGGATCGTCGACCGCCTTCTTCATGGAGGGATAATCGTCGAACACCAGCGCGGGGCCGGTGTGCTTGAGGAAGCGCGGCGCGCAGGCGGAGGGTTTTATGACGCAGCCGTCGGGCGCGAGATTGCCCTTGAGCACGGCGAGCGCGCCCTCCTTGTAGATGGGATTGTCGATGCCGCGGATCACGTCGGCATTGTAGACCTCGGCCCCCTCGATGTTCTCAGCCACCGTCTTGCCTGTGACCGTAATGCAGTCGAGATGCAGATGCGGCTTGATCTGGCCCATCAGCGCCGGCAGGCCGCCGGCGTAGAAGAAGTCCTCCATCAGGTACGCATCGCCGCTCGGGCGGACGTTGGCGATGACGGGCACCTTGCGGCTGGCCGTCTCGAAATCGTCGAGGCCGATGTCCTGGCCGGCGCGGCGGGCCTGCGCGATCAGATGGATGATGGCGTTGGTGGAGCAGCCCATCGCCATCGCGACCGCAATGGCATTCTCGAACGCCTTGCGGGTCTGGATCACCTTCGGCGTCAGATCCTCCCACACCATCTCGACGATGCGGCGGCCGCATTCGCTGGCCATGCGGATATGGTTAGCATCGGCAGCGGGAATCGAGGAAGCGCCCGGCAGCGTCATGCCGATCGCTTCCGCAATGGCGGTCATGGTCGAGGCGGTGCCCATGGTCATGCAGGTGCCGTAGCTGCGGGCGATGCCGGCCTCGATGTCGAGCCAGTCCTTGTCGGAGATCTTTCCGGCGCGGCGCTCGTCCCAATATTTCCAGCCGTCGGAGCCGGAACCCAGCGTCTTGCCCTTCCAATTGCCGCGCAGCATCGGGCCTGCCGGCAGATAGATCGCCGGAATGTTCATCGAGGTTGCTCCCAGGAGCAGCGCCGGCGTGGTCTTGTCGCAGCCGCCCATCAGCACCACGCCGTCGACGGGATGGCTGCGGAGCAGCTCCTCGGCGTCCATCGCCAGCAGGTTGCGATAGAGCATGGTGGTGGGCTTGAGCAGCGATTCCGAGAGCGACAGCGCCGGCAGCTCCAGCGGCAGGCCCCCCGCCATCAGGATGCCGCGCTTGACGTCCTCGACGCGCGACTTGAAGTGCATGTGACAGGGCTGCGCGTCCGACCAGGTGTTGAGGATCGCAATGATCGGGCGGTCCTTCCACTCCTCCGGCGCATAACCCATCTGCATGGCGCGGGAGCGATGGCCGAACGAGCGCAGATCGTCGGGCGCGAACCAACGCGCGCTGCGGAGCTGGTCGGGCGTTTTCTTCTTCATGATGGGGCCCCATTTCTGGATGGTATTCCGCTCGATCACGCGGAAGATCAGGGCTCGACAAAGAGCCGGATGATGATCTCGGTCAAGAGGCCTGTGAAGACTGCAGGTATGCCGAGGAGGGCAAGGGGAGCTTTGGGCGCTGGCGTGCAGCCGCAGCGGGTAGATCGACCGGCTGCGCCGGCTACATCTGTCCTCACCCGGGTGCGGAAGGCGGCCTACGCCGCTCCCGCCACGATCGAATTAGCCGGAGCCATTCCGTTTTAGGCCGCGTTGCGGCCGCTGCACCGTTCCGGCCCGTGGTAATCGGCATCGCCGCTCTTGCGGCGGTCGATCGGACCGGTGCGCAGCCTGACGAAGAAGGCCTGGACCTCGGCGGCGAGGCGTTCGGCCGCCCCCGCGACGTGGTTCGCGGCACCCATCACCTCGTCGGCCGAGCGATTGGTTTTCGCGATGGCGCCGGAAACGGTGCCGATGCTGGTCGCCAACGTCTGTGTCCCCGACGCCGCCATCTGAACGTTCTGCGAGATCTCGCGCGTGGCGGCCCCCTGCTCTTCCACGGCGCTTGCGATCGCCGCGGTCACCTCGTCGATCCGGCGCATGGCGGTTGCGACCTCCTTGACGGAGGCGACCGCGCTGCCGGTCGCGTTCTGGATCGCGACAATGTGCTGCGCGATCTCCTGCGTCGCCTTGCGGGTCTGTTCGGCCAGCGCCTTGACCTCGGACGCCACCACGGCAAAGCCGCGACCGGCCTCGCCGGCGCGCGCGGCCTCGATGGTGGCGTTGAGCGCCAGGAGGTTGGTCTGGGCCGCGATCGCCTGGATCAGGTCGACCACCGAGCTGATGCTCTGTGCGGCGTGCGCGAGCCCTTCGATCTCACTCTCCGAACGCGCGGTCACCTCGCCCGCGGAGCGCACGGTCGTGTTGGACAGCTCGATCTGGCGGCCGATCTCGACGATGGAGCCCGCGAGCTGCTCGGCCGCCGCGGCGACGGTCTGGACGTTGCCCGCGGTCTGTTCGGAGGTGGTCGCTGCGGACGCGGCCTGGCTCGTCGCATGATTGGCGATGCCGCTGAGGCTCTCTGCGGTCTGCCGCATGGTGCCCGCATTCTCGCCGACCAGCGCGAGCAGGTCGCGCGAGGTCGCGCGAAATTCCTCGACCGCTCCCTCCATGTTGCGGTTGGCCGCTTCGCGTGCCTCCGCCTCGCGCGCGAGGGACGCCGCCGCCCGTTGCTGGGCAATCACATTGTCGCGGAATTTGGCCACCGCCTGCGACACCACGCCGATCTCGTCGCCGCGCTCGGCCGTCCTGAATTCGACGCTGGTGTCGCCACCGGACAGGCGCGCGGAATCGCTCACCAGCTCGATGATCGGACGGGTGATGGAGCGCGCAACCAGGATCGCAATCGTCGCTCCAAGAGCAAGTGCCGCGGCGAGCAGGATCCATTGCAGCAGGAGCAATCTTTCGACCGCGTCGGCCACGCTGCGGGCGTCGTCGGCGAGCTTCGACTGTTGATCGCTCTTGAGACCGCCCGAGCGCTTGCCATCGGCGTCCTTGCGACCGTCGAGCAGGTCGAGGATCTGGGCGGCGCGCGGCGCGGCCTCGGTCGACAGGATGAAGACCGGCATATTCCATTGCGGCGTCTGGCGGATGGCGAAGATCTTCTGCGGCAGCGGTATGAACGCCTCGTTCGCCTTGACGATGGCCCGATAAGCGGTCGCCTGCCGTGCGGTGAGCAGATCGGTCTGGGTACCGACCGACGCAAGCGCGGCCCTGAAGGTCGCCAGCGGCTTTTCGAACTTGTCACGATCGGCCGCCTCGCCCGAGGCAACGTACAGGCGCAATTGAGATCCCGCGGCGGCAAGATTGCCACGCACATCGGCAAACGTCTTGAGCAGGCGCTTGCGCGGCGGCGTCGCCTCCAGCGCCTCTTCCTCGTCGATCATGCCGGTGATCTCGGCGAACATGGCCGAGATCAGCGGCGCGGCTTCCTTCGCCAGCAATTCGCTCGCCGGATAGGCCGAAGGCGTGAAGGCGGCCGCTTCGGCCTTGTCCTGGGCCTTGCGGAATTCCGCCATCAACGTTCTAGCCTCGCTCCAATTGGTCTTGTTCTGGGGGCTGGAAAAGCCCTCTGCCATGCGGTCGACTGCAGCGGCCGTGCGATCCAGCTCGGCCCAGACCGCGGCCCGGTCGCGCTTGCCCTGCGCATCGCCAGTCAGCAGATAGCCGCGCAGCGTCGAAAGCGTGGAATAGAGATTGCCGACGAGCTCCGTGCTCGCGATCGCGACCGGCGCGCGTTGATCCACGACTGTCCTGATCCGCGACGAAATGTCCGAGACGGCGGCGACGGTGTAGATGACGGTCGCTGCGAGCAGGCCGCAGATCAACGCGAAGCCGCCGAGCAGCCGGGTGCGAATTCCGGTGTTCGCGATCGATTTGAACATGAGAGATCTCGAGCTGGTGGCCGGTTGGGGGAACCGGCTTCGTCGGGTAAAGGAATGCCGAAATTGAAATACGCGAGGTACCGAGATGGAACTCGCGGAGATAGTAGTTCGCCCTCTTTAATTCGCGGTGAAGATCGGGTTCCGTACAACTACGGCGAGAAGAATATCTCCTGTCTTTGAAACGACTTATTGCATTCGGACCGGATCGCATATGCACGCAAGCGTGCGTACCGGCCACAGCGCCTCGTCTGTCGCCACGCCAGGAAGGCATTCGCGGCAAACGCGAGGTGCTTGCAGCGCGGCCAGAATCCGCGCAACAATTTCGCATTTGTTGCTTTGATTTGGGGCCGCTGGAACGCCCAATGCGGCCGGAGGATTTTAGGCGTGGCCAACATCCTGATCGTGGATGACGATCCGGCCGTCCAGTTCACCATCCGGCTGCTGCTGGAACGGGCTGGTCATCACGTGACGGTCGCCGAGGATGGCCGCAAGGGGCTGGCGCTGTTCGAGGCCAGCCGGTTCGACCTGCTGTTTCTCGACATCTTCATGCCCGGTATGGACGGACTGGAGACGATGCGTCACATTCGGATGCTGGCCCCAGCCGTTCCGATCGTCGTCATCTCCGGCCGTTCGATCACGCCGGATGCCTATGCGGAGCCGGACTTCCTGAAGATGGCGACCAAGCTCGGCGCCGTGGCCAGCCTGCAAAAGCCGTTCCGGCCCGATGCACTGCTTGCCGTGGTCGCAGATTGCCTGAAGGCCGACGCGCCAGAGGGGTCCGATGTCCGCTCCGGCCGCCGATGACAAGAACGCCTCTGCTGCAAGCCAAAAATGGCGCAGCGCTGCGGCAGGTCCGGCGAAACTCCCCATGCGAGCAGCAACGACGCTGGCCACGCGGCTGGCCCTCGCGATGATCCTGCTGGTTGCGGTCACCGTGGCCGCTGTCGGATGGTTGGGCTATCGCAACACCACACAGGCCGTCATTCCGCGGGTGCTGGAGCGGGTCGAAGCCCAATCCCGCCTGCTTGCAACCAATCTTGAATCCTACGTTGCCGGCGTACGCGGCGATCTGGTCGGCTATCGCGCCGCAGCGGCAATCAACGGCCTGATCCGGGCTCATGCCGGCGGCGGGATCGATCCTGCGGACGGCGTCTCGCAGCAGACCTGGCGCGAGCGTATCGCGGCGCGGCTCGCGGCCGAGATCGACGCCAAGCCCATCTACGGGCAGTTCAGGATCATCGGCGTCGACGACGACCAGCGCGAGCTGGTCCACGTCGATCGTTCGGGTCCCAACGGAGCAGCCCGGATCGCTCCAGACAGCGAATTGGAGCGCAAGAGTGGCCGCGCCTACTTCCAGGAAACCATACGGCTCGGGCCCGGCGAGATCTATGTGTCTCCCATCGAGCTCGCGACCCGTCAGGGGGGAACGACGGCGCCTCACGCGCCGACTTTGCGCGTGGCGATGCCGCTGTTCACGGCCGACGACAAGCCGTTCGGCATCATCGTGGCCAATATCGACATGCGCCCGGCACTCGAGCGGGTCCGCGCGGCGACAACCTCGGGCGGAGATATCTACGTCGTGAATGCGCGCGGCGACTATCTCGTCCATCCGGACCGGACGCGGGAGTTCGGGTCATCGCGGGGCCATCCGACCGATTGGCGCAAAGACCTTCCGTTCTTGTCAGAACTGGCCGGCACGTCGGACGTGGCCACGCGGGTCACGACCGACGAGGCGGGCCGGACGAGCGGCGCGGCATTCGTGCCGATATCGCTTGCGGGCAAGGAATGGGTCGCCATCGTCGCGACTGTTCCCCCGTCCGTGTTCGGCCGGGTGCCGGCCGCCATTCAAAAAACGTCCCTGCTCGTCGGCGTGCTGGCTGTTCTCGCCGCGGCTGCGCTCGCGGTGCTGCTGGCGCGCTCGTTGACCCGCCCGATCGGGCGTCTGACGGAGGCGGTGCAGGCCATCGGCAGCGGACGTCCCGCGGAGATCCCCGTCGATGCTAGCGGCGAGACCGGCGTGCTGGCCCGGGCCTTTGCGCGGATGGTGGAGGAGATGCGCGCGAAAACGGCCGCGCTCGAACGCGAGATCGAGGAGCATCGCCGCACCGAGGCCGCGCGGAGCCATCACGCGGCGCGCGAGAACCTGTTCAGTGCCGCGGTGGAATCGTCCGACGATGCGATCGTCATGCAGACGCTCGATGCCATCATCACCGGCTGGAATCCGGCCGCCGAACGCCTTTACGGCTATACGGCGGAGGAGGCGATCGGCAAGCCCACCTCGATCATCGTCCCGTCCGACCGCCGCGAACAGGGCAAGGACTATCTGCGGCGGATCGCGCGGGGCGAGCCGATCGAACGCTTCGAGACGGTCCGCCTGCGCAAGGACGGCACGCCGGTCGAGATTTCGCTCGGCCTGTCGCCGATCAAGGGACCGTCGGGCGAGATCATCGGCGCGTCCGGAAGCGCGCGCAGCCTGACCGAGGCGCGGCGCGCCGAGCGGGCGCTGCAGCACCAACTCGAGGAGCGGCGTCAGATCTTCGAGACGTCGCAGGATCTGATCATGGTCATGGACGCGCGGGGTCATGTCGCGCAGATCAGCCCGAGCAGCGAGACCATTCTCGGCTATCGGCCGGACGAGATGATCGGCCGCAGCGGCGCCGACTTCATCCATCCCGATCACCTAGAGCAGTCCCGTGCCGAGATGCGGGCGATGCGACACGGCGAGCGCGTCAGGCTGGCCGACACCCGCTGCTACCACAAGAACGGGCACGAGGTCTGGCTGTCCTGGCTCGGCAGTTGGTCCGAGCGCGCCAAGCGCTTCTTCTTCGTCGGGCGCGACATGACGGAAGCGCGGCTCGCGCAGGAATCGCTGCTCGAGAGCGAGCGGCTCGCCCGCAACATCGTCGAGACCTCGCTCGACGCCTTCGTCCAGACCGACGAGACCGGAAGCATCCTGAACTGGAACTCGCAGGCGGAACAGCTGTTCGGCTGGCGCCGCGACGAGGTGCTCGGCAAGAGCACGATCGACCTCATTGTCGCCGAGAGCGAACGTGGCCGGGTCCGAGCCGGCCTGAAACGCTTCCTCGAAGACGAGGGTGGCCGGACGCTGAACCGCCGCCGCGAGCTGATGTGCTGCCGGCGCGACGGCAAGGAATTCAAGGCCGAGTTGAGCGTCACCGCGCTGAAGCGGCGCGAGGGCCTGCTGTTCAACGTCTTCTACCGCGACCTCACCGACAAGATCGCCGCCGATGAGCGCATCCGCCATGCCGAGAAGATGGAGGCCGTCGGCCAGCTGACCGGCGGCGTGGCGCATGACTTCAACAACATTCTCACCGTCATCACCGGGACGATCGAAATTCTCGCGGAGGCGGTCGCCAAGGAGCCGCAGCTCGCGGCGATCACCAAGATGATCGACGAGGCCGCCGCGCGCGGCGCCGACCTGACCCAGCACCTGCTCGCCTTCGCGCGCAAGCAGCCGCTCCAGCCGCGCGAGATCGACATCAACTCGCTGATCGTCGACACCGCAAAGTTATTGCGTCCGACGCTCGGCGAGCAGATCCAGATCGAATCGGTGTTCGAGGACGAGAATTGCGTTGCTATCGTCGATCCCAACCAGCTCACCACCGCGATCCTCAACCTCGCGCTCAATGCGCGCGACGCCATGCCCGGCGGCGGCAAGCTGATCGTGGAGACCGGCGCCGCCTATCTCGACGAGGTCTATGCCAGCGCCAACGACGTGCCGCCGGGGCACTACGTGCTGATCGCCGTGAGCGACACCGGCACCGGAATCCCTGCGAACATGCTGCCCCGGGTGTTCGATCCCTTCTTCACCTCGAAGGGGCCCGGCAAGGGCACCGGACTCGGGCTTTCGATGGTCTACGGCTTCATCAAGCAGTCCGCAGGTCACATCAAGATCTACAGCGAGGAGGGCCACGGCACCACGATCAAGATGTATCTGCCGCCCGGCAAGACGCCGACGGCGGTCGGCGAGGGCGTGACACCGGCGACGATCGAGGGCGGACACGAGACGATCCTGGTGGTCGAGGACGACCGGCTGGTGCGCGACTACGTCCTGGCGCAGTTGCATTCGCTGGGTTACGTCACGTTGCAGGCCGCGAACGCCGCGGAGGCGCTCGCGATCGTCGCGGCCGGCAAGCCGTTCGACCTTCTGTTCACCGACGTCATCATGCCCGGCAAGATGAACGGACGGCAGCTCGCGGACGAGCTGATGAAGACGCGCCCGGATCTCAAGGTGGTCTACACGTCAGGCTATACCGAGAACGCGATCATCCATCACGGCCGGCTGGATTCCGGCGTGGTGTTGCTGGCCAAGCCCTATCGCAAATCGGATCTGGCGCGGATCATCCGCAAGGCGTTGAGCGGGTGAAGGCCCGTAGCCCGGATGGAGCGCAGCGCAATCCGGGAACAATCGTGCGGCGCGCGAAATCCCGGATTACGCTTGCGCTCCATCCGGGCTACGAAACCGTCGGTGAGGAGAGATGGACCCGGCTCAGCAACGCATCATTGCATGATGCGCTGCTGAGCCGTGGCACGAGACCATGTTACGACGCGCGCTGGGCTGCGGTCATCACGATGCGGATCAGGTCGGCGGCATTGCGCGCGCCGAGCTTCTTCATGATGTTGGCACGGTGGTCCTCGATGGTGCGCGGACTGATGCCGAGCGTGCGGCCAGCCTCCTTGTTGGAGGCGCCGGAGGCGAACTGCTCCAACACCTCGCGCTCCCTGCGCGTCAGCGGCTCGCGGCCGGGGAAATGCAGCGAGCCGAATTTCGGCGACGCGTTCTCCGCCTGCCTGCGTGCATAGGCACCGATCGCCTCGTCGAGACGGCCGACGATCTCGCTGCCGCGGAACGGCTTCTCGATGAAGTCGAGCGCGCCGCTCTTGATCGCGCCCACCGCCATCGCGATGTCGCCCTGCCCGGAGATCATGAAGATCGGCGCAGGATAATCCTCGCCGTGCAGCTCCTTCAGGATGTCGAGACCCGACTTCCCGGGAATATTCACGTCGAGCAGGATTGCAGCCGGCGTGCGGTTTCGCGCGACGGAGAGCAGCGCTGCACCGTCCGCAAAACAGATCACTTCATAGCCCGCCGCCTTCAACACCATCGACAAGGTGTCGCGAACGGCAGGGTCGTCATCGACCACGAAGATTTCACCGCGAGAGCTTTGTTCGGCCATGTGCCACATCCGGTTGGCATGAAGGACTCGCGTCCGCGCCATTCGTTATGGCGCTCGGCGCGGATTCGGCCCACCCGTATTTGTACGGGACATGGACTTAACGCACAAGTAGCGGCATGGCGCCTAATTGCATTGGACGGAGAATATCCATGCTAAATTTGGCCGACACGCCGCCTCCTGTCGCAACGTCCGAAGTCGAGAGCCGTGAGCTGATTGCGGCGGACCTTCGTTTACTGATCGCACAGATCGAGACCAGCATGCGCCGGATCGCCGCAGCCATGGATCAAGAACACGGCAGCGATCCGGAAGGTTCCGCAGATGTCGTCTTGCTCGACGACGTCACGCCCCGCTACGCCAGCGCGAGCGCGGCCCTCAATGTCTGCCGGGCGGGCCTCGGCCACGCCCTGCAATGTCTATCGGAATCCGGCAACGCGGCCGGAAGCCGCGTCTGACCGTATGGCGGCTCCGCAAGCTCAGGCGCGGTGCCGTTCCACGATCGCGTCGGTGGCGACACCACCCCAGGTGTGAATCGCCGGCAGGCCCATCGCGGTCTTGCCGAGATTGGCGAGGCTGATGCGCAGCGCCGCGAGATCCAGCGGCTTCGGCAGGCTCTGGAGCTCGATGCCGACCGAACGGGCGAAGCTGCGGGCGGCACTGCGGCGCTTGCCGTCCATGCCGCTGATGACGATCACGGAGCCTGCAAACTTCGCGCTCGCCATCTCGCGCAGCACGTCGACGCCGTCGCCATCCTCCAGCACGAGATCGAGCGTCACGCAGTCGAAGCGCGCGGCGCGCAGCTTCTCGATCGCGTCCGCCACCGATGGCGCCACAGTGACCTCGTGGCCCGCCTGCTTGGCCGCGACCGTGATCAGGCGGCGCTGCGTGGCGTCGTCATCGACCACCAGGAGCTGAAGTGCACGCCGCTCGGCGCCGTCGGGCAGGTTTGACGAGATCGGGGAAAGAGAACTTCTGGGCATTGCCGTATCCTGGGATTGAGAGCGTCAATGGATACACGGCTCGCGCTGAAGCCGCGTAAAGCTGCCGCGAGCAATTGACTCGGAAACGTTCAGCAAATGTGAAGCAAAGTGCCGGAAAGCGCAGCGACGGCGGCGGCGAGATCAGGCCGCGGCGTCGTGGCCGCCGGCCGCACCGCGCTTCTTCCGGTTCTTGCCGCGCAGGAACTGGATGTCCATTTCGGCGCCGTTGACACGGACCAGCTCGCAGCGACGATAGGCGAGACCCGTGGACGACAGCAGCAGAAAGAACTCCTTCAGGTTCAAGCCCTGGATCGAGCCCTCCACCGTGAGAACCGCGTCGGTGTCGGAGATCGCGTTGAGCTTGCAGTCGCGCCGCCAGGTGCCGTCGATGGCCATGATGCAGACATCATAGCCGCGGCTGAAGGTCACACGCTCCGCGCCCTTGCCATCCTCGGCCATGATTATCGTCCCGCCATCGCCGCCATGCGCGGCGCCGCACCGGCGAGAACCGGCTTGGCCGCGGCCGCGCGCGGATCATTTGGCTTGTAGAGGCCGCGCCGCTCCGGAATCGGCCGGAACGTGTCGGTCAGTCCAACCACGGTCTCGGCGGCGCCGAGCACCAGAAAGCCGTCGGGCTCGATCTGGCGCGCCAGGCGGTTGAAGATGTTGATCTTGGTGTCCTGATCGAAATAGATCAGCACGTTGCGGCAGAAGATGACGTCGAAGGTGCCGAGCTGAGCGAAATCGTGCAGCAGGTTGAGCTGGCGATGCTGGATCATCGCCCGCAATTCAGGATTGATCTGCCAGGTCTCGCCGGTCTGCCTGAAATATTTCACCAGCATCTGGATCGGCAGGCCGCGCTGCACCTCGAACTGGCTGTAGACGCCGGCCTTGGCCTTCTCCAGCACCTCTTGCGACAGGTCGGTCGCGATGATCTCGACGCGCCAGCCGGTGAGGGCCGCGCCCATCTCCTTCAGGCACATCGCCAGCGAATAGGGCTCCTGACCGGTCGAGCCGGCGGCACACCAGATGCGCAGGCTGCGCTTGGCCGCACGTGCCTTGATGATCTCCGGCATGATGTGCTCACGGAAATGATCGAACGGGACCTTGTCGCGGAAGAAGAAGGTCTCGTTGGTGGTCATGGCTTCGACCACGTCGGTGATCAGCTGGCGCGAGCCGCCTTGCAGCTTCTGCACGAGTTCGGCGATGCCGGAGAGCCCGGCCTTGCGAGCCAGCGGCAATAGGCGGCTTTCGATCAGATATTGCTTGTCTGCGGACAGGTCGAGACCGGAATTATCCTTCAGGAACTTACGCAGGTACTCATACTCGGTCGGGGTCACGGATGGCCTCTCGAAAGCTGTACTGGAACACTCTGGCCCAAGCGCTTTGGGCCTGACACACTCAGACCATGACTTGTCCGACCGGGATCAAACCAACTTCAGCGAACTTGTCGGCGATGATGTCTTTGTCGAAGGGCTTCATGATGTACTCGTTGGCACCGCCGCTGAGCGCCTGAGCGATGTGAGCCACGTTGTTCTCGGTGGTGCAGAACACCACTTTCGGCTGGTCGCCGCCTGGCAGGCGGCGCATGTGGCCCATGAACTCGAAGCCGTCCATGACCGGCATGTTCCAGTCGAGCAGCACCGCGTCGGGCAGCTGCCGCTGGCAGATCTCGAGCGCCTTCGAGCCGTCCTCGGCCTCGGTGACCTCGAACTCCAGACCTTCCAGGATCCGGCGCGCGATCTTGCGCACCACGCTGGAATCATCGACCACCAAACACGTCTTCATTTCTGTTCTCCGGCTTCGATGTTTCATTGGCTCAGGCGGCCATTTGCGTCTTGGTTTCGAGCTCGAGGACGCGGTCGACGTCGAGGACGACCATGAGCTGTCCGTCGAGGCGGTGGACGCCGCCGGCGAGCTTGGCCATGCGGGGGTCGAGGTTGACGGGGTTTTCTTCCTTACCGTCCTCGGGCAGGCGCAGCACCTCGCCGATCTGGTCGATCAGGAGGCCATAGGATTCGCCGCGTAGGTCGACGCCGACCGCCATCGCGGTCTTGCCGTCCTCGTCCTTGGGCAGGCCGAGGCGCG